>NZ_VFON01000001.1:1975518-2634024 GCF_006716085.1 Leucobacter komagatae | reverse complement strand
GGAATACGAACTGTACGGTGAACGCTACGAACGTGCACACGAGCTGCTCGCCGACGCTCAGCTCCAAATCAGCGAAGGCCCTTGGATTTGGACAGGAACCGTACTGTTACCGCACAGTGGCTACGCTGGGGGCGTCCGCGGAACCACGCTCCCCGGCTCAGACGGCGACACCAGCTACGACGTGATAGACAGCCGCGTCATACAGCCGCCAGGCGCCACCGGTTCAGCGGCCGATCTAGAGCCAATGCGTCGGTACTACCAAGGCAAAGGTTGGCGCGTCGAAGAGCAAGCTTCTGGAGGGTGGAAGACCGTGTGGGGCCGCACCGACGACGGCTATTGGCTGGAATACACCGTCCACTCAAACGGCAGTTACAGCCTCGCTGTCCGCAGCGAGCTCTACTGGACCAACGACGAACCCGCACTTGAAGCGGCGGTAGTGGACCGGGTGCCCGGGAGCTACGCCGACAACACACTCCCGCGAGAATCCCTGCCCGGCGACTACATCCCCTTCCCTGACTGGTCTGATGCCATCCCCAAATAGCAACCGCACGCACTGACCATGACTGGCCAAACGGCCTCATCAGGCGTTAGGCGGTGAGCGCGGCCTCGATCGCCGCTCGGATCGCCGGGTCGTTCGGCTCGGTGGCCGAGCGGAAACGCGTGACCGTCGGGGCGCCGCCGCCCGCGGGGTCACGACTCACGATGAACTTCTCAAAGTTCCAGCGGACGAGGCCGCCCGTGCCCGCGGCATCCTTGCCTTTGCGGAGCTCCTTGAACAGCGGCTCGGTGCCCCGGCCGTTGACCTTTCCCTTCGCGAGCAGCGGGAAGGTGACGCCGTAGTTCAGCGTGCAGAATTCGGCGATCTCTTCGTCGGTACCCGGCTCTTGCATCAGGAACTGGTTGCACGGCATGCCAATGACGGCGAGGCCCCTCTCGCGGAATTCTTGGTAGAGCTCTTCGAGGCCCGCGTACTGCGGCGTGAACCCGCACTTCGAGGCGACGTTGACGACGAGGGCCGCGCCGGGCGCGAGCTCCCCAAACTTCCGGCTCTCGCCGTTTGCAAGCTTCACTTCGATTTCACGCATGCTGTCTCCTGCCCCATGAGGTTCTCCCCCAAACCTACTCCGCTCGGGGCGCAGCTCCCAGGCCCATTCGGCTGTTACACCTGCAAACCGCGCATCGTATGCCAGATTCCCAGATTCGGGCATACGATGCGCAGGTTACATTCGGTGGGGCTGAACGAGCCGACCCCGCTACAGCCGCGGGTCGACCGGGTCAGACTCGAGGGCGAGCACCGCGGCCACAGCCTCGTGCACCCGCCAGAGCGGCTCACCCGCGACGAACCGGTCGAGGGCCTCCGCGCCCAGCGCGAACTCGCGGCCGGCAAGGGAGCGCTTGCGCCCGAGGTCGCGGTCTCGCAGCCGCGTGAGGTTCACGGGTTCCAGGTATTCGGGGCCGTAGATGATCCGCAGGTACTCGCGTCCGCGCACCTTGAGCCCCGGGGGCACGAGCCCCTTCTTGCCGAGCACAACCGACTGCTCAGGCTTCACGACCATGCCCTCGCCGCCCGCTTCGGTGAGCTCCTCCCACCAGCGAACGCCGACCTCGACGCTCTCGGCGTTCGCGGGCTCGACCGTGAGCGAGCGGGTGCGCCGCACGAGCTCGGGAGCCGCGTCGGCGAGCCTGTTCGCAATGTCGAGGTGCCAGGGGTGAGGATCGCCGTAGCGTGCCCGCCCCTCGGTCGCGAGCACTTGGAACGGCGCGAAGCTCACGCCTTTGAGCCCCGAGGTCGGCCAGACGTAGCGCCGATAGGCGCGGGTGAACGCCTCGGCGTCGGCGAGGCGTTCACCCGCGCGGGCCTCGAGCTTCGCGGCCTCAACGCCGCGCGCTGAGGCCGCGGCGAAGGCCTCGACCGCCGCGCCGAGCCCGGCACGCGCGGCGGCTCCCGCAGGGGCATACACGCCGGTGAGCAGGTCTCCAGCCTTCAGCGACCAGGGCAGCATCTCGCCGTCGAACAGGATCCAGTCAGTCTCAAGCTCGTCCCAGAGCCCCGCGGCGTCAACCGCCCCTCGCAGCCCGGCAAGGAACTCCTCCATGAGCTCACGCTCGAAGAGCGCCCGCCCGGTGCGGGTGGTGACCATGCCGGTCTCACCCGGCTGACCCCCGAAACGCTTCGCGGCGGTCGCCTCGTCGCGGCACAGCAGCACGACCGCGCGCGAGCCCATGTGCTTCTCCTCGCACACGACGCGCTCGACGCCCGCGGTAGCGAACACCTTGAAGGCCTCGCGCGGGTGTTCAAGGTACCCGGGCTCGGAGCTCGTCGGAGACGGCGCCATCGTCGGTGGGAGGTACGGGAGCCACGAGGGCGCGACCGCGAACCTGCTCAGCGTTTCGAACCCGCCGGCGGCGTGCTCGGCCCTGATGCCGACCCGGCCGTGCAGCTTCGTCTCGATGACGCGCTTACCGAGCACGTCGGCTGCGCGGAGCTCGCCCGCAGCGCGGGGCATGGCTGGCGCGGCGGCACCCGGGCCAGCACCCGGCTGCCCGGCGGCGGGCGCGGCAGGCCGCTGGCGATCCTGATCGCCCCCGTCACGCGCGACGGTTCCCCGCGGCGGAGCGAGCGGCCTGACCGGGTCGGCGTAGCGCTCGCGGGCGGGCACCTCGACGAGCTCGCGTTCGGGGTAGCGCAGCGCCGAGAGCTTCCCGCCGAACACGCAGCCGGTGTCGAGGCACATCACGTTGTTGAACCACTCGGCCTGCTCGACCGGGGTGTGGCCGTGCAGCACTGTGGCCTTCCCGCGGTAGTCGGCGGCCCAGTCGAGCCGCACCGGCAGACCGAACTCGTCGACCCCGCCCGTCGTGTCGCCGTAGAGCGCGAACGCGCGCACCCGGCCAGAGCTGCGGCCGTGGTACGCCTCTTTCAGGCCCGCGTGGGCGACGACGAGGCTGCCGTCATCGAGCACGAGGTGCGAGACGAGACCGTGCGCCCAATCGCGCACCTCGCGCCTGAACTCGTCGGACTCGCCCGCGAGCTGCAGCATCGTCTCGGCAAGGCCGTGCGCCATCGACTTCCGCTTGCCGTCGAGCGCGGCCACGAGCTTCTCCTCGTGGTTGCCTGGTACGGCGAGCGCGTGGCCCGCTTTGTGCATGCCCATCGCGAGGCGCAGCACGCCAACCGAGTCGGGCCCGCGGTCGACAAGGTCGCCAAGGAAGAGCGCGCGGCGCCCCTCGGGGTGCCTCGCGTCGATCGCCCGCCCCGCGTCGTCACGCACGATCACGTAGCCGAGCGCGCCGAGCAGTTCCTCCAGCTCGGGCAGGCAGCCGTGCACGTCGCCGATCACGTCGAACGGGCCGTGGTCGTCGCGGAAGTCGGTGAGGAGCTTCCGTCGCACGATCGTCGCGGCCGCGACCTCGTCGGTCGTGCTGAGCACGTGCACGCCGCGCAGGCCCTCGCGCCTGAGGCCGCGCATCGAGCGGCGCAGCTGGCCCTGCTGGCGGCGAATCACCTTCTCGCCGCGCGGGGTGTCGTCGCGGCCGCGGTCGTGCTCGAACAGCACTGAGTCGGCGAGGTCAAACACGATCGCGACGGGCAGCACATCGTGGTCGCGCGCGAGCTTGATGAGCGAAGCGCGCGACTCGGGCTGCACGTTCGTCGCGTCGATCACCGTCAGCAGCCCGGCCTTAAGGCGCGCCGCAGCGATCGTGTGGAGCAGCTCGAACGCGGGTTTCGTCGCCGCCTGGTTGTTCGGGTCGTTCGAGACGATGCCGCGGCACTCGTCGCTCGACACGGTCTCGTAGGGGCCGAAGTGCTCGCGGGCGAATCGGCTCTTGCCCGATCCTGATGCGCCGACGAGCAGCACGAGCGCGACCTCTGGGATCGAGATCTCGGTCATTTGGTTCCTCCCCGCGTGAACGTCGCCATCTGCGTTGCCGAGCCGAGCCCATCGGCCGTCGGCCCGATGCCCGCCAGCACCACCGTGTAGCCGTGCGCGAGCGCGACCCGCTCGGCCCAGGCCGCGAACTCCGCGCGGGTCCACTCGAAACGGTGATCGTGGTTGCGCAGCTCACCGGGCGCGAGGCCCGGGTAGGCGGCGTTGTATTCGACGTTCGGGGTCGTGACGATCACGTGGCCGGGGCGCGCGTCGGCGAACACCGTCTGCTCGAGCACCGGCACGCGCTCGAGGTCGAGGTGCTCGATGACCTCCATGAGCACCACCGCGTCAAAGCCGCGCAGCCTATCGTCGCGGTACGTGAGCGAGGACTGGATGAGCCCGACCTTCGCGCGGATCGAGTCTGAGGAGCGGTCGGCGGCGCCGCCTGGGGCGTCGTCGAGCCCGAGCCTGCGGGCGGCCTGCGCGAGAGCACGCGCCGAAACGTCGGCCCCCACCAGGCGCGTGATGCGCGGGTCACGCGCGAGCGGCGCGAGCAGCGCGCCCTGGCCGCAGCCCATGTCGAGCACGGTCGCCGCGCCGAGCCGCGTGAGCTCGGCGTGCACGGCCTCGCGGCGCTCACGGGCGAGCGACGGCTGGCGGGTGCCGGTCGCCGCCGATCCCCGTTCAGGATCGCCAGCGCTTGGCACACCCGCACCCGTTCCTGCGGTGGCTGCGGTGTCTGCAGTGCTGGCCGCGTCTGCCGCGTCTGCCGTCGCTGCGACGTCTGTTGCGTCTGCCGCGGCGATGAGGTCACGCTGGTGCCTGAGGAAGCGGCGCAGGATGAGCTCGCGCTCCGGGTGAGTGGCGAGCCACTCACCCCCGTGCCTGAGCAGCTTGTCGTTCTCTGACTGGTCAACCCAGTAGTGCTTCGCGTCGTCGAGCACGGGCAGCAGGATGGTGAGGTGCTGCAGCGCGTGCTGCAGCACCTCCGTGCCCGAGAGCCTGACGTCGAAGATTTCGGAGTCGCCCCACTCGGGAACCTCGGGGTCGAGCGGCAGCGCGCTCGCCGACACCGCCCACCCGAGCGGCTCGAACAGCCTACGGATGAGCTGCGCGCCATCAGCGCAGGCGACCGTCGGGAGGTGCACCTCGAGTTCGAGCGGCGCCGCAACCCGCTCGGGCCGCGCCTCGCAGTTGCCCGCGAGGGCCGTGCCATACACCCCGCGGATCGCGCCGGTGAGCAGCGAAGAAGCCACGTACGGCCTGTCGTTCACGTACTGGCCGAGCGTGAAGCTCTCCATCGCGGCGCCCTGGCCGCGCAGCAGCCCGATCGGGTCGACCTCAAGCGCGAGCGCGACAGTGCAGCGCTCGTCGGTGAGCTCCGTGCAGACGACGCTCACCGCGCCGACCGAGAGCTTCCGCGTGTGCGCGCGACCCGGATGCTTATGCAGCAGAAACGTCAGATCCTCGACGGGTGCGGTTGTGGTGCTCAGCGAAACGTACACCGGCCCATTGTTGCACGGGGGCCGGGCGTGTCGCCCGACCCCCGTGTGTTCGGCTACCGAACCGAGGCGCGGCGCATCGACAGCCAGGTGCCGAAGATCGCGAGCGCGGCGATCCCTACCCCAACGCCGGCGAGCAGCGGGCGGGTGATGGCCGCGATGATCTCCCCGAGCTGCGGCACGAAGATGAGCAGCAGTACGACGAGCACAAGCGCGAGGCCGAGGGCCGCGACGGTCGGCCCCTTCGAACCGAAGCGCACCCAGACCGCGCCGAAGAAGCCGCCGACGCTCGTCGCCACGAACGTGATGAGGAACATCGTGATAAACAGCACAAGGGGGTTGCCCGAACCAAGCAGGTACACGTCGAGCGCGTACAGGTGGATGAACCAGTGGCCGGTGGCGAGTTCAAGCCCGAGCAGCACGACCATGACCGCCGCGATGAAGAGCGACAGCACGATATTCGCGAGCGCGGTTCCGAGCACGTGCGCGCGGCGGGTCGCCCCGAGCGCGAGCGAGAACGGGTACGTCGTCGCAATCGCCTGGACGCCGTAGTAGACGAGGAAGCCGGGGAGCGACCAGATCATGCCCTGGTTCCAGCGGGCACCCTCGACGTACTCGGCTGACGCCGGGTCAAGGCCGCCCCGCTGCAGCATGAGCGAGATGAGCGCCGAGACGACGAGCACCACAAGCACGATCTGCAGGGGAACGCCGAACATCGCGCCCGGCTTGTTCATGTGCAGCCGGGTCACCTTCAGCACGCGGTTCATGAGCGCACCTCCTTCTCACTCGCGGGGCTGTCCCCGCCGTCGAAGCCGTAGGCGGCGACGAGTTCTTGCAATGACACCGAGCTCAGTTCGACGTCGCCGGCGGCGGCTGCCCGGTCAGGCCGCCCCTCAATGACCACGGTCGCGAGGCCGCCAAGCCGGTGTCGACTGAGCACCGTGCGGCCCTCGGCGTACGCGGCGACAGCGTCAGCGGAACCCGCGGCCTGGTGTGCTGCGCCGCGCAGCTCGTCGACGTCGGCGTCTTGCACCACGCGGCCGCGGTCGAGGATCACGACGCGCTCCAGCAGCCTGTCCATCTCATCGATGAGGTGCGTTGAGAGGAGGATCGTGCGGGGGTACCTCTGGTAATCCCGCAGCAAGACGTCGTAGAAGTAGCTGCGGGCGGTCGCGTCGAGCCCGAGGTAGGGCTCGTCGAAGAAGGTGACCGGGGCTCGTGAGGCGAGGCCGAGCACGATCCCGAGCGCCGAGGTCTGGCCGCGCGAGAACTTCTTCACCACGGTCTTCGCCGGGATGCGGAAGAGCTCAACGAGTTCGTCGGCGAGCGCCTGATCCCAGTTCGGGTAGAAGATGCGCGCCGCGCGGAGCGCGTGGACGAGCTTGTAGTCGTCGGGGTAGCGCTGGTTATCGCGGATGAAGCAGAGCTGTTCGAGCACCTTGGCGTGTTCGAAGGGCTCCGAGCCGAGCACGCTGACGGTGCCGGAGGTCGGGCGATCCTGCGCCGTTGCGAGCGACATGAACGTCGTCTTGCCGGCGCCGTTGCGGCCGAGCAAGCCGGTGATCGTGTTCTCGTGAACGTTCAGGGTGACGTCGTCGAGGGCGCGGGTTGCACCGTGGACGCGTGTGAGGCCGCGGGCCTTGATCGCGTAGGTCATATCCGTTCTCATTCTGTTTCGGGGGTGCGGGAGTCGTCGATGAGACGATTGAGCGCCGCCCTATCGAGCCCGATGGTGCGCGCCTCGGCGAGCATCGGCTGGACGAAGTCCTGAACAAACCGGTCGCGCCGCTCAGCCGCGATCCGCTCGGTCGCGCCCTCGGCAACAAACATGCCGATGCCGCGGCGCTTCACGAGGATGCCCCGGTCGACCAGCAGGCCGAGGCCCTTACCGGCCGTCGCGGGGTTGATGCGGAGATAGCTCGCGAGCTCGTTGGTCGAGGGCACCTGCCCGCCCTCCTCGTAGCGGCCGCGCAGAATGTCGTCGACAATCCGTTCGGCAAGCTGCTGGAAGATTGGCCTTGAATCCTCAAACACGTGTCACCTCGTCACCTCGGGCCCGGTACCCGTGATCGCATCCTATCCACCCCATCGGTTCATTACTTCACTAATGAACCTACGAGGGTGGCGCGCTGTTGTCAAGAAATTCATTGTTCTGCCTGGGCACCCCAGGCCGCGCACCGGCCGCGCACGGACCACGCACCCCAAAGATCTGGGATCTGCGAAACCAATGACCACTCGAGCCCGATCGGGCATATTGAACGCCGATCGCATTGGAATGGGCCGGGCTGGGCCGGGCTGGGCTGGGCTGGTACCCGCTGGGCCGGGAGGGGCCGGTACCCGCTGAGCCGGGAGGCCCACTCTCCCGTCAGCGAACAGCAACCCGGCGCACAGCCTCGCTGCGTAGCATGATGCTATGAACCAGCCCCGCTACCGCTACGAGCCTCGGCCCGATGAGCCCATCATCGTCGTCGAAGCCGCGCCGCACGCCTCGGCGGGCACGGGCCCAGGTGCCGGGAGCGCGAGCCACCACCAGCAACACCCCGCGGTCGCAAAAGCCCTCGACGGCGTACTCACGGTGCAGCGCCCGATCGTGCTCGCCCACCTCAAGCGCATCCGCTCCCGCCACCCGGGCGCGACGCCGCAGCAGCTCATCGAGATGCTTGAGCGGCACTACCTGATGACGGTAATGACGGGCGGGGCCGGCGTCGGCGCTGCCGCGGCCATCCCCGCCGTCGGCACCGCTGCGGCCCTTGCGCTCGCCGGCGCGGAAACACTCGGCTTCATCGAGGCGACCGCACTGTTCGCGCACGCGGTCGCCGAGGTGCACGGGATTGTGCTCACTGACCGCGACCGAACCCACGCCCTGATCCTCGCCCTCATGCTTGGCGAAGAGGGCGCGACCCTGCTGCGCCAGGTCACCGGCCAGGTCGCGGGCGGCATGGCCCGAAACGCGTTCTGGAGTGAGATCGTCACCACGGCAATGCCGAGGAACCTCGTCGGGCCGGCGCTCGATCAGCTTCGCTCGATGTTCCTGAAGAAGCTCGCGAAGACGGGTACCGCGTCGGTGATCGGCAAGGCCATCCCGTACGGCGTCGGAGCCGTCATCGGCGGCACCGGCAACCGGTTGCTCGGCAAGAAGGTTGTGCGGTCCGCCCGCGCCGCGTTCGGCCCCGCGCCCTTCGTATACCCAGAGAACCTCGCCGCGATCCCGCCCAGGCAGCCGCGCGAGGTGCGCAGGGCCGAGCGGAAACAGCTTGCCGCGGGGCGGAAGCAGCAGAGTATTGAGCGGAAGCGGAGCGCGGCCGAGCGGAAGCAGCTTGAGCGCTTCGGCGCAGACCCCGACGCGCTCGACTCCCCGTAGCCGCTGCTCCCCACAAGCCCCGACGTCCACAAGCCTTTGCCGCCCGGCAACCCCTGACGCCCGTACTGTCTAGCTCGCCCGCTGCAGGGCGGAGTCCGCGTCAGCCGCGGGGGCACCCCCGGCCTCCGGCTCCCGCGCGAACAGCACCGCGAGGGCCGTCGTCACCGGCATCGACAGCACGAGCCCGGCCGCGCCAATGAGCGTCCGCACGATCTCCTGCCCGATCTGCTCGGACGTTATGAGGTCGATGAGGTCGCGCGGGTACGTGTAGATGAGCAGCAGCACGCCCAGCATCGCGCCCGCGTACGCGAACACCAGCGTGTAGATGCTCGACGCGATGTGGTCGCGGCCGATGCGCATCGCCGCCTGATACAGCCTCCGCTTCGAGGCCTGGGGGTTGAGCTCGCGCATCTCCCACACCGCCGACGCTTGGGCAACCGTGATGTCGTTCAAAACGCCGAGCCCAGCGATCACGATCGTCGCGGTGAGCAGGTCGTTCATGTTGAGCCCGGGCACCGACATCAACAGGCTCGCGTCCTCGGTCGAGGCGATGCCGCTGAACCGGAGCCACCGAGTGACCCCGAAGCCCGCAACTGCGGTGAACACGATCCCGAACATCGCACCGAAGAGCGCGGCCGTGGTGCGGTGCGAGATGCCGTGCGCAAGGTATAGCACGACCGTCATGATTCCCACGGACGCCGTCACGGCGACAAGGATCGGGGGCTTGCCCGCGAGTACAGCCGGCAGCACAAACAGCACCAAAACGGCGACGGCAGTCGCGACCCCAACGAGCGACAGAGCACCTCGCCACCGGCCAACGAAGATGACGATGAGCGCGAACACCACCGCGATCGTCAGCATCTTTCCGCTGCGCGGGTAGTCGTAGAAGTAGTAGTTCGCGCTGCCCGACTCCGCCGAGCTGCTCGTAATGACCCTCACCTGGTCGCCCTCGCGCGGGGTGACGGGGTGGGAGTTCGTGTGGTCGAGCGTGAAGGTCACCGGCTTGCCCACCGGGAGCGACGCGCGCACCCTGAGGCAGCCGCCCTCCGCCGCCGGGTCGGTGGGCGCGGCCTGGGTCTCGGCCGCTTCAGGGGCGCCCTGCGAGCACGCAATCGGCGTGACGTCCGTGACTCGGACGGTGAGGATCTCGCTCCCGGCCGGGTCGACCCGGTCTCGCACCTGGACCTGCTCAGAGTCAGGCCAGAGCGCCGCGGCCGCGAGCGACGTGCCGAGCAGCAGGGTCGCGATGATCGCGACGAGCACGACGTTCATACGGGAGCGCGATGATGGCAAGAGGCGACGTCTCATGCGCTTAATGATATTGGTTTTCATTCCACGTGGGGGCGCGGCGCACAGGTTCGCGCCCCCACGTGGCTACCGCGGGGCTACCAGATGCTCACGCGCTCCTCCGGCGCGAGATAGAGCTTGTCGCCAGGCTTCGTGCCGTACGCCTCGTGGTACGCGTCGAGGTTCTTCAGGATCTGGTTGCACCGGAACTCGTTCGGCGAGTGCGGGTCGATCGTCAGGAGCCGCACGACCTCGGCCGGGCGCGACTTCTGCTGCCACGCCTGCGCCCAGGCCAGGAAGAAGCGCTCGGCCCCCGTGAGCCCATCAATCACCGGCGACTCGGCGCCCGCGAGCGAGCGCAGGTACGCTTTCCACGCGATCTCGAGGCCCGAGAGGTCGCCGATGTTCTCGCCGATCGTCAGCTCACCATTCACGGTCTGGCCGTCAGCGCCCTCGGGCGAGAGCTCGTTGTACTGGCCGATGAGCGCTCCCGTAAGCTTCTCGAACGCCTCGCGATCCTGCTCCGTCCACCAGTCGGTGAGCTTGCCGTCGCCGTCGTAGCGCGAGCCCTGATCGTCGAAACCGTGGCCGATCTCGTGGCCGATGACCGCGCCGATCGCACCGAAGTTCGTCGCCGCGTCCCACGTCACATTGAAGAAAGGGGGCTGCAGGATGGCGGCGGGGAACACGATCTCGTTCATGCCCGGGTTGTAGTACGCGTTCACCGTCTGCGGGGTCATGAACCACTCGGTTGCGTCGATCGGCTTGCCGATCTTGCCGAACTCGCGCTGGAACTCGTACTCGGCCACGCGCTGCGAGTTACCGACGAGGTCGCTCGCGTCTGCGGCGAGCGCCGAGTAGTCGCGCCACTTCTCGGGGTAGCCGATCTTCGGCGTGAACTTGCCGAGCTTCTCAAGCGCGCGCTCGCGGGTGCCCTCGCCCATCCACGACAGTTCCTCGATGGAATCGCGGTAGGCGCCGATGAGGTGGCCGACGAGCTCGTCCATCGCTGCCTTCGAGTTCTCGTCGAAGTGGCGCTCGACGTAGATGCGGCCGACGGCCTCGCCCATCGCGCCCTCGACGAACGAGACGCCGCGCCGCCAGCGCTCGCGCTGCTCAGTCGCGCCGGTGAGCGCGGTGCCGTAGAAGTCGAAGTCCGCGCGCGACATCTCCTGCGTGAGGAGCGCCGCCGACGAGCGGACGATCGACCACGCGAGCCATGCCTGCCACGCCTCGAGCTCGTCCTCGACGAGCAGCGCCGCGAGGCCCGCGAGCGCGTCGGGCTGGGCCGCGACGACCTCGGAGAAGGCCGCTTCGGGTGCGCCCATTGCCGCGATGTAGGCCTGCCAATCGAGCTGCGGCGTGATCTCCTGGAGCCCGGCGAAGTCGCGCAGGTTATAGAGCTTCTGGATGTCGCGGCTCGCGACGGTGTCCCAGTGGCTCGCAGCGATGCGCGTCTCGAGGTCAAAGGCGCGCTCGGCGAGGCGCTCAGGATCGCCGGCGGTCTTCGAACCGATGCCGGCGAGGGTGAGCATGCGGGCGATGTGCGCGCGGTACTGCTCGCGCACCTCGGCGAACTGCTCTTCGCGGTAGTACGACTCGTCGGGCAGCCCGATCCCGCCCTGCATCACGAAGAGGATGTAGCGCGCGGGGTCACCCGGGTCGTTGTCGATGAACATGCCGTAGAAGCCGCCGAGGCCCTTGCGCTCGAGCTCAGCGGTCACGCGCACGAGTTCGGGGATCGACGGAAGGGAAAGCGCGCGCTCGAGGTCGGCGCGGATCGGCTCGGCACCCAACGCGTCGATGCGTTCCGTGTCCATGAAGCTCGCATACAGCGCGGCGACCTTGTCGGCCTCCGCGTCTGCGCCACCCTCGACGAGGCCGGCCGCGGGCGCCTCGGTGCCGGTGATGATGTCGCGCACCGCCTCCTCCGCGTTCTCGGCGAGCACGGCGAAGGAGCCGTAGCGGGCCTTGTCGGCGGGGATCTCGGTGCGGTCGATCCACTTGCCGTTCATGTGGCGGAAGAGGTCATCCTGCGGGCGCACCGCCGGATCGAGTTCGGAGAGGTCGATGCCGGACTTGCCGGGCGCTGCATTGCTCATGCCATCAGCCTAGCCGGGGCACCCGAGCGCGCCATCGGCGTTCACTCTCAGCGTGCGAGCCAGCGTCGGTGGCACGCGGTAGCGTGTTCTTCATGTCTGAGGCTGCGAGCGACACCGGGGGTGCGGTGAACCGCCGCTCAATCGACCGCAGGATCGCGGCGCTCGCCTTCCCCGCCCTCGGCGCGCTGATCGTCGAGCCGATGCTGCTCACCCTCGATGCGATCTTCATCGGCCACCTTGGCGCCGCGCCGCTCGCGGGCCTCGCGATCGCGAGCGCGATCCTGCAGACCGCGGTCGGCCTCATGATCTTCCTCGCCTACTCGACGACGCCGATGGTCTCGCGGCGCCGCGGCGCGGGGAACATCCGGGGCGCGGTGCAGGCTGGCATCGACGGGTTGTGGCTCGCGCTCGGGATCGGGATCGCGGTTGGCTGCGCCCTCTGGCTCTTGAGTGCGCCGCTGGTCAGCGCGTTTGGCGCGGACGCTGCGGCGAGCGAGCAGGCGCTTGCCTACCTCACGGTCTCATGCCTGGGCGTCCCGGCGATGCTGCTCGTGTTCGCCGCGACGGGCCTGCTCCGCGGGCTGCAAGACACTCGGACCCCGCTCTACGTCGCGACAATCGGCTTCTCAGCGAACGCGCTGCTCAACTGGTGGTTCATCTACGGGCTCGGCTGGGGCATCGCGGGGAGCGCATGGGGCACGGTCATCGCGCAGTGGGGCATGGTCGTCGTCTACATCGCCGTCGTCGCACGCCACGCGCGCCGGGCAGGCGCGGGCTGGCTGCCGCACCGCGACGGGCTGTCGCAGGCGGGCCGCTCGGGCGGCTGGCTGTTCGTGCGCACGCTCGGGCTTCGGGCCGCGTTTCTCGCGACCGTGTTCGCGGCAACGAGCCACGGCACCGAGGCGACCGCCGCGTACCAGGTCGTGTTCACGATCTCCTCGACGGCTGCGTTCGCGCTCGATGCCCTCGCGATCGCAGCGCAGGCGCTCATCGGCGATGCGCTTGGCTCACGCAACGCGGCGCTCGCACGCCAGGTCGTGCGGCGCACGATCCTCTGGGGCCTCGTCGCGGGCGCCGCGATCGGCGCCGTGCTCGCCCTCGGCAGCCCGGTCATCGGGCGCGCGTTCACGAGCGACGCCGGCGTGCTCGAGCTGCTCCCGCCCGCGCTCATCGTGCTCGGCGCCTCGCTGCCCCTCGGCGGGTTCGTCTTCGTGCTCGACGGGGTGCTGATGGGCGCGGGCGACGCCCGCTACCTCGCGTGGACGAGCCTCGTGAACCTCGCCGTCTACCTGCCGGTGCTCTGGCTCGCAACGGCGCTCGTGCCGAGCGGCACCGCGGCGCTCGTCGCGATCACCGCGAGCTTCATGATCGCATTCATGCTCGCCCGCGCGACCACGCTCGGTCTGCGCGCGAAGAGCGGGCGATGGATCGTGCTCGGCGCGTAGAATAGTGGGGTTCAGCCGCCGCGCGGTCACCCTTGTCGTCAGGAGCACTGTGGCTGCCAAAGACTCCCCCATTTCACCGTCGCGGTGGACCTTCGGTGTGCTCGTCGTGTTCACGATGTTCGGGTTTGGGTTCGGTAACTGGCTCGCCCGCATCCCGGCCGTGCGCGACAGGCTCGGGGCGAGCACGTTCGAGATGAGCGTCATCGGCCTCACGCTCGCCGCGGGCTCGCTCATCGGGCTCGTGTTGGCGGGCCGCACCGTGACCTGGCTCGGGCCGCGGCGGGCAATCTTCTACGGCGCGCTCGGCCAGGCGCTCTTCATGCCGCTCGGAGCGACGCTGCTCTGGTTCGGCATGCCTATCCCGGGGATGCTCGCGCTCGCCTGCTACGGCTTCTTCTTCAGCACGAGCGACGTCGCGATGAACGTCAGCGGGGCCGCAGCCGAGCGCGCACTCGGCAAATCACGCATGCCGATCCTGCACGGCGGCTACAGCTTTGGCGGCGTGAGCGCGATGGGCGTCGGGGCGCTCGCCGAGATGTTCAAGGTCCCCGTTCCGGTCCATCTGAGTATCGTGTTCGCGCTCGTCGTCGTGGGCATCCTGTTCGCGATCCGGCGCATTCCGCGGGTCGAGCCGGGGGTGAGCCCCGCCGAGCCGCTGCCCGTCAGCACGAGCACGGGCCCGATCCAGCTCCTCGCGAACCCGGCGGCCGAGACCTCCCCCGAGCGGCCGTCGAGCTACAACCCGTGGCGCGACCCGCGCATCATCGTGATCGGCTTCGTTGCGATGAGCCTGAGCCTCACCGAGGGCACAGCGACCGACTGGCTGCCGCTTGCGCTCGCCGACCACCGCGGCTTCACGAACTCGGCGGCGGCCCTCGCGCTCGGCGTCTTCTTCGTCGCGATGCTGTCGACCCGCGCCGCGGGCTCCCTGCTGCTCGAGCGATTCGGCCGCGTGGCGATCCTCCGCGCGAGCGCGATCACGGCCGGCACGAGCATCGTGCTGCTCAATGTGCTGCCGTTCAGTTGGGCCGCGTACGTCTGCGCGGGGCTCTGGGGCGTCGGCAGCGCCCTCGGGTTCCCCATCGGCATCTCTGCGGCTGCCGACGACCCCGAAAAGGCCGTCCGAGGCGTCGCGACGGTCTCGGCGATCGCGTACGCCGCGTTCCTCGTCGGCCCGATGGCGATCGGCCTGCTCGGTGAGCACCTCGGGCTCTTGAACGCGTTCCTACCCCTCGTCGCGTTCCTCATCTTCGTGATCTTCGCGGCGGGCGCGGCCCGCGAGCCCGGCAGACAGACACCCAGCAAGACAACCGGCTAAACTGTCACGGTGCGAATCGTGGTTGCTGACTGTTCCGTTGACTATGCGGGTCGGCTGTCGGCCCACCTGCCGCGCGCGAAGCGTGTGCTGATGCTGAAGGGCGACGGCTCGATCCTCGTCCACTCAGACGGTGGCTCGTACAAGCCGCTGAACTGGATGAGCCCGCCGTGCTCGCTTGAGCCGCTCGAACTCGACGACGACGTGCGTGAGGCCGGCATCGTCGAGCAGTGGCAGGTCACGCACAAGAAGACCGCAGACAAGCTCGTGGTCTCGCTGTTCGAGATCATCCACGACTCGTCGTACGACCTCGGTGTCGACCCCGGGCTCATCAAGGACGGCGTCGAGGCGCACCTGCAAGAGCTGCTCGCCGACCAGATTAACCTGCTCGGCGACGGGCACTCGCTCGTGCGCCGCGAGTACATGACGGCGATCGGCCCCGTCGACATCCTTGCCCGTGACTCGGAGGGCGTCTCGGTCGCCGTCGAGATCAAGCGCCGCGGTGAGATCGACGGCGTTGAGCAGCTCACCCGCTACCTCGAGCTCATGAACCGCGACCCGCTGCTCGCCCCCGTGTCGGGTGTCTTCGCGGCGCAGGAGATCAAGCCGCAGGCGCGCACGCTCGCGGAGGATCGCGGAATCCGCTGCCTCGTGCTCGACTACGACGCGATGCGCGGCATGGAAGACAAGAACACCCTGTTCTAGGCCGCGCCCGCACGCTCCCCTAGCGCAGGAGCGCGGGGAGCGCCCTCTTGAGCACGGTGTTGTCGGCCGAGAACCTGTCGCCGCCAGTGAAGGCGAGCGCGAGCGCACCGGCCCCAAGCAGCGCCACGAACTCGACGCCGCCTGCATCGACCCAGAACCCGGCGGGCGCGTGCACGAGCGCGATCGCGCCGGCCATGTCGGCCGCGAGCAAGACGCCGACGACTCTGGTGAAAGCGCCGAGCACGAGCAGGATCCCGCCGCCGAACTCAAGTGCCGCGATCGCGGGTGCGACGACGGCCGCACCGGGGACTCCCATGTCGGTGAATGCACCAGTTGTTCCGGCGACGCCGTACTCAAAGAGCTTCTGCGCGCCGTGGGCGGCGAAGATCGCACCCACGGCGATGCGCAGCACCAGGATTCCAGCGGCGGTTCGAGCGTTCGAAGTCATGTCGTTTCTCCTCAGTGTGACGTGCCTCCGATCGGAGGTGGTCACCAGCCTAGAAAGGCTGCGCCCTGCCGCTCTGGCAATCCCCGGACTCCCAGCGCCCTCCTGGAATAGATGCGCCGCACCCTGTCAGCTTTGAGCGGCACTCGGTACTATCGGGGCATGAGCAATGTGCCTCCCCCGCGGGTTGTCTACCAGCAGCCGTTCCAGCAACCCGTGCCGCCCCCGGTGAACGGCATGGCTGTCACGTCGCTCGTGCTCGGCATCATCGGCGGGCTCATCGGCATCTGGTCGCCCTTCCCGATCTTCGGGATCATCGCGGGCGCGGTCGCCTTCATCCCCGCGCTTCTCGCGATCATCTTTGGGCACACCGGCTTGCGCACGTCGAAGCGCACGGGCGCGGGCCGCGGGCCCGCGATTACCGGGCTCGTTTTCGGCTACGCGACGATCGCAATCATCGTGGCTTCGGTGCTGTTCTGGGGCTCGGTCCTCGCCTTCGGCTCTGACTCGGGCATGAGCTCGTCGTTCTGAACACCCGCTAGTCCTTCTGTTCGGGCGACATGCCCATGAGGAAGCCGACGACAGCGCCGATGCCGATGCCGCCGCCCGCGCCCCAACCGACCCAGCCGAGCTGGGCGCCAAGGAAGCCGCCGATCGTGCCGAGCACGACGACACTCCCCACCATCCAGAGAACGGCTCGGCGCTTCGCGGGGTCCTTGGGTTCGTTGCTTTCCATACCTCAACGGTAACGCGCGCCACCCTCGAACGCCGACAGCGAGGCCTTCGCGGCCCGCAGCCGCCCGCCCAGCACAGCGCAAACGCCCCGCCAATTTCTTGGCGGGGCGTTTGATTCGCCCGGTCAGTGCGCGGGGCTCAGCGGCCTACTTGTCGCGGAGCTCATCCTTCACGTCGTTGCGCGCCTTCACGGCGTCTCGCTCGGCCTCAGCGCGCTTCACGTCGGCCTCGGCGCGCACCTCGTCGGCCTTGTCCTTCAGCTTGTCGACGCCCTCCTCGACGGCCTCGCCGACCTGCTTCGCGGCCTTGGCAACGTTGTCCTTTGCATCTTCAAGAAAACCCATCGTGTTCCCCCTTCGTTTGCTGCGGTGGGTCACCAGTCTTTCGCGGCAGCCTGAAAGCAAGAACCCAAATTCGCCGGAAGTCTCAGACCGTTTTCAGACGGGCCGAAGTATTTTCTAGCCGGCCGCGAGCCCGGCGAGGATGATGTCGAGGCCCCGGGCAAACGACGCGTCAAGGTCTGGTGCCGCGGCCACACCGCCGTTTGGGCCTGAGGCGGTGTCGAGCAGCGCCCCGAACTCCGCCGCCTGGCGGTGCGTCTGGGTCGACTGCGCGTGACCGAAGGTGTAGAGCAAGAGCGTTCGGGCGCCGTCGACACCAACGAGCTCGGCAAGCCGCTGCTCGACGGCCGACGACCCGAGCTGAAACGCCTCGGCCGTCGCGACGACGTCAGCCCCGTCGCGCACCGAGAGCATGGCGTCGCGAAGCGCGACGCACAGCGCGCGGGCATCGCCCTGGCCGAGCGGCACCGCGCGCACGATCTCGTCGGCCATGAGCGCGAGCAGGCTCTGCTTGTTCGGGACGTGGTGGTAGAGCGCGCTCGGCTGCACGTCGAGCTCTGCCGCCACCCTGCGCATGGAGCAGGATTCGAGGCCCTGCGCGTCGAGCACCCGCAGCGCCGCGGTGACGACGTCGGCTCTCGTGTTGCGCATTCCGCCATTCTATCGGTAACCTGAACACCGTTCACCAGAACACTGTTCAGGTTAGATTTTTGGGAGTCCACATGACCGCCGCCCCCGCAGCCATCCCCGCGCGCAAGCGCCGCAGCACCGCGACCGACCTCGCCCTCATCGCGAGCTTCGCCGCGCTCATCGGCGCGTGCTCGTTCCTTCCCGCGATCCCGATCGGCGTCGTCCCCATCACCCTGCAGACCTTCGCCGTGATCCTCGCGGGCGCGGTGCTCGGCTCCACGCGCGGCGCGCTCGCCGTGCTGCTCTGGATGGCCGTCGGCATCATCGGCCTCCCCGTCTTTACGGCGGGCGGTGCAGGGCTCGCCCCGTTCGCGGGCCCCTCGGTCGGCTACCTCGTGTCGTTCCCGATCGCGGCCTTCTTCACCGGCTTCGTCGTCGAGCGTCTGCCGCGAAAGCGCATCGCGACGAGCATCCCGCTGATCCTGCTCGCCGGCGCCGCCGCCTCGATCCTCATCACCTACCCGCTCGGTGCGCTCGGAATGGCGTGGCGCGCAGACCTCACGCTCGGCCAGGCGTTCGCGTTCGGCCTCTCTTTCATTCCCGGCGACATCCTCAAGAACGTGCTCATGGCGATCGTCGCAACGTCGGTTCACCGCGCCTTCCCCGGCCTGCTTCCCGCGCGAGGCCGCGCCGCTACCGCGTAGGATCGCGGGGTGATCTCGTTCAACCAGGCCAGCGTCGTCTCGCACGACGGCGCCACGATCCTGCACCCGTTCTCGCTCGAGCTCGCCGAGCAGCGAATCGCGGTCATCGGCGCGAACGGATCTGGGAAATCGACGCTCGCGAGGCTCATCAACGGCCTCGTCGAGCCAAGCTCGGGGACAGTCACGATCGGCGCCGCCGACACGTCCACCCCCGCACTCGACACGGTCGCTGACGGCTCCGCCGTGCGCCGGGCCGTCGGGTTCGTGTTCACCGACCCCGCCGCGCAGCTCATCATGCCGACGGTGATCGAGGACGTCGAGCTGTCACTGCGCAGGGAGCACCGGCGGGCGGAGGATCGCAGGCAGGCCGCGCTCGCGGCGCTCGCAAGGTTCGGCCTCGACGGCTTCGCGGAGCGCAGCGTCCACGGGCTCTCGGGCGGCCAGCAGCAGCTCCTCGCGATCGCGACCGTGCTCGCGACAGGCCCGCGGATCCTCGTCACCGACGAGCCGACGACGCTCCTCGACCTGCGAAACACCCGCATCATCGGCGACCTACTCACCTCGCTCACGCAGCAGGTCGTGATCGTCACCCACAACCTCGAGCTCGCGGCGCGAACCGACAGGGCGCTGGTGGTGGATCAGGGGCGCATCGTCTTCGATGGTGCCCCGGCCGCGGCGATCGCCCACTACCGCGACAGCGTGGCGGCGTGAGCATCGCGTCGCCGCTCGGGGCATACATCCCGCGACGGGGGCCGCTCCACGCGCTCAGGCCGGGCGCGAAGCTCCTCGGACTGTTCGCCTTCGCGATCGCCATCATCGTCGCGCCCGGGTGGATCAGCTCGCTCTGCGCGCTCGCGATCGGCGCTACCCTGGCTGTTCTCGCTGGGCTGCGCGGGCGCGACTTCTGGCGGGTTGCGCGCGCGTTCGCGCTCGTCGGAGTGCCCCTCTTTGCGTTCCAGACATGGAGCTCGGGGTGGGAACGCGGCCTCGAGGTCATCGCAGACATCCTCGCGCTGATCCTGGCCGCGAGCGCAGTGACCGCGAGCACGCGGGCGAGCGACATGCTCGACACGATCTCGTGGGCGCTCACGCCTCTCGAACGGTTCGGTGTTGACACCGAGCGCGTATCCCTCACCTTCTCGCTCGCGATCCGCATGATTCCTGCGGTGCAGGAGCTCGCCCGCGACGCTGAGCAGGCCGCACGCGCCCGCGGGCTCGACCGCAACCTTCGCGCCCGCACCGTGCCGCTCGTGCTGCGCACCGTGTCACAGGCGCAGCTCACCGGGCAGGCGCTGGCCGCACGGGGCATCGGTGACGAAGAGGCACCGTAGGCTAGGTGCATGGCTGAATCGCACGAGATCCCTGAGGGCGTCGACGAGAATTACGAGAACGAGGCGGCGCGGGCCGCGCTCCTCGCGTTCAAGGAGACCCCGGACTATGAGCACCTCGCGGCCTTCCTGAACTCGCTGCGCGAGGGCTACCTCGTGGTCGACGTGACCGGCACGTCCACGAAGAAGAAGGGGCCGCGGGTTCGCACCATCCGGTCCACGAAGGGCCAGCTCGTGTTGCCCATTTTCACGTCGATGGCAGAGCTGCGCGCGCTGGCACCAACGGCCGGGGGTGGCGAGCTCAAGGGCGCGATCATGCCCGCGCACTCGGCGCTCTCCCTCATCACGGCCGACCGCTTCGTTGCGGCCGAGTTCGACAAGGCGTCGGCCGCGCTCGTCTGCCTCCGCAAATTCATCATGCTCGTGCTCGGTGACGACGAGATTACCGCGGAGTCGCTGCAGGCGTAACCGCCAGACCTACGCAAAACGCCCCCTCAAAGCGAGGGGGCGTTTTGCGTGTGCGGGCAGCGCCCGCGGGGCGTCGCTACTTGCCGACCTTGAACGCGCGCACGACCTGCACGAAGCCGAGGACGACCATCGAGATGCCGAGCAGCCACCAGAGCGTCATTGCGCCCATCATGGGCGAGAGCAGCAGCGTGATACCCGCGATGACCGAGATGATGCCGTAGATGATGGTCCAGGCCTTGTTGTCGGTCTTCGACGCGGTCGCGAAGGCGAGCACGCCCTCAAACAGCCAGAGGATACCGACCATGATCGAGAACATGAGCGCGGTGACGACGCCAGCGGTCATCAGGTTCGACATGATGATCACGCCGCCGATGACGTAGAGGATGCCGAGGAGAATGTGGCCGACGCGCGACCAGCCTCCGAGGCTGCGTGAGAAGATCGCGGTGCCGAAGTAAACGATGCCGGTGACGATCGCGTAGGCGCCGATGAGGGCGGCGACGAACGTCAGGGTGACGCCGGCGGTGGTCTTCGGAGCGAAGATCACGAAGAGGCCGAGGACGATGGCGATGAGGCCGCCAACGCCGAAGAGAACCCGGGCGCCGTCGGTTGCGGCCTCCTTGATGGTGCCCTCGGTGGTTTCAGTTGCAGACATGTCAACGCTCCTATCAGGATTTCGCGGCCCCTTTTCTTCGGGGCTATACCCTCAGCTTCTCACTTTTTTGCACCGAAGTGGAACATTTCAACGAGCAGAAACGCACGCGCGGCCTGTAGGTTTCCGCTCAATCGGCTATGCCTGGGCTGATCGCAGCGCCTCCGTCGCTGGCCCCTCGCCGGGCGCTAGGCTTGGTTGCGCACGGCCACAGGGCCCGCAGACGGTCAAGGAGGCCACGATGAGTACCGGATCACACGGCGATGTGCAGCTTGAGAACGAACACTTCCGCGTGACGCAGTGGACGATCGAGCCCGGCGGCGTGATTCCGATGCACAGGCACGACTTTGAGTACGTCGTGATCCCGCTCGTCACCGACATCATGCACGTGCGCAACGCCGACGGCACCGAGATCGAGGCCGCGCTTCAGACCGGCGTGAGCTACACCCGCCCCGCCGGCTCCGAGCACGAGGTTTCGAACCCGCACTCCTCGGCCAACATCGTCTTCGTAGAAGTGGAGAAGCTCGCGTGACCGAACTCATCATTCGCCCCGTCGCCGATACTGATCGCGACGCCTGGCAGGCAACCTACCGCGGCTACCGCGACTTCTACGAGAAAGAGCACGACCCGGCGGTCTTCGAGACGGTCTGGGGTTGGCTGCACGACCCCACCCACGAGACACGCGGGCTCGTCGCTGAACTCGACGGCGAGATCGTCGGCCTTGCGCACTTCCGGCGCTTTGCCCGGCCGCTCGCCGGGTCGACGGGCATCTACCTTGACGACCTGTTCACGACGCCCGCGGCGCGCGGGCATGGCGCAGGCTCCGCGCTCATCGCCCGCCTCGAAGAGATTGCGCGCGAAGAGGGAGCGACGCTCGTGCGGTGGATCACCGCCGACTCAAACGCGACCGCCCGCAGCCTGTACGACAAGCTCGCGACGCAGACGCCCTGGGTCACCTACGACATCGCCCTCTAGCCGATACTGCCGCTACCGCCGCGTTACGCGGCCTCACCGCTGACGCGCAGGCGCTCGGTGCCCGTGGTTGGTTCCGTGAAGCCGTGAGGCCTCGGGTGCCCCGCCTCGTCGACGGCAACGAACACGATGCTGTCGAGGCGCAGAATCTCTTGAGCCGTCACGACGTTGTCGACCCGGCAACTCAGCGTGACCGACGTGCGGCCGAACGACTCGACGCGGTACTCGAGCTCGAGCAGGTCGCCGCGGTTTGCCCGGCCAACGAAGTCGATTGCCGACATGTGACGGGTCACAACGTCGGTCGAGCCGAGCTGCACGACAGCGACGATCGCGGCCTCTTCGTCAACCCACTCAAGCAGCCGCCCACCGAAGAGGGCGTCGTGCTGGTTGAGGTCCTCGGGCTTCACCCATTTGCGGACGATGTACCTGTAGGCGCTCATAGGTTAAGCCTAGGCGACTCATCCCGAAGCGCCCAGACGTAGACTGGGCACCATGGTCGTCTTTGCAGGAACCCTGTTGCTCTTGAACGCCGCGTACAACGTCTTGGTGTGGCCGCGTTTCTGGACCCGAGTCGCAGCGGACCCACGCGCGCGCGACGAGCAGGGTCGCCCCACCAAGTTCCTCACGGTCCACGCCGTGCTCATTTCGGTAGCCCTGCTCATCGCCGCGGTCTCGGCGGTCGCGGGCGTACTCGTACTCACCGCGGGCTAAGCCCGCGGCGGCGTTCGCCTACTCGGCGTCGCCGCTTTCATCGCTCTCGTCGCTGAGCGCCTCATCGAGGTCCTCGCCGCCCGAGGCGATGTGCGTCGCCGGCCCAAGGTGCGATGCGCCACCCTCGCCGACCCAGCCGTCACCCGGGGTCCGAGCGGGGTCGGAGTCGTGGTCCGGCAGCGCCTTCTTCGTGTTTTCAGCCATTGTCGCTCCCCTTTCAGCGGTGAAACGTGTGTCACAGAGTCTACGCAGGAATGAGCTTTGCAACCAGGGTTATTCACTGTGACCTGCGCAAACCTCGGCGCCTGCTAATAGGATGGCGGGATGAAGCGGATCCTGACCTACGGCACCTTTGACCTGCTCCACTGGGGCCACATTCGGCTCCTCAAGCGCGCTCGCAGCCTCGGCGACTACCTCGTCGTCGCCGCGTCGACCGAAGAGTTCAACGCGGGCAAGGGCAAGAAGACCTACCACGACTTCGAGACGCGCAAGAACATGCTCGAGGCCGTGCGCTACGTCGACCTCGTGATCCCTGAAGACTCGTGGGATCAGAAGATTGAGGACGTGCGCAAGTACGAGATCGACACGGTCGTGATGGGCGGCGACTGGGAGGGTGACGAACGCTTCGAGATCCTCACCCCCTACTGCAACGTCGTCTACCTCGACCGCACCGAGGGCGTCTCGACGACGAAGATCAAACGCGACCTGGGCGTGAACTCCTAGCCACCGTCGCGCACGCAAACGGCCGGCGATCCTTTCGAGCAGGATCGCCGGCCGTTTCGCTGTCTTCGCCCCAGTCTGCGCGGGAGACTAGAGCACCTTGGAGAGGAACGCCTTCGTGCGCTCGCGCTGCGGGTTCGTGAGCACCTCGACGGGGTCCCCAGATTCGACGACCACGCCGCCGTCCATGAACACGAGCTTGTCAGCGACCTGCTTCGCGAAGCCCATCTCGTGCGTCACCACGATCATCGTCATCCCGCTCTCGGCAAGCCCCTTCATTACGTCAAGGACCTCGCCCACGAGCTCCGGGTCGAGCGCGCTCGTCGGCTCATCGAACAGCATGAGCTTCGGATCCATCGCGAGCGCGCGTGCGATCGCGACGCGCTGCTGCTGCCCGCCCGACAGGTGCGCCGGGTAGTAGTCGTGGCGGTCGGCAAGCCCCACCCGCGCGAGCAACTCCATGGCGCGCGACTGCAGCGCGGCCTTCGAGCCCTTCTTCAGGAGCGTCGGCGCCATCATGACGTTCTCAAGCGCCGTCTTATGCGGGAAGAGGTTGAAGCGTTGGAACACCATGCCGATGTCGCGCCGCTGCTTCGCGGCCTCTTTCGGGTGCATCTCGTAGATCTTGTCGCCGTGCTGCCGGTACCCGACGAGCTCACCATCAACCGAGAGCCTGCCGGCGTTGATCGTTTCGAGGTGGTTGATGCAGCGCAGAAACGTTGACTTTCCCGACCCGGAGGGGCCAACGAGGCAGAGGACCTCGCCGCGGGCGACCTCGAGCGAGATCGACTTCAACACCTCGTTCGAGCCGTACGACTTAGAGACCGCCTCAGCTTTCACCATCGGCGTGGTTGTGAGTGTTTCGGTCATCGTCCGCCTCCCCCTGTGCCCGAATGCGGGGGCACGATGCTCGTTCGCCCGTCGGCCTCGGTGTATGTCGGGTACTCCGTGTCGAGCTCGCCGACAACGGTGATTGTCTCGGTTGCGACGCTCGGCCGCTGCACGTCTGGCCGCTGCCCGATGCCCTTCGCGAAGTGCTTCTCAAGGTAGTACTGACCGACCATCAGAATCGACGTAATGACGAGGTACCAGACCGACGCAACAATGAGCATCGGGACGGGCTGGTAGGTGACGGCCGCAATGTCGCGCTGCCGCGTGAAGAGCTCGCCGATGAACGGCACCGCCGCGACCAGCGACGTCGTCTTCAGCATCGAGATCACCTCATTGCCCGTCGGCGGGATGATCACGCGCATCGCCTGCGGGAGCACGACACGGGTCATCGTGTGCCACCAGCCAAGGCCGAGTGCCGTTGCGGCCTCGTCTTGCCCCTTATCCACCGCGAGCAGACCAGCACGCACAATCTCGGCCATATAGGCCGCCTCGTTCAGCGCGAGGCCGATAATCGCGAGCGTGTAGTACGACAGCAGATCCTTCGTAGTGAACGTCACCACCGCCTCGGTAAACGGGATCCCGAGCGAGACGGTCTTGTAAATCACCGGCACGAGCCCCCAGAACGTGAGCTGCACGTACACGGGCGTCCCGCGGAAGATCCACAGGTACACCCACGACACGGCCTTCACCACCGGGTTGGGCGACTGCCGCATCACCGCGAGCAACACACCGAGCACAATCGCGATGACCATCGAGTACACAGTCAGCTGCAGCGTGTACCCGATCGCCCCGATGATTCGGGTGTCGAACAGGTATTTGCCGACCTCGGGCCATGCAAACACCGGCCGGTTAAACGCCGCGTCGTAGATAAAGACGCCTGCGATCAGTACGAGCAGAACTGCGAAG
The DNA here is from genome assembly GCF_006716085.1 of Leucobacter komagatae. Lineage (NCBI taxonomy): Bacteria > Bacillati > Actinomycetota > Actinomycetes > Micrococcales > Microbacteriaceae > Leucobacter > Leucobacter komagatae. The sequence goes on along the minus strand of NZ_VFON01000001.1, from coordinate 2,608,935 downwards.
ATGACCCGCCAGGGGTGCTTTCGCCTGATCGCTCGGATCGCTTCGGGTTCAGCGTGCCGTTCTTCGGCATCACTTACGGGGTGGGACATACAGGTACTTCCTCGTGCCTGGGGGTGGGGCGCGCAGTGCTTGCGCACCCCACCTCAATCGAACTGTTTAGTTCTCGCCTGCGTTAATCGTCGCCTTGTCGAGCGCACCCGACTCGATGCCCGCGCCCTTGAGGATCTCGAGGTAGGTGCCATCGTCCATGAGCGACTGCAGCGCGGCCTGCACGGCCTTCGTCACGTCGCTGCCCTTCTCAGTCGCGAAGCCGTAGGGCGCCGCGTCGAAGACCTCGCCGATCGCTTCGAGCTGACCGCCGGTCTTTGCGACGGCGTCACCCGAGACGGGCAGGTCTGCGGAGAAAGCGTCAGCCATGCCGTTGACGACCGCGTTAGTCACCTCGGGCTGGCCGTCGAATGGCAAGATCTCGATGCCGGGCTTGCCCGCGGCCTTGCACTCTGCGTCGCGGCGGGGCAACTCGTCGGTGTGCTGCACCGTCGTTGCCTGCACCGCGATCGTGAGGCCGCATGCGTCGTCGGGGTTCACGTCAGACCCGGTGGGGGCGACCCACAGGCTGCCCGCGTTCAGGAAGTTCACGAAGTCGACCGACTTCTGGCGCTCGATGGTGTCCGTGAACGACGAGGAGCCGAGGTTCACGACGCCCTCCTGGATGCGCGGGATGATGCTGTCAAAGCCGAGGATCTCCCACTCAGGGGTGAGCCCGAGCTTCGCGGCGACCGCGTTGGCGAGGTCGACGCCCCAACCAATCGGTTCGCCCTTGTCGTTCTTGTACTCGTTCGGCGGGTACTCGGCGTCGGTGCCGATCACGATCTTGCCCGAATCACGGAGCTCCTTGGGCAGGAGCGCCGCCGCAGCGTCATCGACTTTGATCGTCGACGTGGCTTCGGGGGCTTCCCCTCCACCCTCCTCAGCGGCGTTGTTCGTGCAGCCCGTGAGCACGAGCGCCGCAGCTGCGGCAAGGGCTGGGAGTGCGTAGCGAATCTTCATCGATTCCTCCTTATAGGAAGGGTGGGGTATCTGATCTTTGAAACCTCGAAGCCGAGTGTAGCGAGCTACGCGACTCCGGATGTAGTCAGAGTATCTATCCGGCTCCATAGCCGGACTGGATCGCGCTAATTTGTTGTCGAACTGTGTCTGGGAACCCCGTGTTCGCGATGCTTAGACTGTCAGAAATCTACGACTCAGATAAGGCCCCGCGATGTCGCGCTCCGCAGCGCTTCTTCCCTCGACGACGCTCCGAGCTTTCGGTAGACCGATCGCAGCTGACTCTTGAGCGTGTTCAGCGTCACGAAAAGCGTGTCGCTGATCTCCTGGCGCGACAGGCCACGCGCGAGCAACCGCAGCACTTCGAGCTCCCGCCCCGTGAGTAGCTCTCCCTGGTTCGGGAGCCGGTCCATGTACGTTGCCGCCACGTCCGCGAGCACCGGCCACCCGGGAACGTGCTGTTCGCCGAGGGCCCTCAGCTCGGCCGAGAAGTACGCTGCCTCGTGCTCATCGATTGGCCGCCCGAGCTGGCCGACCTCTTGAAGCGCGTTCACAGCGCGCGCTTCGTCGCCCTGCGCGAGGTAGGCGCCGGAAAGGATCGACACTCGCCAGATCTCCATCCGGCGCAGGTGCACCGTGTGCTGCCTGATCTCCCTGGCAAGCGCGATGGCCTTCTGCGCAGTGCCGGTCTGGGCTTCGAGCAGCGCGCTCATTACCCGCGTCAGCACGACGCTCTGATCGGCCCGCGCCAACGGGACTTTGGCCTGGCGCAACGCGCCGGTGACGATGCGGCGGGACGCTTCGGCGAGGCTCAGCACGCTCCCCGAGTAGCCCTGCCCGTCCGTTCGCGCGAACGGCAGCTGCGCGAGCTCCTCAAGCCTGCGTGCGACACGTGAGTGCGCGCCTGCCGCCTCAAGAACGCGGTACTCGGCGTGGATAAAGAACGGCCACATCTCCCCGATGCGTGACTGGTCGAGCTCGGCGAGCATACGGATGCCAACGACCGGATCCTCTTCTATCATGACCGTGACGAGCGCGACCGTCGCGTCGAGCGAGGCCTCCGCCCAGCTCGCGGTGCGCGGGATCGAGGCGGCGCGACCTACCAGGCTGGCCGCCATACCGGGATCGCCAAACGTCGCGTGGATCAGTGCCGCTCTGACGAGTGCCTCGCGGTGCAGAAACTCGAGCCCGGGCATGGTCGCTCGCATCTGGGCTTCCTGAAAGCTCGTGAGTGCGGCCGTGAAGTCGCCCGCGAGCATCGCGGTGACCCCTTGCTGAACGGCGATGAACTGCGGCCATCCGTCGCACACGTCGCGCAACGGATGGATAATCGCGGCCCCCTCGCGAAGCCCCCGGCTGTATTGCAGGGCCTCCTTGGGGCGCCCCTTCAGCCGGAGGTCAAGCATGTACATGAGGTACGCCTTGGCCGACAGCGCGGCAGACGCGCGCTCGCCGACGCCGTCGGCTACCGGGGCCAGGCGCAGCCGCTGCGTCTTGGGCGGCGAAAGGAAGAGCTGCAGCACCTGCGCGGTGTCGCTGTGCGCCGGGTCGGCCGCGACGGCCGCGTCCAGCGCCCGCAGCAGGCGAGCGGGGTCGACGTAGAAACACAGCACAAGCCCGTGGTCTTCCACGAGAGCGCGCACCGTTCGGTGATCCCCGTTATCTGCGGCGGCGAGAAAGCGCTGTACGACCCGTGCCGTGTCCGTAGAGACCCCCGCGCAGGTACAGCCTCTCCCCATCATCGCTCCTCGTCGCCCCAAGTCGCGCTTCCGGCCCGCATTCGATCCCTGGCCCGCGGCGCGCTACCCCTCCCGCGTGTTGAGGCGAGCATACTCCGTCTCGGTGTCTTCCCAGCGCGCGGGAGGCCGCCCGCGGGAGCACCCCACCGCCGTCCCGTTCCCGCTCCCTAGCAATCACGCGGGCTGCCGAATATTTGGCGGGATTACGCCAGCGATCGGCTGATTGCGCCATCACAACTGGCGCCGGGTGATCCGAGGGGTGAAACCCTCGCGAATGTGACACGGCCGGGCGGGTGCGCGTGCGAGAGTGATGACCGCACTGAGGGGGAGTGCGCACTTGCCAGCCGGCAGAGAGCATCTCGCGGAGCCCGCAACACCGCTTGCGGGCTTCACTCGCGCGCGCCGAAATCGCCCCCACAGGCTCTCTTGCCACTGGAAGTTAAGGAAGTATGTTGAGAATCACAAAGGTACCGCTCAGGGACAGGTTAGGGGCTCCCGGAGTCCTCGGCCTGCTGCTCGTCGCGCTGCTGACCCTCGGCTCCGTTTTCACGGCGCCCGCAGCCAACGCAGCCACAACCAACGTGTCGATTACCAACGCACAGCTCGATAAGAGCTCGGCGGGCAGCGGCGAAAAGATCCGCATGTCATTCAACTGGGCGGTGCCGAACGGGGCGCAGCCAGGCGACACCTTCACCATCGTGCTTCCCTCCGAGGTTCGCCCCGCGAGCACCGCAAAGTTCGACCTTGAGCGGAGCCCGGGCGAGGTCGTCGCTGAGGGTAGGTGGAGTGGCAATACCGCTACCTTCACCCTCGCCGAGTTTGTGCGCGGCAAGCAGGACATTCAGGGAAGTGCCTACTTCTCCCTCTCGTGGAACCGCGACAACGTGAACACCGTCGACGGCGCCGACTACAACCTCCACTTCACCGGCACGAGCTCGTGGACGCTTCCGCTCACGCTGCTTCCCGACGGCCCCGCCGGCACCGGCCAGAGCAACTCGAAGGTCGGCTGGTGGCTGAGCGACGATCAGGGGTCTGTTACTCCGAAGGGCCAGCTCGGCTGGGTCGTCTACCTCAACTCGGGCACCGCGACTCCAGTCGATCCGACGATGACCATCACGGATACGCCCGGCGCGGGCTCGCACATTGACCTCGACTCGGTTGAGGGCTACCGCGACGGCCAGCCCCTTCGGAAGGAGCGCTACTCGGTCTCGCGCCTCGGCGAGCACGGCATCTCGATCACCCTTGTCGGCAACTACCCGGGCGAGCCGGCCATCTACAACGGCGAGAACATCTACTTCCGTTACGCGAGCGACCTGCTGCCAGGCGAGAACGGCATCTTCACGAACTCCGCCACCATCACTGGCAACAGCGACGCCCCGCAACAGGTATCTTCCGAGGTTCGCCGCGACGGTGCCGGCGGCGACGGTAACGGCAACCAGCCTCCGGAGGAGAAGGCCGCCCCGGTCGCTCCGACCGTAGCCCAGGCCGCCTGCACTGAGGCCGGGTCAGCTACCGTCCCAACTGTCACTCCGGCAGACACCACAGGCATCACCTACTCGGTTGGTGGCGATGTGACGGCCGGTTCAACCGTGACCGTCACCGCCACGGCGAACAAGGGCTACGCCCTCACCGCTGCCGAAGGCTGGACCATCTCGGACGACAAGAGGACCGCAACCTACACCGTGGAGCTCAAGGACGTCGCCTGCGACCAGCCCGTGACTCCCGTCGCACCGACCGTCACCCAGGCAGTCTGCACCGAAGACGGATCAGCGACCGCGCCGACCGTCACCGTCGCAGAAACCGCAGGTGTCACGTACTCGGTTGCTGGCGATGTGAAGGCCGGCTCGACCGCCACCATCACCGCAACCGCCGAAGAGGGGTCGTCCCTGAAGCCTGCCGAAGGCTGGACCGTCTCAGAGGACAAGAAGACCGCAACCTTCGTTGTGGAGCTCAAGGACGTCGCCTGCGACCAGCCCGTCGCTCCCGTCGCACCGACCGTCACCCAGGCAGTCTGCACCGAGGACGGGTCAGCGACCGCGCCGACCGTCACCGTCGCAGAAACCGCAGGTGTTACCTACAGGATTGATGGCGATGTGAAGGCCGGCTCGACCGCCACCATCACCGCAACCACCGAAGAGGGGTCGTTCCTGAAGCCCGCCGAAGGCTGGACCGTCTCAGAGGACAAGAAGACCGCAACCTTCGTTGTGGAGCTCAAGGACGTCGCCTGCGACCAGCCCGTCACCCCGGTCGCACCGACCGTCACTCAGGCTCTCTGCACCGAAGACGGGTCGGCAACCGCGCCGAACGTCACCGCCGCAGAAACCGCAGGCATCACCTACACCGTTGCTGGCGACATGAAGGCCGGCTCGACCGTCACTATCACCGCAACGGCAGAACAGGGGTCCTTCCTGAAGCCCGCCGAGGGCTGGACCCTCGCGACCGACGGACGCACCGCGACCATCAAGATCGCACTCGATGCCCCAAAGTGCACCACCAAGACCCCCACAACCACCCCACCAACGAACAAGCCGAATGCTGAACAGCACACTCCCCCCGCAGCAAACTCCCCCATTGCTGCAACCGGCTTGGCGAGCGCACCTGTCTTCCTCGGCAGCGCTGCACTTCTCGTACTCGTTGGCCTGATGGTTGTGGGCGCGCGCCGGAAGGCGTAGTCACGACCGGCTCTCACGGCCCCGCGGTCTGGCCGCGAACGTGTGAGACGTAACGGCACCAGGTGGGTTCCGCACTCTTCGGAGGGCGGAACCCACCTGTGTTTCTGCGGCGGCACGGGAAGCGCCGTCACGAAATGCGAAACGCCCCTCACGTTCGTGAGGGGCGTTTCTCGTGGCGGAGGATAGGGGATTTGAACCCCTGAGGGCGTGAACCCAACACGCGTTCCAGGCGTGCGCCATAGGCCGCTAGGCGAATCCTCCTTATCGGCACGGCGAACCGAACCAACGACGTCAAGTCTAGCGTGTTCGCGGCGCAACTCGCGCCACGCGGCCCAGCCGCGACCTGCGACTCAAATTCACTTGGAGTAAATTGCCAGGAGAGCGTGCAAAATCGTTGAAATCACGCCGAACTCCATCCCCAGATCGCCGCAAAACGACCCCAATTCGGCACGAAAAGCCCCTCCGAAGCTTGAATGTAACGGAACAGTAACGCATACTGGAAAGGTTGCAGGCCCACCGGTCTCGCAATCATCAACGTTTTGGAGTCTCTGAGTGCCATCACCCGCCAAACCCTTTGTGGTCACGCTCGTCGCAGCTGTGACCTTCGCATTGGGAGCAGCCCCAGCCGGCGCAATCGAGACTGAAGATTTCACGGCGGCAGCTGCCGCACCGACAATCTCTCTCACGACGCAGGCCCTCAGCACCGACACTGATACCGCGCCGCTCGCGCCCATCAGCTCTGTTCTTGCTGAGTCCGAGACCACGCACAGTTCCGCAGCCCACGGGTTCGACGTCACGGCCGCGATCGCGGCGGCGACGGCCGAGATCGGCACGAGTCGCGCAACCGGCTGGGGAGCCCCCGGCGAGTGCATCGTTTCCGCACAGCGCTGGATCCGCGCAGGTGGCGGCGCCTGGACCGGCGGCGGCGACCCCGTCTCGAACTACGCCGGCGCACTCCGCCTGTCGCCGACTGAGGCGCAGCCCGGCGACGTCATCCAGTACGAGCACCTCCAGTTCCCCACCTCGTGGGTGTCGGGCGTGCACACCGTGCTCGTGACGGGCGTGAATGACGATGGCACCTACAAAATCATCGAGTCGAACAACCCGACGGGTTCGGGCTACGTCCAGGCAGATGACTCTTGGGTACCGAAGCCGCCCGCCGGCTTCCAGGCCGTCGCCTGGCGCTTCTAACGCCCGAGTACGCGCTCGTAGAGCGCGATCATCCCGGCCGTCTTGGTCGACTGCAGCAACCGCTCGCCCTCTGACGGAGACACCCGGAGCTGACCGGCGCGCTCCGCGAGTTCGCCCACCGCGACCCTGAGCGTCTCAGCGAGCGCATCCACGCTCGCGTCGGGAGCCAGCCACGATGGGGTGACCGCCAGATCCTCAGCGATGTTCGCATCGCAGAACACCGTCGGCGTTCCTAGAGCGGCCGCCTCGTACGGCGTGAGCCCCTGGGTCTCAAACCCGATCGACGTCTGCACGAGGGCGTCGGCGTCGCGCATCGCAGCGAGTGCTTTTTCGTAGGGCACAGGCCCCGCGACCCGCACTCGGTCGCCCAGGCCGAGCGCCTCGATCCGCCGCTCGACGCGAGCGAGCAAGAGACCGGCGCCGTGCAGCGCGACGTCGGCATTCACACCCGAGCGCCCGAGGGCCTCGACGAACTCGAGCACCCGCTTCTCCCCGCTCATGCGGCCGAGCCAGACGAGTTTGGGCCGCTCTCGGCTGGCGCGCGGCACGGCCCGCACCTCAGCGATGAGCTCGTCGTCGACGCCGCCCTGCGTCACCCCTACGAGCGGGCTAACGCCGTGCCGTTCAAGCTCCGCCGCAAAGTGCCCAGAGGGCGCTGTGACGAGCGCGGCACCCGCGGTGAGCTCGGCCAGGTAGCGCCAGGCGCCCGTGTCGCTCGCGGAGACCCGCTCGCGCTCGGCGCGCGGCACCCGCCCAACGCTGACCAGCCGCCACGCTCGCAGGCCCGCAAACGCGAGCGGGGCAAGCGGCGTGACCGCGCGCGTCCCCTCGTCGACGTTGTTGTGCATCGTGAACACGACGGGAAGCGCGTGCCGCTTGGCCGCCCGGAGCCCGATCATCGCGCCCCAGAAGTCGCCCTGGATGTGGACGAGGTCCACCGGGGGCTCGCCGGCCGCCTCGCGCGCGGCGAGCGCGCGATCGAGCGCACGGTCACTGCGCCTCCCAGGCCAGGTGAGGCCGTATTCCCGATCCTGTGTGATCGGCATCGAAGGGAGGTTGATGTGGGATCCGCGATCCTGCTCCGCCTGCTCGTAGCCGCGCCGGTGCAGCGCTGGCGCGGCGATACTCACGGTGTGGCCTGCGCGCTCCAGAAAGCGCCGCTGGAGGCGCAGCGCGACCTGCACCCCGCCGAGCGAGTCGGGGTGCTGATCAGTGACGATGAGGATGTGCATAGCGCGCGCTATGCGACTGGGGTGCCCCGGTACAGGGACTCGAAGGTATCGAGCGTGCGGTCGATGTCGTGGGCCTGGACAGCGGTGAGCGATTCGTGCTGCATCCGCTCGTACTCTGCCGGGTCGGCCGTGAGCACCTTCGTGAGCGCGTCCGCGAGCTCGCGATCGTTGCCCGCCTGGAACAGGTAGCCGTTCTCGCCGTGGTGCACGAGGTGCGGCAGCGCCATCGCGTCCGCCGCGACGATGGGTAGCCCGGAGGCCATCGCCTCCATCGTCGCGATCGACTGGAGTTCGGCGATCGAGGCGATCACGAACACCGCGGCATCCGTGAGGTGCCCGCGCAGCTCCTCGTCGCTCACGCGGCCGGTGAAGTGCACGCGCGAAGTCAGCCCAAGCTCGGCAACGAGCTTCTCCAGTGCCTTGCGCTGGTCACCGTCGCCGACGATCGTCAGTGTCGCGTTCAAGTCCGCGTCGAGGCGGGCGAGCGCCCTGATGATGACGTCGATCTCCTTCTCGAGCGTGACGCGACCAACGAAGACGAGCTTGTTGTGCTCGCGCGGGCCGACGATCGCCGTGTAATCGCTCGCCCTGAGGCCGCAGCTCACCGGCAGCACGCTGCGGCGGTAGGTGTTGCGCTCGAGGAAGTCGGCTGCGCGACGCGTCGGCGTCGTGATCGCTGCTGCGCGGCGCAGCACGCGATCAGCGTCGTACCAGCCCCAGCGCACGAAGAGGCGCTTGGCACGCTCTGGCAGCAGCGTGAAGTCGAGCACGTTCTCGGGCATGACGTGGTTCGTCGCCACGATCCTGATTCCGCGTTTCGCCCCCTCGTGAGCGAGCGCCCGCCCGATCACGATGTGCGACTGGATGTGAATCACGTCGGGCTTCACCTGGTCAAGGATCTGCTTCACGTAGTGACGCGCGCGCCAGGGCAGCACGAACCGCAGCCAGTCGTGCGGGTACCAGCGCCAGCTGGCGATACGGTGCACGGTCATCTGCTCGCCCTCGATCGTCTCGCGGAACGCGCCGACGGTCTTGTGCTTCTTCGAGGGGGCCGCAACGTGCACGTCGTGGCCGCGGCGCACGAGTCCCGCCGCGAGGCGCTCCGCAAAGCGCGCCGCCCCATTCACGTCCGGCGAGAAGGTGTCACAGCCGATCAGAATACGGATCGGCGTGCTTTCGGGAGTGCTGGTCACGATGAGCTGTCGTCCTTCAATAGGTAGGGAGCGGCGAAGTATCACTCAAGTGTATTCTGCGCTTCCCGTGCACACCCCGAGGATCGCCGGGCGGAAACTGCACCCGCTCCCACGCGCACTCGCGGGCGCCCGGGTACCAAATGTGTACTTTTGTACCGGGTTCTTCTATGCCTGCGCTTTTGAGTTCTGGTGTTTTCTACACGGTCCGGGAAACCTAGTGTGGTGCCCCGTCTCCACTCACCCGCCGCCAAGACCATTGGACTGCGCATTCGCGAGGCCAGGCAAGCGCTCGGCATCTCAATGGAAGACCTGAGCCACCTCTCAGAGCTCAGCCTCACGAGCGTTGGCAAGATCGAGCGCGGGACGCAGAGCCCCTCGGCCGAAACGCTTGTTCGGATCGCTAGCGTGCTCGAGATTGACCCGGGGTCGCTCATCAGCGGGCTGACGTCACGCGACTTCGGTCAGCGCTCACGGCAGTACACGGCACGGGAGTTCCTCCGCGAACAGCGCGCACGCGAGGGCGCTGGAGAAGACGGTGCCGCAGAAAATGGCACGCCGTATCGAGCCGAACCCGACGCTAGTTAGAGCCGCTTTCGCCGTCGAGCACAGCGTCTTCAGCCACGTCGTCAGCGGTACGCTCGCGGTTGCGCCACGCGTAAATACTCTCGGACGCCTCCTCGCGGGGCTTCGACAGGAGCAAGATCGACAGCGAGACGCCGATGAGCATCGCGAGAACCGCCGCGACAATGCCCGACGCGGTCATGGTGAGGCCGAGCGCGAGACCCAGCGCGTACAGCCCGGCAAAGGGCACCGCGAAAAACAGCAGGCGCAACACAATGTAGGTGGTCCAGGCTTTGCGTTGTTCACTCACAGCGCCGAGTCTACCCGCGCAGGCTGTGCACTCTCACTCCATTCGCTGAGGCTCGGCGGGTAGCATAAGGGCATGGTCAGGTTCATCATTATCGGTGCCGTCATCGCCGTCGCGTTCACCCTGTATTCACTGGTGGACGCCGCGATGACCGACCACTCACGCGCCCGCGGAGTGAGCAAGCCGGTATGGATCGTCATCATCGTGCTGCTGCCGGTCATCGGCGCGGTGCTCTGGCTGATGATCGGCAAGGGCAGCCCGACCTCAGGGCCCGGCGCCCAGCAGCGCCTCGCCCCCGACGACGACCCGCGGTTCACCGGCAGGCAGCTCTCTGACGCCGAGCGCGACTCACTGCGCGACCTCGAGGCCCGGTTGAAGGAGCTCGACAACGAGACGTTCCCCGGCGAGAAGCCTGGTGACTCGCAGACGAGCGAGGACACAGATCAGGGCCAGGACAAGTCACGCTGATGACGGGGCCCGCTCCCGCATCAATCTTTGCCGTTGAGCTCCTCGCCGGGCTCATCCGCCGCGGTGTCGCTGACGTCGTTGTCTGCCCAGGATCCCGATCCCAGGCCCTCGCCCTCGCCGCCGCAGCCGCCGAGTCGGCGGGCGCGATCCGCCTCCACGTTCGCGTCGACGAGCGCTCCGCCGCGTTCTTCGCGCTCGGAATCGCCCGCGAGACCGGCTACCCCGCGCCCGTCATCGTGACGAGCGGCACGGCGGTCGCGAACCTCGTGCCGGCGGCCTACGAAGCGCACGAGGGCAGGGTCCCGTTCATCGCGCTCACCGCTGACCGGCCCGCGTCACTCCGCGGCACTCGCAGCAACCAGACGACCTCGCAGTTCGACGTGTTCGGCCGCGCGGCGCGGCTGTCGCTCGACGTCGATCCGCCCGCGGCTGGCGGCGCGCCCGCCCCCGATCAGGATCCGGATACGCTCGCCGCCCGCGCCTTGAACGCCGCACTCGGGCGCCCAGGGGGTCAGCCCGCTGGGCCCGTGCAGCTCAACCTGCAGTTTGTTGAGCCGCTCTCGGGGACCGCGGGCTTCGAGCGAATGATCGCCGAGGGGTTCGCCGCCGCCGCGGAGGAGGGCGTCGCCGCCCGCGATGAGCGCACGCGATCGGCGCTGGAGGCCGCTGAGCTTTCGGCCCCGGAGCTTTCGGCCACTGAGCCTGCGGCGGGCTACGTCCACGGCGACGACGCGCTCACGGTTGTCGTCGCCGGCGCCGGTGCGGGCGACGAGGCCGAGGCGTTCGCGCGCGACGCGGGCCTCCCCCTCCTCGCCGAGGTTGTGAGCGGCTCTCGCTACGGTCGCGAGGCGATCGCCTCCTACGCGACGCTCATTGACGATGCCGAGGTCGGCGGGCTCGTGGAACGCGCCGTCGTGTTCGGCCACCCCACGCTCACCCGCCAGATCCCGGCGCTACTGAAGCGCGAGGACGTCGAGGTTATCGTTGTGGATCCTCACGCAGGCGACCACTACGACCCCACCGCGAGCGCGCGCGTTGTGCGCGCTGCGACCGTTGGCCCGGGCCACGACCCGCGCGCGCACCGGCGGTGGCTCGGAGCCTGGGTGACCGCGGATCGGGCCCTGCAGCAGGCCCGAAGCACGGTGCACGAGCCCGACCTCGAGGCCGCCCGCGAGACGGGCTACAAGGAGCGCAACGCGTACGCGCGCGCCGAGGTCGCGGTGAAGAAGGAAAACGTCACCCGAGAGCTACTCGTGGAGAGCGTGTGGCGGGCGACGTGGCCGCACGACCGCCTCGTCATTGCCGCCTCCCGGCTCGTGCGCGTACTCGACGGGCTCGCCCCTGCGCGGAAGCTCGCCGTGCACGCGAACCGGGGGCTCGCGGGGATCGATGGCACGGTCGCGACCGCGCACGGCATCGCGGCGGCGAGCCAGACCGACCCTGACCCTGCGCGGGCCGCGGGCACGACCCGCGTCATCATTGGCGACCTCGCGCTGTTGCACGACGCCGGATCCCTCCTCTTACCGGAGGTGCCCGAGCTCCGCCCGCGTCTGCAGCTCATCGTCGGCAACGACGGCGGTGGCACGATCTTCGACGGCCTTGAGGTCGCGGGAACGACCGCTGCGGCCGACTTCGAGCGCGTGATGCGCACCCCGCGAAAGGCCGACCTGCGCGCGCTCGCGGGCGCCTACGGCTGGGAGTACCAGCTGGTGGAAACGCGCGGCGACCTCGAGCGGCTCCTCACGACGCCGGTGACGGGCCCAACGCTCGTCGAGGTGCCGCTCACATAGGTCGCGCCCGTGCCCTACAGTTGCGGTAACAACGGCGACTGCGGTCGCAGCGCCGCGCAGAGGCAACGGGGGTTCACATGACTGAGCGATTCTGGAACGCGAGCGTCACGGACCTTCTTCGCGTGCGCGACGGCTTCGACCTGCGCGCGGTGGACCCGTCGTCGACGCCCGGAACGACCGCCGGCAAGAAGGGCGGCCAGGCCGAGCTCGCGGCTTCGGCCCAAGAGCTGCGCGAGCTGCAGGAGCGCCTCTTCGCCCAGAGCCGCGCCGGCGAGCCCGAGCGCGTGCTCGTTGTGCTGCAGGCGATGGACGCGGCGGGCAAGGGCGGCATCGTCAACCACGTCTTCGCGCAGCTCGAGCCGCACGGCCTGCAGCTCACGGCCTTCAAATCCCCGACCGAGGAGGAGCGGTCGCACGACTTCCTCTGGCGCATCGCACCCCGCGTCCCGGGGCCGGGTGTCATCGGTCTGTTCGACAGGTCCCACTACGAGGACGTGCTCATCCAGCGGGTCCGCGAGTTCGCGACCGCCGACGAGATCGAGCGGCGCTACGGCGCAATCACCGAGTTCGAGCGCGGGCTCGTCGCCGACGGGGTGCGCGTTGTGAAGATCATGTTGCACGTCTCGCCGGAGGAGCAGGCCGAGCGGCTGAGCGACAGGCTCGCCGACCCCGCGAAGCACTGGAAGTACAACCCCGGCGATGTCGACGAGCGCCAGCTTTGGCCCGCATACATGAGCGCGTTCCAGATCGCGATCGAGCGCACGAACACCCCTGACGCACCGTGGTTCGTCGTCCCCGCGAACTCGAAGTGGTACGCGCGTGTTGCGGTGCAGCGCATTGTCATCGAGGCGCTGCAGGGCATCGACCCGCAGTGGCCCGCCGCCGACTTCGACGTGGCCGCCGAGCAGAGTCGGCTTGCTGCGACCCTCGAGTTGCGCTGGCCCTGAGCGCTGTCTCCCCTCGGCTCACCCCGGCCTCGGTTCACCCCGGCCCTGCCGCACCGGCTCATCGCGGCCCTGCATCACCGGCTCACCCTCAAATTATCGAGTGCACCGCAAATACCGCAGAGATTTGAGGGGTCTCGGAGAATTTGAGGGGGTGGGGCGCGGTGTTCGACTCAACCCGCCCCCGGCACCAACGCCAGCCCCCAGCGCCAACTGCTCTTACTTGGCGAAAGCCTCGGTAATTGGGCGGAACTTCGAGACCGTCTCACCGAGTTCGTGCTGCGGGTCAGAGCCCTCCACGATGCCCCCGCCGGCCGTCGCCACGATCACGCGACCCGGCCCAAGGCCTCCGTCAGATGCCTCAGAGGGGGGCGCCAACTGCGCGCAGCGCAGCGCGATCACCCACTCGCCGTCACCGTCGGCGTCAATCCAGCCGACAGCGCCCGAGTAGCGGCCGCGGTCAAACGGCTCAAGCTCTGCGATCATCGCGACAGCGTCGGCGGTAGGTGTACCGGCAACGGCGGCAGTCGGGTGAAGCGCGTCGACGAGTTCAAGCGCCGTCGCCTCCGCGCCGAGCGCAGCCCCGAGGTCGGTCGCCAGGTGCCAAACGTTCGGCAGCTGCAGCGCAAACGGCGCATCGCTGGTTCGTAGCTCGCTCACGTGCGGCGAGAGCGCCGAGACTACGCTCTGCACGGCGAAGTCATGCTCGTGCTGTTCCTTTGCGGAGCGCAGCAGTTCGTCGCGGGCCGCGCGGTCACGCGCGGGATCCTCAGGGTGTCGCCCCCGCGTACCCGCGAGCACCCGAGCCGACACCGCCCCGTTCGTCGAGCGCACGAGGGTTTCGGGGCTCGCCCCAATGAGGTTGTCTACGGCGAACGTCCAGCAGTCGAGGTACCGCTCGCTGAGTCGCAGGAGCGGCACGCGCAGATCCTGCCCAGCCCGAACCTCGCCCGCGACCTGGCGCGACAGCACGACCTTCTCGAGCTCGCCGGCGACGACGCGAGCGGTCGCCTCGCTGACCCCGTCAAGGTAGGCGCCAATCTCGCTTCCGGCGAGGGATCCCTCACCGTTCTCTCGCTCAGGGGCCGGGAAGAACTCGACACCGTTCCACGCGGCAGGGTCGACGGGTCGCCCGACGGGGAGCGAGCCCTCGCCTAGGCCCGAGCCCACGCCCTCGCCCAATGCCTCCCCCGAAGGGGCCCGAGCAAGCGTCACCTCGGTGACCCAAGCCGTCCCGCGATGGCGATGGATCAGCATTCGAGGAACTATGAGCACACTCTCAGCCGGGCTTTCGTCAGCAAAGGCGAACGCGCCAAACGCGACGAGCCCGGAGCCCGGCATGCCCACGGGGTCGTGAACAGTCGCCGCGGCCGCGATCTCGCGCCAGGCGCGGGACGCCGCAACAAACCGGTCGGCCCCGGTGAAACTCAGCCGCAGCACCTCGCCAACGCCTACGCAGCCGCGGTCGCCACGGTTCCAATAGAGCGGCGAATCCGGGTCCGCGAACGCGAGCAAATCTGGCATTTCGCTCAGCCCTCGCGTCACCGCGGAGAGCCTCGGAACTTCCCCCGCCGGGCTGCCAGTCACTTCGGTCATCACCATGCCAATCTACTCGCCAGCTTCTGCAAGCATCCACAGAGGCACAACCGGCTACGATGGAACGGTGACTCGACCAGACACCACAACCAAGCATGCGACGGACGTTTCCGCCATGTTCGACGAGGTCTCGCCCAAGTACGACCTCCTCAACGATGTGCTCTCAGCTGGCAATTCGCGGCTCTGGCGCATCGCCACGACGCGCGCGATCGCGCCGCGCAAAGGCATGAGGATCCTGGATCTCGCAGCTGGTACTGGCACCTCCTCGGCTGCGCTCGCAGCGCACGGCGCACACGTCACCGCTGCAGACTTCTCGGAGGGCATGCTCGCCGAGGGCCGACGCCGCAACGCGGGCAACGACCTCATCGAGTTCGTCTGGGCAGACGCGACGCAGCTGCCGTTCGAAGACAACAGCTTCGACGCCGCCACAATCTCGTACGGCCTGCGGAACGTCTCTGAGCCCAAGCAGGCACTCACGGAGATGGCTCGCGTCGTGAAGCCCGGCGGCCGCGTCGTGATCGCCGAGTTCTCGCGCCCCAGCTCTGAGGCCGTGAACTGGGCCTACACGAAGTACAACCGGCACGTGCTGCCGCGCGTCGCGGGCATCATCAATCGCGACGCCGCGGAGGCTTACAAGTACCTCAACGAGTCGATCGAAGAGTGGCCGGCGCAGGAGGAGCTCGCGCGCTGGCTCCGCGAGGCTGGCCTCGAGCGCGTCGCGTACCGCAACCTCACGCTCGGTATCGTCGCGCTGCACCGCGGCTTCGTGCCGCGCGAGAAGCCGGTCGCTGAGCCGGAGAAGGCGCCGCCCGCGCCCGCGCCCGCAGCGAAGGATCCCGACGCGGGTAAGCCCGCGGCCGAAAAGAAGCCCGCCGCGGAAAAGAAACCAGCGGCCAAGAAGAAACCAGCGGCCAAGAAGACCACAGCCGCCAAGAAGACCACGGCTGCAAAGAAGCCTGCCGCCGCCAAGCCCGCGGCCGAAACGGCAGAAAAGGCCGAGAAGCCCGCTGCGGCAAGCAAGCCCAAGGCTGCGCCGAAGGCCAAGCCCGCATCCACGTCCGACTCGAACAAGCGAGGCTCCGAGTGATCCGCCAGAGCACGGCTGACACCACCACGCAGGCGCTGCCGATGCGCCTCTTCCGAAGCGCTGACGATCGCCGTCAGGCAAAAGAGCTGCAGCGTGAGCTCGACCTCATTGAGGCGCTGCTCATTGAGAACCTCGGGTTCGCCTCGGCTGTTGCCGATGCCCCCGCCCGCTACCTCGCTGAGGCCGGCGGTAAGCGCATCCGCCCGATGCTCACCGTGCTCACGAGCCAGCTCGGCGACGGCCCAAACGAGCTCGTTCGCCGCGCGGCCGTCGCGGTCGAGATGACCCACCTCGCATCGCTCTACCACGACGACGTCATGGACGACGCGACGCTCAGGCGCGGGGTTCCCGCGTCGCAGGTCGTGTGGTCGAACTCTGTCGCGATCCTCGCCGGCGATCTGCTCTTCGCGCGCGCCTCGTCGCTCGTCGCGGGAATGGGCGAAGACGCGATCCTGCTCCAGGCCCGCACGTTCGAGCGCCTGTGCCTCGGCCAGCTGCACGAGACCGTCGGCCCTCAGCCTGAGGACGAGCACATCGCCCACTACATCCAGGTGCTCGCCGACAAGACCGGCGCCCTGATCTCGACGGCAGCTCGCATGGGCGTGATGTTCGGCGGCGGCTCGGCCGAGCACGCCGACGCGGTCACCGAGTACGGCGAGCGCATCGGCGTCGCCTTCCAGCTCATTGACGACGTCATCGATCTGTCCCCGAAGAAGGATCGCACAGGAAAGCGCGCCGGCACCGACCTGCGCGCAGGCGTCGCGACCCTTCCACTCCTCCTCCTTCGAAACCGAGCCGCAGCAGGCGACTCCGAGGCGCAGGCACTGCTCACCCGCATCGACGCGGGCGTGAAGGCCATCGCCGAGGGCGCCGACCTGTCGGTCATGGATCCCGAGGTCGACGCGCTGTACAACCACGCCGTGACGCGCGAGACCGAGGCAACCGCGAAGCGCTGGGCCGACGATGCTGTCGCCGCGCTTGACGTGCTGCCGAAATCGTCAGTGAAGCGCGGCCTTGAGCGCATGGCTGAATCCATTGTTTCGAGGGAAGGGTAGTTCCGAAGGTATGAGCAAGATGCGCCTGGCAATTGTGGGGGCCGGCCCGGCCGGTATTTATGCTGCGGACCTGCTGCTGAAAGCGGAACGCGACTTCGAGGTCGAGATCGACCTGTTTGAGCAGCTCCCCGCCCCCTACGGGCTCGTGCGCTACGGCGTCTCGCCCGACCACCCGCGCATCAAGGGCATCATCACCGCGCTGCGCGACGTGCTCGACAGCGGCGAGATCCGCTTCTTCGGCAACGTGCGCTACGGCCAGGACCTCACGCTTGACGACCTCAAGCAGCACTACAACGCGGTGATCTTCTCGACTGGCGCGATCCGCGACGCCATGCTCGGCGTCCCCGGCATCGACGCTGAAGGATCCTACGGCGCAGCCGACTTCGTGAGCTGGTTCGATGGCCACCCCGACGTGCCCCGCACCTGGCCCCTCGAGGCCGCCTCGGTCGGCGTCGTCGGCAACGGCAACGTCGCGCTCGATATCTCCCGGATGCTCATCAAGCACGCGGACGACCTGCTGCCGACCGAGATTCCCGACAACGTTTACCAGGGACTCAAGGCGAACCCGATCGAGGAGCTGCACCTCTTCGGTCGCCGCGGCCCGAAGTACGTGAAGTTCACGCCGCTCGAGCTGCGCGAGCTTGGAGAGGTGCGCGACGTCGATATGGTCATCGACGAGCGCGATTTCGAGCACGCCGACCCGTACGCCGACGAGGTGCTCGCGAAGAACAAGCAGGTCACCGTCATGACCCGCATCATGGACAAGTGGCGCGACGAGCAGCGCGCACGCGAGGCGGGCGAGGTCGAACCGTCGTCGCGTCGCCTGCACATGCATTTCTGGTCGAAGCCCGTCGAGGTGGTCGTCGAAGACGGCCGCGTGGCGGGCCTGAAGATCGAGCGCACCAGGCCTGACGGCGAGGGCGGCGTCATTGACACTGGCGAGTTCGAGATCATCCCGATGCAGTCGCTGTACCGCGCGATCGGGTACTTCGGGTCGCCGCTCGACGAGATCCCGTTTGACGAGGCTCGCGGCGTGATCCCGAACGAGCAGGGACGCGTGATCGACCTTGAAGGAAACCGAGTCCCCGGCGTCTACGCGACCGGCTGGATCAAGCGCGGGCCCGTCGGCCTCATTGGGCACACAAAGTCCGATGCGATGGAAACGCTCGAGTGCCTCATGGCCGACGCAGATTCGTGGTGGCAGCCCGAGCATGCCGACGCGGCCACCATTCCTGAGCTACTCTCGGAACGGGGGGTGCCGTTCACGAACCTCGATGGCTGGCACCGCCTCGACGAACACGAACTGTCGCTCGGCGATGCCGCCGGGCGCACGCGTATCAAGGTTGTCTCGCGTGATGAGATGACCCGTATTTCGCGTGGCGAGTGATCGGATCCTGAATACACAACACTGACCAGGTGCGCGCCCACAACGCGCGCACCTGACCGGGCAACCCACCGCCCAAGGGAGGAACTCAAAGACGATGTTCGAGAAGATTCTGGTTGCAAATCGTGGAGAGATCGCGATCCGCGCGTTCCGCGCAGCGAATGAGTTGGGGGCGCGCACGGTTGCGGTCTACCCATACGAGGATCGCAATTCCCTGCACCGGCTGAAGGCCGACGAGGCCTACCTGATCGGCACCGAGGGCGGCCCCGTCCGCGCGTACCTCGACATCGCCGAGATCGTGCGGGTCGCCCAGGAGTGCGGCGCTGACGCGATCTACCCCGGCTACGGTTTCCTCTCCGAGAACCCCGAGCTGGCGGCGGCGGCAGCAGCAGTTGGAATCACCTTCATCGGCCCCGGGCGCAAGGCCCTCGAGATGGCGGGCAACAAGGTTGCGGCCAAGGAGCACGCGATCGCGGCCGGAGTGCCCGTGCTGCGCTCCACTCCCCCGTCACAGGACATCGACGCGCTCATCAAGGGCGCCGAGGAGATCGGCTTCCCCGTGTTCGCGAAGGCGGTCGCCGGTGGCGGCGGGCGCGGCATGCGTCGCGTCGAGCGCGCCGAGGATCTGCGGGAGGCCCTCGAGGCCGCGATGCGCGAGGCCGAGAGCGCCTTCGGCGACGCGACGATGTTCATCGAGCAGGCCGTGCTTCGCCCGCGCCACATCGAGGTGCAGGTGCTCGCAGACGGCACGGGAGAGGCCGTCCACCTGTTCGAGCGCGACTGCTCGGTGCAGCGCCGCCATCAGAAGGTCGTCGAGATCGCGCCCGCGCCGAACCTCACACAGGAGCAGCGCGACGCGATGACCCGCGACGCACTCGCGTTCGCGAAGTCCATCGGGTACGCGAACGCCGGCACCGTCGAGTTCCTGCTCGACACCGAGGGCGACCGCGCCGGCGAGCATGTGTTCATCGAGATGAACCCGCGCATCCAGGTCGAGCACACGGTCACCGAGGAGGTCACCGACGTCGACCTCGTGCAGTCGCAGATGAGGATCGCGGCTGGCGAGACCCTCGCCGACCTCGGCTTGACGCAAGACAAGATCAAGCTGCACGGTGCAGCGCTTCAGTGCCGCATCACGACTGAGGACCCCGCGAACGACTTCCGCCCCGACCTCGGCCGCATCAGCGCCTACCGCTCGCCCGGCGGCGGCGGCGTGCGCCTCGACGGCGGCACCATCAACCCTGGCTCCTACATCAGCCCGCACTTCGACTCGATGCTCGCGAAGCTCACCTGCCGCGGCCGCACCTTTGAGGACGCGGTCGTGCGCGCCCGCCGCGCGCTCGCCGAATTCCGCATCCGCGGCGTCGCCACGAACATCCCGTTCCTGCAGGCCGTGCTCGATGACGCGTCGTTCCAGGCGGGCGACGTCTCGACCTCGTTCATCGAGGAGCGCCCCGAACTGCTCACGCTGAACAAGCCGCAGGACCGCGCGACCCGCCTGCTTCAGCACCTCGCGAACGTGACCGTGAACCAGCCGCACGGCGCGCGCCCGCAGACAATCGAACCGCAGGTGAAGCTGCCCGCGCTCGACCTCGACGCTCCCGCGCCGGACGGCGGTCGCCAGCGACTGCTCGAGCTGGGCCCGGAGGGCTTCGCGAAGGCCCTCCGTTCGCAGACCGCGCTTGCAGTCACCGACACCACCTTCCGCGACGCGCACCAGTCGCTGCTCGCGACCCGGGTGCGCACACGCGACCTCGTCGCCGTCGCGCCGCATGTGGCGCGGATGACGCCGCAGCTCTTCTCCGTTGAGGCCTGGGGCGGCGCGACCTACGACGTCGCGCTCCGCTTCCTCGGCGAGGATCCCTGGGAGCGCCTCTCTGCGATGCGCGAGGCTCTGCCGAACGTGCCGATCCAGATGCTGCTGCGCGGCCAGAACACGGTCGGCTACACGCCCTACCCGCCGAAGGTTGCACAGTCGTTCGTGCAGGAGGCCGCGGCGACAGGCGTCGACATCTTCCGCATCTTCGACGCGCTCAATGATGTGAATCAGATGCGGGTCGCGATCGATGCCGTGCGTGAAACCGGCACCGCTGTCGCCGAGGTCGCGTTCTGCTACACGGGTGACCTGCTGTCGCCGAACGAAGACAAGTTCACCCTCGACTACTACCTCGCGCTTGCCGAGCGCATTGTCGAGGCCGGCGCCCACGTGCTCGCGATCAAGGACATGGCGGGCCTGCTCCGCCCGGCCGCTGCCGCGAAGCTCGTGACCGCGCTCCGCGAGCGGTTCGACCTGCCGGTGCACCTGCACACGCACGATACCCCGGGTGGCCAGCTCGCGACGCTGCTCGCGGCCTCGGCTGCCGGCGTCGACGCCGTTGACGCAGCGTCGGCCCCGATGTCGGGCACCACGAGCCAGCCGTCGCTCTCGGGCCTCGTCGCATCGCTCGCGCACACCGACCGCGACACCGGCATCGACCCCGAGGCCGTCTACGCGCTCGAACCCTACTGGGATGCCGTGCGCACGCTCTACAAGCCGTTCGAGTCGGGCCTCGCGGCTCCGACCGGGCGCGTCTACACGCACGAGATCCCAGGCGGGCAGCTGTCGAACCTGCGCCAGCAGGCGATCGCGCTCGGCCTCTCCGAGAACTTCGAGAAGATCGAAGACATGTACGCGGCGGCTGACCGCATCCTCGGACGCATCCCGAAGGTGACCCCATCGTCCAAGGTCGTCGGCGACCTCGCGCTGCACCTCGCGGCCGTCGACGCCGACCCCGCCGACTTCGAGGCGAACCCCGAACGCTACGACGTGCCCGACTCGGTCGTCGGCTTCCTCGCTGGCGAACTCGGTGAGATTCCCGGCGGCTGGCCCGAGCCCTTCCGCTCGAAGGTGCTCTCGGGGCGCAATGTTTCGATCGAGGTCGCCCCGGTCTCGGCCGAGGACGAGGCCAAGCTCGACGGCGACAGCGCTTCGCGCCGCGCCACCCTCAACCGCTTGCTCTTCCCCGCGCCGACGGCGCAGTTCGAGGACGCGCGTGAGCAGTACGGTGACCTCTCGGTCGTCGACACGGGCGACTACCTGTACGGCCTTGACGCGAACGCCGAGCACGCGATCGACCTGAGCCGGGGCGTGCGCCTCTACGTCGGGCTCGAGGCGATCGGTGCACCGGACGAGAAGGGCGTACGCACCGTTATGGTGCGCGTGAACGGCCAGCTCCGCCCAGTGTTCGTGAAGGACGAGCGCATCGCGGTCACCGCCGAGACCGCCGAGAAGGCCGACCGCACCGTCGCCGGCCAGATCGCCGCACCGTTCTCCGGCACCGTCACCGTGAAGGTCGCCGAGGGCGAGTCGGTCGCGGCGGGCCAGGCGATCGGCACGATCGAGGCCATGAAGATGGAAGCCGCGATCACCTCGCCCGTCGCGGGCGTCGTGAAGCGCCTCGCGTTCGAGGGCACGCGCGGCGTCGAAGCTGGCGACCTCGTCATCGTGGTCGAGTAACCCTCCGCGCAAGCTGAGACGAGGGGCCGGGTCCGCTGTTGCGGGCTCGGCCCCTCGTTGTTGCGGGCTCGGCCTGTGGCCGGCGGTGCCCGCCAGCGTCTCAGTCCACCACCCGTTCACACCGGCCAATGCACCCGGAAGTCACCGATGTACCCACTTTTCACGGGGATTTTCCGGGTGCTTCGGTCACTTCCGGGTGAATCGGCCTTCACTTACCCCGGGCTACGCCGGGTTCGGCCCAGCCGCGACCCGAGCAAGTGGGCCACCCGGGCCGCGGGCGTTCCCCACCGCAAAGTTCGCCTTGGTCGGCAGGTAGCGGTTGTCGACAACATCCACGACGTCGCCGTGCTCGTCAAAACTCGAACGCCGCACCCGCAGCAACGGAGCACCGGGCGCGACGCCCATCCACTTCGCCTCTTGCTCGGTCGCTGCCACGGCATCGATGATGTTCTTGGCCGAGATCGGGTACACGTCGTTCTCGCGAAGGATCTGGTAGATGCTGCTCGTATCGAGATCCGCCGCAAGCAGATGCCGACCGCTCTCTATCGGGTACGTGCCGCGCTCCAGCATGACCGGCTCGTCATCGAACATTCGCACGCGAAGCACGAACACGACGGGCTCGCCCGGGGCGATCTGCAGCTCGGCAGCGATGGCCTCGTCCGCCAACATCCGCTTCACCTCGATGGTCTTCTGGCGGGGTTCAAAGCCCAGCTCTTCGGCCCACTCAGTGAACGAGACATAGGTGTCAAACGACTGCGCGGGCACCGCTTTTTGGACGCGCGGCGAGACCCCCCTGCCGCCGACGATGAGACCCTCGGAACGCAGGCGCGCAAGCGCCTGCCTGACGGGGCCGCGTGAGACTCCAAACTCCTCCGTGAGACTGTTCTCACTCGGAACCTGTTCCCCCTGTTTCCACTCCCCCGAGTGGATCCGCGCGGCGAGCTCTTCGTAGAGCTTGAAGTGGAGCGGAGATTTGGACGCCATGAGACCACACTAACCGGCGCGGGTTATCCGCGGTCGCCCGCAAAGTAGCGCAGCACCTCGCGGTGTAGCTCTGGGGTCGCGGCTGCCACGCAGGCCGCCGGATCCTCGATCGTAATCGGTTCTCCGTAGCCGTCGGTGATGACTCCGCCTGCGCCCTCGATGATCGGGACGAGCGCGCACACATCGTAGGCTCCGAAACTGCCGCTGTACCCTGCGATGTCGATCGCCCCGGCGGCGAGCCTGCCAAACCCGTAGGATCCTGCCCCGAATACCTGCCAGGCGACCGCGTCGCCGAGCTCACCCACGCCCGCGGCGTGCTCCGCGCGCACCCGGTCGGGTTGGCTCCACGACATCGTCGCGCCCGGAACGGCGACCCGACCGCTCGTCGAAATCGGGTTTCCGTTCAGCGTGCTCTGGCGGCCTTCGACGCCAAGCCAGCGATCCTGCGACACCGATGCGTCGATGACGCCGACGACCGGCCGCCCGTTGCGGCACAGTGCAATGAGCGTTGTGAACACCGGGATACCGGAGACGAACTGCTTCGTCCCGTCGATCGGGTCGGCGATCCACACGAACTCGGCGTCGGCGCGGTCGGGGGCGAATTCCTCACCGATGAAGCCGTGCTCGGGGAACCGCTCGGCGACGAGCTCGCGCAGCACCGTCTCAACGCCACGGTCGAACTCGGTCACTGGGCTCGCGTCGGCCTTCGTCTCAAACCGGCTGCCTTCGTGGCGCTCAGAGAGAAGCGTGCGCGCGGCGTCTGCAAGCTCGTGGATGAACGTCACGTACTCGTCGACCTGCGGGTGCTCGCTGATTGTCATGGCTTCCTTTCGGGTGGTGCGAAGGCGGTGCAAAGGGGCGCCCCAGAAGCGGGACGCCCCCGGCTACTACAGCGACTTCCAGTACTCGGTGAAGTCGGCACGGCCCTGCGTATCGTCGTCACCGTGGATGTCGACGACATTGAGATCGTCGAGCGCCTTGAAATCGACGATCGAGGCGACATCGATGTCGGTGCGCACGGGGCGCCTGAACGACTGCGCGAGGTTCTCCTCCTGCGCCTTCTTCGACAGGATGACGTCGATGAGCGCCTTGCCGCCGTCGGCGTTCGGGCCGCCCTTCACGAGCAAGACGGAGTCGTGTTCGACGAAGGTTCCGTCTTCGGGGTAGACCATTTCGATGCCGGCCTGCTCGCCCGCGATGTAGGGGTAGATGTTGGATTCGTAGCCGATGGAAACCGCGTACTCCCCCTGCGCGACGGCCGGGTAGACGTTGCTCGTGCTTTCCGTGAGCTCGAGGTTCGCGACAAGCTTCTCAAAGTCCTCCTTGCCCAGCACCTTGTAGGCGCCATACAGGGCGGTGAACCCCGTCGTGGACTGCTCGGGATTCGGCGCGATGACCTTGCCCTTCCACTCGGGCTTCGTAAGCTCGGCCCAACTCTTCGGGGCCTTACCCCCGTCGATTTGGTTGGTGTTGACCATGAACGCCACGACGTGCGCGTTCGCGGCCGTCCACCGGTGGTCGGGGTCGATGAGCTCCTCAGGGATCGCAGCGGCTTCTGGCGAGAGATAGGGCTCAACATAGTCAGCGAAGGCTTCGAACGTCGCGGCGGGTGCGCTGTAGAACACGTCCGCTGCGGGCGCGCCTGACTCGGAGGCGATGCGCTCGAGCAGCGGACCCGAGCTGCCCGTGACGGCCTCGACCTTGACCGCGGGGTCGTGAGCAGCCGCAGCGTCAGTGACGACACCGATGACGGTCTCGTTGTTTGAGCTGTACATCACGGCGCTGAGCTTGTCGCCAGTAGCGCCGCCTGCGTCGCCTGCGTCGCTCGCACAGCCCGTCAATGCGAGCGCGAGGGCCGCGGCGGCGGCACCAATCGTTGTGAGGGCTCTCGATTTCATGGTGGTTCCTTTCGGTTCGGTGGGTGAGGGGGTGCCGCCGACGCTGGCGACGCACCGCTCAGGTGAAGAGGCGGATCTTGAACACTCGCGTCGTGATCACGATCGGCACGATCGCGAGCAGCACGAGGATGAGCCCGTAGGCCGCGGCTTGTCCGTTGAGGCCCGTATTCATGAGCTGGAAGACCTTGATGGTGATGGTCTCCTTTCCTGCGGAATAGACGACGAGGGAGGCGGAGAGCTCGGCGATGATGGTTGTCCACGTGAGCACCGCAGCGGCGGCAATTCCGGGCACCATGAGCGGCAACACAACCTTCAGGAACGACCGGAACGGCGGCACCCCAAGGCTCACCGAGGCGTCCTCAAGCGAGTCAGGGATCGCGTGAAGCGTGGCCGAGGCGTTTCGAATGCCGTGCGGGAGGCGCCGAATCACAAACACCAGGATGATGATCGCGCTCGTCCCGGAGAGGGCGATCAAACTGTTCGACCCAAACGTCGTCATCATGCCGATGCCGAGCACCGTGCCCGAGAGCGCCATCGGCAACATCACCAGGTAGTCGAGCGCGGGGGTGAGGAAGTTCTTTTTCTTCACGATGAGCACGCTCACGATGATGCTCACGATGACGCCGATGGCGCAGGCGATCGCGCCGAACGTGATCGTGTTCAAGATCGGCTGCGGCTCTCGCGCAAGCACCGTCGTGAGGTTCGCAAGCGAGAACTCGCCCCACCTCAGTACTGGCCCACTCGAGGCCGTGAACGCGATCGCGATCACCATGACAAGCGGCAGCGTCGACGCGATGAGTAGCACGGCGGCGATGAGCGAGATCACGATGCCACCCGGCCCGCGAAGCTTCACTGGCGTCCACGAGCGGCCCTGGACCATCTCGTACTGCTTCTTGCCAACGGTGAGGCGTTGGACAAAGAGCACAAGGGCGATGATGCCGATCGCGACCGTGGCGAGTGTCGACTGCATCATCGGGTTTCCCCCGGTCTCTGCGAGAAACACGCGGTAGGTGAGCGGTGCGAGCAGCGGAACCTTCCCACCAATAATCGTCGAGGTCGCGAAGTTGCCGATCGACAGCGTGAACACGAGCAGCGAGGTCGCCGCTACTGCGGGGAAGATCGCGGGGATCATCACCTGCATCCGGGCTTTGAAGGGCGATGCGCCAAGGCTCATCGCCGCCTCCTCAAGCTGCGAGTCGAAGCCCTTGAGCGCCGCGAGCGTACCGAGATAGACGTAGGTGTAGTAGAGCAGCGGCAGGATGAGGATCAACCCGGGCCAGCCATACAGCGAGGGCATCGTGACGCCGAGGGTGTCTCGCATGAAGCGAGTGAGAAAGCCGTTGTTGCCGAGAAACATGAGCCACGCCTGCGTCACGATCACCTCAGGGACAAGGATCGCGGTGATCGGGAGCACGGCGATAAGCGCCTTCGCCCAGAACGTGAACCGCGCCGTGAAGTAGGCGAGAAACACCCCGATTGCGGTCGCGAGCACCGTGACAATGCTTGCAAGCAGCAGTGTGTTGCCAACGGCTTGCAGGTACTTCGGGTCAGCAAAGAACTCAGCCCATCCGCTGAACGGGTTGCCCTCGGTGCTGCGGAACGAACTCAGCAGAATGTTGCCGATGGGCCACGCGACGAACACGAGCGCAAGGACCGTGGCGCCAATCGCGAGCACCAGCCACGGCGAGAAGCGGAACCGCCTGTTCGCCTGCGGGATCCGGTATGCCTGGGTTTCCGTCGAGACGCTCATGATGCGAGTACCAGCGTCTCGGCTACTGGAAACAGCACGTTGACCTTAGAGCCCTGGGCGAACCCGACGGCGTTCGCCGGCTCACTCGTCTCGACGATCACCCCGCCTGCGAGCTGCACGGTGTGCTGCTGAACCCGGCCAAGGTACTGCCGACGCACGACCTCACCGGGAATCAAGGTTCCTTGCTGCCGGGCGGCAGAGCTGCCCGATGCTGCCCCGGTCGAGCCCGCGCCGTCAAGGGCGACGAGGCTGAGGTGCTCGGGCCGCGCGATCGCGAACGCCGTGGAGCCCGAGAGCTCCGCGCGCCGCTGGCCGCGCAACGCGTGGTCACCAAGTCGAACGGTGATCTCTTCGGCCGAGTTCGCCTCGGGTGCGCCCGAAAGCTCGACCGGGATGACGTTAGCGGTGCCAATGAAGTCCGCTGCGTAGCTCGTACGCGGGTGGCGGTAGATCTCGGTCGGCGACCCGAGCTGTTCGATGTTGCCGGAACGGAACAGCGCGATCCTGTCTGACATCGCCAGCGCCTCTTCTTGGTCGTGGGTGACGAACACCGTCGTGATCCCGACCTCGCGCTGGAGATCACTGATCGACTCCCTAATCTGGAGCCGAAGCTTGGCGTCGAGGTTCGAGAGGGGTTCGTCCATAAGCAACACGCTCGGGCGAATCACGAGCGCGCGGGCAAGCGCAACTCGCTGTCGCTGGCCGCCCGAGATCGCCGACGGTAGTCGGTCGCCGAACCCTCCCATGCCGACGCGCTCAAGCGCTTCGGCAACGCGACCGGGGATGTCGGCCCGGTTCACCCCGCGAGCTTTCAGACCGTATGCGACGTTGGTGTTGACTGTCTTGTCGGGGAAGAGCGCGTAGTCCTGGAACACCATGCCGATGTTGCGCTTATGGGTTGGGAAGTCGGTGACGTTCTTGCCGCCGAACGAGATGCTGCCCGAGGCCGGGGTAATGAAGCCCGCGATGGTGCGCA
This sequence comes from Leucobacter komagatae, assembly GCF_006716085.1. Taxonomy (NCBI): domain Bacteria; kingdom Bacillati; phylum Actinomycetota; class Actinomycetes; order Micrococcales; family Microbacteriaceae; genus Leucobacter; species Leucobacter komagatae. The sequence goes on along the minus strand of NZ_VFON01000001.1, from coordinate 2,581,565 downwards.
GTAGCGTCGTCTTGCCGCACCCGGAAGGCCCGAGCAGTGTGAAGAACTCGCCGTCTTCGATCCGCAGGCTGAGGTCTGAAATGACGGTGTTGTCGCCGTACGTGATCCGCAGACGTTCGATGTCGATGGCTGTCATGGAGGGCTCCTAGCTACATTGCTCGGTGTGTTGGGAGTCACGCTATCACTAAAATTGCACACTTGTAAATACAAGTGCCTCGCGAAAAATGGCGCAACTATGCGCACCTTTGCCCAATGGCACGCTCGACGGGGTAAACCACACCGAAGAAGTAGCTACTAGTTACGCAACAAAGAGGCCCTACGCCAATGCACCCGGAGGGCACCGATGCACCCACTTTTAGCGCCGCCAAACCGGGCACATCGGTCAACAGCGGGTGAATCGGCCACGCTCGCAGGCGCGCACGCAGCTGAACCGCGTTTGGCCCCTACGCGCCGAGCGCGTCAGCGAGCGCCGTCAGGGTCTCGGTCGTGCCACCGTCGATCCGCACGGCGAGAGATGGGCGCGCGTCGATCGCCGTCGGCCCACGGTTAATGACCGCGAGCGGGTTGCCCAAGCGCTCGGTCTTGTGCACGAGACGCATCCCCGTGTTCACCGCGAGCGAGGAGCCCACGACGAGCAGCGCGGTCGAGCGCGAGACCAGTTCCGCGGCGGCATCGAACACCGCGACGGGCACCGTCTCGCCAAAGTACACGACGTCGGGGCGCAAGGTTCCCCCGCACCCTGGGCAGAGCGGCACCCGAACGGAATCGACTTCCGTGACGAGGGCGTCGCCGTCTGGCGCGACCTCGGCGCCAGCGTTCCGCTCCGCGTAGCCGGGGTTGAGGGTGTCGAACCAGCCGAGCACCTCGCTCCGCGTCCACCGCTCCCCGCACTGGATGCAGCGCATCACCCCACCGCCGCCATGCAGCTCAACCACGGTGCGTGACCCGCCCCGCCGGTGCAGGCCGTCAACGTTCTGCGTGATCACGCCCTCGATGCGCCCAGCGGCCTCGAGCCGTGCGAGCGCGCGGTGCCCATCGTTCGGCTCGACGGTGTTCATGCGGTTCTGACCGATGCGCGCGCCGGCCCAGAACCTGCGCCGGTAGTGCGGATCCTCCGTGAACTGCGCAATGTTCATCGGGTTGCGCGGCGGCGAGCCAGCGCCGCGGTAGTCGGGAATACCCGAGTCCGTGCTCATGCCTGCCCCGGTGAGCACGGCGATCGGGCCGCGCTCAAACAGCGAGACGAGCTGAGCGAGCTTGGCGAGCTGAGCTTCCGAGGTTCCTGCGTTCACGCTCTCGAGCATAGAACCCGACTCCGCCGGAGTCACTGTGCTCTCGCTGCGGGCGTAACCGCACCCGAACACTAGAATCGAAGCATGACCACCGCGCGCGACCAGCTCATCGAACTCATCAAGTCGGAGGCCGTGTTCCACGGCGACTTCACGCTCACGAGCGGCAAGAAGGCCACCTACTACATCGACCTCCGCAAGCTGTCGCTCGACCACCGCGCGGCCCCGCTCATCGGCCAGGTCATGCTCGACCTCATCGCCGACATTGATGGCATCGTCGCGGTCGGCGGGCTCACCATGGGCGCGGACCCGATCGCCTCCGCGATCATGCATCAGGGCGTTGCTCGCGGCGAGGTCTACGACTCGTTCGTCGTGCGCAAGGAGCCGAAGGATCACGGCCGCGGCCGCCAGGTCGAGGGCCCGGACCTCGAGGGCAAGCGCGTCATCGTCGTCGAGGATACGTCGACGACGGGCGGTTCGCCACTGAAGGCCATCGAGGCGCTCGAGAAGGTCGGCGCCGAGGTTGTCGCGGTCGCCGTCGTTGTGGATCGCCAGGCCCCCGCAAAGGCCCGCATCGAAGAGGCGGGCTACGAGTACCGCTTCGCGATCGGCCTCGAAGACCTGGGCCTCGCCCCGCAGTAGCGGCCTGAGGCTCGGGGTTTCCCGGGCTTAATCTCCGGCGACCACCGGGCCCACCGCCGGGACCACTACCAACAAGCAAAGCAGCTCAGACAATGAACGACGCGTCCGTGCGCCCAAGCGCACTCCCCCTCATCGCCATCGGCATCCTGGGAGGGCTGCTCTCGGGCCTCTTCGGTATCGGCGGCGGCACGATCATCGTGCCCGCGCTCGCGCTCTGGCTGAGCATGCCGCAGAAACTGTCGGCGGGCACCTCGGTCGCGGCGATCCTGCCGACGGCGATCGTCGGCGCGACGACCTACGCGCTCCAGGGCAACGTCGACTGGCTCGCCGCAGCGCTGCTCGCCGCCGGCATCGTCGTCGGCGCCCAGGTGGGCAGCCACCTGCTGTCGAAGCTGCCGGTCGGCGCGATCCAGTGGGGCTTCATCGCGTTCCTCGCGGTCGTGATCGTTAGCCTCTGGTTCGTTGTGCCGCAGCGCGACGACCAGATCACGATGACCGCGCTCCTGGGCGCCTTGCTCGTCGTGACGGGCTTCGTCACGGGAATTCTGTCGGGCCTGCTTGGAGTGGGCGGCGGGGTCGTCGTCGTGCCGATCCTGATGTTTTTCTTCGGCGCGAGCGATCTCATCGCGAAGGGCACCTCGCTGCTCATGATGATTCCCGGCTCGCTCTCGGGCACGATCGGCAACTTCAAGCGCGGCAATGTCGACCTGCGGGCCGCCGCCTACATCGGCATCGCCGCGTCGGTCTGCGTGCCGTTCGGGTCGATGTTCGCCGGGTGGATCGACCCGCTCTGGGGCAACATCGCGTTCTCCGCGTACCTCGCGTTCATCGCGACGCAGATGCTCGTACGCAAGCTCAGGAGCAAGGCCGGCAAGTAGCCGCCGAGTAACCGGCAGCGCCGAGGCTAGTCGAGCAGCTCCGCGACCGAGCCGAGCACCTCGTTCGGGCGGAACGGGAACTTCTCGATCTCCGCCTTGTCAGAGATGCCCGTCATCACGAGCACCGTGTGCAGGCCAGCCTCGATGCCAGCGACGATGTCGGTGTCCATCCGGTCGCCGATCATGCCGGTGTTGTGCGAGTGGGCGCCGATCTTGTTCATCGCCGAGCGGAACATCATCGGGTTCGGCTTGCCGACGACGTACGGCTCCATGCCGGTCGCCTTCGTGATGAGCGCGTTGATCGCGCCCGTCGCGGGCAGCACGCCGTCGGGGCTTGGGCCCGTCGCGTCGGGGTTCGTCGAGATGAACCGAGCGCCCTTGTTGATGAGACGGATCGCCTTCGTGATCGCATCGAACGAGTAGTTGCGCGTCTCGCCAACGACCACGAAGTCGGGGTTCGTTTCGGTCATCACGTAGCCGGCGTCGTGCAGCGCGGTCAGGATCCCTGCCTCACCCAGCACAAACGCCGAGCCACCGGGCTTCTGCTGCTTCAGGAACGCGGCGGTCGCGAGCGCGCTCGTCCAGATCCGCTCCTCAGGAACCTTGATGCCGCTCGCCGCGAGCCGGGCAGAAAGGTCGCGGGCCGTGAAGATCGAGTTGTTCGTGAGCACGAGGTACGGCTGCTCGTTCGCCGTCCACTGCGCGATGAGCTCGGCGGCGCCCGGGATGGCCCGGTTCTCGTGCACGAGCACGCCGTCCATATCTGTCAGCCAGCACTCGATGGACGGACGGTCTTGCTGCATCTCGCTCATGCTTCACAGACTACTCCGTGAAGGTGAACGCGACGTAGCTTCGCGGGCCTGGCACACTAGGGGTATGGATGTTCGAGCTGGTTTGCTTCCGCGCCCCGAAGACCTCGTCGATATCGATGCGCTCGTGCGCGCGTACTCGGAGGTCGTGCCCGACCCCGAGGTGCCGGCGCAGCGTGTGGTGTTTGGCACCTCCGGCCACCGCGGTTCCTCACTGACGGGTTCGTTCAACGAGGCCCACATCGCCGCGATCGCCGCCGCGATCGCCGAGTACCGCGAAGCCCAGGGCATCCGCGGGCCACTGTTCATCGGGGCTGACACCCACGCGCTCTCGGCACCGGCGGAGCACACCGCGGTTGCCGTGCTCACAACGCTCGGCGTGCACGTGCTCACGAACGCGGGCCAGGGCGACGAGGCCTTCGTGCCGACCCCGGCGCTGAGCCACGCGATCCTCACCCACAACCGCGGCCGCGACGAGAACGACCCCGAGCGGGCCGACGGCGTCATCATCACCCCGAGCCACAACCCGCCCGGCGACGGCGGCATCAAGTACAACCCGCCGCACGGCGGGCCGGCAGACACCGACGCCACCGGGTGGATCGCCCAGCGCGCCAACGCCCTGCTCGAGAGTGGCGAGTGGTGGGCGCTCGCGGCGCCGCAGCCTCCGAGCACCCCGATCGTGCCCGGCGCATACGACTTCCTCGGCGCCTACGTCGAGGGGCTCGCGAACGCGATCGATATGAAGGCGATCAGGGAGTCAGGTATTCGCGTTGCCGCCCACCCCCTCGGCGGGGCGAGCGTCGCCTACTGGTCGGCGATCCGCGACCGCTATGAGATTGACCTGACCGTGCTCGGGGCCGGCGTGGACCCGCAGTTCGCGTTCCTGCACCTCGACTGGGATGGCAAGATCCGTATGGATCCCTCGTCCGCGCAGGTGATGTCGACCGTCGCGCCGTACCGTGACGAGTTCGCAATCGTCACCGGAAACGACGCTGACGCCGATAGGCACGGGATCCTCACCCGCGATGGCGGGCTCATGAACCCGAACCACTTCCTCGCGGTCGCGATCGACTACCTCCTCGAGCACCGCCCTGATTGGCCCGCGACGGCGGGCATCGGGAAGACGCTCGTCTCTTCGGCAATGATCGACCGCGTCGTCGCCGCGCACGGGCGCCGGCTCGATGAGGTGCCCGTCGGGTTCAAGTGGTTCGTGCCGGGGCTCTCCGACGGCAGCGTCGTGTTTGGCGGTGAGGAGAGCGCCGGCGCGTCCTTCCAGCGGTTCGATGGGACGCCGTGGAGCACTGACAAGGACGGGATCTTGCTCTGCCTGCTCGCCGCCGAGATCCAGGCGGTCACCGGGCGGTCGCCCTCCGAGCGCTACGCGCAGCTCGTCGAGCGGTTCGGTGAGCCCGCCTACGCGCGCATCGACGCCCCCGCGACCGCCGAGCAGAAGGCACGGCTTTCGGCGCTCGCGGCGTCGGACGTTACGGACTCAGAGCTCGCAGGTGACCCGATCACGTCGATCGCGACGGAGGCCTCGAACGGCGCCGCAATCGGTGGGCTGAAGGTCTCGACCGAGCGCGCCTGGTTCGCGGCCCGCCCGTCGGGCACCGAAGACGTCATGAAGATCTACGCAGAGTCGTTCGCTGGGCCGAACCACCTCATCGAGGTGCAGGCAGCGGCGCAGGCGCTCGTCGCGCGGGTGCTCGGCTAGGTTCGCGCGGGCGGGCTAGGCCGCTTGGGCGGGCTGGGTCGCTTGCCCGCACGCGCGCGGTACGCTTGGGAACATGTCGAACGCCTCGGAACCCACGCGCAGTTACTCCTACCTGGGGCCCGCGGGGACGTTTACCGAGGCGGCCCTCAAGCAGGTCGAAGCGGCTCAGGGCCAGACCTGGCGGCCCGTGTCGAACCTTGGCGAGGCGCTTAACGACGTCGTGACCGGTGTGAGCGACGCCGCGATGATCGCCATCGAGAACTCGATTGACGGCGGCGTGACTGTCGCGCAAGACGCGCTCGCGACTATCCCCGGCCTGCGCATCGTCGGCGAGTACCTCGTGCCGGTGCGGTTCGTGCTCGTCGCGCGGCCCGGCGTGAAGCTCGAAGACGTGACCGTGGTCGCGGGCCACCCCGTCGCCTACGGCCAGTGCCGCGCCTGGCTCGACGAGGCCCGGCCCCAGCACCGTCACCTCCCCGCGACCTCGAACGTGCAGGCGGCTGCCGACCTATTCGACGAGGCAAAGCAGGTGGACGCGGCGATCGCGCCCCCCGGTATCGAAGATCACTACGACGTCGAGGTGCTCGCGGAGGGCATCGCTGAGAACCCCGACGCGGTCACCCGCTTCGTGCTCGTCAGCAGGGTTGGCCCCGTCAGCGAGCCGACCGGGGCCGACAAGACGTCGCTCATCGCGGAGCTTCCGGAGGATCGCTCAGGCGCGCTCCTCGACCTGCTCGAGCAGTTCGCGACGCGCGGCGTGAACCTGACGCTGCTCGCGTCGCGCCCCATTGGGGATCGGATGGGCCGGTACCGGTTCGTCATTGACGCCGAGGGGCACATCAAGGATGAGCGCGTTGCCGATGCCTTGCTCGGGGTGAAGCGGTCGAGCCCGAACGTCGTGTTCCTCGGGTCGTACCCGCGGGCCGACAGAGTCTCGGCAGAGATTCGGCCGGTGCACGACGACAACCGCTTCCGCGATGCGCGTGACTGGCTGCGCGAGGTCATCGAGGGCGTGGACCCGGCCTGACGCGCAGCGCGGTGGGAGCCAGCTAAGCCGCCATCGAGGCGTTTCCCCGCAAGGTACCCCCTTGCCAACGGTTGTTAAGGGGGTCTCCTGCGGGGAAGGAGCTCTGCGGGACTTGCGCTGTCGAGGTTCGGCTCTCGCACGAGCACGAGCACGAGCACGAGCACGAGCACGAGCACATGATTCTCTCGGAAGCACATCTTAAGCCTGCCCCATAAGGTGTGCGCTCACTAGAACGATGTGCTGGGGCGGTGTGGTGGGGCCGAGAGCACATAGTGTTCTTGACACCGCACTATTGCGTAATGCACACTAGTGCGTACTGGCGAACAACAAAGGGGGTTCCGGGTGGACGGAACACAGCTACTGAAAGGCGTGCTCGACGCCGCCGTTCTCGCTGTCGTGGAGCGCGAGGACGGCTACGGCTACGACGTCGTCAGGCGTCTCCGCGATGCGGGGCTCGACGAGGTCGGCGACGCCTCGGTCTACGGCACGCTACGCCGGCTCTACGCCGCCGGCGCACTCTCAACCTACGTCGTCCCCTCCGACGGCGGGCCCCACCGCAAGTACTACAGCATCACGCCGAGCGGGCGAGAGCTCCTCGACGAGCAGCGCGGCAGCTGGCGCCAGTTCTCCGAAACCCTCAGTGCGCTGATCTCACCAACGCAGCCACAGTCCCCACAGCCCCCGCAGCCCCCAACACCCTCGACGAGCCCAGAAGGAGCCCCAGCATGAACGTCAGCGCCGCACTCACCAACGCCGAGCGGGCCGAAGCGTTCACCGCCGAGGTTCGCTCCCACCTGAGCGATCTGCCAACGGAAGAGGTCGACGAGCTGCTCGACGGCCTGGGGGCAGACATCACCGAGCGCCTCAGCGAGGGCGACTCCTTGGATTCACTCGGCGACGCCGCTCACTACGCGGAAGAGCTTCGACAGGCCGCAGGCCTCCCCGCCCGTGCCACCACGAAGCCCACGAAGCCGACAGCCGCCGAGCGAGCAGAACGCCTGAAGCAGCGGGGCGCCGAGTGGCTAGACGCGACCCCAGGCAGGCAGGGGTTCCGTGACCTGATGGTCTCCCTGAGGCCCGCCTGGTGGGTGCTGCGTGGCGTCGTCGGCGCGTGGGCGGCGCTGCTCTTGCTCCGCCACCCACTCATCAACGGCGTTCCGGTATCGCTCGGTGCCGCGGCGCTCACGCTCGCGTTCATCGCCGTGAGCGTGCAGTGGGGCCGGGGCCGGTGGCTGCCGCGGCAGTGGCTCGCCCGCGTACGCGACGTCGCGAACGTCGTCGCCGTGATCCTCACCCTCCCATTCCTTGTCACGACCTGGGTGAACGCCAGCACGCCGAACGTCGAGTACGTCGTCGATGACCTGAGCTATCAAGGGCTCGCCTTCAACGGAGGCGAGGTCACCAACATCTACGCGTACGACTGCGCAGGCAACCTGCTCGACGCGGTGCGGCTCTACGACCAAAACGGCAAGCCCATCACCACCATGGGCGAGGACCAGCCGACTCCGCCCGACAGTTGGGTGCAGGGTGAGGATCGCAACTACGCGCACTCCTTCAACCCGATTGCGCGCGACGCCGAGGCGTGGAACGTGTTCCCGCTCGGCAGCGCGCGATACTCCGACGTGACGGGAGAGGCGGGCACTCCCGCCGCCGCAAAGCCCGAAAAGACCGAGCTCCCGCCTCTCTCACGCGACTGCGTCGACCCGGCGGCGAGCGCGGACGAAGCTAGCGGCGGGGCCAGCGGCGAAAAGCCCGGAGACGACGGCGCCGCGGGCGACGAACCCGCGACAGATGGCAACGCCGACGCGACACCCGGAGGCGCCAGCGTGAGCACCACCCCTGCAACCCCAGCGAACCAGCTGGCGGCGAGGTAGTGCGGTGCTATTCAGGCAGCTGCCAGTCGGGAAGCACGCGGACGATGAGGGCACCCGGATCCACCTGGCCGCGGATCTTGACCGCAAGGCCGAAATCATCGCCGTCGAGCTGAACCGGCTCCGGGCCCTCAACGGCAAGCGCGTACTCGCGAGCGCGGACATAGGTCACGTTCTTCGTGTCATTGACGAGGTCGATGATCCGGCGCCCCGTCTTCGTCTTCCGAAGCACGCCGTTCTCCCAGCCGATCTTGTTCCAGATGCGGAGCCACGAGAACGGCCCGAGCGGCCGCAGGGCAACAACGTCGAGTAGCCCGTCGTCGATGCTCGCGTCAGGAATAAGCAGCACCCCGCCGGGCAGGAGCCCGCAGTTGCCAATCATGACGGTGTAGACCGTGAGCCGCTTCATCTCAGAGCCGTCCATCGAGTAGTGAATCTCGAGGGGCTTGTCTTTCACCATGGTGCGCACGCCGGCGTCGACATAGGCGAGCCAGCCGACCCGCTTCTTGAGCTTGGACCTGGTCGCCCGGATCGCGCGCGCATCAAGCCCCATCCCAGCGAGAACGAGGAAGGCGTGCTCTTCCTCCGCCGAAACGCCGTGTTCGTCCTTCGGTCGCACAATCGTCATGCTGCCGAGGTCGATCGTGCGACCGGAACCGAAGAATGCGGCCTGCACCGCCTCCGGGATATCGCCGAGCGGCATCCCGATGTTGCGGGCGAGCAGGTTCCCCGTGCCCTGCGGCACGATCGCGAGCGGCACCCCGGTGTTCCGCAGAGCCTCGGCGATCGCGCGAATCGTGCCGTCACCGCCCGCTCCGAGCACCACGCCCGCCCCCTCGGCGATCGCGCGCTGAGTAGCCCCGACGCCCGCGTCTTCCGCTTCGGTCTCGTACCAGCGAGTGAGCGCCCACCCCGCGTTCGCCTCCGCCGCCGCCACCGCGCTCCGCAGGCCCGCGATGTCAGTTTTCAGCGGGTGGTACACGACTGCTGCGTGCGGCTGCATGCGGCTGGGGACCATAGTCATGGATCAATCGTAGCCGCGACCCCGGGGCGGTAGGCTAGGTGACGTGATCGATCCAGTACTTCTTCGCAACGATCCCGACATCGTGAAGCGCTCGCAGCGCGCTCGTGGCAACGACGAGTCGGTTGTAGACGAGGCGCTCGCTGCTGACGCCGCGCGCCGTGAGGCCCGGGGCGAGTTCGAGCGACTGCGCTCGGAGCAGAAGTCGGTCGGCGAAACCGTCAAGACCGCCGCCAAGGAAGACAAGCCTGCCCTCATCGCGAAGGCACAGGAGTTTGCCGCGCAGGTCAAGGCAGCCGAGGCTAAGGCGAAGGAAGCGGATCAGAGCTTCGAGCGCGTGGCATCGCGCATCGAGAACATCGTCATCGACGGCGTCCCCGAGGGCGGCGAAGACAACTTCGTCACGCTCCGCACCGTCGGCGAGATCCCCGAGTTCGATTTTGAGCCGCGCGACCACCTCGCCCTCGGTGAGCTGCTCGGCGCGATCGACATGGAGCGCGGCGCGAAGGTCTCCGGCGCACGGTTCTACTTCCTCCGCGGCGTCGGCGCCCGCCTCGAGATCGCGCTCATGAACATGGCGCTCGACCTCGCGATGCGCAATGATTTCACGCCGCTCATCACGCCGACGCTCGTGAAGCCAGAGATCATGGGCGGCACCGGCTTCCTCGGCGAGCACGCCGACGAGGTCTACCACCTGAAGGATCAGGATCTATACCTCACCGGCACGAGCGAGGTTGCGCTCGCCGGCTACCACTCCGACGAGATCCTCGACATCTCAGGCGGCCCGGTCCGCTACGCCGGCTGGTCGACCTGCTATCGCAGCGAGGCCGGCTCGCACGGGAAGGATACGCGCGGGATCCTGCGCGTGCACCAGTTCAACAAGCTCGAAATGTTCGTGTACACTGACCCCGCGAACGCGGAGGCGGAGCACGACCGCCTTGTCGCGTGGCAGGAAGAGATGCTCCAGGCTCTCGGCCTGAGCTACCGCGTCATCGACGTCGCCGCGGGTGACCTCGGCTCGAGCGCAGCGCGCAAGTTCGACATTGAGGCGTGGGTGCCGACGCAGGGCACCTACCGCGAGCTCACCTCGACCTCAAACTGCACGACCTTCCAGTCGCGCAGGCTCCAGACCCGTTTCCGCACGGAGAGCGGCAAGACCGCCCCCGTTGCAACGCTCAATGGCACGCTCGCCACGACGCGGTGGATCGTCGCGATCCTCGAAACGCACCAGAACGCTGACGGCAGCGTCACCGTACCCGAGGCGCTGCGCCCGTACCTCGGTGGACTTGAAGTACTCAGCCCGGTAGAAGGAACGTAATCAATGCAGGATCGCCACATCATCGCCCTCGACCTCGACGGAACCGTGCTGCGTCACGGGTTTGAAGGCGCGGGTGACCATGCCGCTGGCGGGATCATTGATCCCGAGCTCGCAGAGGCGATCCGCACGCTGCACGAATCTGGCCAGGAGGTCATTGTCTCGACGGGCCGGTCGGTCGACGCGACCCTGCCGATCGTTGAGCGCCTCGGCATCCGCCCCGACTGGGTGGTGACTGCGAATGGCGCCGTCACGCTGAAGCGTGACCCGTTCGGCACCCGCGGCTACCGTCGCGAGTACGTCGAGGCGTTCAACCCGACCGACGCGCTCCAGAAGATTCGCCCGCAGCTCACGACCGCGCACTTCGCCGTCGAGCTCGCCGACGGCACGTTCCTCTACACGAAGGAGATCCCTTCGGGGACGCTGCCGTCGAACCAGCGCCGCGTGGCCTTTGAGGATCTGCTCGGCGTACAGGCCGCCCGCGTCATCGTGTTTTCCCCCGACTACCGCGTCGAGGAGTTTATGAGCGCCATCGAGTCGCTCGGGCTCACCCACGTTTCGTACGCGGTCGGCACGAGCTCATGGCTCGACATCGCGCCCGACGGCGTGACGAAGGCGAGCGCGCTCGAGGTGCTCAGGGAGAAGCTCGAAATCAACCCGGCGAACGTGTTCGCCGCGGGCGATGGCCGCAACGACATCGAGATGCTCGAGTGGGCCGGCCGCCTCGGTGTCTCTGTCGCGATGGGCCAGGCCGTCGACGCGGTGAAGGCAGCCGCAACGCAGGTAACCGCCACGGCAGAGGACGGCGGGCTCCTCCTCGCCCTCCGTGAGCGCTTCCCCTCGCTGCTCGCCGCGTAAGCAATTTCGCCCGGTGGATCGATTCGTGCCGAAGGTTTGCTAGGCTTTTCGGCGGAGGGTTGTCCGAGCGGCCGAAGGAACTTGTCTTGAAAACAAGCAGGCGGTAACCCCGTCTCAGGAGTTCAAATCTCCTACCCTCCGCCAGGTGAAAGCCCCCGATCAGGTACTTCGGTACCGGGGTCGGGGGCTTTCTCGTGTTTCCGACCTTGGCCCATGAAAGCAAAATTTTGGGCAAATTTTGTTTTCTTTGCTAGCCTCCAAAGGGTGACGGTCAAGCACTCGGCCCCGACCTCCCAAGAGGTCCAGAAACGAATCCGCCTGGCGGACGAGTCACGCCTGCTCGAAGTTCTTCTGGGCCCGCGCATCGACGACACGCACTACCACCACTGGGAACAGCTGCAGCATCGACGGCCGCCCGCTGGCATGAATCACGACGAGTGGTGGATGTCCCTCAAGCTCCAGCGGCTCAATGTGAGGCGCGACCTGCCATTCGCAGACAAGAGCGGGCAGCCGTTCTGGTTTGCTTACAACGATGAAGTGTTGCGGTTGTCCGAGGAGATTGCGCGGCGCACTGGTGGGCTCACTTCCTCCGGCACCGGGCAGTCAGACCGGAGCAATCGCCGGTACTTGCTGCAGTCGCTCCTCGAGGAGGCGATCACCTCAAGTCAGCTCGAAGGCGCGTCAACCAGCAGAAAACACGCGAAGCGCATGATTGAGGCGGGAGTGCGACCTGCCACCATCTCGGACCAAATGATCGTCAACAACTTCCTCGCGATGCAGGATGTCAAAGCGAACGCGGCCAACCCGCTGACGGCGGCTTTCGTGCTGGAGCTGCATGCGACGCTGACCGCCAATACCCTGGCGGACTCCCATGAAGTGGGTCGCCTGCAGTCACCGAGCGACGAACGCGTGAGCGTCGTGGACCAGCAGGAGCGGGTTACCCACGCGCCGCCTCCGGCCGAGACTCTGCCAGACCGCCTTGCGCTGACCTGCGACTTCGCGAACGGCACGGTCGACGAGGTTCCGTACCTCTCGCCGGTCATCAGGGCGATCGTGACGCACTTCATGTTTGGGTACGATCACTACTTCTCGGATGGGAACGGCCGCACCGCGCGGGCAGCCTTCTACTGGGCGATGCTGCACAACGGCTACCATCTCGCCGAGCACGTCGCGATCTCCCGGGTGCTCCGCGAGGCACCAGCGCAGTACGCGATGGCCTACGAATACAGCGAGGACGACGAAGGGGACATCACCTATTTCATCCTCCACCAGCTGCGCGCCTTCAAGCGGGCGCTCGAAGATTTTGAGGAGTACGTGCGATCCAAGGTCGACCAAGGTCTGCAGATGCGGGAGACGCTGCGCGCGTCTGCGGGTCTGCTGAACGAGCGGCAGGTCGCGCTCCTCGAGTGGATAGCCCGGGAAGAGATTCCCAGGCTCGTCGCGAAAGAGGTCGCGCACCGGTTCAACGTCACAGAGCAGACCGCGAGAAATGACCTCAAAGGCCTCAACAAGCTTGGCCTCGTGCAGCCCTCATCGGGCCGCAGGCCCACAGTGTGGGCCGTTCCGAAAGACCTGAGTGCCAGGCTCGATGCATTAGGAGACTAGACGCAGGCCGCCACCGGTATGGGGCATCCGCGAGGGCGCTCCAGCGTCCGCCCAGGGGAATCGGGTAAATTAGGGAGATCTTGCGGGTATTTCGAGCCGCATTGACGAACAGGGGATCACCGAATGGCGAGAAGGACGCAGGTTGAACAACCGCGCCGGTCGGTTGTACGACACGGCAACCTCCCCCGATCCTCTTCTGTAAAGAACTTCAGCCGGTTCCTCCTCACGACGCTGCTCGTCGTCGCCTTCTCTGGCGTCGCGACCGCCGCCTACGCCGTCTGGGGCTTCTGGAACAACGCCAAGACCGTCGACCTCGGGGGGCCGAGCGCCGCGATCGGCGCGGGCACTCAGTCGATCGACGGCGAGCTCACGATCTTGCTTGCGGGCTCCGATACTCGTATGGGCCAGGGCTACGACGACGGCGAAGAGGGCGAGCTCAACGACGTCAACCTCCTGCTGCACGTCTCGGCCGACCACAAGAACGCCACCGTCGTGAGCTTCCCGCGTGACCTCATGGTGCCGATCCCGAGCTGCCCGAGCGAAGACGGCCAGGAAGACTTCTACCCGGCGATGAGTGAGCAGCAGCTCAACACCGCGCTCGGGTACGGCGGGCTGCCGTGCGTCGCCCGCACGATCTCCGAGCTCACCGGCATGGAGATCCCCTACGCGGCGATGATCACGTTCGACGGCGTCGTCGGGGTCTCCGAAGCCATTGGCGGCGTCGACGTCTGCCTGACCGAACCGCTCGTCGACCCGAAGACCGACCTCGACCTGCCCGCGGGCATGAACACGCTCGAGGGCTGGGACGCCCTCCAGTTCCTCCGCACCCGCTACGGCGTCGGCGACGGCAGCGACATCTCGCGCATCAACAACCAGCAGGTCTTCATGTCGTCGCTCATGCGCAAGCTGAAGAGCGCGGAGACCCTCTCGGACCCGATTAAGGTCTGGGGCCTCGCGAAGGCCGCCACCGACAACATGCTGCTCTCGGAGAGCATGAAGAGCATGCAGTTCATGCAGGCCGCCGCCGGCACGGTGCGCGACATCGATCTCGGGAACATCAACTTCGTGCAGTACCCGACGGTCGATCACCCGTACCAGTCGGGTCGCCTCCTGCCGAACTCAGAGCTCGCCCAGGTGCTCATCGACACGCTCAAGAGCGGTGAGGCCTTCGACGTCACCGGCACCGGTGGCGCGGTGGCACCGCCCGCTGACACCGGCACCGAGGCTCCCGCCGAGCCCGCTGACCCTGCGACCGAGACTCCCGAGGGTGAGGCCCCGGCAACGGAGGGTGGCACGCCAGCCGAGGGTGGTGACCGGGTGCAGCTGCCCCCGGAGATCACCGGCCTGAAGCCCGACGTCGAATCTTGTTCGGCCGGGCGCGTGAACTACTAGTCCAAGGATTTCCTGGCTCAGGATTTTCCCGTTAGACTAAGTGGCGTTGCCTGCTCATGGAGACGTGCCGGAGCGGCCGAACGGACTTCACTGCTAATGAAGGGTCGGGGTTAAACTCGACCGGGGGTTCAAATCCCCCCGTCTCCGCCATAGACAGGTAACACACGAAGGCCCCGCTCCGAGGAGTGGGGCCTTCGTGTTTGTGCCGCGGCCTCTCCAGCCTTCGATATGGTTTTCCTATGACACAGCCGGACATCCAAATCTTTGCAATCTGGGCGATCTATTTGGGATTCTTCCTTCTCGGCCTCTTGATTCTGTGGCTGATCATTCGTGGCGCCGTCCTCTCTGCACTCCGCAAGCACTCTGACGAGCAGGCAGCCCCGCGGAGAGAGCGCTACCAGGGGTAGATCTTGCGTAGCCACACCCACGCACGCCGCACCCGGCAACATCCCAGCACACTCCTTTGAAACTCATAGGTCCCGTCCGCTAGCGTTGAAAACCCGACGGCCTTGGAGGTCCCCGCATGAAGAACCGACTGATCGCCAGCGCTGCAGCACTCTTCGCGGCCTCACTCCTAGCGGGTTGCGCAGGGGCCGGAGAGCCCCCGGCACCCAAGGACTTCAGCCCGTCAACCGCCGAGGTCGAGAAGCTTGTCGCCGAAGGCACGTTCCCCAAGGGATTCCCCAAAGACGCAGAGGGCGTCCGCGTGATCCAGCAGGGCGATCAGGTCGCGGCCTCGTGGAAGGGCAGCCCGATCAAGGCCGACTGCGTACCGAGCGCCGACGGGCCCGGCTCGTACGCGAGCCTGCTACTGCTCATGGACGTCGGCATTCAAGAGACAGAGAAGTGCGGCGATGTGTGGCAGGCGGTTCAGGCCGACGGCTCGCGTATCTTCTGGAACTCCAGCCGAGACTAGCTCACCGCGCGCTCAGCCAGTACTGTGCCGGCCCCAGCTTGGCGTCCTACCGTGGGAAACCAAGGCACAACCCAGGAGGGCACAGATGAATGCAAAGCACGCTCACGACGCCGACGAGGCCGCACCGGAGACGATCGACGAGCCCGTGCTCGACGGCGCGACCGAACCTGACGACCCCGACGTCGATCCTCGTAAGGGCATGACAGACCCGCAGCTCATCCGCGACACCGAGGCCGAGCGCCCCACGGTTCACCCGTATCTGTAGGCCGCACCGCCGCACGCGGGCCCACCGCCGCGCCCGAGCGCACATCGCACCCGGGCCCACATCGCACGCGGTACCGACGCCCCGCACGCCCCGCGCGCTCAGCACCCCAGCGCTGGTCAGCGAATCGCAGAGCGGTGCGGGTAGGTGCCGCCCGTGAAGCGGTGCCAGGCAAGCGCCACCGCGACGATCGCGAGCGAGCTCAGCAGCACGGGGGCGAACAGATAGCCCCAGCCCGCGCCCGTCACGCACACGACGACCGCGTTTGCCACCGCCGGCGGGTGCAGCACCCTGAGCAGAA
Organism: Leucobacter komagatae; assembly: GCF_006716085.1. Taxonomy (NCBI): domain Bacteria; kingdom Bacillati; phylum Actinomycetota; class Actinomycetes; order Micrococcales; family Microbacteriaceae; genus Leucobacter; species Leucobacter komagatae. The sequence goes on along the minus strand of NZ_VFON01000001.1, from coordinate 2,565,665 downwards.
GCATCGCGACGACCGAGAGGCCCGCCGCGAGCGCCCCGGCAAGCGCCGACGCGAGCTCACCGTTCCACCAGCCCGAGTGCGGGATAGCCCCGACCCCGAGCCCAACGGCAGCGGACACCATGTGCCCACCAACGACCGCGATGGGTTGCGAGACGGGGGCCTCGGGCAGCGCGAACACGAGCAGGCAGCTCGGCGCGAAGCCGAGAAACAGCAGCGTGAGATCCATCGAGGTGCCGAGCGCCCCGAGGATCGCGACCGCGACCGCCGTGCCGAGGGAGGCGAGCGCGATCCGGCGCCACGGGAGGCGGGGCTGCGTGCTCGTTACGAGCGCACGCAACGCTCCGCCCCACCGTTTTTGCACGGTTCTACCTTACGCGAGCGAGTCTTCCCAGGCCGCATGGAGCCCGGCGAAGCGGCCACCGGACGCGATGAGCTCGGCCGGAGTGCCGTCCTCGACAACGCGCCCGTGCTCCATGACAAGCACGCGGTCGGCGATCGCGACCGTCGACAACCTGTGCGCGATGATGATCGCGGTGCGGTCGGCGAGGAGGCGCTGCAGCGCGTCTTGCACGAGCCGCTCGCTCGGCAGGTCGAGTGAGGCTGTCGCCTCGTCGAGGATGAGCACCGCGGGGTCTGCGAGGAAGGCTCGCGCGAACGAGACAAGCTGCCGCTGCCCCGCCGAGACGCGGCCGCCGCGCTTGTTCACGTCAGTGTCATAGCCGTCGGGGAGGCTGCGAATGAACTCGTCCGCCCCCACCGCGACCGCCGCCGCGCGAATCTCCTCGCGCGAAGCGGAGGGCTTGCCGAGCGCGATGTTCTCCGCGATCGTGCCGCTGAAGAGGTAGGCCTCTTGTGTGACCATGACGATCGCGCGCCTCATGTCGGCGGGGTCGAGCTCACGGAGGTCGATCCCGTCGAGCGTGAGCCGGCCCTCGGTCGGGTCGTAGAACCTGGCGACGAGCTTCGCAAGCGTCGACTTCCCGGCGCCCGTCGTGCCGACGAGCGCGATCGTCTGCCCGGCCGGGATCTCGAGGTTGCAGTCGGCGAGCACGACCCGCGGGTCGTCGGCCCCGCCGTAGCGGAAGCTCACGCCGTCGAACTTCAGCTCGCCAGTAGCCTTCGCAAGCGCCACCGGCGACTCGGGGTCCTTCACGGTCGGCTCCTCTTCAAGCACGCCCGACACCTTCTCGAGCGCGGCGACGGCCGACTGGTACGAGTTCAAGAACATCGCGACGTCCTCAAGCGGGCCGAAGAAGTTGCGCACGTGCAGCACCGCAGCAAGGAGCACACCGACAGCGAGCGCATTGCCGGTCACGCGGAACGCGCCCCAGGCAAGCACGACGGCGATCGTGATGTTGCCGAGCAGCACGAGCCCGGGGTCAAGCACGCCGAAGAGGTTCACCACGCGGAGGTTCGCGCGCCGGTAGTCGTCAGACACCTTCGCGAACGCCTTGTCGTTACGCTTCTCGCGGCGGAACGCCTGCACCGCGCGGATACCCGTCATCGTCTCGACGAACTGCACGATGAGCCTCGCGCTCACCGTGCGGGTCGCGCGGAAGCCCTTCTGCGACTCGATGACGAACCACCACATGAGCAGGCCGAGCGGCAGCCCCATGCACACGAGCAGCACACCCGATCGCCAGTCGAGCAGGAACAGCGCGATGAGCGTGAACGAGCCGAGCAGCACGGCGTCGATGAGCTCCGAGAGACTGCCGTCGAGCAGCTCTTGGATCGACTCGAGGTCGCTCGTCTGGCGCGAAATGATGCGGCCCGACGTGTAGCCCTCGTGGAACTCGAGGCTCAGCCGCTGCGTATGCCTGAAGATGCGCGTGCGCAGCTCGATCATCACGGCCTGCGTGAGTTTCGCGATGAGCACGACGTACCAACCGACGAGCGCAGCGCCCCCGCCACCGATCACAAGGTAGGCGAGCGAGATGCCGATGGCTGGGCCCCAGTCACCGTCCTGGACGGCGCGGGGCAGCGCCTCGTCGATCCCGAACGCGATGAGCGACGGGCCGATCGCGCGGAACACGGCCGACGCGATCACGACCGTCGCCGTCAGAATGATGAGGCGACGGAAGGGCCCAAGCAGAGAGCCGAGCAGGCGCAGCGAGCGCTGCCGGATAGCCCGGCTCTCCTCGCGGGTGTAGCTTGTGCGGTCTTCACCGCGCGTACCGCGTACGCTTTCGGGGCTCATCGTGCCACCTCCTCGGTGCCGGTGGTGTCGGTCGGATAAGTCGTGTCGGTCGGGTCAGTCGGGTCAGTCGTGCTCGGCGGCGGTTCAACGCCCGCTTCAAGCGAGGTGATGAGGTGCCGGTAGTGGTCGCTTGAGCGCAGCAGCTCGCTGTGCGTTCCGACCGCGATCACGCGGCCGTGCTGCATCACCGCGACCCTGTCGGCCATCGACACCGTCGAGGGCCGGTGGGCGACGATGAGCGCGGTGGTGCTCGCGAGCACGCGACGCAGCGCCGCCTCCACGAGCGCCTCGGTGTCGACGTCGAGCGCCGACAGCGGGTCATCGAGCACGAGCACATCGGGCCCGGCCGCGACGACGCGGGCGAGTGCGAGCCGCTGCCGCTGCCCGCCAGACAGGCTCATGCCCTCCTCGCCAACCTCGGTGTCGAGGCCGTCGGGCAGGTCATACGCGAAGCCTGCCTGCGCGACGTCGAGGGCTTCGCGCAGCACGCGATCCGCCTCCGCGCTCTGCGGGTCGAGGTCCTCGCGGCCGAGCAGCACGTTCTCGCGCACGCTTGCCGAGAAGAGGATCGGATCCTCAAACGCGATCCCGATACGCTGGCGCAGCTCCTCGAGCCTGAGGTCACGGACGTCGACGCCGTCAAGTTCGACGGCTCCCGCCGTGACGTCGTAGAGCCTGGTCGGCAGCGCCGTCAGCGTGGTCTTGCCTGAGCCCGTCGCGCCCACAAGCGCCATCGTTTCGCCGGGCCGCAGCACGAGGTCGAGGCCGTCAACGAGGTCTCGCTCGCTCTCGCGGGCGTCAGGGAACCGGAAGTGCACGCCGCGGAACGCGAGTTCACCGCGCGGGTTCTCGATGGTGCGGGGGTGCTCGAGGTCAGTGATCGTGATCTCGGCGTCGAACACCTCGAAGACGCGGTCGGTCGCGGTACGGGCGTCGATGAGGAAGGAGAACAGGAACCCGAGTGAGTTCATCGGCCACCGCACCGCGGCGGCGAGCGCAAAGAAGCCAAAGAGCTCGCCGACGGTGAGCTGGCCGAGGCTCGCGAGCACGATGCCCGTGAAGAGGCACGCGCCGAGCGCGAGGAACGGCACGAGGTCGTACCAGAACCAGATGAGCCCGACCTCGCGGGCCTTGCGCAGCTCGGTGCCGCGCAGCGACTCGGCCTGCTCACGGAACTGGGCGAGCGAGTGCCCACCTCGCCCGAACGCCTTGAGTACGCGAATGCCGTGCACGCTCTCTTCGACGGCCGTCGCGAGGTCGCCAGACTGATCCTGGCTCTTGCGCGAGAGCGCGCCGTACTTCTGCTCGAAGCTGTAGCCGACGATCCAGATCGGCAGCGAGCAGATGAAGAAAACGGTGCCGAGCACCCAGTGCCACCGGAACAGCAGCGCGATGCCGATGAGCATTGTGAGCACATTCACGAGAAGCATGATCATGCCGAAGGTGAGCCAGCGCCTGATCAGGCCGATGTCCTGCATCATGCGGCTGAGCAGCTGGCCCGACTGCCAGCGGTCATGGAACGCGACGGGCAGGCGCTGGAGCCGCTCGTAGAAGGTCTGGCGAATCGTGAATTCGACCTCGGTCATCGGGCGCAGCACGAACCGGCGGCGCAAGAAGATGAACAGGGCCTCGGCGACGCCGAGCGCGAGCACGGCGACGACTCCCCAGAGAATCGCGGCGCGGTCGCCGGTGAGCAGCGGGCCGTCAACGACCTCCTGCAGCACGATCGGGATCGCGAGACTCGCGACCGACCCGGCGAGTGCCGCGAGGATACCCGCGAGGATCCACCACTTCGCGGGCTTGGCGAAGGGGATCAGCCGGGCGAGCGCCTTGGGCAGAGACAGAGATGGTGAAGCAGATGAAGAAGACATGGTCCCTAAAAACGAGAGAGGTGCGCGAGGGGCGCGAAATGCTGAGGAGTGAGAGCGGGCCGTAAGCGGCCGAGGTCTAGTGTCCGGTCAGCGGGTTGCCCGGACGGAGAGACGGCGTGAACGTGATGATTTCAAACATGGTCTTCTCCTTTCCGGGTCGTAGGGATTCCAAGAAGTCACCCTATCCACACTTCTCGGGGCGCCGCAAGCATTAATTTGCGCCACGCCGTGCGCGGCCCTCGATCGGCGGGCTCGCGCCCTTCCTTCCGCCCGCTGCCACAGCCCCGCCAACGCGCCCTTTCCCTGCGGCACACCCCCTCCAACTGGCCCAGCCCCTCCAACTGGCCCCTTCCCTGCAGGACACCCCCTTGCCAACGGTTGATGAGGGGGCGTGCTGCAGGGAAGGGGCTCTTTCGCGCGAGGGTGGGCCGGGCCGGGGTGGGCCGTGGCCAGAGCCCAGGGTTTCCCCCTAGTCCCCAGGTAGGGGCACCGATTCGCTCCCGCAGGTGACGCGGCACCCCACACCGCGGCGGGACGCTGGGGTTCTTCCCGAAAGGACTCCCATGTCGCTCATCAGCATTCCCCCGGCCCCGGCCGCCCCGTCCCCAGGCCCAGGCCCAGGCCCGGGCCCGGGCCCCAGAAGCTCAGGCTCGACCCCCACGCGCGACGCCGCTGTCGACCTGGTGAGGGCAGCGTGCCTGATCGCCGTCGTGGCGGTGCACGCCCTCATGGTCGGCGTGAGCGTGCAGGGCGGGGAAGCCGTGCTCGAGAACGCGCTTGAGTCGTGGGGTGGTTTCACGGTCTTTTCGTGGTTCGCGCAGATGATGCCCCTGTTCTTCATCGCCGGCGGCTTCGCATCGGCTACGCACTGCCGAGGGCTCCGCTCCCGCGGGGTCACCCCTGCGGGCTACGTTGCCGCGCGCCTCGGCAGACTGCTGCCAGTGCCCCTGCTCGCCGCGGCCGCAACGACCCTCACGCTCGCCGCGCTCACCGTCTCGGGCGTCGACCCCGAGACCGTCGCGACGGCCGGGTGGCGCATCAGCCAGCCCCTCTGGTTTCTGGGGGTCTACGTGCTGTGCTCGGCGCTCGTCCCGGCGATGCTGAAGCTCCACGAGCGCGCACCGCGGCTCGCGCTCGCGCTGCTGGGCGCCGCAATCGTGATTATCGACGTCGCCCGCGCTTCCACGGGCATTGAGGCCGTCGGCTTCGCGAATCTCGTGTTCGTCTGGCTGTTCGTGCAGCAGCTCGGGTTCTTCCTCGCCGACGGCGTCGTGGTCGGGCCGCGAGCTGCCGTCGCCGCAGCCGCGGGCGGCGTCGCCTGGGTCGCGCTCGGCTTCTCGCCCGCTAACCTGTTCGCCGCACTGAACCCGCCGACCGCGGCGCTCGCGCTGCTCGGGGTCGTGCACGCCGCGATCTTCGTCGCGCTCCGACCCAAACTCGACCGCATCGCGGCGCTGCCCAGCGTGCAGCAGGCGACGAAGGCGATCAACGCGCGCTCAATGACGATCTATTCGTGGCACATGCCGGCCACCGTGCTGCTCGCGGGTGCGCTGCTTCTCGCTTCACAGGCCGCCGGTGCCGGGCAGGGCCTCCCGCTACCCCTCACGGGCGAGTGGTGGCTCTCACGCCCCGCCTGGCTCGCCGCCGTCGCCCTCGTCGTCGGCGTCACCGTGGCGGTCGCGGCCCGGCTCGAAGCCAGGGTGCTCCCTCGGCTGCGTCTCGCCGCGGCGCCCAGCCCGGCCCGCACCTCGCTCGCGGCCACCGGAGGGGCAGGCGGGGTGCTCGTGATTCTCGCCGCGACGGGGGCTCCGCTCGCCTGGCTCGCGGGGAGCGCCCTCATCGCCGCGGCGATCGGGCTCTGCCTCGAACCGCGTCAGAAGGCGAAGGCCGCGCCGAGCAGAAGGCCGTAGGCGAGCGCCCCGAAGCTCGTGAGCTGCAGCACGATGATGAGCTCGCGGGCAGTGCGAGCGGTGAGGGTGATGATGATTGCGGGGATGACGGCGGCGAGTACGAACCAGACGAGCAGCATTCCCGAGTAGGCCCAGCCGTAGAGTAGCGGCACCCCGAACGGCAGCAGCATGCAGACGACGTAGAGCACGCGGGTCCAGCGCTCACCGATGCGCACGGCCAGCGTGCGCTTGCCCGCGGCGCGGTCGGTCGGGATGTCGCGGAGGTTGTTCACGACGAGCACGGCGACGGCGAAGAAGCCGACGCCAGCGCCGCCCACCCACATCTCCTGGTTCGAGATGTCGGTCTGCAGCCACACGGTGCCGACGGTCGCGACGATACCGAAGAACACGAACACGACGAGCTCACCGAGGCCCGCGTAACCGTAGGGGCGCTTGCCGCCCGTGTAGAACCAGGCCGCAATGATCGCGACAACGCCGACGGCGAGGAACCACCACCGGCCGCTAATGACGACGGCTGCAAGCCCGGCGAGGGCAGCGAGCCCGAAGAACACGAGCGCGAGAGTGAGCACCCGTTTCGGATTCACCCGGCCCGAGCCGGTGAGCCGCGCGGGGCCAACCCGGAACGCGTCGGTGCCGCGAATGCCGTCGGAGTAGTCGTTCGCGTAGTTCACACCGACCTGCAGGAGCAGCGCGACGGCGAGCGCGAGCAGACTGAGCGTCAGCGAGAACGCCTGCAGCATGTGGGCGATGCCGGCGCCGACAGCGACGGGTGCGACGGCGAGCGGCAGGGTGCGCAGGCGGGCGCCCGAGACCCAGTCGCGCCAGGTGACATGCGATGTCTCGCCGGCCGCGATGAGCTCGTCGGCGACGGCGCGCAGCGCCGGGTTCCCTGAACGCTTCGGGTTCTTCGTGCTCACTGAGTTTCCCCTTCGTCGGCCCCGCGGGGCGCCTCTCCCCGACCATCGCGCAACTGCGCAAAGCTCTCTCGCAGCGACAGCAACCAGGCCTCGATCGCGGGGACATCGGGCTTGCCGCCCGGAAGTCTCGGCATGCGCTCGGTCTCGTTCGCCCACTCGGGTGTCGCGGCGGCCCCGAGCTGAGCCCTGATTCCGTCGCGCACCTCGTCGAACGGCACGGCGGCTGGGTCGACCTCGACGACGAGGCTCGGCCGCGCGCCCCACTCGGGGTGTTCGGTGGCGACGGCAACGGCGCTCGCCCACCCCGGGTACTCGCGCGCGACCCGCTCGATCTCGTCGAGCGAGACGTTGACGCCGCCCGAGACAATCACGCGGTCAAGCCTGCCGGTGACGGTGAGCATTCCGCCGAGCAGCTCGCCCGCGTCGCCGGTGCGGTACCAGCGCACGGGCTCGCCCTCGCGATTTGGTTCGGTCACGAAGCGATCCTTCGTTTGCGCGTCATCGCCGAGGTATCCGAGCGCGAGCGTCGGCCCCGCAAGCTGCACCTCGCCGCCGCGGATGCGCACGAGCGTGTCACCAATCTCGACGCCGTCGTACACGCAGCCGCCCGCCGTTTCGGTCATGCCGTAGGAACGGCGGAGGCTGACGCCAAGGGCGTGGGCGCGGCGGCGCAGGTCGAGCGACACCGCCTGGCCACCGACGAGCACGGCATCGAACCGCTGCAGCGCCTCGGCCGCGTCGGCGTCTGCCTCGGCGAGGTCGAGCAGGCGGGCGAGCTGCACTGGCACGAGCGAAACGTACCGCCGCTCGTGGTCGAGCTGCTCGGCGGCCTCCAAGAGCTGGCGGGCGTCGGCGCCCTCGGGTGCGAACACGGGCTCGGTCCCAGCGACCGAACTGCGCACGAGCATCTGCAGGCCCGAGATGAGCTGCGTCGGGAGCGCGACGAGCCACTGCCCGGGCCCGCCAAGCGCCTCGTGGGTCGCCTCCGCGCTTTCGGCGAGCGCCGCACGCGACAGCGCAACTGCCTTCGGCACGCCGCTCGACCCCGAGGTGCGGATCACGACGGCGGTGCCGTCCGGGAGCGGGAGCGCGCGCGTCGCTTGAACCGCGGGGTCCCCCGGGTCCTGCCCCGGCGCGAGCGGCAAGATCGGAGCACCGCCAGCGAGTGCGTCATCGAGCGCGGCGATGAGCCAGGCCCGATCCTCAACGGGAATCGCGCGAAGAACGAGGGGGGCGGTCACCCATCTAGGGTACCGCGCTTCGGTGAGAGGCGGGCGCGGCGGAATACGCCGGGCGCCCGCCCCGCGGGCCGGCGAAGCGGCTAGAAGTGGTACGGGAACGGCGACCAATCAGGATCGCGCTTCTCAAGGAACGAATCGCGCCCCTCGACGGCCTCGTCGGTGCCGTACGCGAGGCGGGTCGTCTCGCCCGCGAAGAGCTGCTGGCCGACGATCCCGTCGTCGACGGCGTTCATCGCGTACTTGAGCATGCGAATCGCGGTTGGCGACTTCCCGAGGATTGTGCGGGCCCACTCGATGCCCGTCGTCTCGAGCTCGGCGTGCGGCACAACCTCGTTCACCGCCCCGATCTCGCGGGCGCGCTCGGCGTCGTATTCGCGCGCGAGGAAGAAGATCTCGCGGGCGTTCTTCTGGCCGACCTGCTTCGCGAAGTAGGCGCTACCGTACCCGGCGTCGAACGAGCCGACATCGGCGTCGGTCTGCTTGAACTTCGCGTGCTCGCGGCTCGCGATCGTGAGGTCGCAAACGACGTTGAGCGAGTGCCCGCCGCCGGCCGCCCACCCGGGGACGAGCGCGATGACGACCTTCGGCATGAAGCGGATGAGGCGCTGCACCTCGAGGATGTGCAGGCGGCCGGCGCGGGCGAGCGCCTCGGGGCCGACCGCGGTCTCGGAGTCCGAGTACTTGTAGCCGTCGCGGCCGCGGATGCGCTGGTCGCCGCCCGAGCAGAACGCCCAGCCCCCGTCTTTCGGGCTCGGCCCGTTGCCGGTGAGGAGCACGACGCCGACCTTCGGGTTGACGCGCACCCGGTCGAGAGCGTCGAACAGCTCGTCGACCGTGTGCGGGCGGAAGGCGTTGCGCACCTCCGGCCTGTCGAACGCGATGCGGGCGATGCGCCCGTCGAGGCTGAGATGCGCGGTGATGTCGGTGTAGCCCTCAGCGCCGGGGGCAACTTCCCAGACGCTCGGGTCGAAGATGTCAGAAACCTGTGTGGTCATGCCCCCAGCCTATTCGGCTGGGGGCACTTCCGTGCTGCGGCGCCTAGCCGACGGCGACCCCGAAGATGAGGCCGATGAGGTAGGTCGCGATCATCGTCGCCCCGCCCATGAGCACGTTGCGCATGATCGCGCGGGCACGCGGCGCCTCCCCGAGGGCCGCCGAGATCCACCCGGTCAGCACGAGCCCGATGAGCACGGCTGCGCCGGCCGCCGGGATCCGGCCCTCGCCGAGCGGCAGCAGGATCATGAGCAGCGGCAGCACGCCGCCGATCGTGAACGCGATGAACGAGGAGATTGCCGCGGCCCAGGGGCTCGTGTATTCCTCGGGGTCGATGCCGAGCTCGACCTCGGCGTGTGCGGCGAGCGCATCGTGCGCGCTGAGCTCGCGCGCAACCTCGGTCGCGAGTGCGGCCGAGACGCCGCGGCGACGGTAGAAGCCAGCGAGACCGCGGAGCTCCTCGGCCGGACGCTCGGCGAGCGAGCGGCGCTTCTGATCGATGAGCGCCTTCTCGGTGTCGCGCTGGGTACTCACTGAAACGTACTCGCCGCCTGCCATGGAGAACGCGCCCGCAACGAGCGCGGCGACGCCCGCCGTCGCGACCGCCATCGTGTTCCCCGGCGTTGCCGCCGCGACGCCGATGACAACGCCCGCGACCGAGACGATGCCGTCATTTGCGCCGAGCACGCCTGCGCGCAACCAGTTGAGCTTCTGCCCGATGCGGGCCGAGCGTGGCTCGCCGTCCGAGGGCCCCGCGGGCGCAGCGGTGTCGATGTCGTCGTGGCGAGTTGCTTCGAGTGTCATGAGTTTCCCTCCCCCGTTATTCGGGTTGTTCTGCACCCCAGTGTGCTCCCCTTTCAGGCGCCCCGCAAGCAAGGGAAGGCTAGCCTTTCCCCAGGTCAGCGCGGGTTTCTTAGGCTTACCTTCGTCCGACGATTGGCCCTTCGAGGGGCCCGCGTGAGCGCGGGTGAGACAATCGAGGCATGGCAATCGATTCGCTGCACGGGGCCCCACTTCCGCCGCTCGACGAGCTCATGGGCGCCGCCCGCGTCGTCTCGATTCCGACCCGCACGCGGTTTCGCGGCATCAGCGTTCGCGAGGCCGTCATCTTTGACGCGCCTCACGGGCCTGCGGAGTTCTCGCCGTTCACGGAGTACGCCTTTGGCGAGAGCTCGCGCTGGCTCGCGGCCGCGATCGAGTTTGGCTGGGGCGAGACGCCCGCAGCGAGGCGCGACACGGTCGACGTGAACGCGACGGTGCCGGCTGTGTCCGCGGGCAGCGTCGCCGACGTGCTCGCGCGCTTTCCCGGTTGCCGCACCGCGAAGGTGAAGGTGGCCGAGCGTGGCCAATCGCTCGCCGATGATGTGGCCCGCGTGCGCTCCGTTCGCGCGGCCATGGGCGCCGATGCACGCGTCAGGGTCGACGCGAACGGTGGCTGGTCGGTCGACGAGGCCTTCAGCGCACTCACCGCGCTCGCCGAGTTCGACCTCGACTACGCCGAGCAGCCGTGCGCGACGGTGCCTGAGCTCGCTGACCTGCGCGCGCGGCTCGCCCGCGCAGGGATCCCGATGCGCATCGCCGCGGACGAGAGCGTGCGGAAAGCGGAGGATCCCCTCGCGGTCGCGCGCGCCGGGGCCGCGGACCTCATCGTCGTGAAGGCGCAGCCGCTCGGCGGCATCGCACCGGCGCTCGCGATCATCGAGGAGGCGCAGCTGCCCGTCATCGTGTCGAGCGCGCTCGACACCTCGGTCGGCATCTCGATGGGGCTCCACCTCGCGGCCGCGCTCCCCGACGGGGCGCTCGCGGGGGCGTGCGGACTCGGCACCGTCGCGCTGCTTGATGGCGACGTCGTGGCGGATCGCCTACTCCCCGAGGGCGGTGCCCTACGCGTGCGGCGCCCCGCGCTCGATGCGGGCGCCCTCGAGCGCTACCGCCCGACACCCGACCGCGAGCGCTGGTGGCAGGAGAGGGTCTCCCGCTGCCACGCGGCGCTCACCGAGGCTGGCTAGGCGTCCTTCAGGCCGGGGAAGTCCTCTTCGCGCCACTCAGACTCAATGCGCTCGCCCGCAGCGTGCGCGGCCTCCTCACGCTGCCTGAGCTCAACGCGTCGAATCTTGCCCGACGTCGTCTTCGGCAGGTCAAAGAACTCGACCCGGCGCACCCGCATGTAGGCGGGCAGCGCCCGGCGAGCGTGCAGCAGGATCTCTTTCGCCGTCTCCTCGGTGGCCTCGGCCCCAGGGGTGAGCGCGACGTACGCCTTCGTGACGTTCAGCCGGGTTTCATCGGGCGCGCCGACCACCGCCGCCTCGCCGACGAGGTCGTGCTCGAGCATGGCGCTCTCAACCTCAAACGGCGAGACCTTGAAGTCGCTCGACTTGAAGATGTCATCGGTGCGACCCACGAACGTGAGCGAGCCGTTCTCGTCGCGGGTCGCGACGTCGCACGTGTGGTAAAAACCGCCCGCCAGCGCCTCAGCGGTCGCCTCGGGGTTGCCGAAGTACTCGTTCATGAGGTTCACGGGGCGCGCAACACCCTCTCCGCCGTCTTCCGGGCCGAGCCGCAGGCAGACCTCGCCCTCGTCACCCTCTTCGCCGGTCATCGGGTCGACGAGCACGATGTCGACGCCGGGAAGCGGCCTGCCCATTGCGCCCGGCACGATGTCTTCGCCGGGCATGTTCGCGATCGTCGCGGTCGTCTCGGTCTGGCCGTAACCGTCGCGCAGCACGAGACCCCAGCTCTCCTCGATGCGCGAGATCACCTCGGGGTTGAGCGGTTCGCCCGCTGATACGACCTCGCGCAGCGCCGACGGCTTCGCGCCCAAGTCGCTCTGAATGAGCATGCGCCACACCGTCGGCGGCGCGCAGAAGCTCGTGACGCCGACGCGGTCGAGCTCGGCGATGATGCGCTCGGCCTTGAACTTCGCGTAGTTCGCGACGTACACCGTCGCGCCCGCGTTCCACGGGCCGAAGAAACTCGACCAGGCGTGCTTCGCCCAGCCCGGCGCGCTGATGACCGAGTGGGTGTCGCCGGGGCGAACGCCGAGCCACGCCATCGTCGTGAAGTGCCCGAGGGGGTAGCTCGTATGCGAGTGCACCGCGATCTTCGGCAGCTTCGTGGTGCCAGACGTGAAGTAGAGGAGGGCGGGGTCGCCGCTCTTCGTCTGCTTCACGATCGGCGCGAGCGATGCGGAGCGCGACTCCTCGAACCGCGCCCAATCATAGAGCGCCGCCCGCTGGTCCATCGTGCCGGTGTCGAGGCGCACCCCCACACCGCGGAAGCCGCCGGGGATACCCGCGAACTTCACCGCGTCCTCGGGGCCAGCAAACACCCAGCTCACCTTGCCGCGCGCCACGCGGTCCACGAGCTCCTGCGAACCGAGCACTACCGAGGTGGGCAGGATGACGACGCCGAGCTTCATCGCCGCGAGCATGAGCTCCCACAGCTCGACGTGGTTGCCGAGCATCAGCATCGCGATGTCGCCGCGCTTCGCGCCGAGCCCGCGCAGCCAGTTCGCGACCTGGTCTGAGCGCTGCTTCAGTTCGCGGAAGCTGCGCTTGACCTCCGTGCCGTCTTCCTCCGCGATCCACAGCGCCGTCGTATCGTTGTCGACGGCGATGCTGTCGAACACGTCGTGCGCCCAGTTGAACTCGTCACCGACCTCGGGCCACCGAAATTCTGCGCGGGCCCGCGCAGGGTCTCCCTGCAGTTCGAGGAGCTGGTCTCTTGCGGCGAAAAATGCGTCGTTCACCCTCTCAAGGGTACGCAATCGGCGCGCGATTTCCTCAGAGAGTGACGAACGATAGTCAATCGTGACGCAGGTGACGCGCTTACTCGGTGGCGCTCGATCCGGCTCGCGCGACCGCAACCCACTGCGCCACGATCGCCGCCCACATCACGATCGAGCCCACGACAAGCGCGGGCGGGGCGGCGGAGTCGCCCGGCATCGGGCCGGTGACCCACCAGAACACCACCGACTGCGCGACGCCCCCAAGCGTCACCGCGACGAACGAGACGAGGGCGACAGATGGCCCGATGCTGCGGCCGCCTCGCATCGCGTATACGAACACACCGACAGCCGCCGCGAACACCGCCGCAAGCATGCCGACGAGCAGCGCGAGGGGTGCGCCGCGCTCGACGCCATAGCGCTGGGCCGAGCCCTCTTCGACGTTCGAGAACGTACCGGCGGGGAAGTTGAGCACGGCTCCCAGGTCACCCGTAAGCCCGAGCTCGTGCTGCCCGAGGGCCGCGTTGAGCGTGGGGTTCACGGCGTGTGGGCCGATGTCGTGCTCGTCGGCGTCGCCGGGTAGGGGCGCGCGGCGGGACTCGACAGCGTCGGCATCGAGCAGCGCGACGAGGGACCCGTCGGCCTCGACTCGCTCTGACCCGACGATGAGCTGGATCCGGCCCGACTCGTCGTACATGTCGCGCTCGGCGGCCCACGGCTGGAACCCCTGCCCGCTCTCGCCGGGCACGCGCTCGGCGTCGCCGTGACCGATCCAGCCGCCCGAGCGCAGCTCGCCGGCGAGATCGGGGGCGACAGTGAGTTGGACGCGGATCGGCCGAACGGGCTCGGAACCGTCGTAGGGGTTCGCCTGGTTCGAGTAGAACGTGTCATCCCAGAACCAGTGCATCGCAGTCCACCGCACCTGCTGCGCGGCGTCGCCGCCGTCACGCACCTCGGTCGCGGGGCTCGCGAGCGAGTACCGCACCTCGACCGGCAGGTCTCCGCTCAGCACCTCACCGAGCCGCGTCGTGACCTTCGAGGTGAGGCTGCCCGCCGTCTGCGTGAACGGGACGGACGCGCCGTCAACGAGCACCTCCTCGACAGAAAGGCCGAGATCCTGCCCCAAGCGTTCGCGCGGCCACTCGCGCTCGAACTGCGGCACGGACGCGCCGCCCGGTTCGAACCCGACGGTGAGGCGCTCGGTCACGTCGAGCCGGGCCCCGCCCTGGTCGTCGCGCGTGAGCTCGGCCTCGATATCGAAGCCCTCGGTCTGGCTCCAGATCGACCCTGTCGCGTCTGACGACGGCCAGGTCAGATACTCGACCTCTCCGTATGGCGGAGGTTGCGTGCTCACGAGGGCGATCGAGCCAGCGGCGATCACTCCCGCGAGGAGCGTTGCGAGCAGCGCGGGTACCGAGAGGAAGTGCTCGCCGCGCCAGCCGTATTGAACGCGGCGGTCGCCGGTCTCGCGAGCCGCGTGCTCCGTGACAACGTTCCCCGCGCGGCGCGGCGCTTCGAACAGCACGGCATACGGCAAGAGCGGGTCCGTGACCGGGCCGCGCTCGAGCAGCCGGGTGCCACGCGCGAACACGTCGATGCCGCGCAGCTGCTGCTTCGCGAGCGCCCCCGCTCTCGTGAGGGGCCGCGGGCGCGCAACCGCCCAGAGCGCGATGCCCGCGATCGCCGTCGAGCCGAGCACAAAGGCGACTGGCCACCACACCACCGAGAGGATCGTCTGGTGCGAGAGCTGCCGCAGCAGTCCCCACTGCACGAGCGTGACCGCGACGGGGGCGAGCAGAAAGGTGTCGCGCAGATAGCTGTCTGGCACCCAGCGGAGCTTCGCGGTGACGGCTTCACCTGCGGCAGCCCAGCGGGAGCGCCAGCGGAGAACCGTGGGGAGATTTCCAACCCTGCCCGCGCGCCGGCCGGCGCGAGCGATGGATCGCAGCCAGCGCTCGCTCGAGTCAGGCGTCGCGCGCTCGGGCGCCGCGGCGAGCGCGCTGACGAGCTCGGCGTGCCGCGGCCTGCCGAGCATGTCCGCGGCGAGCAGCGGAGTGAGCCCCTCCGGGGGCAAGTCGCGCGCAATGAACCAGGGATCCCCCGCGGCATCAGCCCAGACCACCCAGCGGGCGGCGAGCGCGAACAGCATGAGCACCGTGAGTACCGTGAGTGGCAGCAGCGGCCCCCACGTCTGCACCCAGAACAGCGCGGTTTTCGGCGGCTCAGCGAAGGTGCCGTCGGCGAATGTGAACTCCACCCAGACATCTGAGTTCGGCGGCAGCGAGTCATCGTTGTCGAACGAGTACGTGACCCTGCCCGCCGTGGCCTCGTCGGGCGTGAGCCACACGTTCCCCTGAACGAGCAGCCACCCCACCGACGCGTGCGGCTGACGCACAAGCGCCTCGCCAAGCTCTTCGGGGAGCGTGACAGACACCGCGAGCCCCTTCGTCGCCTGCGGCCAGCTCGGCGCAAACAGCGGCCAGTCCCAGGCCTCGACGGTGTTCCCGGTCGCCTTGTCGGGTTGCGAACGCGTCAGGTGGTGCAGTTCGTAGCTCAGCGTGATCTCGCGTTCGCCCTCGAACGCCTCGCCCGCTGGCGTGCGGAGCGTGATGTCAGTCGTCGTCGGGTGCCGCTTGACAGCTGCCTGGGCCGGCGCGCCGTCGACGGTCGCGGCAAGCAGCTTGAAGTCGGTGTCTTTCCCGTCGACCTCGGTGACCAGCGTGCGCAGCACACGCTGCTCGGGGCCGTTGACGAAGTTTGCCATGAAGCGCTCGTTCACAACGGTCGCAAACGTGCCGTCTGGCCTTCGCTGGACCTCGTAGTCGATCGTGGCGTCGCGCGCGATCCAGTCGACGTCTTCAACCTTCGCCGACGCGAGTACCTCGTCGAAATCCATCGGCTTGTTGATGACGGGGCCGACGAGCAACACGATCCCGGCGACCGCGAGGAGGCCCCAGAAGACGCGGATAGCGTTACGCAGGGGCTTCCCGCCCCGGGCGCGCAGAAACTCCTCAAGCACTCCGAGCACGCGCGCCAGCCACCGAAACAGCGGGGTGTGCTCCGGCTGCGGGTCAGGGATCCTGCCCGAGCGCAGCACGGCCGGGTCGGTGCCGTCGAGGTCAAAGACCTCCGCGGCGACGTTTCGCTTCTTCGCTTTCCGGTCCACGCGCTGCGGCGGCTTCCTGGGTTACGCGTCGCTCGTGAAGACGGTGTGCAGGTTCGGGTCGGCCACGGCCGCGCGGCCCCCGAGGCCGTCGATCTCGAACAGCACCGCGGTGCCGGCGACGGTGTACCCGAGCAGCTCGAGGAGCTCGCGTGCGGCCTCGAGCGTTCCGCCCGTTGCAAGGACGTCGTCGATGAGCAAGACGCGGGTGCCCTTCGGCAGGTCGCTGTGAGCCTCGACCTCGGCGACACCGTATTCGAGCTCGTACCCGACGGAGGCAGCCGGGCGGGGCAGCTTGCCCGCCTTGCGAATGGGCAGCAGGCCCGTGCCCGTCGCGTACGCGGCGGCGCTCGCGAGGAGGAAGCCGCGGGCCTCGAGGCCAGCGATGACGTCGAACGTGCCGAGGAACGGCGCGATCAGCGCGTCGACGGTCGCCTTGAGCGCCGGGCCATCGGCGAGCAGCGGCATGATGTCGCGGAAGATGATGCCGGGAGCCGGGTAGTCCGGGATCCCGAGGATGAGCTGCTCGGCTCGCGCGAGCTCGGCGCTCGGCTCGGGGAAATGCGGCATCGCAAGCTCATCACTATTACTGTTCGTAGGCACGTACTTCATCGTACCTCCCGAGGAGGGTGGTGGCCCCCAGCCCGCGTTGCTATCGTTGCCAGCACCCGGGCGAACGGGACAACTGCTTTACGACGAAGTGAGGTATGACATTGCTGTTCAACGAGAGCCTCTCGGCCACCGTCTCCGCGGCGCGCGCCGACACCATTGGGGAGCACCTTCGCCGAACCGCGGCGAGGCGGCCCAATAAGGCCGCGCTCATCGACGGCGACACGACGCTGACGTTCGCGGAGTTCGACAGGCTTGCGAACCGCTTCGCGAACGCGCTCTCGGAGTGCGGTGTGAAGCCGGGCGACCGGATAGCGCTGCTCAGCCGAAACTGCTGGCAGTTCGCCGTCACGGCGTACGGGGCTGCGAGGGCTGGCGCGATCCTCGTCCCGCTGAATTTCGTGCTCACGGCCGGTGAGATCGGGCCGCTCCTCGATGTCGCGGCGCCGACGGTGCTCGTCGCTCAGACGGCGCTCGTGCCGACGGCCGAGCGCGCAATCGCGGAGTCGGGCGTGCGCGTCGGTACGCTCTTGGAGGTCATCGACGACGCGGCGACCGCGCCGCTGCCCGGCTGGATCCCGTTCGGTGAGGTGCTCGCGACGTCCCACGACACCGAGCCGGCCCCCGTGCTCGGCCCGGACGACCCACTGCGCATCATGTTCACGAGCGGCACCGAATCGCGACCCAAGGGTGCGGTCCACTCGAGCCGGTCGCTCGGGTCTGAGTACCTGAGCTCCGTCGTCGAGGGCGGCATGGACGGCGACGATGTCGAGCTCCACGCGCTGCCGCTCTACCACTGCGCGCAGCTCGACTGCTTCCTCGGCCCCGACATCATGCTCGGCGCGACGAGCATCCTGCTGCCCGCCCCTGACCCCGCGACCGTGCTGCGCAAGATCGCGGAGCACCGCGTCACGAAGTTCTTCGCGCCGCCGACGGTGTGGATCTCACTGCTGCGCTCCCCCGACTTCGACGGCGCCGACCTGTCGAGCCTCAAGAAGGGCTATTACGGCGCCGCGGCGATGCCCGTCGAGGTGCTCCTTGAGCTGCAGAAGCGGCTGCCGAACCTCAAGCTGTGGAACTTCTACGGCCAGACCGAACTCGCACCGGTCGCAACGATCCTCCCGCCACACGAGCAGCTGAGCCACGCGGGCTCAGCTGGCCGCCCGGTGCTGCACGTCGAGACCCGCGTCGTCGACGAGAGCGGCGAGCCGGTGCCCGTCGGCGAGGTCGGCGAGATCGTGCACCGCAGCCCCCAGCTCACCCTCGGCTACTGGAACGCCCCCGAGCAGACCGCTGAGGCGTTCCGCGGCGGCTGGTTCCACTCTGGCGACCTCGGAGTCTTTGACGTGGATGGCCGACTGCGCATCGTCGACCGCAGCAAAGACATGATCAACACGGGCGGCGAAAACGTCGCGAGTCGCGAGGTCGAGGAGGCCCTCTACGAGCACGCGGCGATCGCCGAGTGCGCGGTGTTCGCGACGCCGCACCCGAAGTGGGTCGAGACCGTCACCGCCGCCGTCGTACTCACCGCGGGCGCGACCGCGACGGAAGAGGAGCTGCGGGCGCACACGCGCGAGCGCCTCGCCGCGTTCAAGGTACCGACCGTGGTACACGTCGTCGCGACGCTCCCGAAAAACCCGAGCGGCAAAATCCTGAAACGTGAGCTGAGACAACGATTTGGGGAGCCTGCGCCGGTCTCGTTTTGAATTACTCGGAAAGTTCGTGTAACGTATTCCAAGTTGAGAGATCAACACTGCGCCCCTAGCTCAGCTGGATAGAGCATCTGACTACGGATCAGAAGGTCAGGGGTTCGAATCCCTTGGGGCGCACAGCATCACCCGAAACCCCCGTCGCGGAAGCGGCGGGGGTTTTGTTGTACGCAGGTGAAACTGACTCGATCGGCAGCCGGCCTATAGGACAAAAGTGGGCTATCGGCCAAAACGTGTGGATAGTGTTGGGCGTGTCTCACGCCCTCCCTGCCAACCGCTGCGGATCCAAAGCCCTTCACCCGCGTCAAGACCAACGTCATACGACACCGGCCCCGGATCAGGGTCCGTGAACCGTGGACGTAGGACCGTCTTCGACTCGAGCTGGTAGTCACGAAGGACTCTTCCCACGTCCGGGGCCTCGGAACGTAGATACAACCACCACTCGATCGCACGCGTTTGATGCGCTTCAGTCATCCCGCGATGGTGGAGCAACAACAGCCGCTTGGGGAATAGATGACCCCCTCGATCTCGTTCGTCGTTGATGGCACCTGCAGGCCTTGATGCGTGTACCACCACGTTTGTCCGGGCTTTGCCCATGACGGCACCTCGGTTGCGTGCTTACGGTAGGTGCGTTCTTTCGTGAGGCGTAGATACGCTTCTTCCCAGGCCAGGAGCAGCCCGCCCCACGCGTCGGCGTCCACGCGATCACGCACCCGAGTCAGTCTCAAAGCGAGCCCCCACAGCGCCTTCCCTGCGGCCGTTTTCGAGCGCGTGGTGACGTATTTGCGGACGTTGCGTTGAAGATGCACCAGGCAGCGCTGCACATTGGCGCTGTCCCAGTGCGCGCGGAGCGCTGCGTGCATGCCAGGGCCGCCGTCACACACCACGGCCTGAGGAGCTGGGAGGCGTGTGAGCAGCGCACTCCACGCGGCTTCTGACTCGCGGGAGCACCACTGATACCCGATCACTTGACCGCGAGCAGCGGCTACGAGGACACACCACCCGGTTCGGAGGTTGAAGCCATCGATCTGGACGACATCGTGGACGACACCCGTGCCCGGAATGCGAGGGATGAGGTCCCAGCACCACGCGGTCTCGCGGCGGAACGAGCGGCCAGCGTGGGTGCCGTTTATCTCGGCTTGTGAGCGTTTGCCCTGGAGGCAGGCGAGGAACCTGTCGGGTTCTTTTTGGCGGGTCACGTCGGGGCGTTTACGCGAGCTTGAAGCGCCACAGGTTTGGCATTTCCAGCGTTGGGTTCCGGTTGCGGTTTTCCCGTTCTTGACGAGCTTGGTGCTGCATAGCACGCAGCGGGTCGTGTTCAGAGAATTTGCCACTCTTAAGGGTGGCGAGGCATAACACTCCCTGTTGTAGCGCGTGATCATGCGGCTAGATCAAGATTCCATCCACACGTTTTCGCCGATATCCCGGATTTTTAGTGGCCGGCTGGCCGGAAAGAAAGAACGGGGTGGCCGGGGAAGCTAGTGCTTCCCCGGCCACCCCGTTCCCACTCAGTTAGTGCGCTGACTCCTTTCGCATTCTCCGACGAAGCAGTACGAGCGCGATTCCCACGAATAGGGTGAGAACGCCTGCCGTGATGAGACCGATCGGAAGTGTACCTCCGGTGCTCGAGATCTCACTTGGTTGCTCTGGCTTCGCAGGCGGCGTGATGACCACCTGATCGTCTTCAAGTACTGTCACCTTGGCAACAGCGCGATCATGACCATTCCAGTTCACCGCGGCGAGGGTGTGGTCACCCTTCGCTGCGCCAGCGGGCAGGGTAAACGTCACGGTCGCAAGACCATCCGCATCCGCCACAAACTCCGCTACAGTGACCGGCTCTGAACGGAACTCCAGCGTGTAATGCTTGCCAGGCACCAGGTTCGCGAGCTCAGTAGTGAACTCGGTCTCTCCGGCGTAACCCTCGGTATTGTCGACGCTCATCTCGACCGCATGGATACCTATGCCCACAGTGATCTCGAGCTCGTTGCCAAACTCGTCGACCACCGAGACGAGGAAGGATTGCCCGCCGAACCAATCAGTCTGATCGGCGAAGAATGCAATATCTCCTCCGTCGGTCATCTCGAGGCTACCGTGGAACCCATTGTCGGCCGTGGCCCTCGCGAGCGCTGGTTGTTCGCCAGTCACCAGTGCGAGCACATCCGCTGCTGCGATGGTGAGTGCGCCGTCAACGGTTGTCTCATACCAGAGATTTGACGCTTCTGGGTCGACTAGGGCTAGCTTCGCGCGCACGTCAAAGGTGATCGTCCAGACACTTTGCTGTCCGAGATCATCGGTGACGGTAACTTGCACGGTTTCGATGCCCACGAACCCCTCAGCCGGGCTATAGACGACCTTGCCATCCTCCATCTTGGCTTGTCCGCCACCGGAGACAGCTAGGTCTCCGTTGGCAAGACTCTCGAGCGTACCTTCGCTGGAGAGGTGCTTGGCTGGATCGATAGTGTGAGTGGTATCCTCACTGATCTTACGGGTGAGATCATTCACTCCGGGCGGCGCCTGGATAGTGATTGTGCCCACAGCCGACTCTGAAGCGTTCGGGCTCTGGGCCCGATCTGTGACGCTGAGAGAGACCTCATATGTGCCCGCAGTTGTCCAATCGATGCTGCCGTCGACGGTCCAAGAGTCCGCGTCCACACCCGTCCCCTTTCCGTCGTTCGCCTTCGCGCCAAAGAATTCCGCGAAGTCTGCTGCAGACCAGACAGGGTCAGGTTGGCTCGCCGCGTGTTTCCGCGCAGGCTTGTCGAGCTTCACGGTCGGCGGGGTTGTGTCGCGCACCGTGAACGTACCGGTCGCAGTAGCCTTACTGCCAAAGCTGTCGGTCACGGTAAATACGACGGGGTATGACCCTTCCGCAGTGAAATCAACAGCTTCGGCGTTGGCCTTCTCTGACGTAATAGTTGCCCCCTCGCCAGCTGTCGAGGTCAGGCTGAAGGTCTTCTTCCACTCGCCGTCACCGGAGATCTTGTTGTCCCCGAGCTCGTGGAAGACCTCAGGTTCGAGCTTGACGGTTGGGTCTCCAGCGTAGGCGACTGTGTACGAGACGCTCTTTGTTGAGGAGTTTCCCGCGTTATCTTTAGCCGTAAACGTGACGGGATACGTACCCGCCTTGTTGTAGTTCACCTTGGTGAAGTCGACCGACAGGCCCCTCAGTCCTGAGCCGGAGTCACTCGCCGCAGCCGTGTAGGCCGCGATCCACTCCTGCTCGGTGCCAAGCTGTGCCTCACTACTACTCCAGGAGAGCGAGTCAGTCGCAGTCGTTATTTGTGGCGCGATGGTGTCGACGACGTGGAGCGTCGCGGTGACAGGCTCCGAGGTGTGCCCCTCGGAGTCGGCTACTGTGAACGTGACGAGGTAGTCACCGAGCGTTCCCCAGTCGATTCCGCTGATGTCTGCCGAGACAGGGCTCGCGGTCGAGCCGTCTGCAACAGAGGCAGTTGCGCCGAACTTCTCGACTGCAGATTCCGCAGACAACGGTTCGGTGCCCATCTCCCACGTGAGGTCCTGAGTCGTTAGCGTTACTACCGGATCGGTCACGTACTTCACCACGTACTTCGAGGTGAACGATGTCGCACCATTTCCGAGTTCGTCAGACACCGAGAACGTTACGTCGTACGTGCCGATCTTAGAAGTGTCAATCTTCGAGGTGTCGACCGAGACGGCCTTCGCGCCAATGCCTTGCCCGTCGTCTGCCTTTGCGGCGAACAGCTCTACCCACTTTGCAGCGGTAGTTGGGTGGGCAGGGGAGCCCTTGTCATACACGACCTCGGCACTCGCGGTGAGCGTCGGTGCAGTCTTGTCGACCTTAAACTCAGTTTTCGCGGGGGTAGACAGGTTGCCCGCGAAATCGCGTGCCTGAACAGTGAAGACATAGTCGCCGTCTTCTGGGGTGGCCGGCAACTTGATACTGTCTGCTCGTGCAGCCGTACCCGAGCGAGTAGTGTCCCCTGGACCGGTGACAGCCCAAACGTAGTGCGTGACCTTTGTCTCGCCGTCTGTCGAAGCGAGGGACACCGACGTCGGGTTCCACGTCGAGTTTGCTGTGGGGCCATCAATGATCTTTGGGGCGACAGGGTCGGTCACGCGCACGTGCACACCAATGATTCCGGTGCCCGGTACGAGGTTCTCCTGGGTGTAGATTCCGGTGACCGGGTCAAACTCTTCAGGCTGGCCCGCGGGCGCGAAGTCAAACTTCGTGCCGTCTGGCCGAACAATCTTGAGCGTATGTTTCCCGGCAAATAGTTCTTGACCAATGAATTCGAACGCACCGCCCTTTTCAGCGGTCGTCTTAACGGACTTGACGAGTTTGTCTTGCTTATCTCGTAGTTCGACAGTCCAGCCATCGAGGTATGTCGCTGCGCCGTCGAGCGCTACTCCATCCTTGTCAACGAAGATCAAGTCGCCAGTAATGTCGGTCGATACCTTCATTGCGAAATTCACGTCGAGCAGCCACTGGCTTACGGCCCCGCTCGCGTCACTGAGTTCAAACGCACTCTTCCCGTTGAACGCACTAACATCGACGTCACGGTTCGCCTTGTCAGACGCCGCCCCACGGTAGTCGTACTTTAGGAATCCGTTTTCAAGCAGTGCCGGGTCAATTTCGTAGTTGTCGTTTGTGACGACGGGTTTTACGAGGTAGGTCTCGTTCGGGTCGAGGCCAACAAAGCCCCAGTATCCGTTGCCGCTTGAAGTGGGGCCTGGCTGGGATACCATCCCGTTGTGCGGCTTGGGTACGCCCGATTCGTCAAGCTTGTAGAGGTGCAGCTCGACATCACCGTTCAAGCCGACACCAGACGTATCTGTCATCTGGCCACCCAGCTCAAAGTCGCCGGTCACCGCCGGCACCTGTACGCTGCCAGCAGACGTTTCAAGGCCAGCGGCGAAGCCCGGACGGTGAAGCTTGTAGGCAACCGAGTTGTTTGCAAGCACCCCGCCGCGCTTAGCGTCAACGGGAACCTGTGCTACGTAATCAAGCGAGAGTGTATCGCCGGGGCGAAAAACCACTCCGGATGCAAGGGTCACTCGCAGCGACTTTGCGTCCGCAACGCCGCCCGCGGAGTCGCGCCACACGCTTCCGTCAGGGCTGGCCACAGCGTTGCCCTGGGCGTCGAACCTCGGTGGTGTTGTCGAATCCGACACCTGAATGAGCGCATCAACGGGCCTGCCATTGAGCTTCAGTACGGGCCGCTGTACGATCTTCAGATCATAGGCCGAACCGCGCGGCGTGCCGGGACTCAAGGTATATGTATCGTCCTCGAACGGGAATACATCGATGAACTGAAAACCCTCGTAGGAGAAAGTGCCCTGATTTGTTACGTTGATCTGGTAATCGACGAGAGAGCCAATCTTTGACGTCGCCACCCCGTTACCCGTGATCGGTTCGCTGTCTTCCGACCCCTGAATCGCTGATGAAACCGATATCTCGTCCTTGCCAGGAACACTGAAATTCTTGGTCTGGAACAGCGCGTTGTTTGTCGAAATACCGATTCCTCGCAGCACTTCTAGCGCCTCCGCTGACTGGTCAGCATAGGCCCCGAATGACGCAGGATCATCTAGCCGGGCCTCTGAAAAGGCATTGTGTCGTTTGGCAATCTCGAATGTGTCATCCGTCGACGATCCCGATCCGACGATGACCTGATGGTTACCGGAAACGACGGAATTCAACTTGAATTTCAGGTCGGTCAGCAAGAGTTCACCACCACCTAGGGTAGCTTCAGAGCCGCTACCCACAAGCTTGACGCCCGTAGCTTTCCAGTAGTAGAGCGTCGATCCATCGGTGAGTGTATGTGAACCGATCGAGTCTGCTTGTGTTGGCACCTGAGCACCCGAGTAGAACGGCACTGTGTAACGCCCGCTGAGGTGCGAGCTCGCCCCTATCGTCGAAGCGATCACGCCCTCCCAGCTGCCATCACCAAGCGGGCTCGTTGCGGAGGTGTAGCTCTCAACGCTCA
Organism: Leucobacter komagatae; assembly: GCF_006716085.1. Taxonomy (NCBI): domain Bacteria; kingdom Bacillati; phylum Actinomycetota; class Actinomycetes; order Micrococcales; family Microbacteriaceae; genus Leucobacter; species Leucobacter komagatae. The sequence goes on along the minus strand of NZ_VFON01000001.1, from coordinate 2,541,365 downwards.
TGCCCTTGGGCACCACCACAAACTGGTATGGATCCTGCAACGCTACGCTTCCGTAGGAGGCCAGCCGCAGATCTTGTCGAATTTCTGATCCGTTGTAGTAAGGCGCGTCGAACCCATTCGTTCGTCCATTTTGCAACACCGTTTGTGCCGCAATCTGGGGTACTCCCATGTGCTCTGCAACGGCAACGGTTTTCACCGTCGTTGAGTCTTTCGGAGCTGCCGAGACAATCTCGCCTTCAGCTGGGTCGAAGAATGTCACAGAGTCAACCCACATTGTGAGCTCGGTGCCGGGAGCCACGTCCTCTTTGACCCGTAGGTTAAGGCTGTGTTGGCCCTCGAAAAAAGTCTGGCTTCGGTCGGTCTGAGTGACTCGCACCCACCGAATCGATTCCCGATCGGCAACATCCGCAAATGACCACGCCGCGGGGTTTGTCGGTTGCAATACTGTCCAAGTCGTGCCGTCCGCTGAATACTCCACTTTTGCTGCGAGCATCAGGTTCGCGGCACGGGCAGAGTTAAACGACTCAACCGTTGTGCCCTCGGGGACAGGCACTGTGACCGCGAAATCCTTGAGCTCGTCTGCAATCTTGTATTGCGTGGCGAAACGATGGCTCACCGCTTCCCCCGGGACGACCTCGTGGCGTGAAGCTTTGCTCAAGTAGTCGACCGTCGCTGCAGTCTTTGGCGTCAACGTCAGCTCAAGCGTACTTTTTGCGACCGACACCTCTGTGCCGTCAGCTCGCACGTCGTAGAGTTCAATCGGTGCAGTGTAGACGCCAGGCTCCTGCCCCGGAATGTTCGCTCGGAAGCCCCACACATACTGCAGGCTTGGAATGTCTTTCATGGTCATCGAGCCGTGGCTCACAACGATGCCGTCTGCGTCCCGCTGCAGCACTGTTCGCAGGTCATTGTCACGCAAGTAGGGGTTACTGATCCAGTCAACCGAAGGAATTGTTGCACTTGGATCAGTGAGGTCAATGCGGAAACGAAGATCCGCAAACGACCCATCGCCCATGCCCACTACCTTCGTCATCGTCGATGCCGTCGCGTTGCCGGTTTGTCCGACTTGACCTGACCAGGCGTTCTTATTCGGGAGCTTCCAGCCACCAGGCTGCACGAGCTCGGCATCCCAATCGCCGAGCGCCACAATCGACTCGCTCACTGAACTGAGTTCAAACGGCTCACCTGCTCCAGTTTCACCGACGAGGGTCGCGGTGATCTGGAACGTTGAGTCGGCCTTCGTGAGCGCCGAGGGAGTCCCAACAAACGGGAACGACTGCAGGGCTCCCGCCTGCAGCTCCTTCCATGTAATCGTGAAGGTCCGCTTCGCCATGTCAATCTGTGGAGCCCTAACCATTGCGGCAGTAGCTGTCTTGTCGTACGCCTTAAGCTGCACTTCTTCGGGGAAGGTAATGGTGAGCACCGAGCCAGGCTTGACTGAACTTCCGCCCGGCACGCTAATCTGGGCCTGGTACTGAATCTCGTCCCCGAAGCTAACCTCGGTACGGTTGTCGTTGGAAGTGGCGAGGTTCGGTTCACTCTCTGCTGCCTGTGCTACGGCTGGAAGGGCGCCAATTGCGAGGACACCCGCGAGGACACCCCCGAGCACCCGCCAGAGGGTCTTGCGACCACCCCACGGGGATTGTTTGAGCTGTGGTTGGTCAACCATGTGCTGTGCTGTATCCCTTCGTAATCTACTGCCCCGCGACAACGAAACCTGTTCCGCCCGGAGGATAGAACCGTGCCGTGGCATAGGCGAACGCAGTGAGTGCGTTTAGTCTTGCGCGGAAATGACGAGAAGCCTGTGCGGCTTCGGCGTAGGCCCCCGGCGCGTCCCGTTGAATGGTGAGGTCGCGCACGCCACCTAGCCCTTCAAACGTACGCTTCGATTACGACCGATTAAGTGGCAGAGTGCAAACGCACTGACAAGTGAGTAGATTTTCCTCGAAGTTGAGTGGGTTGACTGGGGCGCGCTACCTACATGCGCGATGCACAAGGCAGGAAGCGGCGCGCGTGGCGGCTACTTCTACCAGTGCAGCTGGGTCTGTTACTCAGCAGACATCCAAGCCCGAATCGCTTCTAGGGTCTCTTGGCGGGTCTTCGCGCCCAACTTTCGCATCACGTGAGCACGGTGGTTCTCGACTGTGCGAATGCTCAAGACGAGCTCTTTCTGGATCTGGCGGTTGGTCAGTCCAGCTGCGATGAGCCGCGCGACCTCAGCTTCTCGTGGGGTTAGCAGTTCCATTGTCGTACCGGGGCGTAGGAGGTCCCGTCCACCGTGCTCAAGCGAAGCGAGGAACTGAGACTCGTCTGTCTGTGCTCGAGCGCTCAGTGTTGCATCTGCTCGAGTTTCAGGGAACGCATGTAGCTGACGGTACCCCTCGACAGCACTCTGGATTTGCCCGCTTGCGACAAGTCGAGGGAGAACTTCGAACATCGCCCTCGCGTCCTCACCGTCAGCCGCGATGACCGCTGCGAGCGCAGCATCGAGCACCTCACTATCAATGTCACTTAGCCATGATGCGACTGCCGCTGCGCGGTCCTTACGGAACTCATGCTTGAGTGATTGCACTCCGACGAACGCGGCTGCTAGTCGTCCTCCTCGTGCCAGCAGCCTGAGTGCGTCGTCCCAGCAGAGGTCTGCGGCTTGTTCAGTTGCTCCAGCAGCCGCGACCAGTCGAGCTTTTGCCCATGCCCGAGACGTTCCAGGCATAGTGGACTCACGCGTGTTCAGCTGCTCAAGTTCCGACTCGAGGTGCGTCAGTTCCGCCCGTGTGCCCTTACCGATGATGATGCTGCAAACGTAGATACCTAGGTAGGAAACTTGCGGGAACAACGGCTTCTCGCCAAGGCCTGTTAGCGTTTCGCGGATGCGGGCTACATCGACTCCCTGCCCGCGGAGGGCAACTATGAGGCTAATCACGAAAATGTAGAACCTGATCATCTCGGGATCAAGGTCATCTGCAGCGCGTTCGAGCCCGGACAAGGCGAGTCGGGATGCACGCTTGTAGTCCCCTTGAAAGAGAGCGATGAGCGAGCTGAACGCCTGGACTCTCACTGAGAAGACATTAGGGTCTGAACTCGATATCAGCGCGAGTGTTTGTTCTGCGCGCGTCAGATGCCCTTTGGCTATGAGTAACGCGACGAGTGCCCACTGCATCTCGTGTTGCACCGTAAGCGGAAGCCGGTTAGCCCCTCCCAGCAATTGCTCCGCGTCTGGCGGGATCACCCCGAGATCGCACTGCATTCGAATCCGCGCGGCATCCACAAGTCCGTGAAATTCGCCGAGGTCGTCAACTGCTGTCAGAAGCTCGATGCCCCGTTCGAGGTCACCCATGCCGTACGCCCGGACGCGTGCCTCCCAGACTCGAATCCACGCTCGATGCTCTCTAGATTTGATGAGATCTGAGGCCTGATCAATGAAGGTAAGCACCTTCTCCGGAGAGGCGCCCTCGTTAACCAGAACTGAGATATAAGCGAGAGCAGTTGCTCCTGACGGCTCGGCATCCCAGGCCGCTTGTGTCTCGCCAAGAACCTTCAGACGCCGTTCGGTAAGGCCTCTCAACAGTTGTGGAGTGAACGGGCCAATACGCAGTTCCCTTTGTGGACGCAGGCCAGTTGCCGCACCGGGAAGCCCAGAGAGCGCTCTCACGCTGCTCTTGGAAGTCATTGCGGGAATGACCGACTGGCGACTGAGCATTTCGGCTAGGAGCGGTGGCGTAACTGTTACCCAGTGGTTTGCCCCTGACGGCTCGATTGCGACGACCCCCCTAGAGACAAGCCGCCTCAGCGTATCTTGACCAATAAGATCGATTGCGTTTTCGGCAGAGGTCAGTCCAGCCAAGGCAAGTTCTTCAAGGGCCGTTGAATCTGTATCGTCCAGCGACAAGCCCTTGCTTCGGATCATCGGAGCGAGGCCCGGGCTCCAGAGCTCATCAACAGCTACCCAGCTGCCATCCAAAAGCTTCAAGCGTCCCTCGATGGTAGCGACTTCAGCCATTGCGCATGCGATCTTTACGAGACCACCAGATTTCGCATAGATGCGGCGGAGAGTTGTGGAATCGACGGGTGCATCAATTAGAAGCTCAAGGGCATCGCCGATCTCATCAACTTTGAGGAGCGGTAGGTTCACGGTTACTGCCCGTGACGCTCGTTCGACAAGTGAGGTTTCGCTTTCTGTGAGCACGACAAGCTGCAGAGATGACTTCCGGCGATAGTGTGCGATCGCAGCTTGGAGCAAAGGGGTAACTGCCTGAGCGCCGTCGGAAACGAGCACGAGAGGGCGCCCGCCAAACCCGCGACTCATATGTACAGCCAACTCAAGTGATGTCACTGAGTCGGCGACGATTGGTTGGTCTCGCTCCGCGAGCAGCGAGACCAACGTTCCCGGGAGGGGTTCTGTCTCAACGATGTCAGGGAGGAAACAGGTGAGCTGGTTCGAAGAACGCAACTCAGTGAGGAGCTCGTTGAGAAACGAAGTGCCGCCGTTAGCTCGTGGCGATAGCAACTCGACGTCGTACCCAGCACGCAAGTAGCGTCGGATTGTATTCACAACTTGTGGACGAGGAATGTGTGGGACCTGGCGCATCGCAACCTCCTGGCTCTGGGTGCTACATGGGGGCTTCGACCCTGAGTAGCTGCCGCTGCTCTAGAGAAGCTTTCGGTGTGACTCTACTTCAACGTTTCAAAGGCCCTCGCGAAAGCACTGCTTGCCGAGTATATTCTTTTCGCGGCCCTGGGCAGGCCCGATTTCTAGAGGGCGGGAAGTCACTCGGGCAGCTTGGCCTGGACCCGCCGTCGCGATATCCAAGCCAGGTTGGTATCCGAGGCAACTAAATGGGGTTGGAAACCGTGAGTTCGCTCTATTCGCTTGTGTTGCAAGAGGGGAGTCTCTCGAAGGCGCTCTCTACGGACACGGGCCGTCCACCGTCAGGGTCTGCAAGGTTTAGTTCCTGTTGCGAACCGTCGTTGAGAGTCACGTGCAATGGAGTGGACTGGCTGCGTCCTTCAGTTATGACACGGACGGCAATTGCCTCGCCGACGCCAAGCGTCGCCGGCACGTCCTGAAACGTTTCCTGCCCAGAGAACGAGGTCCAGGAGAACGAAGTCTGCAAGTGGTGTTCCTTTGCCACTTTGTCGTAGACGTCCACAATGGTTATTGGCAACCGTCCATTGTTTGTGATCACTGTGTTTTGAACCGTTGATGCGCTTATTGAATGATCCTTAAAGAAAAATCTTCGAGGGAGACACACGCTGTAACCGTGGTAGGGAAAGCCGATGTGATCTCGTGCTCACGGGCGCTATCCTCCGCCACCAAGTAACTCATGGTCGCGAGGACGAGTGCCGCAACGCTAATCGATCCGGGACCGATCACCGAGAAGACATTGAAGCGGCGAGACCTCTCGCTCTGTGCGTGCTCGGCCCAGGAGTTCAGCGTTGACAGGTCGCTTGTCTCTAGACCTGTCGCTGAACGACGCCTGACCATCTCTGTGAGGGTTCGCTGCTCAGCGAGAACTTCAGCAATTGTTTGTTGAAGTTTTCGGAATGCGGCCGCTATCTGCTTGTTTACATCTTTCGGCACCCGAACACCCTTCTCTGGCTCTACGCCTCCCAACCTCGGGCTACTTGGAACAGCCAGCGCAGAATGCTGTGCTGTCGGCAAGCCGGGATTCTCTCCGCCTGGGGGCTCACTGCGGACACCTACCCGATCGCGACCGATCTCAGCAGCGGAAGCGGCTCGCGTGTGAATTCCTGGGGCCAGAGAGTCCGTCGACAAGCAGAATCAATAGCCGCGAATAGGGCACTCTTGAGGCCACTTGCGCATTGGGTCGGCATGGTCTGAGGGTCAGGTCATCCTCGTTTGAAGTCAGCCTAGCTACGACGGCTTAGCAGTGGTCATAAGATTGCGGCTAAGTGTAACGATTAGCTGCGATGCCTGGGCGCTACTGACGTTCTCCAACGTCAATCGAGACAAAGCGCGATTCCATCTCTCGGATTGCTGTGTCCCTGGCTACATCGTAGGAACGAACGGCTACAGACTCGACGATTTCCCGCTGAGCGCGCAGGTCCGCTTGCACACAGATACGGGTGGTCTGAATCGACGCATGGCCAAGCATCTCTTGAACCGAGACAAGAGCCTTGGACACGTTGAAGCTTCGGGTCGCAAACATGTGCCTGAGCCTGTGAGTATTGCAAGGTGGAGGCAGGCTCATTTGCGGGAGTTCAGATACTCGCCTAGGAGACATCGGCATCTGCCAGACCGGGTGTTTTGGTTTCTACGGGTCGCGGCGGAACGCGCGTGGGCTGGGCCGGGTCTCGCGCACCAGAACAGCGCGCACCACTTACCCGCGGTCGCGCGCCACTCATCTCTCGCGCCTCAGCGCTTGACTCTCGTTTTGGGTCAGAAAACAGTGTCAGCCTTGCCTGAGGCGGCACCCGCTGCCGCCGAGGAGAGGAGTCGCCGTGCTCGCACACCCAAATCGCGAGCTGGGCCTTCCGCCGGAGCCGCGGCTGCCCGCCGACCCGGCGCTCTCGCAGTGGGGCGACAGCAGCCTTGCTGCGGACATTCACGGGGTACTGAGCGGAGCAGGCGAGGTCACGTCATTGCTCACAGCCGCTATCGATCGCGAGCCCGACCCCGTCCGAGCAGCGAGGGCGGTTCTCGCCCGGACCGCGTGTGCCGACCTCTGTCGAAGGCTTAAGGAGGCCGCCGCGGCGCAAAGCCCAGAGACGCTCGGTGCACTGCTTATCGAGATGGACAACCTGTGCACCGAGGTCTCAGAGCTTGAGCTGCTCGTGGAGGATCACTAGCAACTCGGCAAACACATAGGCATCTCTTGTCTTTTGCCCAGTTTCGCGTAGCGTGGAGGGGAACGCAGTGGAGGCAAAGGGGTACCTGTGGTGGGACAGCGGAAATGGAAAACACTCTCAGCGATCGCTCTTGCGGTAGCTTTTCTTGTGTCTGGCACGGGGCCCGTGCTCGCGAACACCGCGCTTGCAGCAAGCCACGGTGACACTCCGCCACTACCGGCTTCCGACCCCTTCGTCGCCCCCGCGTGTGAGGGCTCATCCCCCTCCGACTCCGATCTAGCCGTCACCGGCCAACAGCTCGAGAACTACAACCGCGGTGGCATCGCCGTGCTGTACGGCTCCTCTGGCAAGCGTTCTGACCGCGCCGCCCAGGCGCCGGGCTGCGGCACCCGCTACGTCGCTTCCGAGGGCGGGCCCGTATCGGAGTGGATGTACTGCACTGACATGGCGAAAGACACCTGCCTCAACGTGCGCCCAGACGGGAGTCTTGAGACAAAGGACGGCTCCGAGAAAGTCACACCATTGGAATGGCTTGACGGCAACGACAAGCTCACTCCCGCTCAAACCAGGGTCATCGCCTACATTCTGCAGAACGACCTCACTATCACCCGCCCGCCCGCTGCGGATGTGACGAGGGCGTCCAACCTGAATGTTCACGAACGGTATGCCCGGCAGATGCTGGTCTGGTGCGTGTCTGACGGCGACCTGTTCGGGGCAGGCGGAGAGAACAACCGCTGGTGTAACGCGAACATGAGCGCCGAACGCCAGGCTGAGATCTTGACCTCGATTCCCGAAACGCCCCTCCTCGAACTTTCGTTGTCTGGTGGCTATCCAGAGCTCCCTGTCGGAGTCACTGCGAGGCTCCGAGTCTCGACGAACTTGTTCAACCAACCCATCGAGCTCACGACCATCGGTGAGGACGTCGCCGTGTGCGACGGCGATGCCACGCTGCAGGATGGTCGACTCACGGTACGCGGCAGCGACCCGAATGTTGCGGAGGTCGTGGAGCTCTGTGTCACCGGCAACACCCCCGGGGTCACAACCGTCGAGCTCGGCATCACCCCGCAGTCATCGAAGTACCTCAGCTGGGCGCAGTCAAACCACTTCACCAACTCAGAAACGTGTCAGGTGTTCGCGGCGTTCGAGCGCAGTCGCCCGGCGAAAGTTGGAGCCCTGACCCGCCTGAACTTTGTCGAGGATGCGGGCACGTTTTCGTTGCGGAAAGAGCTCTCAGGCATCCCATCGAGCGCCTTCCCCAAGGGAACAACCTTCCCCGTCCACGCCACCTGGGAAGGCGGAGCCAAAACAATTGAACTCCCAGCAGACGGCACCCCAGTGCCCTCCGGCGTCACACTCCCCGAGGGAACCGTCGTCACGCTCACAGAAGGCGACCTCCCCGAGACCCCGGAGGGATACACGTTCACCTCGAACGCGCTCTCTGCCGAAACCATCACCATCCTCGCGGACGATAACCCCGACATCGCCTGGTCCGTCACCAACACGTACAAGCGCGAACTCAACGGGTTCAACCTCCGAAAGACACTTAGCGGAGTGAGCGCGAAGGACTTCCCTGCCGGAACACACTTCACAATCACCGCGTCCTGGACCGTCGACGGCAAGGAAACCAGCCGCGAATTCTCCCTCCCCGCAGACGGCTCAATCGTTACCGGCCCGACAAACCTCCCCGTTGGCACCTCGGTCACACTCAAAGAAATCAAGATCCCGAAACTCGAGGGCTACACCTTCACCGGCGTGACGTTCACCCCTGACACCTTCAAGATCGCCACGGGACAGCCCCTGCAGATCACCGCAGAAAACACCTACCACAACACACCCCTCGCTTCCGAGGGCACGTTTTCGTTGCGGAAAGAGCTCTCAGGCATCCCATCGAGCGCCTTCCCCAAGGGAACAACCTTCCCCGTCCACGCCACCTGGGAAGGCGGAGCCAAAACAATTGAACTCCCAGCAGACGGCACCCCAGTGCCCTCCGGCGTCACACTCCCCGAGGGAACCGTCGTCACGCTCACAGAAGGCGACCTCCCCGAGGCCCCGGAGGGGTACACGTTCACCTCGAACGCGCTCTCTGCCGAAACCATCACCATCCTCGCGGACGATAACCCCGACATCGCCTGGTCCGTCACCAACACGTACAAGCGCGAACTCAACGGGTTCAACCTCCGAAAGACACTTAGCGGAGTGAGCGCGAAGGACTTCCCTGCCGGAACACACTTCACAATCACCGCGTCCTGGACCGTCGACGGCAAGGAAACCAGCCGCGAATTCTCCCTCCCCGCAGACGGCTCAATCGTTACCGGCCCGACAAACCTCCCCGTTGGCACCTCGGTCACACTCAAAGAAATCAAGATCCCGAAGCTCGAGGGCTACACCTTCACCGGCGTGACGTTCACCCCTGACACCTTCAAGATCGCCACGGGACAGCCCCTGCAGATCACCGCAGAAAACACCTACCGCAACACACCCCTCGTCACGACTGGCAACGAAGGGTTCCTTGCGCTGGCGACGCTCGGTGGGGTACTGACGGTTGGTGGCTTCACGCTGGCACTGCTCGCGAGGAAACGGAGCGAGGTGTAGAGCCGCCCCGGACACCCCAAACTTCGATCACGACAACGAGCGCGGCCATGACGCCCGCGGCGACCAGCGCCGCTACTGGCGGAGTGACCCCCGCGAACGCGAGTAGCGGGCACAACGCGACGAGCGCGGCCCCGAGCACGAAGCATGCGCTCTGCGCGCTTGTGAGGTGTCGCCGCAGAATCAGCGCCCACACACCCAAAATGAAGACCGCAACCGGCACCGCAAGCAAGAGCATTGCCTCGGCCGCGGTCACCGCCGCGCGCCCTGCCTCGTAGTCCAAAAGAACCTTGATTCCGGTCGAGAACGCACCCGCTGCAGCAAACACGAGGTAGTGCCCGATGCCGAACGGCAGCCCATTACGTCGGTTCTGCAGCCACTCACCCGCGTCCGTCGAGAAGTAGATCCACCACATGCCGGCGGCGAGCGCGAACCCGCTGAATCCGATCAACACGAAGTCCGTGAGGTGAGTTGCTTCTTCAATGGCGTTCGCGGCCGCGGTGGTCGCCGCGAGCACCGACTCAGCGAGCACGATCAGCGTGAACGAGCCGAACCTGTCGACAATATGGCCCGGGTGCCAGGGGGTTTGGCCGGCGCTCTCGGCGAATGCAGGAACGGCGAGCTCTGCGATGACAAGCACGCAGAATAGCGGCTTGGACCAGTGATCGGGCACGAACGCGAACAACACCCAGAACACCTGGACGGCGCTGACACCAATTGCGAATCGTAGAGCAGTGCGCCGGAATTCCGGCTGGCCACAAGCGACTCTGACCCACTGCGCAACGAGCGCAAGCCGCATCACGACATAGCCGCCGATAATGAGCCCGAAGTCACCGGAGACCATCGCTGGGGTCGCCCCCACTGCGAGCACAATCGCCCCGGCCATCTGGCTGAGCGTAAGCACACGATAGAGCCAGTCGTCGGAGTCAAATGCGCTCGCAAACCACGTGAAGTTCATCCACGCCCACCACACGGCGAAGAAGACCATGAGGTAGGCCACGACGCCCTCACCGATGTGCGCACTGGTTTCGGCTCGGAAGAGTTGCGCAGACGAGAGCGATACCGCAATCGCGAAGACTAGGTCGAGGAATAGCTCCAGCGGGCTCGACGATCGGAACACTTCGAGCGGATCTCGCGCCCTCGTCTTTGGAATACCCAGACGGCGGGGGTGTTCAGCAGCGCCCATGTGCGACTCCTCAGGTTGTCTCTGAGAATCCTATTCAAGAGCGGAGCATTGCTGTGGCTCAGCGGAGTGAGGCTCCGGAGCGGTTCCCGCTACGGCCGCTCCTTCTCCTGCTCCACGTGCCCCGCTACCCCGGCAGTCCAATACCCGACGGCGCGGTGCCGCGCTCTCGGCTGCGCATGCACCCGTCGCAGGATGCTTCTAATCCGGCGCGACGCTGCTGCCTCGCAGGCGACCCAGGCGTACCCCGGGCCTTCAGGCAGGCTGATCTCTTCAACGGCCTCCGGCAGGACGCTCTGCGCACCGCCCTCACCCACGATCCAGGTCCAGGTCACCTGGCCGCGGGTGTCAATGTGCTGACGGTCACTCTCGCTCGGCACCTCGACTACGGCTTGGACGCGCGCGCCTGCGGGCAGCTCCTCGACGATGCGAGCAAGCCCGGGTAAGCCCGTGGCGTCGGCGACGAGCAACTGCCATTCACTGTCTTCTGGCGGCATGTGGTAAGCGCGGGACTGTGCTGCGCCACGGAAGACCCCAAGAACGTGGCCTGGTTCGGCGGCCTTCGCCCATGCGGAGGCAACCCCACCGTCGTGCTCCACAAAATCGACGTCAAATTCAGTACCCCCGTTAAACACTGCGCGCGCGGTGTAGTGGCGCCACGGCGGCGACTGGTCCTCCCGCACAATGCCCGCGTGCTCGTCATTAAAGTACGAGATGTCTGCGACGGTCTCTCCCGGGTGCGGAAACGCGAGGTCGATGCGCTCGTCACCGCGCCCGTCGTCAAACCACCGCCATTGGCCCTGTGCCCGCAAGCGGACGCGGATCATCGACGGGGTGAGCCGGGCAACGGACACGACCTCGGCTGGTTCACAAAATGCCATCTGTTATTCCTTCGTATGGGGTGTACTCGTGCCGCGCGAGGGGCGCGCGAGCACGGCTTTCGGGATGACCATCGGAGCGCCCGTCTCAGGATCGACCAGAATTCGGCAGGGCAGGTCGTAGACCTCATCAATGAGTTCTGCGGTAAGAATCTCGGCGGGCGGGCCGGCCGTGACCACACCGCCGCTCTTCATTACGATGAGGTGCGATGCATAGCGTGCGGCCTGGTTCAGGTCATGCAACACGGTGACGATCGTGCGATCGAGGTCTCGCCGGAGCGTCTCGAAGAGCTCCAGCAGTCCGTACTGGTGGGTGATGTCGAGGAACGTGGTTGGCTCATCGAGCAACAGCACTGGTGTCTGCTGGGCGAGCACCATCGCGACCCAGACTCGTTGACGTTGCCCGCCCGAGAGCTCATCGACGAGCCTCCCCGAGAGCTCGCTGACGCCCGTCGCTTCCATTGCCTCCACCACGATTTGCTCGTCTGCCTCCGACCAGCGATCGAACATTGACTGGTGTGGGTAGCGGCCGCGGGCGACGAGATCTGCGACCCGGATTCCGTCTGGCGACAGCGATGACTGCGGCAACAATCCCAGCCTCGTGGCGAGCTGTTTCGTCGGGATCTTGGAGATCTCGCGCCCCTCCAGTGTGATGTTCCCTGCCGCATACGGCAGGATGCGGGCGACAGCGCGTAGCAGGGTTGACTTGCCGCACGCGTTCGGCCCGATGATCGCGGTGAAGCCGCCGGCGGGCACGGAAAAGCTCACGTCTTCACAGACAATTCGGTGCTCATACCCGACTCGCGCGCCGGTGATTTCGATTGCGGCCGCGGCGGGCGAGACTCCTCCGTCTCGCGGCCGTGGTGGGAAAGTTGTCGTCATGCTTTTCTCCGGTATTCGCTGGCCAGAAGCCAGATCAGGTAGGTGCCTCCAACGATGACCGTCACCACGCCGACGGGATACCCGAGCAGTTGGGCGAGGACATCTGAGGCGAGAAGAACACCAGCGCCGACGAAGGCCGACGGTACAAGCACGAGGCCAGTGCCGCCCACTAGGCGTCTGGCGATCTGTGGGCTCGCGAGCGCGATGAACGCGATCGGCCCGGCCGCCGCGGTGACGAGCGCGGTGAGTGCGACGCCCACGATCACGGCTGCGGCGCGCACCCTATTGGCGTGGATGCCGAGCGCGCGGGCAGCGTCATCGCCGAGTTCGAGCTGGCGCACTCGCGGCGCAAGGCTGGCGACGAACCCGGTGAGCACCACCAGCATCGCTGCCATCGGCCAGAGCTGTTCGTGGCCGAGCCCGTTGAGCGATCCCGCTGCCCACACGGCTGCAAGCATTGCCGAATCGACATCGGCAGAGAGCAGCAGCATCGAGTTGAGCGCCCCCAACAGCGCCGCGACGCCGATGCCCATAATGATCAGCCGGAACGTTCCGACCGTGCCTCGACGGAGCGCGAGCAGGTACACAATCGCTGCGGTGACCGCGCCGCCGATGAGCGCCCCGGCAGCGACCTCAAGGTAGCGGGCTGATCCCAAGAGGAGCATCACCACGATCGCGCCGGTGTAGGAACCGGTTGAAAAGCCGATGATGTCGGGTGAGCCGAGCGGGTTGCGTGTGAGCGATTGGAAGATTGCACCAGAGAGCGCAAGCGAGACGCCGCACAGAATGGCAAACAGCAGTCTCGGCAGCCGCCACTCGAAGACGACGAGTCGGGCCCGCGGGTCAGCATCGAGGTAGATCAGCGCTTCGAACACTTGCCCGGGTGACAGCTTGTACTCGCCGAGGCCGAGCGACACTATGCCGAGGGCGAGTGTGACCGTGGCGAGGGCGGCGCAGACGACGATGCTCCGCACGCTGAATAGGTCAGACACGCGACCGGCCCGAAAGCTGACAGCCCGGTAGCCGTGATCGATCGATGCGGGGGTCGTTCGTGCGCGGCCAGTTGAGGGATCGCGCAGGAGGCCACTCATAGCTCGCTCACCGACTTCCGTCGCGCGAGCAAGATCAGTACTGGTGCGCCGATGAGCGCTGTCACGAGGCCGACGCGAAGCTCCCCATTTGGGAGGAGCACCCGCCCAACAATGTCTGCGCTGAGCACCAGGATCGGTGAGACGATGATGCTGAAGGCGAAGATCCACCGCTGGTCGGGCCCAACGAACCAGCGCACCACGTGCGGAACCATGAGCCCAACGAACGCGATCGGCCCGGTGAGCGCGGTCGCTGTCCCGGCGAGCAGCGTGACCGCGACGATCACGGCGACCCGCAGGTGGTCGATTTTTACGCCAAGGGACATCGCCAGTTCGTTTCCAAGTGCGAGCGCATTAAGCGGGCGCGCGACCGCGCATGCGACGAGCACACCGAGCACGATGAACGGCGAGAAAGAGACGATGACATCGAAGTCCCGCCCAGCGAGAGAGCCAACTCCCCAAAAGCGCATTGCGTCGAAGGTATCGCGGCTGGCAAGCACGATCGCAGTTGTGACGCCTCCGAGCACTGCACCGATCGCGACACCTGCGAGCGTGATCTTTGCGGGCGTTGCGCGGGTGCCGCCAACCGAGCCCAATGCATAGACGACGAGTGTCACCGCCCCTGCGCCGAGCATCGCAAACCACACATAGCCAAGTGGTTGCGTGATGCCGAGTATTCCAATCGCCACGGTGACGGCGAAGGCCGCCCCGGCATTCACACCGAGGATGCCGGGGTCAGCGAGCGGGTTGCGTGTGAAGGCTTGGATGAGCGCGCCGGAGAGCCCGAGGGCCGGGGCAACGACGAGCCCTGCCACGGTTCGCGGGATTCGCAGTTCGTGGACTGTCACGTGCGCCTCAACGCCTCCGTCGTATGCCCACAGCGATTCAATGATCGTGGTCGCAGAAATACCCCGAGCCCCCACACCAATGCTCAGCAGAATCACCATCAGCAATACGCCGCTCAGTACGAGGAGGCCTGCAATGCGGGAGGCGTTGCCGCGGGCGACGCCTCCCGCATTTCGACCGGCGACTTCTGCGACTGCAGGCGGCACCTCGCCGGGTGGATGCGTGCGCACAGGCAGCTCCTTACGAATGATTGAGCCTTCGGCAGCCGAGCCAGCTCCGATAGCGACGCGCGGCGTCTTAGCGTGCGACGAGCTCTGCGAGCTGCGGTACGAGGTTGTCGAGCGCCCACGGGATATTCAGCGCGGTTGGCGAAGAAGTCGCCCACACAAGCGAGGGGTCGGTGAGCACGAGGTCTTTGCCGTTCGCAACCGGCTTCCAAATGCTCACGAGCGGGTTGCCGAGCGTGCGCTCTTTGTCGTTGTCGCTCCCTGCCCACGCAAGGAACACGTCGACGTCGTCAAAGTCGCCAAGCAACTCGAGGCTCGTACTATCGCTCGAACCCAGCGTGCTGCGCTCGGCGAAGTCCATGATCGACTTGGGGGTCGTGAATCCGAGGGCCTCGACGAACTCGACGCGCGGGTCTGCCGGGAAGTAGAACGTGAGTTCGCTCGTGCCTTCGGTCATTCCCATGCCGTAGGCGAGGCTCACACCGTCGAATTCTGGGTGCTCTGCAGCGTGCCCGGCAAAGAGCTTTTCGGTCGACGCGAGCAGTTCGGCAGCCTGCCCTGAGCGCCCGAGAGCCTTGCCGACGGTCGCCGTCAGGTCTTGCCAGTTCGAGGCCCACGGCTGCTCAGCGTAGGCGACGGTAGGCGCGATGTCTGCCAGCCGCTTGTAATCCTCATCTGAGATTCCGGAGAACGGGGCGAGAATAACGTCGGGGTCGAGCCCGAGAATCTGTTCGAAGTTCACTTCGCCCGAGCGCTCTTCGGCCTTCAGCGTCTCGGGCAGCGGTTCGCCCATCGCTTCGACCGTGTCGCGGAACCACGGGAGGTACCCCTCGTCGTCGGCGCCCCACCCGTACGCGGGAACGGCAACCGGAACCACGCCCAGCGCGACAACGGCATCCTCTGCTGCCCACCCCAGTGTCACCACGCGTTCGGGAGCCTCCTCGATCGTCGCTTCGCCCAGCGCATGCTGAATCGTCACTGGGAACTTATCGGTGGCGCCGCTAGTGGTCGCCCCCGCGGAGCTACCGGCCTCCGGTTGGTCGCCCTGTGCACCGGTGCACCCGGTAACGAGCAGAGCCGTCGCGACGAGCACGGCGAGGAGGGAGGTCGGTTTCTTCAGACGCATGGAAGAGCTTTCTGGTCAGAACACCCTTACTCACAAACAAAGTAAGGCTTACCTAACCAACATACGATCTTTCCGCGGCGCATGGCAGACAACTATTTACGCCGTACAGACACTGTCCCGTGGTCGCCAGACATGACCACAGACTCACTGGCCGAGCTTTGGGTGGAACTCGCGGGGTGTCCGCCCGAGTACCCGATGGAACGCGCTACTGAATGCACTGATTGTTGAGTAACCGACACGACGCGCGACCGCGCCAACTGCAAACCCCTGATCGAGTAGCCGCGTCGCCTGGTCCATCCGAGCGCACGTCCGCCACTGGCTAAACGTCATCCCAGTGCTGTTTTGGAAGGCGCGAGCCAGAGTGCGACTACTCACCGAAAGCCTGACTGCCCACTGCTCAATCGACTGATCATCGGCTGGGTCTAGCAGCAGATGTCGACAGATCAAGGCAATTCTGGGGTCGTGAGGAATCGGAAGCTGAATCACAGGGTTTGGTTCGGTCGAGATCAAATCGAGGCAGACCCGTTGCGCCTGCACTCTCTCGCCCCGGGGCATGCCAGCCTCCGCGAGGTGCAGCAGTAGTTCGCGAACGGCGACTGGCATCGTCACAGCCTTCAGGTCGTGTCCACGTCCGGGCACCGCCGATGGCGAGATGTGTAACGCAACCAGGTCGCTGTCTCGATTCGGCACCGCGTGTGGAGTTCCCGCGGGCACCCAGATTCCGTGCCCCAGGGAAACCGTCCGCGCGGCGCCCAAGACCTCCAGCTCCGCAGCCCCCGCTTCCGGCCAAAACACGACGTGTTCGGGATGAGTGTGTGGCTGTCCCGTACACGAGTTCCCCTCGTCCTCATAGACAAGGTTGAGTGCCCGGGTACGCAGAAGATACCCCTCAGGAATCGTCGTCCCAGTCACGGGTATCGCCCCCTTTGGGCGCGATACCCGTGACTCTCCACCATTGAACGCTGCCCGTTCCGCTGACTGCTCCACGCCTTGACACACACCCAACCATCGCTTGCCCAATGGGGCAAGGATAACCGCACTGGCCCGCGACCCGTGTCCGATTCAAGCAATCACTCAGGCACCCCACAGCGAGGGTGGAGGCGCGCTCCATACGCGCCTCCAACCTGGCTGTCAGCAGCTAGCCGGCAAGGCTCTTCTCGCGCTCGCGCAGATCCTTGCGCAGGATCTTGCCCGAGCTCGACTTCGGGATGACGTCGATGAACTCGACCTGGCGCACCTTCTTGTAGGGCGCGGCGCGCTCGATCACGAACTCCATCACGTCGGATTCGCTCAGCGCGCTTCCCTCGGCCCGCACCACGAACGCCTTCGGCACTTCCTCGCCGTCCTCGACAGTCACGCCGATGACGGCCGCGTCTGCGATCTCGGGGTTCGTAAGCAGCAGGGCCTCGAGCTCGGCCGGTGCGACCTGGTAGCCCTTGTACTTGATGAGCTCCTTCGCGCGATCCACGATCGCGTACCAGCCGTCCTTCGAGCGCACGGCGATGTCGCCCGTGCGGAGGAACCCGTCGGCCGTAATCGACTCGGCCGTCGCGTCGGGCCGGCCGAGGTAGCCGAGCATGACGTTCGGCCCCTGCACCCACAGTTCGCCGGGCTTCGTCAGGCCGTCTTCCCCGAACTCGGTGTACTCCTCGCCGGTTTCGATGTCGACGAGCTTGCAGGTGATGTTGGGCAGCGACATGCCGATCGACGAGCGCGGAATGTCGTCGCGATCGGACGGGATCATGTGCGAGACCGGGCTGAGCTCGCTCATCCCGAAGCCCTGGAGTACCTGAGTTCCGAGCCGCTTCGCCGCGCGCTCGGCGGTGGCGCCGTCGAGCGGGGCTGCGCCGGAAAGGATCGTCCGCACCGTCGAGATGTCGTATTGGTCAACGATGGGGTGCTTCGAGAGCGCGACCATGATGGGCGGCGCGACGAAGACGTACGTGCATGAGAACTGCTGGATGTTCTCGAGGAACTGGACGAGGTCGAACTTCGGCATCGTCACGAGCGATGCCCGCACGAAGAGCGCGATGTTCAGCAGCACCGTCATGCCGTAGATGTGGAAAAAGGGGAGCACGGCGAGCACCCGGTCGTCGCCGTTCAGGTCGAGCATGTGCCTGCTCTGCTCGACGTTCGCGACGAGGTTCTTGTGGGTGAGCATGACGCCCTTCGGCACCCCGGTCGTGCCCGAAGAGTACGGGAGCACTGCCACCGTCTCGGCAGGGTCGAAGCTGAGCTCAGGCGCGGGCGCGCCAGTGGTGAGGAAGTCGCGAAGACTCGCGTGCCCCTCGGCGCCGTCGAGCACCACGATCCTGTCAGCGGGGATCCCGGCGGCCTCGGCGCCCGCCACGGCCTGCGTGAGCAGCGGCGACACCGTGAACAGCCAGCTCGCCTTCGCGTCGCGCAGCTGCTTTTCGATCTCGGCCGCGGTGTAGAGCGCGTTGAGCGTCGTAACCGTCGCGCCGGCTCGCAGCACGCCGTGGAAGACGGTCGCGAACTCCGGGATGTTTGGGCTCAGCAGGCCGACAACGTCACCCGGCCCGACACCGCGGGCGGCGAGCTCACCGGCCAACGCCTCGATCTGCGAGCGCAGGGCACCGTACGTGGTCTCTGCCCCGGTCGCGGGGTTAATGAGGGCCACCCGGCCCAGCTCCTCCGGCCGCAGACCCCCGAACAGGTAATCGAAAATGCTAAGGTTCGGGATCTCGACGTCGGGGTGGTGGCTCGGGAACATACGGCTTCTCCTTTGAATGCTGTTCGGCGAGGCCAGCGCGAGGCACGCTCGGCTCCGTGCCTTGCCTGTGTACAGGCACAGTCTGGCGCGCTTCACGCGTCGCCGCCAGGGGCCACCGCTCAACGATTCACCCGCGCTCCTGTGCAGGTTCACAAGCCGCGCGCATGAGCGCGGGCTAAACTCGCCGCATGGTCACGACGGAGTCATCAGCCATCCCCTCAACCCAGCAGTCGCCGCCCTGGTTTTTGCTGCAGATATCCGCGCGCCGCGATCTGCTCGTCACCCGCGTCGTCGACGAGATCGTCGCGGGCGAGGCCGTCTACCGCGACCACCGGGTGAGTAGCGAGCTCTTCGAGATCGTCGAGGCGAACGTCGCGGCCCTGCTGTCTGAGCTGTGCGGCGGCCCAGAGTCAGCTACGCCCGCGCAGTGGGCGGGGCGCACGAAGGCCGAGAACGGCATCTCGATGGCCAGCCTCCTCCACGCCTACAGGCTCGCGGGCCTCGCGGTGCTGAGCGAGATCCGCGAGGTGACCGCCGGCACGAACGAGACCGATGCCGCGTTCGGTGCGGTCTCGGCTCTCTGGCAGATCCTCGACCGTTACTCGATGCTCGCCGTGGAGGCCTACCGCGAGGTCATCGACGCGAAGGAGCGCCGCAGCGGCCAATCGAGCCGCGCCCACCTGCTCGCGCTGCTCACTGGCACACCGCACCCCGCCCACACTGAGCGGCTGCTCGGCCTCCCCGAGACCGGCTGGTACTGCGTCATCGTGGCGTCCCTCGGCAGCACGGGCGACGGCCCCGAGCCCGACCCGGGCGCTGGCGTGCGCGGTGCCAGCGTCGCATGGACCCAGGACGCGGGCACCCACATCGGCATCCTCGGGGCGCGACGCCGCGGCGACCTCGAGGCCGCACTCACGGAGATCGCCGAGCGCGCCACGACGCGCACGGGCGCGAGCCGACCGTTTGAGCGGCTCTCGGACGCTCCGGTCGGGGCGGTCGAGGCCCGCAGAGCGATGCGCTGCCTTGCGCCCGAGGCCCGCGCGCTCAGCAGGTACGGTGACCGTCCGCTCGAGCTCGCGATCTCGTCGGGCCCCGATGTCGCCCCGCAGCTCACGGAATCGGTGCTCGGCGGGATCCTGGCCCTCGGCGAGGCCGGCGCGAAGCCGCTGCTCGGAACCATCGGGGCCTGGGTCGAGTCCGGCGGTTCGACGACGGACTCCGCGAAGCTGCTCCACTGCCACCGCAACACGGTGCTCTACCGGATGCAGCGCATTGCCGACCTCACGGGCCGCCGCCTGACTCATCCAGGCGACTCAGCCGAGCTCGTCATTGCGCTGCGCGCCCTTCGGCTACTGGGGAACGCCTGGCCGCAGGGCGACGCAGCTACGCCCGCGACGTAACGGCCGCAGCGCTCGCGAGCACGTCAAGACCAAACAGGTCGGCCATCGTGACCGCGCCGAGCCCGGGGCTCTCCGATGCGCGAATGGCGGCGAGCGCGGCAAACTCCCCGGTCGCACGTGACTGCCCGGATCCCGACGCCGCGAGCATCTCGCCCGTGCGCCGGTTCAGCGCGGCGACCCGCCACCTGTCGTCGCCCCAGTGGGGCGCGGCCGCGAGGATCCCGCGCAGCGCGGGCACCGCGCCGACGAGCGCGAGCCCCGCTGTTGCGAGCGGGCTCCCAAGCGTGAGGTAGGTACGCACCGTAACGCCCGCCGCCGCGAGCAACAGGTGGTCGGGGAAGTCGGTGCGCAGGTGGGTGCGGTCGCGCCCATCGATCGGGATCCTGCGCCGCTCGCGATAGTTCAGGATCTCGGCGCCATCTGGGGCGCCCCACACGGCGTTACCCGCGAGGCCCGCGGTCCACGCGACCGCCGCGGGCCCGTGGACCTCGCCAGTGCCGAGGAGCACGGACACGTCGATCTCATCACCGGGCTCGGACGCGAGCGCGGCGGCGAGCACGGTACTCGCGCCAGGAGCGATGCCCGCGCCGAGCACGAGCGTCGCGGCGCCCGACTGCGCGCGGAGGCCTCGCAGTTCGGCGAGGTAGGAGGTGGTCGCGGAGGTATCGACGTACGGGACACCTTCGAGCTCGCGCGAGGTCGCCGGATCATCGCGGCCGGAGGCATCAACCACGACGTCGCACTCGTGCGCGACCTCTCGCAGACGCCGCATTCCCGCCGCGCTCGAAAGGTCGAGCCTGACGGCTCCGGGCGAGGATCCTGCCCCGCGGCTCCCGCGAAGCGCCTCGTGGCCGCGCGCTTCGAGTTCGTGGGCCACTGCCCTGCCGACGGCCCCCGTGCCGCCGAGCACGAGCGCCCTCACGCGCCCTTCCGATCTCGGGAGCGGCGGCTGGCGAGCGACACGTAGGCACGGCTCAGCGCCGGCACCGCCCACGTCACGGCTATGGGCACGACGACTGTCATTACCGCCGCGGTAACGAGGAGGGGCGGCCAGCCCGCGAGCAGTGGCTGCAGAATTGCCTGCGCGATGGCGACGAGCGGGAAGATCGCGAGCCAGGTCACCGCGAGGCGCGCTGGGAGTGGGATCGGGGTCATAACATTCTCCAAATGATCGTTTGGAGATGAGAATATGCGCCCGCGGTTCAAATTGCAAACGACCGTTTGGAGTTGGGGTATCCTTGAGTCATGGCCTGGGACACTGAGCAGACGCAACGGCAGCTCCTCGACGCGGGAGCCACGCTCTTCGCGCGCCATGGTTTCGCCGGCACGACAATGGACGCGATTGGGCGCGAGTCTGGCGTGAACAAAGAGCGGGTGTACTCGTACTTCGGGTCGAAGAGCGGGTTCTTCGCGGCGGTGCTCGATGATCAGCTCGCCGACCTGCTCGACGGGATCCCGGTCAGCGGCAGCGGGCCAGCGGCCGTCGGGGACTACGCGCTTGCGCTCTTCGACAGACTCGAGGCGCGACCGGGTCTCGCGCGGCTTCTCGCGTGGGAGAGCCTCGAGCTCACCGAGGCCGTGGCCCTCGAGTGCCGCTCGCTGAGCTGCCAGGCGCTCGCGACGGGCCTCGAGGCGGCCCTACCGACGCCCGACCTTGAGCAGGCAGAGCAGCTACTCCTCTCAGTCGTCACACTCGTCGTCGGCTGGTGGACGCTCTCACGCGTCGCCGACACCATCCTCACCGGCGATACGACGCCAGAGACTCGCAGGGCGACGCTCCGGGCTGACGCCGAGGCGCTCGCGGCTGCGCGTCGCTGAGGCCCCCACCCGCGCGCCAGCGCAACCCGGCTAGGCTTGACCCATGCGCATCGCTACCTGGAACGTGAACTCGATCCGCACTCGATTCGGTCGCGTCGTTGACTGGCTGCAGCGCGAGGATATCGATGTCCTCGCCATGCAGGAGATCAAGTGCCGCCCCGACCAGTTTCCCGTCGAGGCGTTCGAGCAGGCCGGCTACCACCTCGAAATCAACGGCCTCAATCAGTGGAACGGCGTTGCGTTTGCGAGCCGCCACGAGATGACCGACGTCGCGCGCGGCTTCGACGGCATGCCCGGTTTCGGCAAGCCGATCAAGGGCCAGGAGGACGTCCAGGGAACCGGCCCGAACGGCCTGCCCCTCGAGGCCCGCGCGCTCGGCGTCACCGTCGGCGACCTGCGACTCTGGAGCCTCTACGTGCCAAACGGCCGGTCGCTCGACGACCCGCACCTCGAGTACAAGCTCGAGTGGCTCGCCGCACTGCGGAACAACGCTGAGACGTGGCTCGATGAAGATCCTGATCTGCCGCTCGCGCTCATGGGCGACTGGAATATCGCCCCGTTCGATGCCGACATGGGCGACCCCAGCTTCGTGCAGGGCCGCTCGACGCACGTCTCCCCCATCGAGCGCGCCGCGTTCGAGTCGTTTGCGCCGCTCGTGAGTGACGTCGTGCGGCCGATCGTGCCCGAGGGGTTCACGTTCTGGGACTACAAGGCCGGCCGCTTCCCAAAGAACGAGGGAATGCGCATTGACTTCATCATGGGCTCGCAGGCGTTCGCAGACACCGTGACCGGCGCGAGCATCCACCGCGACGAGCGGCGGGGCGACGCTCCGAGCGACCACGTTCCCGTCGTCGCCGACATCGACCCGAGCCTACTCGGCGGCACGTTCGAGGACGACTACGACCGCCCGATGGTGTTCTAGCGGCACGCGCTTCCCGCTCGAGGATTGATTTTCGGGAGCGGGAATAGTTCTCAGGATTGCTCGTTACATTTATATGCAAGCGCATATAAATGTGCGGGCGGGGCCCTCCCGGTCGCCGCACTCGCGCACCAGACCGCACCAACACCCAGGAGCACACCATGGAATTCGGGATCTTCTCCGTCTCTGACGTCACCCGCGACCCAGTCACGGGAGACACCCCGAGCGAGGCCGCACGCATCAAGGGCCTCGCGACCATCGCGAAGCACGCCGAGGACGTCGGGTTTGACGTCTTCGCGATCGGCGAGCACCACAACCCGCCGTTCTTCTCATCGACCCCCACGACGTTCCTCGCCTACATCGCGGCGCAGACCAAGACCCTGAAGCTCTCGACGAGCACGACGCTCATCACCACGAACGACCCCGTGCGCATCGCCGAGGAATACGCGATGCTCCAGCACCTCGCTGACGGCCGCATGGACCTCATGCTCGGCCGCGGCAACACCGCACCGGTCTACCCGTGGTTCGGCAAGGACATCCGCTCGGCGCTGCCGCTCGCCCTCGAGAACTACAACCTGCTGCACCGCCTCTGGCGCGAGGACGTCGTCGACTACGAGGGCAACTTCCGCACGCCACTGCAGGGCTTCACCTCGACGCCCCGGCCGCTTCACGACGTGCCGCCCTTCGTCTGGCACGGCTCGATCCGCACCCCTGAGATCGCCGAGCAGGCCGCATTCCACGGCGACGGCTTCTTCTCGAACCACATCTTCGCGCCGTCTGCGCACTCGCTGCGACTCGTCAACTTCTACCGCCAGCGCTACGAGCACTACGGACACGGCAAGGCAAAGCAGGCGATCGTCGGCCTCGGCGGCCAGGCGTACGTCGCAAAGAACTCACAGGACGCGATGCGCGACTTCCGCCCGTACTTCAACGAGGCCCCCGTCTACGGCCACGGCCCGTCGCTCGAGGACTTCATGCACCAGACGCCGCTGAGCGTCGGTAGCCCGCAGGAAATCATCGACAAGACGCTCTCGTTCCGTGAGATGTTCGGCGATTACCAGCGCCAGATGTTCCTCGTCGACCACGCCGGCCTCCCGACCGGCACCGTGCTGAAGCAGCTCGATCTGCTCGGCTCGGAGGTGCTGCCGGTGCTGCGCGCCGAGCTCGCGAAGCTCCGCGATCCCGAGGTGCCCGAGGCTCCCTCGCACGCAGACCTCATCAAAGCGAAGTACGGTGACGCTGCGCCCCGCGAGCCCCGCCCGAACCCGAACCGCGGCGACAACGTCACCGGCGGCTCGCCGTACCAGGACAGCCCGGCGAAGGCCGGCTCCGCCTTCGGCCTGTAGCCCTTCGGGCTTCTAGCCATTCGGCTTGCCGCCCGCTCCCCCAATTGTCACCAGCTTGTCGCTCACAGAGAGGATCACGACCGTGAGCAGTCACAGAACCGATATCAGGCTCGCCAACGAGGCCTGGGAGTCACTGATGACCGCGCACGCGCGCCTCTCGAGCGACTTCAGTGCCAGACCAATCTGGGGCGAGGCGAGCATGCGCGAGTACGACGTGCTCTACACGCTCGTGAAGCGCGGCGAGGCGATGCGCCTTTGTGACCTGCAAGAGGAGGTGCTGCTCAGTCAGCCCGCTCTGTCACGGATGGTGGATCGCCTCGCCACCCGCGGCCTCGTACTTCGCATGCCAGACCCCGAGGATGGCCGCGCGAAGCTCATCGAGATCAGTGAGGAGGGCGCGCGAGTGCAGCGTGAGGTTGGGCGCGCACACGGGCGCGACATTGGCCAGGCCATGCGCGCCCTCTCCCCAGAGGAGCTCCGTGAGCTTCAGCGCCTCACCGAGAAGCTCGTCGCCGCCCGGTCGGCGTAACCACGAGCGCAACACCCCAGTTTTTCGACTCTAGAACGCAAGAAAGCAACATCATGGCAGACATCAAGCAGCTCGTCGTCATCAACGCGGGCACCAGCGATCCTTCAACGACCAGGCTCCTCGCCGACCGGGCGACCACGAAGACGCTCGCCGAAGCCAAGCGTCGCGGCATCGAGATGGAGGCGCGCGTCATCGACCTCCGCCCGCTCGCGGGTGACATCACGGCAGCCCTCACCACGCAGCTTGTCTCGGCTGAGCTTGAGCGGGCGTCAGGCATTCTGCGCGACGCCGACGCGATCATCGCCGCGACCCCCGTGTACAAGGCGGCCGCGAGTGGGCTGTTTACCTCGTTCTTCCAGGTACTCGACAACGATCTACTCATCGGCACGCCGGTGCTGCTGGCCGCGACCGCCGGCAGCCCGCGGCACTCGCTCGTCGTCGACGATCAGCTGCGCGGCTTCTTCTCGTACCTGCGCACCGTCACAGCGCCCACCTCGCTCGTCAGCTCCCCCGAGGATTGGAACAGCAGCGAGTTCGGAAAGCGCGTTGACCGCGCAGCGACCGAGCTTATGGCGCTCGTCGCGGGTGGCTTCCGCGAGAGCGCACGCGGTGAGGGCTGGGAGGCTTACCAGCACTCGTATGGCAGCGCGGGTGGAACCGAGCTTGGCATCAACCTCGACTCCGACCTCATGCGCCTGGCCGCGGGCGGGCGCTAGCCCGCCCGGGCCGGCAGCCCTCTAGCGGGCCCGGCTCCGGTCGATTCGGCGCTGACCCGCGATATGTTCACTGATCCCGTACTCCCAGGGTTCAAGGTCCTCCATCCGGCGCACGGTGTTGAGCAGCGTGCCAAGATGCGGGCTCGAGATTTTCACAGTGTCGCCGTAGCTGTGGGTAAACCCGAGGCCGGGCGCACCACGATCCGCGGTCGGCGCGAACAGTGTTCCCGTGTAGAGCACGAACCCATCGGGGTACTGATGGTGCACACCGTGTGTAGCCGCGACCAGTTCCTCGAACGGGCGGCTGATGCGGCCCACGGAGTTCACCCCAGTCATGACGTACCCCTCGGGGCCGTCAACGCGCAGAGAGATCTCCTCTTCCCTCACCGACTCGAGGTTGAAGCCTGCGTCGAAGAGCCGCACAAACGGCCCGATGGCGCTCGAGGCGTTGTTGTCCTTGGCCTTTCCGAGCAGCAGTGCGCTTCGGCCCTCGACGTCTCGGAGGTTGACATCGTTGCCGAGCGTCGCGCCACGGATCGCTCCGCGCGAGTCGACCACGAGCACCAGCTCTGGCTCAGGGTTGTTCCAAGACGAGAAGTCGGGCACGCCCACTCCCGCACCGTAGCCAACGGAGGCAAGAACGGGTGCCTTCGAGAACACCTCTGGGTCGGGCCCAATGCCTACTTCAAGGTAGGCAGACCAGAGCCCCTGTTCGACAAGCAGTTGCTTTACCTCGGCCGCTGCAGCTGAACCCGGCCGCAGATCGGCGAGGCTCCCACCGATCGCCTCAGTGACCCGCTCGCGCATCTCAGCCGCAAGCTTAGGGTTGCCCGCGCAACGCTCCTCAATGAGTCGCTCGACCATCGAGTCAACGAAGGTCACCCCGCAGGCCTTCACAACCTGTAGGTCGATCGGCGCGAGCAATCGGAGGTCGTTTGCGCCGGCAGTATCGGTACTGCCTGCGAGCACGTCCTCGAGCGGCCAACGCTGCGCGGCACCGTTCTCCACTCCCGCGCGAACGACCTCAACTGAGTCATCTCGCTCGACCAGCGACGACACCGAGTCGACGCTTCCGCTGAGATCGACGAGGTAGTCACCGGCGACTGCGACGACGCGAGCCGCCCGCACCTCCGGGTCCCAAATACGCCCGACAAGCGTGGCGGTCGCGGCGTCAGCGGGCAGCGGCCCGGGTGCCAGTTCTTGTGTATCCATGTGAGACTTTCCTTCCGTGCGCAGCCGCGGCCCGAGCCGCCTCCGCGCTCCTAACGTTCGACTGGATCGCCGCCGGCGCGGAGCGCTCGGAGTTGTGCTCGAGTTGGCATCGCTTCCCAGTCGCCAGTTCTCAGGCACGCAAGCGCGCCACTCGCGGCCGCCACTCCCATGCGCTCGGGGAGGGAGCCGCCACGCAGGTGCTCCGCGAGGTACGCGCCAACAAACGCGTCGCCAGCGCCGACAGTATCGATTGCGCGCACGTTGACAGCTGGTTCGTCGTGCGCCACGCCCGCTACAAGCGCGTAGGCCCCCCGCTCACCGCGCTTCACCACGACTTCCCGCGGGCCAAGCGCGGCGAGTCGAAGTGCCAGCTCGGGCGCTGCCCCGGGACCGACAAGAATTTCGGCCTCGTCTTCTCCGGCGAACACGATGTCAGCAGCGGCCGCGAGCTCTTGATAGGTCGCGGCCGCGTCCTCCGCGGCCCAGAGCTTGCTGCGGTGGTTCACGTCGAATGACACTGTCACGCCAGCCGCCCGGGCTGCGGCGACGGCCGCAAAGACGGTGTCGCGCGAACTACTACTCAGCCCCGCAGAGATTCCTGTGATGTGCAGCACGCTCGCCCCCGCAATAAGCCCGCTCGGCAGGTCAGCCGGCGTGATGCCACTTCCAGCAGCGCCGTCGCGGAGGTAGCTCACACGTGTCGCACCTTCCCCCGTCCGCTCCTTCAGCATCATCGCGGTAAAGCGCTTCGGGTCGCGTGTCGCGTGCACGTCGACGCCCTCGCCGCGAAGTGTACGTTCGATGCGCTCGCCAAACGGGTCCGCTCCAACCCTGCCGACCCAGGCCACTCGCGCGCCAAGCCTGCTGGCACAGATCGCTACGTTCCCCTCGGCACCACCAAAACTAATCTCCGCCTGCGTGCCATAGGCGAGACCGCCCGCACCAACACCGCTGACAAGGCCGAGGCACTCACCAACCGTGACGAGCAACGGGGCGGTCAACACGCCACCTGCCGCACGGTCTCGGCTGCACGACGAGCAAGGTCGGCGACGGACGTTGGGCCTTCAGCGAGCACCGATCCCGAAGTGATCCAGCTGCCGCTCACGGCGGCAATAGCTGGGTGCGCGAGGTAGTCAGCAAGGTTCGCCTGCGAGACACCGCCGCTCGGAACAAAGCGCACCTCGGGGAACGTCGCGTGGAAGGCGTCAATCGCGTGGAGCCCGCCGAGCAGATTCGCCGGGAACAGCTTGACGAGGTGAAGCCCGAGCTCACAGGCGCGCATAATCTCGCTCGCTGAACCGACTCCCGGGACGAGTGGAAGGCCAACCGCGGCTGCGCGACGAACGACATGTTCCGAGAGCCCGGGCGAGACCAGAAAGCCGGCTCCGGCCTCAGCCGCAGCATCAACTTGAGCAGCCGTACGAACCGTTCCAACTCCGACGTGTAGGCGCCCGTCGGCAGCCAGCTCGCTGACCGCTTCAAGCGCGCCCGGGGCACGCAGTCCAACCTCGACGACGTTGATACCTCCGGCGCTGAGCCCCGCGGCAAGCGTCGACGCATCAGACCTCGAGGTCGGAACTGCGAGCGGAAGGACGCGGTGTTCGGCTAGCGCCGTCATCGTCCGAGCCACCCGCCGTCTACGGGAAGGATAATGCCAGAGACATACGCTGCCGCAGGGCTTGCGAGGAAGACCGTCGCGCCACCAAGGTCTGCCGGAGTTCCCCAACGGTTCGCCGGGATCCGTTCGAGGATCGCGCGCGACCGCTCCGGGTCCTCACGCAGCGCCTGCGTGTTGTCGGTGGCGATATAGCCGGGAGCGATCCCATTCACGGTGACGCCCTTACCCACCCACTCGTTACTCAGCGCTGCCACGAGGCCGGCAATGCCCGACTTCGCCGCGGTATAGCCCGGAACGTTGATGCCGCCCTGGAAGCTCAGCAGGCTCGCCGTAAAGATCACGCGACCTTCGCCCCGCTCAAGCATGCCCCGCCCGACAATCTGACTCAGCGCGAACTGTGACGACAGGTTCACCTGAATAACCTCGTCCCACCACTCCGCGGGATGCTCAGCCGCAGGCGCGCGCCGGATCGTCCCGGCGTTGTTGACGAGAATATCTGCGCCGGAGACCTGCTCACCAAACTGGCGCACGGCCTCGCGATCAGTGAAATCGACAGCGTGCCCGGTGAAACTGCGGCCGAGCGACCGCACAGCGTCGCCGGTCTCGCCACCACCCGGCTCTTGCTGACTGGACGCGGCGATAATATCCGCGCCCGCGGCCGCGAGAGCCTCGGCCATGCCACGCCCAATCCCGCGCCGCGCGCCGGTGACGACGGCAACCTTGCCGCTGAGGTCAAAGGGATTCATGTCTGTGTTCTCCTGTTGTGGGGTGTAATTACTCGGCGACTGCGACCAGCAGCTTCATGGCGTCGGCACGCTCGAGCCGTTCAAAGGCCTGCTGAACCCGGTCGAGCGGGATGATCTCGGTGATCAGCGTGTCGACGGGCATCTCACCCGCCGTGAGCAGCGCGGCTGCGCGCTCGAAGTCCTCGCGCTCGTACACGCGCGCGCCGAGGATTTCGAGCTCGCGCCAGAACATGCGGTGCAAGTTCATCGGCACGGGGTTCGGGTGGATCGCGACAATCACGATACGGCCCCGAACGCGGGCGAACTCGACACTCTGGAGCGCCGTCGGTGCAACACCGGCGACCTCGAATACGACGTCGGCTCCGGCACCCCCCGTTCGCTCTTCGACGAGCGCGACCGGGTCGAGCGAGAGCGGGTCAAGCGCTTCGATGCCCAGCTCCGCTGACACTTGACGCCGATCCGCATTCGGCTCAAACAGCACCACCTGTGCGCCCGTTGCCTGGGCGACCAGTGCGATCAGCTGCCCAATCGGGCCACCGCCAACAACCACAGCGAATTCGCCCGCGACGAGTCGCGCTCGGCGCACATCGTGGCATGCCACCGCGAGGGGTTCGATGAGCGCAGCATGTTCAAGCGACAGGCCCGCATCAAGTGCGACGACCGCGTGCGCCGGTACATTCCACAGCTCCTGCAGTGCCCCGGGGGTCTCAATTCCGATGAAGTCGAGGTTCTGGCAGATGTGGCTGTGACCCGCTCGACACGCGGGGCAGTCATTGCACGGGGCGAGCGGCATGACCGTCACCGGCTGGCCGATGGCAAGGCCGGTGACCCCTTCTCCCACGGCCGCAACCGTGCCGCTCATCTCATGCCCGATCGACTGCGGGGCAGAGACACGCGCGTCCATATGGCCATGGAAAATATGGAGGTCGGTACCGCAAATTCCGGCGTAAGCCACCTTGATCTGGACTTCGCCTGCGGCGGGCTCGGCGGCCTCGACCGCTTCAACGCGGAAGTCGCGTGCCCCTTGGTAGCGTGCTGCGCGCATCGGTGTTCTCCTTGAATGAAATGTTGTTGTGAGTGCTGGGTGGCCTGGCATTAGGCCCGGCTGCGGGCAGCGGCCAACTCGCCGCGCAGCCCCGCTCGCAGCGCGAGCATGTCTGTCGCCGCAGTGACGAACGTGAAGCCTTCGGCGGCACGCCGAGCAGCTGTCGCCCCGTCGGCGCAGTGAATACCGGCGATCTTGCCACGAGCGCGGGCCGCGCTCCTGACCCGCTCGATCGCGGTGTCGAGCTCAGCCACAACCTCGTCCTCGAACGGCACGCTGGCGCCGAGTGCCAGCGACAGGTCATAGGGACCGACGTAAACGCCGTCGACGCCGGGGACGTCAAGGATGGCTTCGACGTCTGCGAGCGCCTGCCGCGTCTCGATCATGACCAGAAGCGTGACGCCGGCATCGATGTCGGCCGGCGAACCACTGAAATGCTCGCCCAGGCGCGTCGGGCCCCAAGATCGTCCGCCGTCGGAGACCGGGTAGCGTGTAGCGCGCGCGGCCAGCTCTGCCTCGGCGACACTGTTGACAAGCGGAACGATAATTCCTCGGGCGCCAGCGTCGAGCATCCGGCCAATCTCTGCCGCGGAGTTCGCCACCACCCGCACGAACGGAGTTCCGCCCCCTGCGGTGATCGCGATCAGCGCGTCACGCGTTTCCGCGTAGCTCAGAAGGCCATGCTGTCCGTCGATGCACACGTAGTCAAATGGTTCGCGCGCGACCTGCTCGGCCGCAACCGCCGATGGGCTCGATATCCAGGCACCAAACTTCGGTTCTGCTGTTGTCATGTGTTTCGTCACTCCTTCGTGGTTCAGTCGGCGGCTAGAGCACCTGACTCAGGAACGTCCGAAGTCTGTGGGTCTGGGGCCTGTCGAAGATCTCCTCGGGAGTTCCCTCCTCGACGACGACGCCCTTGTCCATGAAGACCACGCGGTCGGCGACGGTACGCGCGAAGCCCATCTCGTGCGTGACGACGACCATCGTCATGCCCGATTCGGCGAGAGACGTCATGAGTGCGAGCACGCCCTTCACAAGCTCGGGGTCAAGCGCGCTTGTGGCCTCGTCGAAGAGCATCACTTCCGGCTCCATGGCTAGTGCTCTGGCGATGGCCACCCGCTGCTTCTGACCGCCCGAGAGACTCGCGGGCCGCGCGTCAGCGCGCTCTCGAAGCCCAACATCGGCAAGCCTGGCGAGCGCGAGTTCGGTGGCGTCGGCCTTACTCATCCGTCGAACCTGCCGAAGCGGTAGCACGATGTTGTCGAGCACAGACTTGTGCGGGAACAGGTTGAAGTGCTGGAACACCATCCCGACGCGTCGCCGCAGCTGGTCCACGTTGCTGCCCGAGACGTCTTCGCCCTTCAGCTTCACGACACCGCCACTCGGCTCCTCGAGACGGTTCATGCACCGCAGCACTGTCGACTTTCCACTGCCCGACGGGCCAATGATGCAGACAGTCTCGCCTGGGCGCACCCCGACGTTGATGTCGGTCAACACCTCGACGTGTCCAAAGCTCTTCTGCAGGCCGATGAGCTCGATGGCGAACTCGCTCGGTACTGCGGTGCTGGCGCGCTCGCTCATCGGGCACGCTCCTCTCCGGTGATATCGACGACGGCAGTTTTGAGGTCTTGTTCGGGGTCGAGGACCTTCTTCGCTGGCTTCCCGTTCCGGAGCCGGTTATCGATGAAGTTCACCAGGTGGGTAAGCGGAACGGTAATCACGAGGTAGAACAAACCCGCCAGCACAAGCGGCGAAAGGTTGCCTGTTTGCACGGCAGTGTCCTGGCCGACTCGGAAGAGATCGCGCTGCGTGGTGATCAGCCCGAGGATGTAGACGAGCGAGGTGTCCTTCACGATCGAGATGAACTGATTCACAAGGCTCGGCAGTACCTGGCGTGCCGCCTGCGGAACAACAACGAGTCGCATAGAAGCGCCGTACGACATTCCGAGCGCGCGGCTCGCTTCCATCTGCCCCTTATCAATTGCGAGGATGCCACCACGGAAGATCTCGCCGATGTACGCGCCCGCAATCAGGCTGAGAGCAAGGATCGCGAGGAAGTAGGGGTTACCGCCGGTGATGCCGCGAAGCGGCGCCGCGAGGCTGAGGCCGACGAGCAGGATCGTGAGGATCGCGGGGAGCCCGCGAAGGACGTCGGTGTACACGCGGGCAATCGCGCGGAGAATCCAGCTCCGGCTGACGCCGAACACAGCGAGCACGAGGCCAATCACCACGCCGATTGCAGTCGAGGTGAGCGCAAGGACCAGCGTGTTCCACAGCCCATACGAGAGGATCGCCGGCAGCGCCGTGAAGATCACCTCGCTGTTGAAGAATGAGTCGATGAAGTCGTTCAAGATTCCTCCTGGAATCGGTTGGTCCGGGTACGGCGGGAGCTCGCCCGCCACACCCGGTGCCCGAGTTACGGCTGGAACTTCTCCGCGAGCGGCTGGCCCGGGAAGTACTGCTCGAAAAGCTCCTTGTAGGTGCCGTCGGCGATAGCCTCGGCGAGCGCCTTGTTCAGCGCCTCGCGCAGCGCGTCGTTGCCCTTCTTGACGGGGAATCCGTGCGGCGAGTCTTCTGCGGGAACGTCGAACGCGAGTTCGAGCTTCATGTCGGGGTTCTGCGCGATGTAGTCATTTGCAACCGCGAGGTCGAAGAACTGCGCGTCAATTGTGCCGTTCTTCAGGGCGGCGAACGTGAGGTTATGATCCGTGAATCTCACGATCTCAGCGCCGTCGAAGTTTTCAGTCGCCCATTTATCCTGGAACGTCCCCTGGAGCACTCCGACCTTCTTGCCTGAGAGCGACGCCTGGTCCGTGATCCCGGTCCCTGGGGTGGTCATCACCGTGTAGTACGCAATGAAGTAGCCCTCGCTGAAGTCGACGGTCTTCTTTCGCTCTTCGTTGATCGAGACCGCCGACGACACCGTGTCGAGCTGGCCGTTGACGACGTTGGGAAGCAGGGAGGCGAACTCCATGCCCACGAACTCGGGCTTCAGGTCGAGCGACTCTGCCATGTGCGTCATGAGCTCAACATCGAAGCCCTTGAAGTTGTCACCCTCTGCGTAGGCGAACGGCTTCGACACCGTGTCCATGCCGACCCGGAGTTCACCGGGCGTGATGAGGTTGAGCTCATTGCCTGCAGCGTCTTCGCCCGCACCCGAGCCTTCGCTCGCACAGCCCGCCAGGGCGAGGGTAGCAACCGCGAGGGCGCCGATCGCGGAAAGGAGTTTTCGATTCTTCATGTGTGTTCTCTTTCTTGAGTGCGAACTCAGCGGTGAGCACGCGATTGATGAGTGGGTGGATTGAAGTTTCTCGGTCAGCCGAGCTCTGCGACGTACGCACCGATTCCATCGAGGGCCTGTTGGATCGTCGCTTCGTTCGCGGCAAAGGAGATTCGGATGAACCCCTCACCGCTCGCGCCGAAGGCGGTGCCGGGAATCACAGCGACGCGCTGGCGCTCGAGCAGCCCATTTGCGAACTCGTCGCTCCCCTGCCCCGTGCCGCGGACATCGGCGAACAGGTAGAAGGCGCCCTCCGGGGTGATGCAATCGAGGCCCGAGATCCCGCGGATTCCGGCGACGACGAGGTTGCGCCGACGCTCGTATGCTTCGACCATGCGAATCGTCGCTTCGTCGGGCCCCTCAAACGCCGCGATGCCGGCCCGTTGGATGAACACGGGAAGGCACGAGGTAATCCCTTCCTGCATGCGGGGCATGGGTTCAACCAGCGCCGCCGGGCCGACTACAAACCCGCTCCGCCAACCCGTCATTGCGTAGCTCTTCGACAACGAGTTCACGATGAGGAACCTCTCGAAGTTCGGGTCGATCGCAGCTACGGATAGGTGCTGACGCCCGTCGTAGACGATGCGGTCGTACACCTCGTCGGAGATAAGCACGAAGTTGCGCTCATCAGCGAGCTTTGCAAGCTTTCGCAGTTCCTCTTCGTCGATCATGACGCCGAGAGGGTTCGAGGGGGAGTTCACAAGGACCGCGCGGGTGCGTGGTGTCAATCGAGCCTCGACATCAGCTGCGGTGAGGCGGAACCCCGCTGCGGCAGAGAGCGGAACCTGAACGGCGTTTGCTCCGAGCATGTGAATCTGGCCGTGGTAGTTCGGGTATGCCGGGTCTGGGACCAGGATGTCGTCGCCGCGATCGAGGACCGCACTCAGCGCCAGAAGCAGCGCTTCCATCCCGCCAACGGCAACCATAACGTTCCGGTCATCGAGGGCGCGACCCCAACGGGCCGAGTAGTGGCGGGCGATTGCCTCGCGGAACTCTGGGATGCCAGCGTTCGCACTGTAGCGCGTTTCCCCCGCGCGCAGCGATGCAATGGCTGCCTCAACAATGTGCTCTGGGGTATCGAAGTCTGGCTCACCGACGGTGAGCTTTGTCACGCCTTCGTAGGCGGCAACGCGCTCAAACATCGCGCGGATTGCGGACGCCGGATAGTCGCTTGCGAGCTTCGACAGTGAGAACTCAGGTGACATGGAACGGATACCTCTTCGTTTCGTTCTGCAAAACGTACGTTTTAACTAGTGACAGCATACACCGACATATGCGCGATTACGCAAGATAGACTGGCGATGTATTTTGCAAGGCGCAACAAGAAGTTCAATTCGGCACATTCTGTGTACCGGGTGAGCCCGCCACACACCAGTCGCGACGCGCCATCCAACCGTCACCACAGCACCCCAGGAGCCACACGCAATGACGCAGCACCCACCCCCTCGTCACCCCCAACGGATTGGTAACGAGCTCGACCTCCCCGCCCTCAACGACGGGCCGAGCCCGATCTTGAGCGTCGACCGGGCCCTCCGTGTGCTGGCATGCCTCGCCGACTTTGACACCGACGGTGAGCCCCTCGGCGTCATCGCAGCACGTCTTGGTGAGGATAAGGCGAGCGTTCACCGTTCGCTTAACGCCCTAAAATACCGATTCTTCGCGACCCAAGACGCGCAGACTGGGAAGTACTCCCTGGGGCCGGCTGCGCTCGGCATCGCCGACATCTTCATCACCCGAAACGGGATGCGCCCAATGCTCCACCGGGCGCTCCTCACCATCTGCACAGAGATCGACGAGACAGCGCACGCGGCAATACCCGAAGGCCGCTTCGTGCGCTACATCGACAAGGTTGAGCCCGACCGCGACATGCGCGTGAGCTCGTACATCGGCGCCCGCTACCCAATGCGCAATACGGCGCTCGGAAGGGCTATGCTCAGCGTCGACTGCAACACCCCCGAGGAGCTCCTTCGGGTCACCGGAGACGAGAACGCTGAGCTCTGGCCTCGAATCTCAGAGGCAAGGGCACGAGGCTACGCGGTTGAGCATGAGGAGAACGAACCGGGCATCACATGCGTTGCGGTTCCCGTCATCTACGCGGGCCGCACCGTCGCCGCCGTCAGCGTGTCGGCACCCAGCTCGCGGATGGTCGGAAAACTCGACACTATCGGGCTTTCAATTCGCGATGCGCTGGCGAACGAACTCACCGACGGCTTCACGATGCCTGAGCCGAGCCTTTCGAGCCCCCGGCGCTAGCACGCGCGCGCAAGACAGGCTGGCTGCACCACTCACGTCGCTTCAGACGAGCGACTCGAACCGTTAGCTCGCGTCACCGACCCCGATTGCTTGCGCCTCGACGAGCTCAGGCGCAGCCTCGGCCGCTGTTCCTCCCCTAGGCGCGGGCGCGCCATGCTCTGCCCCGATATGTGCGAGGTGTTTCCCCGTGACGGCGAGCACCAAGATCGCCAAGAGCACGGCCGCCGCACCCATCCAGTACGGTGCCGACACCCCGAGCGCGGCGGCGATGGGGCCTGCGACCGCCGGGGCGATCGCGCCGCCAATAAACCGGACCCCCGAGTACGTTGACGAAGCAACGCTGCGCGGCAGGTCGGTCGCCTCCATCACTGCTTCCGTGAGCGCGGTGTTCATGACGCCAAGGAACAGACCGCTCGCGACGACGAGCACGACGAGCACCGGCAGGGAGACGGTAAACACCGCGAGCAGCACCAGACACACCGCGAACAGCGCAAGCGTCACGAACAGCACCGGGCGCAGCCCCAGGCGGCGGGTGAGCACTGGCGCAACGAGAACGGATGTGACCGCGAGCGCGAGCCCCCACCCGAAGAACACGAGCCCTAGCTCGTGCGCCCCAAACTCGAGCCCTGCCGCGTGAGCCGCGGCCTCAACCGGGTAGGGGCTGTAGGCCAGCAGCGTGAAGAAGCCGAAGTTGTAGCACACGGCCACGAGTGACAGTGAGAGCAGAGCGGGGTTTCCGAGCGCGCGGAAACTCGCCGTGATCGAGGGCGCGGCCGCACGGGCGGCGGCGCGCTCTGCCGCGCTCTGCGCGGGGAATCGCAGCAGCACGAGGATGGCAACGAGCGCGATCGCCATCAGGATCGCCGTACCGAAGAACGGCCCCCGCCAGGAGATCTCGCCGAGTGCGCCGCCGACGAGTGGGCCGACAGCCATTCCGATCCCGAGTGCCGCTTCATAGAGCACGATCGCTTGCCTGGACCCACCGGAGGCGGCCCCGACGATCGCGGCGAGCGCCGTCGAGAGGAAGAGCGCGTTGCCGAGCCCCCAGCCCGCACGGAACCCGATGATCGCGTCGACCGAGCCCCCGAGACCCGCGAACGCGGCGAACACCACGATGAGCGTGAGCCCGGCGATGAGGGTCCACTTCACGCCGATGCGGCCAGACACCCAGCTCGTGAAGAACATCGCGATGCCCGTGACGAACAGATAGCTCGTGAAGAGCAGCATGGTCTCGCTCGGGGTCGCGTCGAGCGCCGCGCTGATCTTCGGCAGGATCGGGTCGACGAGGCCGATGCCCATGAACGAGATGGCGCAGGCAAACGCGATCGCCCACACGGCGGTCGGCTGGCGGAAAATCGAGGCTTTGGGTTCGGTGGTATTCGTCGGGGTTCCTTTGTTCTGGTGTGCTGAGTTGGGGTGGTTGAAGCCGTCGCGTCTGAACTAGCTCACGTCGGCGATGCGGTGCATGATTTCGGCGGCCCGAGCGAGCGCGTTGAGGTCTGCCTCGTCGAACGCTGTGAGCGTCGGCGCGATAAGCGCCGCGGCGCCGTCCCGGTAGTCGGCGAGCGCCGCGCTCCCTGCGGCGGTAACACTCACGAGCATCGCGCGGCCATCGCTCTCGTCGGGGGTGCGGGTGACCCACCCCTCGCCCTCGAGCCGGTGAATGAGCGTGGTCATCGCCGGTTGCGTCACGCGCTGCGACGCGGCGAGCTCCGTGACCCGGGCACCACCCTCGCGTTCCAGGTCGGCGAGCACGCGCCAGGCGATCGAGGAGTATGTGACCCCCGGGATCCTGCTCGCCGCCCGGGTGAGCCTTGCCGCGGACCGCACGAGATCGAGCGCGAGCGCGCTGTGCTCGAGGGGCACCGGGGGCGCGAGGGGCTGCTGTTTGTTCGGTGTCGTCACGGACCCAGCATACACGATTTATATAGCACTGTTATGTTCTTTGTTTTCCTGAGCGCCGCCCAAGCGCCATCGCGTACGATCGCCCCATGAGCGAACGCGACGACGCAGCACGATCCGAACTTCTCGTAAGCGCCGAGGAGTTACACGCGCTCCTCGACGCCGAAGCGCACTCCGACGGGCCGCGCACGCGCGTGCTCGACGTCCGCTGGACCCTCGCGCACCCCTCGGGCCACCGAGATTTTCTCGCCGGCCACATTCCCGGCGCGGTGTACGTTGACCTCGAGTCCGAGCTGTCAGACCACGGGCCCGAATCCCTCGGCCGACACCCGCTCCCCGGTGGCGAAGCGCTCACCCACTCGGCCCGGCGCTGGGGCCTGCACCCCGAGGACTCGGTCGTCGCGTACGACGGCGGCGGCAACCTCGCATCCGCGCGCCTGTGGTGGGTGCTGCGCGACGCGGGATTTCCGCGGGTGCGCTTGCTCGACGGCGCGCTCCCCGCGTGGACGGCGGCGGGCTACGACCTCGAGACCGCTGAACCGAGCCCCGCGCCCGGCACCGTGATCCTCTCCCCCGGCCACTCCTCCGCGCTCGCCCTCGAAGCGGTCGGAGATTTCGCCCGCGAGCACACGCTGCTCGACGCGCGCGCACCCGAACGGTACGCGGGCGAGGTCGAGCCGCTCGACCCCGTCGCGGGCCACATTCCTGGTGCAGTGAGCTTCCCCGCCACGGCGAACCTCGACGGGGGAGGGAGGTTTCTCGGCACCGCCGAACTCCGCGAGCGGTTCTCCGAGGTCGTACCCGAGGGCGATCGCGTCGGGTTCTCGTGTGGCTCGGGCATCACCGCGAGTCACGCCCTCTTTGCCTACGCGCTCACGGGAGGCGAGGGCGCACTCTTCCCCGGGTCATGGTCTCAGTGGTCGAACCATCCCGAGCTCCCCGTCGCGACGGGCTATGCCCCCTAGGCGGACACCCAGCGCAGCACCTAGCGCAGCAGCACCGTCGCCAGAAACAGGATCGGCACGCAGCCGATCGTTGTAATGAACACCGTGTCTCGCGCCACCGTCTCGCCCACCCCAAATCGCTGCGCGTAGTTGAAGACGTTTTGCGCCGTAGGGAGGGCCGCGAGCACGACCACGATGAGCGTCTCGTGTGACCCAAGCCCGAACACGGCCGTCGCGAGAATCCAGGCGAGCGCCGGCATCACAAACAGCTTCAGCGCACTCGCGAGAATGACCTCACCGCGCTGCCCAGCGGCCCCGAGCACTCGCTGCCCGTGCAGGGAGACGCCGTAGCTGATGAGCAGCACGGGCACACACGCGTTCGCGATGAGCTCGACCGGCGCAAACACCATCTCGGGCAGCTCGACCCCGAACACCGAGACCAGCACTCCGAGCGCCGAGCCCAAGATGATCGGGCTCACGAGCGCCCTGAGAACAGCGCTCACACGGAACTTTCCGCCCGCTGCGACCTCAAGAATCGACAGCGCTACGGGCGTGAGCACGAGCAGTTGGAACAGCACGACCGGCGCCGGATACGCGGCGCTCCCCAGAATGTAGAGCGACAGCGGGATGCCGATGTTGCTCGAGTTCACCTGCCCGGCCGAGAGCGCGCCGATCAGCGCCTCGCCGGCGGGTCGGCGCCAGACGAGGCGGGCGACGAGCGCATAGATGAGGATCACGGTGAGCGCCGCAATCGCCGAGACCGGGAGCAGCGAGGAGAACAGTGCGCTCGCGTCGGCCTTCGAGAGCACAACAAAGAGCAGCGCTGGCGACAGCACCCAGTAGACGAGCTTCGCGAGAGTTCCTCGGGCCGAGGCATCAAGCACCCCGGTCTTTCCGAGCACCCAACCGATGAAGATCGCAAACCCAACGACGACAAAACCTGTCAGTGCGTGGGTCATTGGCGATCCTCCGTGCGTGGCCGGGCTGGGGCCAGCCTACTCCGGTCGCCCACTCGGCCACGGCGCCGGGCTTCGACCCCGAGCGCCGCGCCGCCCTCCCCTAACCCCCGAAGACGCCGAGCTTGCCGTAGTGCGCGGCAAGCAGGTAGTACACGGTGAGGCGCTGCTTGTGCCCGGGGACCTGGTCTCCGACGGTGGCAATCGCCTCGTCGATCGAGGCGTCAGAGTCGGTCACCCCAAGCTTGCCCTTCACAAAGTTCTCGCGCACCAGTGCGAGCTCAGCGGAGTCACCATAGGAAACGAGGCGAGCGTCGGCATTTTGTAGCGCAAGCGCGTACACCTTCTCCATCTCGCCGACGACCGCCGCGCTTGCGCCCGGGGCGTACTTCTGAATGTCTTCGAGAGCGCTCATATGAACGGATCCTTCCTAGAGAAGCTGTCCCCCACCTTTGGAGAACCTTTCCCATTCTGACCCGCCCGCGACGAAAGGAACAGGGGCAAACGAAGAGGGGCCTGGTTTCTGTAAACCAGGCCCCTCCGCGCTACCGAATTACTTACCGGTGTAGTAGCTATCCGCAACGTCGAGCGCTGCATCGATGATCTCGAGTCCCCTCACGAGGTCCTCTTCGCTGATGACAAGCGGCGGCGCGATCTGCAGGCGGTTGCCAGCGGCGAACGGCCACAGGCCAGCGTTCTTGCACGCGGCGATGACCGCGTTGTAGGCGTCGCCCGCGAGCGGCTCGCGGCTGTCGCGGTTGGCGACGAGCTCGAGCGCCCAGAACATGCCGGTGCCGCGGTACTCGCCGACCGACTTGTGCTTCGCGGTGATCTCGCGCAGGCGGGGCTCGATGACGCGCGCTGCGAGGTCGCGAACGCGCTCGATGATCCCCTCCTCTTCGAAGATGTCGAAGGTCGCAACGCCAGCCGCGCACGCAAGCGGGTGCCCGCTGTAGGTGAGCCCGCCGGGGAACGCCTTGTCGACGAAGGTGTTGTGGATCTCGTCGGAGATCACGACGCCACCGAGCGGCACGTAGCCCGAGTTCACGCCCTTCGCGAAGGTCACGAGGTCGGGCTTCACGTCGAAGCCCTGGTACGCGAACCACTCGCCGGTGCGGCCGAAGCCAGCCATGACCTCGTCGCAGATGAGTACGATGCCGTAGCGGTCGCAGAGCTCGCGAACGCCGGTGAGGTAGCCGGGCGGCGGCACGAAGATGCCGTTGGTGCCGGTCACCGTCTCGAGGATAATCGCGGCGATCGTGTTCGGGCCCTCGAGCTGGATCGTGTGCTCGAGGTGCGTGAGCGCGCGCTCCGCCTCCTGCTCCGGGCTCTCCGAGTAGAACTCGGAGCGGTACTGGTACGGGCCGAAGAAGTGCACGACGCCCGCGTCGGGGGTGCCGTTCGGCCAGCGGCGGGCCTCACCCGTGAGAGTGATGGCCGTCGCGGTCGAGCCGTGGTACGAACGGAAGCGCGCGAGCACCTTCTGGCGGCCGGTGTGGTGGCGTGCCATGCGCACCGCGTACTCGTTCGCCTCGGCGCCGCCGTTCGTGAAGAACACGGAGCGGGCGCCGTCGAACGACTTCTCGACGATGCGCTTGGCGAGCTCGCCGCGCACGTCGTTCGCCATCGCGGGCTGGATCGTGGCCATGCGGCCAGCCTGCTCCTGGATCGCACGCACGAGGCCGGGGTGCTGGTGCCCGAGGTTCAAGTTCACGAGCTGCGACGAGAAGTCGAGGTACTCGGTGCCGTCGTAGTCCCAGAACCGCACACCCTCGCCCTTCGCGACGGGAAGCGGGTTGATCTGCCCCTGCGCCGACCACGAGTGGAAGACGAAGTTGCGGTCGTTCTCGCGCACGGCGCGCTGAGCGTCGGTGTCACCGAACGCCTGCTCGGCGCCGTCGAG
Source organism: Leucobacter komagatae (assembly GCF_006716085.1). NCBI lineage: Bacteria > Bacillati > Actinomycetota > Actinomycetes > Micrococcales > Microbacteriaceae > Leucobacter > Leucobacter komagatae. Next base: position 2,500,415 of record NZ_VFON01000001.1, on the reverse strand, counting down.
GTCGATGTAGTCAGCCATGTCTGTCTCTCCTAACCCTGCGGTCGCTTAGCCGTTGCTCGGGAAGCCGAGGTCGACCTTCGACTGGTCGGGGTTCGGCCAGCGGGTCGTGACGACCTTCGAGCGGGTGTAGAAGTGCACCGACTCGGGGCCGTAGATGTGCGAGTCGCCGAACAGCGAATCCTTCCAGCCGCCGAACGAGAACGAGCCAACCGGAACGGGAATCGGCACGTTGATGCCGACCATGCCAGCCTCGACCTCGAACTCGAACTGGCGCGCGAGGCCACCGTCGCGGGTGAAGATTGCGGTGCCGTTGCCGAACTGGTGGTCGTTGATGAGCTGGAGGCCCTCTTCGTAGGTGTCGACGCGGACGACGGCGAGCACGGGCCCGAAGATCTCGTCGCGGTAGACCTTCGAGTCGGTCTTCACGTGGTCAATGAGCGAGACCCCGGTGAAGAACCCGCCGCCCTCGAACTTCGACTCGCGGCCGTCGACGACGACAACGCCGCCCTCGGCCTCGGCGCCGGCAACGTACGACTCAACGCGATCCTTCGCCTCCTGCGTGATGAGCGGGCCCATCTCGGAAGCGGGGTCAGTGCCGTCGCCGATCTTCAGATCCTTCATGCGGTCTGCGATCTTCTGAACGAGCTCGTCGCCAACGCCGCCAACAGCCACGACAACCGAGACCGCCATGCAGCGCTCGCCAGCCGAGCCGTACGCAGCCGACACGGCGGCGTCAGCCGACATGTCGAGGTCAGCGTCGGGCATCACGATCATGTGGTTCTTCGCGCCGCCCAGCGCCTGCACGCGCTTGCCGTTCGCTGCGGCGCGCTCGTAGATGTACTTCGCGATCGGGGTCGAGCCGACGAAGCTGATCGCCTTGACCGAGGGGCTGTCGAGCAGCGTGTCGACGGCAACCTTGTCACCGTGCACGACGTTGAGCACGCCGTCAGGCAGGCCTGCCTCGCGGAACAGGTCGGCGATAAAGACCGAGGCGGAGGGGTCGCGCTCCGACGGCTTCAGCACGACGGTGTTGCCGCAGGCGATCGCGGACGCGATCATCCACAGCGGCACCATCACGGGGAAGTTGAAGGGGGTGATCGCCGCGACAACGCCGACGGGCTGCTTCACCGAGTGCACGTCGACGCCGGTGGAAACCTGCTCGTCGCGCTCACCCTTCAGCAGGTGCAGGAGGCCCGAAGCGAACTCGACGTTCTCGAGGCCGCGAGCGATCTCGCCGGCGGCGTCCGAGAGGACCTTGCCGTGCTCGCTCGTGACGATTGCCGCGAGCTCGGGGGTGCGCTGCTTGAGCAGCTGACGGAGGTTGAAGAACACGTCGGCGCGCTTCGTGAGGCTCGTCTTGCGCCACATGGGAAGCGCGGCCTGCGCTGCTGCGATTGCCTGCTCGACAGTGGCTACCGAAGCGATGCCGAGCTCGTGCTGCTGCTCGCCGGTTGCCGGGTTGTAGATGGGCTGGGTCCGCTCAGCGGCCTCGATCTTTTCGCCGCCGATGACGTGGGGGATGTGCGCCATTGTTGCTCTTCCTCTTCGAATAGGTGGTTACCACGCAATGTGTTCGGGCAGGGGAACCCGTATGATTCTCAGTATTTCAGCCAAGTTTCACGAGGGCATCCGGCAAAGTATCGCGACTTCAACACTTTTCCGTACACTTTGTATGTGAGCGAATCTGCGGAACCGTACCCGAGCGTCCGAGACGTGCTCGGCATCGCCGAGCTCGCGGCGGGCGCACCCGAGCTTGTGACTGGCGAAACCGGCCTCGACCGGAGGGTGCGCTGGGCTCACGTCGTGGCCGGTAGCGAGGCGCCAGCGCTGCTCGACGGCGGCGAGCTCGTGCTCACGACGGGCGCCGGTTGGCCAGCGGCCGGGCTGAGCGCGCTCATGCGCACCCTCGTCGACACCGGCCCCGCCGCGATCGTGTTTGAGCTCGGCACCCACTTCGACGAGACCCCACCAGAGCTCGCCGCGGCGTGCGTCACGAGCGGCGTTCCCCTCATCGTGCTGCACCGGGTCGTGCGGTTCGTGCAGATCACACAGCGCGTGCATCAGCGCGTACTCGCTGCACAGAACGAGGCGCTTGAGGCACGCGCCGAAGTGCACGCGATGCTCACCGAGCTCGGCTTGAACCGCAGCCCCGTCGACTACGTCGTGGATCGGATCGCCGCAACCCTCGGCGCCCCAGTCGTGCTCGAGGATGCCGGTCACCGCGTCGTCGCGTGGTCCGGCGGCGACGCCCGGGTGCTTGAGCACTGGGCTGGATCAGCTCGTCGAGCGCCCGGGCGCGATCCTGAGCTGCCGCAGGGCGCAACCCGGGTGCCCGTCGAAGCACAGGGCACCCGGTGGGGCCTGCTCACGGCGCTCGCTGGGCCCCCGCATCCGGCGGGCCGCGAAACCGTACTCGAGCTGGGCGCGTTCGCCCTCGCCCTCGCGCGGCTCGCCGACGCCGACGGCGACACCTGGCTCGACCTCGGATCGAAGCGGCTGTTCAACGCAGCGCTCTCCGGCCGTTTCACGGGCGAGCGTGAGCTTGCGAGTCAGCTCGCCGCTGCGGGCCTGCCCGTAGCTGGGCGGGCGCTCATGAGCGCGACGCTTACGGGCGTCGGCGACTTCGGTGCGCACGAATCGCTCGAGGCGGCGATCCTGCAGACAGCGCTCAGGCGTGCGGTCGCCCCCGAGGGCAGCGTCGTCCTCGCTCCCGCAGAGCAGGGCGTTGGGGCGCCGCGGACGCTGCTCGCGCTCATGTCGTTTCCGCGCGAGGATCCCCGTCTCGGCGAGATCCTCACCGCGCAGCAACACCCGCTCGCGACGCGGCTCTCGCGCGAGCTTGCGATGATGCTTCCCGAGACCACACCGACCGGTTGGCGCGCTCACCTGAGCATCGGGGTCGCCGCGGCCGGGCCGCGCGCGCTTATCGCCTCGCTTGAGCGAATCGCACAGGCCGGCACCTCTCCCGCCGCACCCCCTGCGCTCGCACCGGCCGCGCACCCACGCGTAACCGTGCAGCTCGCGGAGGAGCGGCCGCTCGCCTACCTCATTCGCGGCCTCGCGGGCGCGCCCGAGGTACAGGAGTTCGCCGAGGGGCTGCTCGCGCCCCTGTTCGCGCACGATCGCGGCTCCGGCCCAGGCCACACGGGCGACCTCACCCTCGTGCTCGCGGCGTACCTCAAACACCCAACGAACCGCTCGCTGGCCGCGCAGCGAGCGCGGCTCTCGCGCTCGGTGTTCTACCAGCGGATCGCGCTCATAGAAGAGCTGACGGGTGCGGATCTCGCCGACGGCGAGACAATCGCGGCGCTCACGGTTGCGCTGCTCGCACGGGGCGAGTTCTGAGCGGGGTCGCGCCACCCTGGCCACGCGGCTACGGCGCTGCGGCGCTGCGGGGCTACGCCAGCGGTGAGCCGCCGCTCCACAGCGCGGTGTAGTCGTGGCCGAGGTCGCGCACGAGTCGGCGGAGCTCGGGCAGCGAGAGCCCCATAACGCAGCTGGGTGCGCCCTCGATCTTCTCGATAAACGCGCCGGCGAGGCCGTCAATCGCGAACCCGCCCGCAAGCTTCAGCGGTTCGCCGGTCGCAACGTAGCGCGCGAGCTCACCGTCAGTAACATCGGCGGCGAGAGTGACGGTCGCCGTGTCTACGCCGCCGACAGCGGGCAGCTCGGCCACCTCGGGTGCGGGGGAGGATCCGCCGGAGCAGTCGATGACCCAGTGTCCGGAGTGCAGCACGCCCGTGCGTCCGCGGTGCTGTTTCGAGCGCTCGAGCGCGATCTCGGGCATGTGCGGCTTGCCGAGCACCTCGTTGCCAAGCAAGAACATTGAATCGCCGCCGAGCACGAGCCCGCCGCCAAGCGCCGCGATCTCGTCACCGTAGCGCCGCACCACGTCCTCAGCTTTCAACCGGCCGAGGTACTCGGTCAGCTCAGGCGCCGTGAGCGCGCGGCCGAGCTCGGCCTCTCGCGTTCGGACCTCAGCGTCTTCGTCGACCTCTGGGGCGAAGCATGCCGGCTCAATTCCGGCTCCCCGGAGCACCGAAAGGCGGGCGGGCGAGGTCGAGGCGAGGATCAGGCGCATACCCACAAGCCTATGCAATGCACCAACCGTTCAACTGCCCGAATCGCATTATGTCGTCCGGTGGGGTTACCTTTGTCGTATGAAGATTTCACGCAGGGCCACACTGACAACGTCCATCCTCCTTGCCGGGGGCCTCGCGCTCACCGGGTGCAGTTCCCCCGCAGCTCCGGCTGACGGCGGCTCGTCGACGTCGCAGGAGGCCCCCGCGAAGGGCGGCGCTCTCACGCAGGATAACTTCGCGCAGCGCATCGCTGACGCGCAGTTCGCCGCGGGCTCCGTTCACATGAGCATGCAGATGGGCGACTCGGTCGAGGGCTCCATCGAGGCCGACATGGTGATCGACAAGGATCCGAAGAAGATCCAGATGCAGATGACGATGGATCAGGCTGGCGTGAAGGGCGACATCCGCCTCGTCGACGGCAAGATGTACATGAACATGGGCCCGCTCTCGGGCGACAAGTTCTTTGACATGTCGACGATGCCGGGCGGCGCGGGCGACATCGGCGCCATCCTTGACCAGGTCAACCCGGGTTCACAGGTTGAGGGCTTCGGCGACGCACTCACCGATTTCGTGGCCGACCCCAACGGCCCCGAGATCGACGGTGTGAAGACCACGCAGCTCACCCTCACGCTCGACACGCGCAAGATGTTTGAGGCTCAGGGGCCGCAGGAGGGCGTCGACATTGACACGCTCGTGTCGACTCTTGGCGAGTCGATGGTCTACGACATGTTCATCGGCTCCGATGACCTGCCCCGTCGCATCGTCATGCCGAACGTCGGCGGCATGGGCACCGGCACCCAGGAGTACACGAAGTGGGGCGAGCCCGTGAAGATCGAGGCTCCCGCGAAGGATCAGATCGCGGACGCCTCGGCGCTCCAGGGCTAACCCGTTCGACAGGCAAAGCGGGGGTGAGGCGGATTTCCGCCTCACCCCCGCTTTTCTACTCAGGAGCCCGTACCGTGGCTAGCGAATCTGGAAGCTCCGAGCGATCTCGTTGTTCTCGCTCTGCACAAGAACCGTGTACGCGCCAACCCCGAGCTGAGTATTGGTCGTTGCCGACCAATTCCCAGCAGCGTTCGCGGTACCCGAGCCGAGCTCAAGGCCCGACACGTTCGAGCGCAGCACAACCTTCGCGTGCGGTTCCGCAAGCCCAGTGAACGTGACCGGGCCAGGGTTCACGGTCGCGCCCTGCGCGGGCGTCACTACGGTGAGGTGCCCGACAACGGGAGTGTCCTTGACGCGGAATCCACGGTCGACGGTGATGCCGCCGTTCTTCACAACGACTCGATACGTGCCCTCACCGAGCGCATTGGTTGTCGTCGCGGTCCATGAACCTGCCCCATTCGCGATTCCCTGGCCGAGCAGCGAGCCGCTCACGTTTGAGCGAAGCTCGACAGTGACTCCGGGGTCGGCAATACCCGTGAACGTGACACGGCCACTTGGAACGGTTGCCCCTTCTGACGGAGTGAGCACGTTCAGGACCGTTCCGACCTGCTTCTCGGCGATTGTGAACTGACGGTCCACGGTCTGGTTGCCCGACTTCACCTGGAAATAGTACGTATCAACGCCAAGCTGCCGGTTTACCTGCACCACCCAGTTCCCGCTCGTGTTCGCCGTTCCGATTCCGAGCAGCGAACCCGTGGTCCTTGACCGAAGCTCAATTTCAGCACCAGCGCCGGCAGTGCCAGTGAAGGTGACAGTACCCGGCGCCAGTGTTGCCCCGTTGGCAGGGCTTGTGACAGTCAGGGGGGCCGTCACCGGGTTCTCACCAACGGTAAAGGAGCGGGCGACCTCAAGGGTGCCATTTTTCACCACAATCGTGTACTCGCCAGCACCAAGCTGACGATTCACATCAACGGCCCACGCCCCACTCGCCAACGCAGTACCCGAACCCAGCAGACCACCCGAAACATTCGAACGCAGCTCGATCTTCGCGCCAGCATTCGCCGTACCTGTGAAGGTCACCGTCCCAGGAAGCACGCGAGCGCCCTGCGCGGGTGCGGTCACAGCGAGCTCAGGCTTTGGCGCCGGAGCAGCGACGGAGAAGGAGCGAATCACCTCAAGGGTGCCGTTCTTCACCACAATCGTGTACTCGCCAGCACCAAGCTGGCGATTCACGTCAACCGTCCACGCACCACTCGCAGACGCGGTCCCCGAACCCAGCAGACCACCCGAAACATTCGAGCGCAGTTCGATCTTCGCGCCAGCATTCGCCGTACCTGTGAAGGTCACCGTGCCCGGCTGAACGCGCGACCCCGCGATCGGGTTCACGACCTCAAGCTTCAGCTGGGGAGCAGGAGCCTCGACGCTAAAGGAACGAGCGACCTCGAGCGCACCATTCTTGACCAGGATCGTGTAGTTCCCAGCAGCAAGCTGACGGTTCACGGGCACACTCCATGTCCCATTCGCCGCAGCGGTCCCGGTTCCCAACATGTTTCCGGTCTGGTTCGAGCGCAGCTCGATCGTCGCGCCAGCATTTGCTGTGCCCGTGAACGTCACCGTGCCCGGCTGAAGCTTCGCACCCTCAGCGGGGGTGAGCACCTGCAGCGCCTCGTCAGTGACACCGGGGTTGATCTCTACTGTTGCCGTTGTAACGTTCGAACCCCGGCCAGTCTGTGTGGCAGTGAACGACAGGTTCTTCTTGGCAACACCTGCGACGTTGATCGTCCAGATGCCATTCGACGCGACAGTGGCTGTACCAAGTACGCCCGAAGCTCCCTGCTGGGTCAGCACGACACTTCCGCCGGGGACACCACGGCCTTCAAACCGCAGTGTGCCACCATTGTGCATCTGACCTGCGGCAGGCGCGACGATCACGACTGCCGAGCCGTAATCTGCCTGCACATCAACGGTGCCTGGCACAGTGGATCCGCTCACGACCTGCTTGACTGTGTAGTTCTGCACACCACCAGCGTTCGGAGCGTCAAGGGCGATCGAGTATGCTCCGGTCGTTGCGTTCGCAACTGTCGTCTTGTGGCGGATGACTCCCTGCCACAGCTCAACCGTCGCGCCACGCTCAGCCTTGCCCGATACCGTGGCGCGCTCGGAGAGGTCTGCCTCGAAGGCCACGCTCGCACTGAGCTGAGCCGCCCCGAACTCAACCACCAGGTTGCTCGTCCCCGTCACAGCACCGTTCACACGTTGCTCAACAAATAGGTTGTTCGTCCCGATGTTCAGGCCGGTGACGTTCACGCTCCAATTGCCCTGGGCGGCGACTTGCGTCGGCTGTGCGCCGTTAATGGTCACCGTAGCACCGGGTGTACCGTTGCCCGTGACGAGAGCGGATCGAGCACTGTCGTCCTTTGAGTCCACGCGCGCAGAGAAAGCAATCGGTGCGACCTCGGGCGAGAGCTCACTCATCCTCAGGGCATTTACGGCCTTGTCGTCTCGAGCGTCAAGCCAAGAATCGGGGTGACGTCCGCGCCAAGACAGACCCTTCCCATTTGGCGCGGTCACAACGCCCGTGGGACTGATCTGCCACATCTGCAGGACACCGCCATTGCATGGCATGAGGTTGACGATGGTCGACGCGGGAAGGATGCTGAGGCACTGCCCGGATTCAGCGATAATCGGGCCCGCCTCGTTGTTCGCCGGAGGGTACGAGAACGAATCCGTCAGCTTTGTCACGTCCGCCAAGCTTCCCATGGGCGCCTGGGCCAGTCCCTCCGGCCCGTCCTGGAGCGCACTGTAGCGCATCCCAGCTTGCGACGGGCTCTCGAAGATCCACTTCCCCTGCAGGCGGGGTCCTGAGGCAAGAGCCTCCGGAGCCGCCTCTACTGGGGTGCCCGCCGGAGCCTCAGCCTCGGCGAACGCAGGGGCGATGCCGGCGTCCAGTCCCACTATCGCGATCAACGCAGCAGCTCCAGCTGCCGCGACACGGCGCAAACGATGTTGCCGCAAGATTCACACACTTCCTTACTCAGTTAAACGCACGTGCGTCAGAAATTCCTGCCCTACGAACCCAAGCTGCAGGCATAAGGAACGTTCGCGGCAGACATGCCGAGACCGCACAAACCTAACACCTTAAAATGCTGAAGTTTTACACATTCTCCTCCGCTGCCGCTCACCAGATTTCTGCGATCCCCTCGCACTTATACACACGGAACCGACCCTCTGTGCGAAGCGTCGACTTTCCACGTGCGCGGCCCCCTTGGACTACGTGTAAGGGGTACTGAGGCGTCGGGCTTTTGGGCAACGCCACGAGAGGCAGGCGAAGTGGCGATCGCGCTCAAATAAATGCAGGCCCCCGGCGAGTCGGCCACTATTTCTGCGGGTCACGGGAACTATCAAGCCTGCGACGTAAGCACTGATACCCAGCAGACACCAGGTGTTGTGTCGCGCTCAACATGCAGGTGTCGCGTGTCCAGCAACCGTCATACCAAGGGTGCGCTGAGGCGTGCTCGGCCGGTTCCTATCCTCAGGCTAGGACTCGGAAGTTCGCGTGGGAGAATAGGGTTCATGTCTGAACAGCGCGCAAGCACGCCCCTCGAAATCGGCTCCGAGATCGAGCTCGAAATCACCGGTATTGCCCACGGCGGCGTGAGCGTCGCTCGCCACGAGGGGCGCGTGGTGTTCGTCGCCGACGCGATCCCTGGTGAGCGCGTGCTCGCCCGCGTCACCGACCAGAAGAAGAAGTCGTTCGCCCGCGCCGCGGTCACGCGCGTGCTCGATGCCTCGGACGACCGCCGCGAGCACGTCTGGGCGGAGGCATCGCTCGAGCGCGACCCCGCCGAGCGCGCGGGCGGCGCCGAGTTCGGCCACATCGATCTCGCGCGCCAGCGCGTGCTCAAGGCAGAGGTGCTCGTCGACTCGATGGCTCGCTTCGGCGACATCGAGCTCGCTGGCGAAGAGGGCGAAGACTTCTCCGAGACCCTCGCAGAGCTCGTCGAGGCCGCCGACGGTGATGACGAGGCGAACGGTCTCGGCTACCGCACGCGCGTTCGGCTGCACGTTGACCCTGAGACCGGCGCCGTCGGCCCCTACGCCGCGCGCAGCCGCACGGTTGTACCCGTGTCGTCGCTGCCGCTCGCGACTGACGGGGTCAACCAGATCGCCCCGCTCGCCGAGGCGATGCAGGGCCTGCAGACGATCGACCTCATCGACCCCGCGAACGACGACCCGCGCATGCTCATCACCGAGATCGGCCAGAAGGAGCGCCGCGGCGAAAAGGATCTAGTCGCCGAGCTCGTTGAGGATCGCGGATTCATTGTCCGTGCGGGCGGCTTTTGGCAGGTGCACCGTGAGGCGCCCGCGATGCTGTTCGGCGCCGTGCACGACGCGATCTCCGACCTCATCGAGGCGGGTCAGTTCGACCCGGCAGCCGGCAACCTTGACCTCTACGGCGGGGCAGGCCTGCTCGCGGCAGCTGTCGCCGAGGCCGCCGGGCCGGGGCTGAAGATCACCTCGGTCGAGTCAGACCCCGACGCGACTGACAACGCCGCCGAGAACCTCTCCGAGATTGTCGGCGCCCGTGCTCTGACCGCTCGCGTCGATAAGTACCTTTCCGAGTTGCTGGACGCTGCAGCGCCGGTGCGCGACCGCCTGCGCCGCGGCACCATCGTGCTCGACCCGCCGCGCTCGGGTGCCGGCGGCGATGTCACCGCGCAGCTCGCAGAGCTCGCACCCGCGAACATCGTCTACGTCGCCTGCGACCCCGTCGCGCTCTCCCGCGATACGAAGTCGCTGCTCGACTCGGGCTACGACCTGCTCGAGCTGCGCGCCTTCGACATCTTCCCGCACACGCACCACTTCGAGTCGCTCGCGGTCTTCAGTCGCGCAGAGTAGGGGCTGTGGGGGCACTGGCCTCCGCTCCCGGCCAGCCCCTCTCCCGGCCCAGCGTATGTAATCTGTAATTCGCATGCAGGTTTCGTACGCCTGGGGCATTGCGTGTACAGATCACAGGTGGAGGGGCTCCTCGGGACCCCAGAGAACCCCAAAGTTAGGCGAACAGCGCCTTTCGGCTGTCGATGCCGAGCTTCTGCAGCACGTTCGAGACGTGCGTCTTCACGGTCGGCACCCCGACGAAAAGCTCTCGGGCGATCTCGGCGTTTGTGTATCGCTGCAGCATAAAACCGAGCACTTCCTGCTCCCGAGCCGTGAGCACGGAACGCTGAACCCGCTCCTCGATGCTGCGAGCACTCGCCCCGGCGTCCGTCGCGACGTTCCACACCCTGCTCCCCCGCGCCGTCGCACGCACGGTCTCGACGAGCCGGCCCTCGGGGTGATCTTTCGTGAGAAAGCTGTCGGCGCCCGACAGGAAGGCGAGCGTCGCGTCTGACTGACTCGTGTACGACGTGTACATCATGACGCGGGGGCCGCGCTCAACCGCCTTGATCTCACGGCAGAGTTCGAGCCCGTCGCGCACCCCGCCGAGCCGAAGCGGCAAGATCACGAGGTCAGGCGTCGTCTCAGCGACTGCGGCGAGCGCCTCCGTCGGGTCAGTTGCCTCGGCCACCACCCTGAGATCATCATGCGCGCCGAGCACCGTCGAAAGGCCGAGGCGCACTATCGGGTGGTCTTCGACCAGCACGATCTTCAACACGTCCGTCACGCGTCACTCGCTTCAAAAAGCGATGCGGGGCACCATTCGTGCGGAATCGTGACCCGCGCTGTCACCAGCGGGTTCACCGCTTGGCTCACCTCGGTCCGCGCAATAAGACTCGTCATCCGGTAGGCATCTTCCCACGGAAGCCCCCGCCACGCCTGAATCTGATCAACAGCGGTTGAGAAGCCCATTCGGACAGCCTCGTCAAGCGTCTCCGCGCTCGCAAGCAGGCTAAGCCCGTCCTCGTGAATCAACGCGGGCAGCTCGCCAGAGTAGACCGCGCTGGTTGCGTCAGCACACGGCACCGCCCGCTCAACACGCAGGCGCACACGACCAGCGATCTCTACACCTGTTCCTCCGAGCTCACCGTCACCCTGTACCGCGTGGAGGTCGCCTACTGCGAGCAGGGCTCCGTCGTGATGGGCACGCAGGAAGATTGCGGTGCCGGCGTGCAGCAATCGTGTGTCAAGATTTCCGCCATGTGCCCCGGGCCAAGAAGATCCGACGGGCTCACCGGCAGGAGCTACGCCGATTACTCCGATCATGGGCGCGACAGGAACGGGGGTGTCTGGCGTGATCCACGCGTAGCCGTCGCGCACCTGCACGACGCGAGTGCTCGGTTCCGTGATCCGTTCGCCAAGTACTCCCAGCCCAGGCGAGAGCGCCATGATGCCCGCATCAGCGATATCGATGCCTTCGATATCGACGCGGATCATGTCGCCAGCACGAACGCCCTCGACGAACACCGGCCCGGTTGCCCGATTGAAATGCGCCATGTCAATATGCGGCCGAAGCACCGCCTCTGAAGTGATCTGCCCTGCGTAGCAATCCTCGGTCTCGCATTCGAAGACCTCCCCCAGCGCGACCACGGCGACCGGCTCGTGATGAGCCGAGAACGCCGTGATCGCGGATGCCGCTGAAATGCGACGCATCAGGCCCAGCCGTCAGGCACGAGTCCAAACGCTGACACGAGCGAGTAGACAAAAGCGAGGCCGAAAACAAGAATGAGCAGGCCCTGAATGATCGGGTGGGAGACCCAGCCCGCCTTCCACGCCGGCTCCTGGTCACCGTGCTTGCGTGCCCGGTGCAGCATTAGGACGGGGACGATAGACATGATTGCCCCTGCAAACCCGCCCGCATAACCGAGTGCAGATACAAACCCCGCGAGTTTGAAGACGCCGATGAGGAATGCCGGGATCGCAACGATCGCGATAGCAGCCACTCGGTAGCCCGGAGCGCCCTCCGACGGCCACTTGAACCTGTCGAAGATGTTGGTCATGAGCGTGAGTGCGATCGCCCAGAACGATGTCATCATCGCGAGCACCGCGAAGATGTTCGCCAGATAGTACGCGGCGGAGCCGAGCTCCTGCCCCCACGCCACGGTAACGACTTCGGTGATGCCTTCACGGCCCATCATGCCGAGCGCTGCGAGCGGAACGAGTGCGAGCAGGAACCCTGTTGCGCACATGCCGACAACGATCGCGCGGGGTAGCGCACGTGGGTTCGTCTCTGCCAGTCCCCGTGCAAGCTCCGGGACGGTGTACTGCGCAATAAACGCGAAGACCGCGAGGTTCACGATCGGGATAATAAAGAACGGCTGCACGTACGTCACGTTTGCAATGTCGATGCCGGGGCCAAAGAATGTCCACCCGCAGAGCACAAGGATAAGCACAAGCATCGCAATCGTAATCGCCTGCTCTGAGCGGCCAGTTGCTTGCAGACCGAACCAGACCACAAGGACCCCGGGGATGAAGAAGATGAGACTTCCGACTGCCTCAGGCAGGCCGAGCAGTTCGGAGAGGATCCGCCCCGAACCCGAAGTGTAGGCGATGAGCGCTCCGAGGCCGTTGACGGCGACGCCGGCGAAGACGAGCCACGACCCGACATTGCCGAGATACTTCTTCGCGAGCCCAGCGAGCTGCAACGGCTCTTTGGTTCGCAGTGCGACCTCGGCGACGTAAAGCATCGATGCCGTAGTCAGGAACCCTGCGACGATGAGCGCCACAAGCAGCGCGGGAAAGCCGCCACTTCGCGCTCCGTAGGGCAGCGCGAGAATGCCAGCTCCAATGTTCGCGCCAAAAATGATCGCGACACCTTGCCAGAAGGTGATCGCGGTGCTGTGCGGCTTGGCCGTTGCCGTCTGGGCGCCTGCGCCCGATTGGGTAGCGGTAGTCATGTTGTTTCTTTCTGGTGTTCACTATCTCGGGCCCGGCACACCACCGCGTCAACTCACGAAGCTATGTGGTTGCCCCAGGGCCCTACCCATGCAGCTCCGCAGGGCACGTCTCACCATATGGGCTGGGCCCAGTGAGCTCATCATCCTCTTGGGATGAATTCGCAGTCAGATTTCATCCCCCCGGACGGATCTGCTGCCAAACGAATAATCCTAGCCTGAGTGGCGGGGCAGATATCGCCTGGGCGCGGCCCCCACACCCAACACGACCACGAGAGCGCAGAGCCACATCACCATGAGCGATTCAGCACGCCGATCACAGATCCTCACCGAAGCCCTCGGCCAGGGCCTCCTCCACGAGGAGCACTCGCCCCTCGTCTCATTCCTCGACTGGGAGCGGGTGCAGCTCAACGTTGAGCACCTGCTCCGCGCGTTCCCCGCCGATATCCCCGTGCTCCACGCGTTCGCGGTGAAGGCGAACCCGCTCGTGCCTGTGCTCAAGCGGCTCGGCGCGCTCGGCATGGGCGCTGAGGTCGCGAGCGACGGCGAGCTGAGCGCCGCGCTTGCGGCTGGCATCACTCCTGACAGGCTCGTCTTCGACTCCCCGGCGAAGTCGTGGGGCGAACTGCGCCGGGCGCTCGGCCTGGGCGCCGCCCTCAACGTCGATAACTTCCAGGAGCTCGCCCGGGTTCGCTCGATCATCGAGGAGAGCGGGTCGGATTCAGAAATCGGGATCCGCTTGAACCCCCAGGTCGGGGCCGGTTCAATTGCGGCGATGAGCACCGCAAGCGCGCACTCGAAGTTCGGTGTGCCGATGCGCGACGCGGGCATGCGTGAGCAGCTCATCGAGGCGTACCTCGCGTCGCCGTGGCTGCGGCGAGCGCACACCCACGTCGGGTCGCAAGGCTGCCCGCTCCCCCTCATCGCCGAGGGCGTGAACGAACTCGTGGGCTTCGCTGACGAGGTGAATGCTCGCGCGGGCTTCGCGCAGATCCGCACCCTCGACATCGGCGGCGGCCTGCCCGTCGACTTCGCAACCGACAACCCGATCTCGGCGTTTGACGACTACGTTGCCGCGCTCGCTGAGGGCGCGCCGCGCCTCTTCTCGGGCGACTACGAGATCGTCACCGAGTTCGGCAGGAGCATCCTCGCGAAGCACGGCTTCATCGCGACCTACGTCGAGTACACGAAGGAGGTCGGCGGTCGCCGCGTGGCGATCACCCACGCAGGCGCGCAGGTCGCGACGCGCACGGTGTTCATGCCCGAGGCCTGGCCGCTGCGGGTCGAGGGCTTCGAGGCGACCGGAGCGCCGAAGCCGGCCGACATCACCGCGATCCACGACGTCGCTGGGCCCTGCTGCTTCGCGGGCGACCTCGTCGCGCGCGGGCGGGAGCTGCCGCTGCTCGAGCAGGGCGATCTCGTCGCGCTGCTCGACACGGGCGCGTACTACGCGAGCAACCCGTTCCACTACAACTCGCTGCCCGTGCCGCCCGTGTATGGCGTCGAGCACGCGGGAACGGCGCCCCTGTTCACCGAGATCAGAGGCGCCGTTCAGCACGATCACCAGCACGGGGGTCAGCCCGAGCTGCAGCTCGCCCGCTAGCGGAGCGAGGTGCGGCGGTCGACCGAGCGGGCTCCCCACATTGCGAACACGACGCCGGCGACGAGCGAGACGAGGAACACCCCGATGCCGAGCACGCTCGGTTCAGCCGCAGCCGTGCCGCCCGGCTTCAGCGCCGCGAGGAAGTCCGGGAACATGCCCTGCGCTACGAACGCCCCGGCATCGGGCCCGCCGATGCGGATGCCGAGGGGCACGAACAGCATCGCCGCGAGCCCGAGCAGCTGCATCACGAAGTAGAGCGCGACCGCACCGATGACGGGCGCGCCGAAGCCGAGGTGGTTGAACCGCCCCTCCGCACCGATCGACATGAGCGCGGCGCCCGCGATGACCCAGAACACGAGCTGGATGGTGAGGGCGATGGCAATGAACCAGCCGAGCCCCGGGTCGAGCATCGTAAGCCCCTCGCGGAGGAAGTCGAGGGGCGCGACGCCCTTCGAGACTGCGAACGCAACCGCGGCAAGCGCGAGGAGCGCGACCGTCACCACGGCGGCGGCGAGGGAGGCGGAGATGCCATAGAGCACCTTCGCCGCGAAAATCGCCCGCCCGCGCACCGGAATCGTCATCGTGAAGTAGCCCTGCGCGCCATACATCGTGCGCCAGTAGTGCGCAGCGAGCACGGCGAGCACGACGGGGGTGAGCGCGATCGTCCCGCCGATGCCCGCGCCGAGCCCAAGCCCGTCGAGGATCGGCACGCGGAGGATCGCGAGGGCGTAGCCCATCAGGATCACGACGAGCATGATTCCGACGGTCGTGAAGAGCGCTTTGCGCGTCGAAATGAACTCCTGGCTCATTAGCTTGGCGATCATGCTGCGTACACCTTTCTGAAGAGAGCGTCGAGGCTCACGCCGTGCTCCTCGCGGAGGTCGTCGGCGCCGCCCTGCAGGAGCACGCGCCCAGCACGAAGGAACACGACGGAGTCGACGATTGACTCGACGTCTTGGATGAGGTGGGTGGAGACGAGCATGAGCGCGTCTTCCGCGAAGTTCGAGAGGATCCCGCGCAGGATCACGTCGCGCGAGGCGGGGTCGACGCCCGAGATCGGCTCGTCGAGCAGGTACACGCTGGCGCGGCGGCTCATGGCGAGCGAAATCTGCAGCTTTTCGCGCATGCCCTTCGACATTTCCTTGAGGCTGCGGTCCCACGGAAGGCCGAAGAAGTCGACCATTTCGCGCGCTTTCGCCGCATCGAAGTCTGCGAAGAACCTCGCGTACTGCGCGATCGAGTCTTGCGGCTTGTGCGCATCGGGCAGGAAGGAGGCGTCGGGGAGGAACGAGACGAGCGCCTTTGACTCGGCCCCGGGCGCGTGGCCCGCGACGCTGACGGCGCCCTCCCACTCGGCGAGCACGCCGGCGAGGATCTTTAAGAGCGTCGTCTTGCCGGAGCCGTTGTCGCCCATGAGCCCGACGATCTGGCCGGGCTGGAGGGCGAGGTCGAGGCCGGCGAGCGCGGGGCGCCCCCGGTAGGCCTTTGTCAGGCCGCGCACCTCAATCGCGGGTGGTGACGGTGGCAGGTGCTGCTCACTCATCGGGTGTCCTTTCGGTCGGTGCTGGGGCGGGCATGGCCCCCCAGCGTCGTTCAAGCAGTAGCGCGGTCTCGGGAAGGGTCATGCCGAGGCCGCGTGCCGTCGCCACGAGCGCATCGGCCTGTGCCGCGGCGAGCGCGGTGCGCGCCAGGGCGATGGCGCCCTCGTCGCGCGTCACGAACCTGCCTGCGGTGCGCTCGGGGAGCGTGAGCCCCAGGCGGTCGACCTCACCGAGCGCCTTCTGCACGGTGTTCGGGTTGACTCCGAGCTCGAGTGCGAGCTCGCGCACCGAGGGAACCTTGAGGCCCGTCGGCCACTCCCCCGAGGCGATGCGGCGCCTAAACTCGTCGACGAGTTGTGCCCAGATGGGCCGGGAATCGTCGAGCTGCATGTGTGTCCTTCCTTCGACGGGGCTAGCACCCGCCATGTACCACTGTATTACGACAGTGACACAGATTGCAACCGGAGATGCCGATACCGTGGTCTAGTGACCTCGTTCGATCGCTCAGCTCCCTGCCCCTGCGGCCTTGGCAACCCATACGGCGCGTGCTGCGGCCCGGTTCATGACGGCAGTCCGGCGCCGACCGCGACGCAGCTCATGCGATCCAGATACAGTGCCTTCGCAATTGGCGACGCCGCCTACCTGCTGCGCAGCTGGCACTCGAGCACTCGGCCGAGCGAGCTGGAGCTCGACGGCGACACCCGGTGGCTCCGCCTCATCATCGAGGCGAGCGAGCGGGGCGGGCCGTTCGACGATGCCGGGACCGTCACATTCACCGCGATCGGACGCACCCCAGAGGGTCGCTTCGAGCAGCACGAACGCAGCGCCTTTGTGCGCGAGGGCGGCAACTGGTTCTACGTGGCCGAAGACGGGGCCGGGGCGTAAGCCACGACACCCCAAGCGGTGCTACCCAGCGCCGCGCACCTCACCTATGCTCGTCCCATGGAAGCGATCAGCAATCTCCTTGCTCAGTGGGGCGACGCGTTCTGGACGTGGCTCGTGCTGCCCGTCGTCGTAGCACTCGGCCTCTACCTGACCGTTCGCTCGGGCGTCGTCCAGTTTCGCCTCCTCCCAGACATGTTCCGCACCCTGACAGACAAGACGCCGCGCGACGAGCACGGCGCCCCGCAGTCGGTCTCCGCCTTCCAGGCCTTCACGATCTCAGCGGCCTCCCGCGTCGGCGTCGGCAACATCGCCGGCGTCGGCACCGCGATCGCCGTCGGCGGCCCCGGCGCCATCTTTTGGATGTGGCTCATGGCGTTCATCGGAGGCGCCTCCTCGTTCGTCGAGTCGTCGCTCGCACAGCTCTACAAGACTAAGGACGCGTCGGGGTTTCGCGGCGGGCCTGCCTACTACATGGAGCGCGGGCTCGGCGCGCGCTGGCTCGGCGTCGTCTTCTCCGCGGTGCTCATCGTCTGCTTCCCCATCGCGTTCTCTTCGTTGCAGGCAAACACAATCCAGGCCACGCTAGCGGGGAGCCTCACCGCGGGCACGCCAGACTGGCTACCGATTGCCACGGGCTGCGTGCTTGCCGCGCTCATGGCTGCCGTGATCTTCGGCGGCGTGCGCCGCATCGCCTCGGTCACGCAGACCCTCGTCCCCCTCATGGCGCTGCTGTACTTGCTCATTGGGCTCGTGATCGTCGCCCTCAACATCACCGAACTGCCCGCCGTGTTCGCAACGATCTTCTCGTCGGCGTTCGGCGCACAGCAGGTCACCGGAGCTGCGCTCGGCTACGTGATTCTCACGGGCATCAAGCGTGGGATGTTCTCGAACGAGGCGGGGCTCGGGTCGGCCCCGAACGCCGGGGCCTCGGCCGCGGTCACCCACCCCGTAAAGCAGGGCCTCGTGCAAACGCTCGGCGTCTACTTCGACACGTTTCTCATCTGCTCGATCACCGCGTTCATCGTGCTCGTGGCGGCGCCAGACCTCACCGGTGCAGCCAAGGGCATCGCTCTCACCCAGAGCGCAATCTCAAGCTCGCTCGGCCCGTGGGCAAACGTGCTCCTCACGATCATCATCTTCCTGCTCGCGTTCTCGTCCATCCTCGGAAACTACTATTACGGCGAATCGAACATTGAGTTTCTGAGCACCGGCAAGCGGGTGCTCGCTGGCTATCGCATCATCGCCGTGCTCGCTGTGTTCGCCGGCTCGGTTGTCTCCGCCGATATTGTCTGGAACCTCGCCGACGGCATTATGGGCATCATGGCGCTGATCAATCTCGTCGCGATCGCGCTCCTGTCGGGCGTCGCGTTCAAGCTGCTGCGCGACTACACGGCACAGCGGAAGCTTGGCCGTGATCCGGTATTCACCCGCGACAGGCTCCCCGAGATTTCCGGCGTCGAGCAGTGGGCCGATGAGCAGTCTGTCACCGGCGTGATCCCGCTCCCTAAGAGCGAGCGCGGGCACGAGCAGTAACGAGAGGAGCGGTCCCGCCGAATCAGGATCCCGAGCGCACCGCGGCGCGCAGCGTGTCGAGGAGAGAGCTCAGGTTCTGGAGCTCATCGTCGCTCAGGCCGTCGACCCCGCGGGTTCCGCCCGGCACGTTCGCCAGCTGGTCGCGCAGACCCCACCCCTGCTCAGTACAGAAGACGCGCACCTGCCGCCCGTCAACCCCGGCGCGCTCACGCGAGATGAAGCCGCCCTGCTCAAGCCTCGCGAGCAGCGGCGAGACTGTGCCCGAGTCGAGCTCGAGCTGCTCACACAGCTCGGTGACGGGCCTGCCGTCGCCGCCCCAGATGGCCTGCAGCGTCAGGTACTGCGTATAGGTGAGGTTGAACGCCTGCAGCTCGCGCCGATACGCACCAACCATCGCGCGCGATGCCGCGTACAACTGGAACGTGAGCCTGTCGGACACCCCGACATGCTGCCGGCTATCTCCGAGATCCACCGGACTCTCCCCCTTCTCTGACGCGCGCTCGGAGGACCCCCATCCTCTCGAACGCGCTGAGCGCATGTGCCACCGAGACTACCCGGTGGCACATGCGCCTGTCAGCCCTGGAGCACGTTGCGCGTCGTCACCTCGGGCCGCAGGTCGAGCCGGCGGAGCAGCTGCGCGTTCAGCGCAACCACAACGGTCGACAGCGACATGAGGATCGCGCCGACAGACATCGGCAGCACGAACCCGATTGGCGCGAGCACGCCGGCAGCGAGCGGCACCGAAATGAGGTTGTAGCCGGCGGCCCACCACAGATTCTGCCGCATCTTCCGGTAGGTCGCCTTCGACAGCTCGATCACGGAGACCACCGAGCGCGGGTCATCGCTCGCGAGGATCACCCCCGCCGAGGCGATCGCAACGTCGGTGCCCGCGCCAATCGCGAGCCCCACGTCTGCCTGTGCGAGCGCCGGCGCGTCGTTCACGCCGTCACCAACCATTGCGACCCGACGACCGCCCTGCTGGAGCTTCAACACCTCGGCAGCCTTGTCCTCGGGCCGCACGCCCGCGAGCACGCGGTCGATGCCAAGCTCGGTCGCGACGGTCTTCGCGACCGCCTCGGCGTCACCCGTGATCATGACAATTTCGACGCCCAGCCTGTGCAGCGCCCGCACCGCGTCGTGCGACTCCGGCCGAACCTCGTCGCTCAGCGCGAGGGCCCCGATCACCGCGCCGTCACGCAGCACGTGCAGGATGATCGCGCCGCGGTCGCGCCAGTCTGACGAGACGGCGAGCTCGGTCGCCCCCTCCTCCTCAAGCATGTACGGCCCACCGACGCGAACTGTCGCGCCCTCGACCTGGGCCGTGACGCCGACAGCGGGGGACGACGCGAAGTCGGCAGCGGCCGGCACCTCAAGGCCGCGATCGCTCGCGGCGCGAACGATCGCCTGCGCGAGCGGGTGCTCGCTGTCCTGCTCGGCGGCGGCCGCGAGCGCGAGCACACGATCCTCCGAGAGGTCACCGACCGCCTCAACGTGGGTGACCGTCGGCTCGCCCTTCGTGAGCGTTCCGGTCTTGTCGAACAGCACGGCGTCGACGAGGCGCATGCTCTCGAGCGCGAGACGATCCTTCACGAGAATACCGGCGCGCGCAGACCGCTCAGTGGCGATCGAGACAACGAGCGGGATCGCGAGGCCGAGCGCGTGGGGGCAGGCGATCACGAGCACGGTGATCGTGCGCACGACGGCGTCGTCGGGGTTCCCAACCAGCGTCCACACGATCGCCGTCACGACGGCGGCCGCAAGTGCGAACCAGAAGAGCCAGCCCGCCGCGGTGTCAGCGAGGCGCTGCGCGCGCGAGGACGAGTTCTGGGCCTCTGCGACGAGGCGCTGAATGCCCGCGAGGGCGGTATCGTCGCCGATCGCCGTAACCTCGATGCGCACCCCCGAATCGGTCGCAACGGTGCCGGCCGAGACTGGCTCGCCGACCCCGCGACCGACAGTGCGGGATTCGCCCGTCACCATCGACTCGTCGAACGACGCGCGGCCGTCGACAACGCGACCGTCTGCGGGGACGCTGCCGCCGGGCCGCACGATAACGACGTCGCCGACGCGGAGCGCGCTCGGTGAAACCTTCACGATCTCGCCGCCTTCGACCCGCTCGGCCTCGTCTGGCAGCAGCGCGGCCAGGGAATCGAGCGCCGAGGTGGTCTGCGCGAGCGATCGCATCTCGATCCAGTGCCCAAGCAGCATGATTACGACGAGCAGCGCGAGCTCCCACCAGAAGTCGAGCTCGTGGTGCACGAGGCCGAGGCTCGCCGCCCAGGACGCGAGGAAGGCCACGGTGATCGCGAGCGCGATCAGCAGCATCATGCCCGGCTTGCGGGCCTTGATCTCGTCTACGGCGCCGACGAGGAAGGGCCGGCCGCCCCAGACGTACATGACCGTGCCGAGAACGGGCGAGACCCACTTCAACCCGGGCACGTCGGGGAGCTGGTAACCGACGATCGACGAGAACATGCCGGAGAGCAGCACCGTCGGGATCGCGAGCACCAGCATGATCCAGAACATGCGCCGGTACTCGGCGACATGGCCCTCATGGCCGCCGTGACCCTGATGGCCGCCGTGGCCCTGATGGCCGCCGTGGCCCTGATGGTCTTCGTGCTCTTGGTGGGCGCTGTGGTCAGCGGGCTGGTCGTGCGCGCCGTGGTTTCCGTGGTTGTTCATGGTGGGGTTCCCCTCGCATTGCATCTGGGTCACTGTTTACGATACCCCTAGGGGGTATCAGTTGACCACAACCAATGTTGCATTGAGGCTATTCCCGACTTCCGCGGCTGGCCACCCCTATCTCTTATTCGCGCACGCTCACCCCGAAGTGCCCCGCGAAGGTCTCGGCCATGAGGGCCACCTGCTCAGGAGACAGGATCGCACCCCGGAGCCCTTCGAAGCCCTCAAGCGCCCGGAACTCGAGCCCGCGCAGGTCGAGCGCCGCCCCCGTTCGCTGCGTGAGGGTGAGCTTGTCTGTCGTACAACCTTCGAAGGCAACCCGCGCGGTCTTCGCCATGCCGAGGTCGACCTCTTCAAACGCGCAGTGCCGAAAGACAACGTCTTGCACGACCGAGCCGCGCAGGTTGATCCACCCAATCTTTGACCCCTCGACGACGAGGCGTCGCACTTCGGCGTTGCTCATATCGAGGGCCCCGACGCGCGATTCGATGAGCTCGGCGTCGCGCCACGAACTCCCGGGGGCCGATACGACCGGGGCGGCAAGTCGCAGCACCCGCGATTCAAGCACGCTGGCGCCGCGAAGCTCCACGCGATCCCCCGCGAACTCGATCAGCTCGCACTCAAGAAACGTCGCGCCGCCGAGTGGCCCATCGATGCGCGCGCCCTCGAACCTCAGCCCATCGAGGTCCGCGCCGGCGACGAGCCCTGTCGCGTCACCGGGGGTGAGGTCGCGAAGCACGAGCTGCTCGATCCGGGGAGTGTCTGCTGCCTGTCGTCTTGCCATGCCACCACACTATTCCCCGCGTCCGACACGGGAGGCCTACCCGCAGGCCGCGCGAACCCGCGGCCTGCACCGCCAACGGCAAGGGGCCCAACCCGGCGAGTGCCAGGTTGGGCCCCTTGAGCGCGGCGCGCTAGGTGATTACGCGGTCCGGCGGCGCCAGATCATGAGCGAAGCACCCGCTAGCAGCAGCAGGGAAGCGACGCCGCCGACGAGGAGCGGGAGCGATCCACCGGTGTTCGGCAGCTCGTTCACGCCCGGGGTGCCGGGGTTCTCAGCGCCCGGAACCTCGGTCGCGGGGATATCGATCACAACAACACCGGCATCCCAGGTCGGGTCGATGCCCTCGGTCGCGTTGACCTCGCCGAACTCGTACTCGGTCGTGAGATCCGAGTTGTCGTCGCCGAGCACGATCGTGGCAGTGAAGCCAGTCTCGGGGTGAGCGTTCGAATCTACGGCGCCATTCGAGCCGACGGTCGGCTTCGTGAACTTGTAGATCTTCTGCTGTTCCTTGGTGAGCGTGAACTTCACCTGGTACTCACCAGCGTTCAGGTCGTCGAACTTGTAGCGACCGTTCTTGTCGGTCGTGGTCGTCGCGATGACCTTCCCGTTCTGGAAGAGTTCCACGGTGACGCCAGGTAGCACCTTCTCGGAGCTGTCCTGGACGCCGTTCTTGTTCGCATCAATCCAGACGACGTCGCCGACAGCGTAGGTCTTCACAACCACGCCGGCGTCCCACGTCGGGTCGATGCCCTCAGTCGCCTCGACAGTGCCGAAGGGGTAGTCCTTCGTCAGGCCCGGGTTCGAGTCATCGAGCACGATCTTCGTTGTGAGGCCGGTCTTCCGATCGGCGTTCGAGTCGACGGCGCCGTTCTCACCAATCACCTGGCTGGTGAAGGTGTACACCTTCTTCTGCTCGTCGGTCAGCGTGAACTTCACCTCGTACTCACCTGCGTAGAGGTTGTCGAACATGTAGTGTCCGGTCTCGTCGGTCGTGGTCGTCTTGACGACTTCCCCGTCCTTCATGAGCTCAACGGTCACACCTGCGAGGATCTCCTCATCGGCATCCTGGATACCGTCGCGGTTCGCGTCGATCCACGTGAAGTCACCGATCGCGTAGGTCTTCAACACGACGCCGGCGTCCCAGGTGGGATCGATTCCTTCTGTCGCGTCGAGCTCTGCGTAGTCGTACTTCTTGGTGAGGTTCGCGTTGTCGTCGCCGAGCACGATCGTCGTCGTGAGGCCCGTTCCGCGCTCAGCGTTTGAGTCCGCCCCGTCATCCTCGCCGGCTGCGAGGTCGGTGAAGGTGTAGATCTTCTGCTGCTCGGGAGTGAGCGTGAACTTCACCTGGTACTCACCAGTCTTGAGTCCGTCGAAGACGTAGCGGCCGTTCTCGTCGGTCGTGGTCGTCTTGACGACTTCCCCGTCCTTGATGAGCTCGACGGTCACGCCAGCGAGGATCTCCTCATCGGCGTCCTGAATACCGTCGCGGTTCGCGTCGATCCAGGTGTAGTCACCGATGGCGTAGGTCTTGCGAATCACGCCCGCGTCCCACGTGGGGTCGATACCCTCGGTGGCCTTCAGCTCGCCGAACTTCGGATCCTTCGTCAGGTTCTTGTTCGAGTCGCCGAGCACGATGGTCGTGGTGAGTCCAGTCTCGGGGTTCGCGTTCGAGTCGAGCGCGTCGTCCGATCCAGCAGTCTGCTCGGTGAA
The DNA here is from genome assembly GCF_006716085.1 of Leucobacter komagatae. Classification (NCBI taxonomy): domain Bacteria; kingdom Bacillati; phylum Actinomycetota; class Actinomycetes; order Micrococcales; family Microbacteriaceae; genus Leucobacter; species Leucobacter komagatae. The sequence continues at coordinate 2,476,878 of NZ_VFON01000001.1, read as the reverse complement.
GCGGAATTCCTTCTGCTGCTCCTTCGTGAGAGTGAACTTCACCTGGTACTCGCCGGCAGGCAGGTCGTCGAAACGGTACAGGCCGTTCTTGTCGGTGACCTTCGAATCGATGACCTTGCCGTCCTTGATGAGCTCAACGGTGACGCCTGGGAGGATCTCTTCGCCCTCGTCCTGAACGCCGTTGTTGTTCTCATCGATCCAGGTGTAGTCGCCGATCGCGTAGCTCTTCAGCACGACGCCGGCGTCCCACGTCGGGTCGATGCCCTCAGTCGCCTTCACCTTGCCGTGATCGTAGCTCTTGGTGAGGTTCGTGTTCGAGTCGCCGAGCACGATCTTCGTGGTGAGGCCGGTCTCGCGATCAGCATCGGAGTCGGCTGCGCCATCCTTGCCCGAGTTCTGCGTCGTGAAGGTGTAGAGCTTCTGCTGCTCCTCCGTCAGCGTGAACTTCACCTGGTACTCACCCGCGGGCAACTCGTCGAAGAGGTAGCGTCCGTCGGCGTCGGTCTTCGTCGTCGCGATGACCTTACCGCCCTGAATGAGTTCGACAGTCACACCGGAGAGCACGGGCTCCCCTTCGTCCTGAATGCCGTCACGGTTGGTGTCGATCCAGGTCAAGTCGCCGATGGCGTAGTTCTGGCGGTCGTTGAAGAGCACGACCTCCTTCGCGCTGTCGTCGGCCTTGAACCCGATCTCGAGGAGCTCGTCGGACTTCTTGTAGCCGCCGGGCGCAACGTCCTCGCGCAGCCAGTAGGTTCCGGGCTGCTTCACGACGGGGGTGCCACCGGTCGCGGTGACGATCTTGCCGTTCTCGACCCGAAGGTCGCTCAGCACGACGGTCTGCTTGTCGGCCGCGAGAACGGAGAAGACCGCGCTCTTGTCGGTGATGAGCTTGGTGGCGTCTGCGCTGTCGCGCTTCAGCAGGCTCAGCGGGTAGTCGTTCGTCGGCGTGATCGTCGCGCCTGACGTGCCGATGAGGTTCGTGACACCGATGTTCTCCTTGGCGCCGACGAGCTTGACCTTGAAGAACAGGCTCACGGTCTTGCCGCTCTCGAGCTTGCCCTTCTCGAGCGTCACGGTGTTCGCGGTGGCATCGAAGGTCGCGGTGAGGTTCGAGCCAGGCACGCGGTAGCTCGAGTTCGAGTCGACCCGATCACCCTTCACGTCCTCGGGCGCCACGAACCCGACGAATTCAACGCCCTCGGGCAGTACGTCGGTGACCGGCTCAACCATGTTGGAGAAGGTGCCGTGTGGCATGAGCTCGACACGGTAGACAAACGTATCTTTGAGCAGCTTGCCGCTCTCATCGGTCTCTGCGCGCAGGTTCGTGGTGAAGGCATCATTCTTCGCGTCGTAAACGCGCTTCTGCACCTCCATCTCGTTACCGAAACTCGTCGCCTTGGTCTGTGAGCTCGACGTGAAGGTGTACTCGAGGTCAGTTCCTTCGTAGCTCGCAGCGTTCTTGATGTCGAGCGTCTGCTTGCCCTTCAGCACGTGGGTGGGGAGCTTGAATTCGATCTCCCAGGCCTTGTTCATCGGAGCCTCGGCCGCCCCCCAGCGTGCATCCTTCGGGAACGCGGAGTTGGGAGCGATGACGAGGTTGCCTTCCTTGTCGATCGAGAGATCGAAGGTGTCTCCGTCGAGCGGGTAGTTCCAGTCGTACTTACCAGTGATCGAAGCCTTGATCTGAGGCAGCGTCTCTTCGGTTACATTGAAGATGCTGTGATCAACCGCGTCGATGATGCGAGAGGTAAGTGCGTTGCCCACACCGGCGCCGACATTGAACTGGTACGGGACCTCGACAGAGGTGCCAGCAACAGCGGTCAGCGTGCCGCCGGTCGCGGACTTCTTGAACTTATCCTTGTCGTCAACCCCGCCGCTGAGATCCTTCGGAGTCGTTACGACAGTGTCCGCGTGCGTGCCGTGGTACTTTCCGTCGCCGTACACGAAGTTCGCAGTGTTGCGCGCGAGGTAACGGTCGATGTAGATCCCGTTCTTGTCGAACGCGTCGGCAGGCAACTGCGTGAGCGTCGCTTTGACGGTGAGGGTGTACTTCTCCTTCACGTCTTTTCCGACGTTGACAAAGAGGTTCTGCCCGTCGACAACGTAGTGGAACTTGTAGTCGTCGCTAGCAATAAGCTTCTCAACGTCGCCCTTGAGCGCGTCGGCCGGTGTCAGTTTTATCTCGTCGCCAGCCGCATCGGTCAGGGTGAGGAATGTGCCCTTGCCGCTAATATCCCACGCCACCGTCTCAGGGAGCATGTCCTTGATCACGACGTTGTTCTTGAGCTTGTACTTCTCGTTGGTCGAGAAGTCCGCAAACTTCGTGAGGTCCGCAACCAGCGTGTAGGTCAGATCAATCGGCTTCGCAAGGGTATCGCCGCCCGTGAGCTGCTCTTTGAGATCGACGTTCGACGGTTCGACCGACTTGGTGAATGCTTCACCGACGCCCGGGCGTGCCTCCGGGGCCACATTGCCCGTGATCCAAACGTTTGCTTTGACCTCGGTGCCCGAGACATCAGCACCGTTGGAGAGCTTGATCGAGTAGTCGCCGCCATCTTCCTTCTTGGCAACGGTGTCGTACGCAGCCTGGAGCTCGTCGCGCACAGCCGCGAGCGCCGCGGCATCAGCGATGGTCGCTTCGTAGGTGAAGGTGTACACCGAGTTGGCCTCAGCCGAGAACCCGTACGTGAAGCTCTCACCCGAGATGTTGGGAAGCGCCTCGAGCGAGGTGGTGACCGGGTTGAGATCGTTCTCGTCGCGCACGACCTTCGAACCCTTGAGCGAACCCTCTACGAGGGCCAGGTGCTTTCCGAGTGTGTCGGTCAGAACAACGTCGCGAGCCTGCTTGCTCTTGACCGTCACGGTGTAGGGAATCTTCGTTCCGAGTACACTCTCGTCGATGACGACCTTGCCGTCGACGATGGTGTGCTTGATCTTCGGGTTTTCGACACTCTTTTCAGCGCTATCGTTCGTCGAGCTCGGCTTGTCACCTGGCTTCGTCACAATAATCGTCTGCGAGGTCGAAACACCATCGACGTCCCAGTTCAGCTCGCGCACGTCGGAGTGCTCGACCTTTTCTACAGTGAACTTCAGATCGAGCACGCCCTGGTTCACGTCGCTCGGGAACTTCGCGGCGAAGGTGATGACCAGCTGGCCGGCAGCATTCATCTCAAGCGATTTCACCGCCGTGTTCCCCGCGGGAACTACAAGCGCTTCAGCGGGAATCGTGACCCCCTCAGGCAGCGTGATGACCGAGACGGCCCCATCATCCATCGAACCGTAGCCCAACTGGAAGTTGAAGGTGTCGCCACCCGGCATGACCGGCATGCCGTTGTGGTCTTGCCCGTTCGAACTCGCCGGGAAGACGGTGACCTTGCCGCCCGCAGCCATCGCCGGGGCACTAAAACCACCGACGACGAGCAGCGCGACAAGCGCCCCCGCTAACCAATTTATGAAAATGCGCGCGCGCGAACGCGGCGCGATGTACTCAGACATCGTCGCTTCCCCCCAGAAACAAAAAAGAGGGACGCGTAAGTAAACACACGCGTCCCTGCGTAAGGGCCACAAGAGCGGCCCCAGAAATTGGTTCGACCTGCCCAAACAGGTCTGAATCCCCCGTGGGAGATCCTATCGGGCGAGCGTGGCGCGGCGCCAATCAGCTTCCCGACGATTCGCGCTCGGCGAAGTTACTTAGAATTCACAGCGCGTGGCTCGCCTGAAGGGCAGGCCGATCTCCATCGCTCGCGCCTGCTATCTCATCGAGATGGCTACACCAATACCAACCAGAAACGCGTGTTAACTCGTTGCTTCCTCACGCAGCTCGATACGGTGCTTGTGCCAAGCGCGAAGAATCTCAACGAGCACCAGGCCCACAGCGACAATCACGATCACGAGCAGACCGAGCGAGTTCGGCAGCCAGGTCACCGCGAAGAAGTCGCGCGTGAACGGGATCACCCACACGAGCCCGAGCCCCGCGTACATCGCGAGCACGATGAGCACGCGGAAGGGGTGCGGCGGGCGCGCGAGCACCGCGAGCACCCAGAGCGCTATCCCCGCGAGCGTCAGTGTTGCCGCCGACTGCATCTCCGTCACGGTGAACTCACCCACGCTCGGCGCTGCAAGATGGAGGGTCAGAATTGCCGCCGTGATGATCAAGCCTGCCGGGATCGAGAACGTCAGCGATCGTTTGAGGAAGCCGGGGCGGTAGCGCGCCGCGTTCGGCATCAGGGCAAGGAAGAACGCCGGGATCCCGATCGTCAGCCCGTCCGTGATTGAGAGCTGGCGCGGCAGGAACGGGAACGCCCAGGCCATGAGCCCAAACACGACGCCGATCATGAGCGCGTAGGTCGTCTTTGTGAGGAAGAGCTTCGAGACCCGCTCAATGTTCGCGATGACGCGGCGGCCCTCGGCAACGACGCCCGGCATGCGATCGAACCGACCGTCGAGCAGCACGAGCCGGGCCACGGCCTTCGTCGCAGGTGTCGCGGTATCCATCGCGATCCCGAGATCCGCGTCCTTGATCGCGAGCGCGTCGTTCACGCCGTCACCGGTCATCGCGACGACATGACCGCGGCTCTGCAGCGCGTGCACCATGGCCCGCTTCTGCTGCGGCGTCACCCGGCCGAACACGTGTTCGCGCTCGAGCACGTCGGCGAGCTCGTCGATGTCGTCGGGCAGTGTTCGCGCGTCGACGCCCGCAGCGTGCTCGATCCCGACCTCGCGAGCGACCGCGGAGACGGTGCGCGGGTCATCGCCCGAGATAATTCGCACGTCGACGCCCTGCTTGGCGAAGAACGCCATCGTCTCGTGCGCGTCGTCGCGCACCTCCTCCCGGAAGCTGAGGATCGCGACGGGAACGAGGCCGTTTGGAAGCTCGGGGTGCTCACCTTCCGCGATCGCGTCGACGGAGTGCGCGAGCAGCAGCGTCCGAAGCCCCGACTCGGCGATCGCCCCGGCCTGCGCGAGCGCCTCCTGGGCGTCGATGGTCTCGGTGCCGGCGAGCACGAACTCGGGGGCGCCGAACACCCAACTGCCTGGCTCGCAACCATCGGCGTCGCAGAGCACGAGCGCACTCCACTTCCGAGCCGAGTCGAACGGCACCTCGGCCGCAACGTAGAGCTTCGGGCTGGCTCCGTAGGGCTCCGCGAGGCACTGCGCGGTGCCGTTCGCGTCGGGCGCCGTGCCGAGGTGGCCGAGCACCGCCTGCCACCCGGCGCGCTCCGTGAGCTCGGCCGCGTGGTTGAAGACCATCTCGCCGGTCGTGACCGTGCCCGTCTTGTCAAGGCAGAGCGCGTCGACGCGGGCGAGCCCCTCGACGGCCGGCAGCTCCTGGATCAGCACGTTGTCTTGCGCGAGCTTCAGGCCGCTCACGGCGAAGGCGATGCTCGTGATGAGCACGAGGCCGAGCGGCACCATCGCGATCACAGCGGCCACCGCGCCAACGACGGCGTCGCGCCACGCGCCAGACTGGATCGCGGCCTCCCAGCCGCCAAACGCCTGCATCTGGCCGTTCACGACGATGAGGATCAGGGGCAGCAGGGCCCACGAGATCCAGCGCAGAAGTTTGTCGATGCTGCCGCGCAGCTCCGAGCGCACGAGCGAGAACTGGCGGGCCTCAACGGTGAGCTTCGCCGCGTACGAGTCGGCGCCGACCTGCACGACCTCGGCGAGCGCGGTCCCGCCAACGACGTTCGAACCAGAGAGCACGTCGTCGCCGATCGCCTTGCGAATGGCGTCTGACTCGCCTGTGAGCATCGACTCGTCGACCTCGAGCCCACGCGGGCCGCCGACGTCCGTGCGCAGAACGCGTGCGTCAGCGGTGACCTGGTCGCCTGGCCGCAATATGAGAAGGTCGCCGAGAACGACGCCCTCCGGCGCGATCTCGTGCTCTTCGCCGTCGCGCAAAACGCGGGCAGAGGGCGCGTTCATGACCGCGAGGCGGTCGAGCGTGCGCTTCGCGTTGAACTCTTGCACGACGCCAATCACCGTATTAAACAGCGCGGGGAGGCCGAAGAGCGCGTCTTGCCAGCGACCGAGAACGAGCAGGATCCCGAACCCAGCGAACACGATGCCGTTGAACACGGTGAACACGTTCGCCGCGAGGATCTCGCTAAGTGAACGGCTCGACCCGTCGGGGGCCGCGTTCCCCTGACCATCGCGCATGCGCTTCTCGGCCTCGGCGCGGCTCAGTCCGCGTTCCACGTCAACAGCTGTCATTCGGTGATCTCTCGTCTCGGGTGTTCGTCGTGACCCGCCGTTAGACCAGCCGTTTCACCCCATAAACCTATCCTGCGGGTTCGCGTTGTGCCTGAAGACATCAGCGTTTCGACTGCACCATCAGACGCTGCATCGGATTCTTTATCCATAGGCCGCAATGGGATTGGTTGGGGAAGAGACAAAAAGTTCAGGGAAACAAAACAGCGGCTGGGGCGTGAAACCCCAACCGCTGTTATTCACTCGTGCGCAAGGGGGGACTTGAACCCCCACGCCCTTGCGGGCACTGGCACCTGAAGCCAGCGCGTCTACCAATTCCGCCACTTGCGCGAGTTTGCCGCCTGCGCATCAGCTGCGCGGACAACTCGTACAGCTTAGCAGCACACAGCAATCCAAGACAAAGTGAGTACACTTATCCAGAATTACCCGCGTGGCGGATACCCTCCATCGCGCGTGTTCGCGGGCCCTGCCCGCACGGCAGAAACGAAAGGAGCGTGACATGGGATTTCTTGACAGCGTCGAACGCTCTCTCGAGCGCGCCGTCAATGGCGCCTTTGCCCGCACGTTTCGCTCTGGCGTGCAGCCCGTTGAAATCGGTGCTGCGCTGAAGCGCGAACTCGACATCGGCGCCGTTGTCGTCGACCGCGACCGTGTGCTGACGCCCAACCGCTTCGTCGTGCGCGTCTCGCCACAGGACGCGGATCGCCTGCTCAGGCTCGGCGACACCCTTGAAGGCGAGCTCCGCGAGATCGTACGGAAACACGCCGCGCGCCAGAACTACCAGTTCCTCGGTGAACCCGACGTCGAGATCGTGTCAGACGATTCGCTCACTGGCGGCATCCTGCAGGTTGACGCGACACAGGTCGAGGGCTCGGTCAACTGGGTGGCCGCGATCGACGTGTCTGGCCAGCGCTACGAGCTTCGCCGCGGCACCACCGTCGTCGGCCGCGGTTCAGATTGCGATATCCGCATTACCGACAGCGCCGCGTCGCGCAAGCACCTCGAGATCATCTGGGACGGCTCGACGGGCCTCGCGCGTGATCTCGGATCGACGAACGGGTCGAAAATCGAGGGCCAACGGTTCCGCGAAGCGCGACTTCAGACCGGCACCGTGATCATGATTGGCCAGACTGCGCTACGCTTCCAACTGGTGCCTGGGCGAACCACGGCACCGAGGCAGAGCTTCCAAGCGGGTTCTTCAACGCGCGGCTCGGCCAGCGTCGACCAAGATTTCTGGGGGGCCAAGTGAGCGAACTCACGTTGCTCATCATGCGCATCGGCTTCCTGCTGCTGCTCTGGTTTTTCATCTTTTCGATTGTGTATGCGCTACGGAGCGACCTGTTCGGCGCTCCGGCCCGAAAAATGAAGGGCGACGGCCCAGCCCCAGTTCCGCAGGCAGCGGCCCCCGCGCCGCAACTGCAACACGCGGCCGCCCCCTCGCCCCGCCCAGCTCAGACGGCAGGCCCAGCCCCCGTCATCACTCCGTCAGGGGGCGCGCTCCCTTCGGCGGGCACCTCGGGCCCAGCCCGCTCGCTCGTCATCACCTCGGGCGTCGCAACAGGCACCTCGATCCCACTCGACGAAGACTTCGTATCGATCGGCCGCAGCTCAGACTCAACCCTCGTCATCGTCGACGAGTACACCTCCACGTACCACGCTCGCCTTGCCCGCTCGGGCGACACCTGGGTACTCACAGACCTTGACTCCACCAACGGCACACTCCTCAACGGCGAGAAGGTGCGCAACTCGGTGACGCTCCCCACATTTACCCCGGTCACCATCGGGAAGACAACCTTTGAGCTGAGGCCATAGCCGTGGCATACGGGTACGCGAGCGCAGTCGCCTCGCACGTTGGTATGGTCCGCGCGAACAACCAGGATTCGGGCTACGCCGGAGACAACCTGTTCCTCGTCGCAGACGGCATGGGCGGCCACGCGGGCGGCGACGTCGCCTCGGCGCTCGTCACCCGCGACGTCGCGAAGCTCGACGAGCCACCAACGGGCACCCCCGAGGAGTCGGCCGAGCGGCTGCGCAAGTCGCTGCTCGTCGCGAACACGATGCTGCGCGACACGGTGAAAGATCACCACGAGCTCGCCGGCCTCGGCACCACCTTCGTCGGCTTCATCACCGTCGGTAACCAGCTCGCGCTCGCCCACATCGGCGACTCGCGCCTCTACCTGTTCCGCGACGGCGTGCTGCAGCAAATCACGAAAGACCACACGTTCGTGCAGCGCCTTGTCGACAGCGGGCGCATCACGGAGGAGGAGGCGCAGTACCACCCGCGCCGCTCCGTGCTGATGCGCGTACTCGGCGACGTCGAGTCAGCCCCCGAGGTCGACACCATGGTGCTCGACACCCGCCCCGACGACATCTGGCTGCTCTGCTCGGATGGCCTCTGCGGGTACGTCTCTGACGACGACATCGAGAAGATTTTGCGCAGGCGCCGTTCGCTCCAGGGCGGCGTCGACGACCTCATCGACAAGAGCCTCTCTCACGGCGCACCTGACAACGTCACCGTCGTGCTCGTCGAGACGACCACTGCTGAGGAGGCCGAGGAGCTCGAGGTCACCGCTCCCGACTCGGCCCAGCGCCCGGGCGACACCCTCGAGATCGGTGGTCGCCTGTTCGAGGATGAGGATCCGCTTCCGGCGCCCACCGACGGCTCGGGCGAGCATCCCGGCCCACGCAATCCGCGCTTCGTCGGCTCCGCCGCGAACGCGCCGCTCTTGCGCGACGGCACGACGAACACCGCGCGCACCCGCCTCGCGAGCCGCAGGCGCATGCGGCGCCTGCCCGCCGTCGAGGAGAGCCACTTCGAGGCGCGCGCCGACGAGTACCTGGCGGAGCTGCTCGCCGAGACCCGGAGAAGCAACCGTCGCCGGCGCGCAATGTGGCTCCTCGCGGTCGTCGCCGTGCTCGCCGCAATCGGCGGCGCGCTGCTCGTCGGCTACCAGTGGACTCAGACGCGCTACTTCGTCGGCACCGACGGCTCGAACGTGATCATCTACCAGGGCGTGCACCAGGATCTCGGTTCGCTGTCGCTCTACTCGGTCGCTGAGGACACCGGGATCCCGCTCAAGGCCCTCGACGGCCTCGAGCGCCGCACGATCGAGCGCACGCTCGCGGCGGGCTCGCTGCAGGACGCGCGAAGCATCGTCGACAGGTTGGGAGATCTCCCAGATGCCTAACCGCGCGAAGAACACAGAGCCACGGAGCTTCGAAAAGACCCGCACCAGCGAGACGGTGCTGCAGCGGATCACGGCGATCCGCGCGCCCCGCAAGCTCCGCACGCTCGAGACCGCGCTGCTCATCTTCGCGCTCGCCATCGGCGTGGCCGCGGTCATCACGATCGATCTCACGCTGCACGAGGATGTGACGCCGACGCTGCTCGCGACCGGGATTCCGTACATCCTCGCCGTGTTTGGCCTGCACCTGCTCGTTCGCCGCATCGCTCCCGACGCCGACCCGCTCATCATGCCGCTCGCGGTGATGCTGAACTCGATCGGCGTCGCCATGATCTACCGCATCGACCTCGCGCGCGGCCTCACGGGCTGGGACGCGACGAGTGTGCGCCAGCTGCTCTGGTCGACGATCGCGATTGTGCTCGCGGGCATCGTGCTCTTCGTCGTGAAGAACCACCTCGTGCTGTACCGCTACACGTACCTGTTTGGCCTCGGCGCGCTCGTCATGCTGCTGCTGCCGATGCTGCCCTTCATCGGCCACGAGGAGTGGGGCGCGCGCGTCTGGATCAAGGTCGGCTCGTTCTCCTTCCAGCCCGGTGAGATCGCAAAGATCTTCCTCGCGATCTTCTTCGCCGGCTACCTCGTGCGAAACCGCGACGCGCTGTCGATGGTCGGCAAGAAGTTCGCCGGGATCCGCTTCCCGCGCGGCCGCGACCTCGGCCCGCTGCTCGCGTTCTGGCTCGTCGCGATGTCGGTGCTCGTGTTCCAGCGCGACCTCGGCACGTCGCTCCTCTACTTCGGCCTGTTCCTGTCGATGCTGTACCTCGCGACGGGCCGCGTCGGCTGGGTCATCCTCGGCGTCGGGCTGTTCCTCGTCGGCGGCATCACCGCCAGCCAGACACTCCCCTACGTGCAGCGGCGCTTCGCGAACTGGCTCGACCCGTTTGCCGACCCGTACGACGCTGGCCTGCAGATGGTGCAGGGCCTCTTCGGCATGGCCAACGGTGGCATGACGGGCACCGGGCTCGGCCAGGGGTACCCGGCAGACACCCCCGTCGCCGAGAGCGACTACATTTTTGCGAGCCTCGGCGAAGAGCTCGGCCTGATCGGCCTCTTCGTGATCCTCGCCGCGTACCTGCTGCTCGTCGGCCGCGCGCTCCGCATTGGGTTCGCTGGGCAAGACGACTTCGGCAAGCTCCTTGCCGCCGGCTTTGGCTTCGCGATCGCGCTCCAGGTCTTCGTCGTCGTTGGCGGCGTCACCCGCGTGATACCGCTCACCGGCCTCACCGCGCCGTTCCTCGCCGCGGGTGGTTCGTCGCTCGTGTCGAACTGGATCATTGTCGTACTGCTCCTGTTGCTCTCGAACTCGGTACGTAACCGACCCAAGTTGGTGATCCGCTCATGAACAAGCAGCTGAAGTTCCTCTCACGCGCGGTGTTCGCGATGTTCATCGTGCTGTTCTTCTCGGTCACGATGATCCAGTTCGTGAACGCCGATGACCTGCGTGGCAACCCGCTCAACCAGCGCACCATCAAGAACGGCTACAAGGTCGAGCGCGGCTCGATCATTGTCGACGGCGAACCCGTCGCGTTCTCGAGTCCCACGAACGACACGTACCGCTACCTCCGCGGCTACGACCCCGGCGCGCTCTACGCCCCCGTCACGGGGCACTACTCGCGCCAGCAGGGCATGACCGGTCTCGAGGCGGCGATGAACAAGGAGCTGTCGGGCAACGCCGACGGTCAGTTCTTCACCCGCATCCAGAACACGCTGAACGGCTCGAAGCCCCAGGGCAGCTCGATCGACACGACGATTAATGCGAAGGCGCAGCAGGCTGCCTACGAGGCGATGCAAGAGTTCGAGTTCGAGGGCGCGGTCGTCGCACTCGAGCCGAAGACGGGCCGGATCCTCGCGCTCGTCTCAACGCCGACCTACGACCCGAACATGCTTTCGATGAACGACGACAGTCAGATCATCGCGAACTACGAGGCGCTCAGCGCCGAGGAGTTCCAGCCGCTCGTGAACCGCGCGATCGCCGGCGATCTCTACCACCCCGGCTCCGTGTACAAGCTCGTCACCGCGGCCGCGGCGATCGAGAGCGGCGCGGCGAAGCCGTCGACCGAGTACGCGAACCCCGCGAGCCTCACGCTGCCGCAGTCGAGCGCGGTGATGCGCAACTCCGACCAGCAGACCTGCGGTGGCGGTTCGAAGGCCTCGCTCGAGACCGCAATCATTTACTCGTGCAACATTCCGATCGCCGAGATGGCGATGGACATGGACAAGAACGAGGTGCCGAAGATGGCACGCGAGTTCGGTTTCGGTGAAGATCTCACGATTCCGCTCGAGGTCACCCCGAGCGTCGCACCGGCCCCCCTCGACCAGGCCCAGGTCGCGCTGTCGTCCATCGGCCAGCTCGATGTGCGCACGACGCCCCTGCAGGTCGCGATGGTCTCGGCCGCGATTGCGAACGGCGGTAAACTTATGTCGCCGCAGCTTGTTGACCGTGTCATCGCACCCGACCTTCGCGTCGAGAGCGAGACGCAGCCCGAGGAGCTGAACCAGCCGATTTCACCGGAGACCGCTCAGGCCATCACTGGGATGATGGAGAAGGGCGTCTCCGATTCGACCGGCTTTGCGCACCTCTCCGCGATCGACGGCGTGCGTGTCGCAGGAAAAACGGGTACGGCACAAAACGGTATAGACGCCAATGGGAACGATCTTCCCTATACCCTTTGGTATACGGGCTTTGCGCCAGTCGACGACCCCAAGGTCGCCGTCGCTGTCGTTATCGCCGACGGGGGCGGATCGAGCTTTGATTTTCAGGGTGGTTCGTACGAACTCCCGACAGCAGTTGGAAAACGAGTGATGGAAGCGGTGTTGAACGGATGAGACCAGCAGCAGGGATCACATTCGGCGGGCGCTACGAGCTGAGCTCCCGTATCGCAGTCGGCGGCATGGGCGAGGTCTGGAAGGCGAGCGACTCGATCATCGGCCGCACCGTCGCCATCAAGATCCTCAAAGACGAGTACATGGGCGACCCGGGCTTCCTCGAGCGTTTCCGCGCGGAGGCCAGGCACGCCGCCCTCGTCAACCACGAGGGCATTGCGAACGTCTTCGATTACGGCGAGGAGCAGGGCTCCGCGTACATCGTCATGGAGCTCGTGCCGGGCGAACCGCTCTCAGCAATCGTCGACCGTGAGGGGCGCCTGCCGGCAAACCGCGTGCTCGGCATCGTCGCGCAGACCGCGACCTCACTGCAGGCCGCGCACGACGCGGGCCTCGTGCACCGCGACATCAAGCCTGGCAACCTGCTCATCACGCCCGAGGGCCGCGTCAAGATCACCGACTTCGGCATCGCTCGCATCGCCGACCAGGTGCCGCTCACCGCGACCGGTCAGGTGATGGGAACGGTGCAGTACCTCGCGCCAGAGCAGGCGAGCGGCCACGCGGCGACGCCATCGACCGACATCTACTCGCTCGGCATCGTCGCGTACGAGTGCCTCGCGGGGAAGCGCCCGTTCACGGGTGAGTCGCAGGTCGCTATCGCGATGGCGCAGATCAACGACACCCCGCCCGAGCTCCCGGCCGATGTGCCCGAGCCCGTGCGCAACCTCGTGATGTCGTGCCTGTCGAAGGACGCGGCGAATCGACCCGAGTCTGCCGCGAAGCTCGCCCAGGCGGCCGCGGCCCTCCACCGCGGCAACATCGAGCTCGCCGCGAGCTACGTCCCCCAGATCCGTGGCGAGCAGAACGACCCGACAGCGACGGTTGTTATGCCGCAGCAGCCGGGCGCCGACGCCGCGACGACGGCGCTGCCGCGCACGCAGGTCATGGACCCGACCGTCGCGCTCGCAGACGGCGGCGAGGAGCTCGAGGAGGAGCCCGAGAAGAAGAAGAGCCGCTGGACGTGGCCGCTCATCACGCTGCTCGCCCTCCTGCTACTCATCGGCGGCGGCACCGCGATCGCGTTGCTGAACAACGGCGGTGAGGCGAAACCAACCGAGACCAAGTCGACGAGCACCAAGACGACGAAGCCTCCGACGACCCCGACGAAGACGACCCCGCCACCCGTGACGAGCGGGACAATTGATGCCGGCAAGATTGTCGGCATGTCCTACGACGAAGCAGCGGCCTATCTCGATGGTCTCGGGTTTTCGAACGTGACTCCGAAGAACGGCTCGGCCGTGCCCGACGACCAGGTCGGCCTCGTGTCCGACGTCTCGCCTACCGGCAAGGCCGAGTTCAACGAGCTCATCACCCTCACCGTCAACGTGGCCTTCGGCACGGTGAACACCCCCGGCGCGCCGGGAACGCCGAACTCGACGGTCAAGGTTGGCGATTCGATTGTGCTGCAGGGCTTCGCGTCCTCATGCCCGGCTGGGCTGCAGCTCGGTGCCTACGAGGTACAGCTCTCTGACGAGTCGCTCGCCCAGGCCACGACCAACGCCTCGGCAAGCGGGGCGACCCTTCGCGCAACCGCCGCCGGCACGCTCAACGTCACCTACAGCTACCGTTGCGAGGGGCCGCAGCAGCGCGAGTCTGGCGTCTCCGCGCCGCTCACGATCACGATTCAGCCACAAGACAACCCCGATGACAAGGAAAGCTAGCCAGTAGAGCTTTTGGTCAGGGAACCAAGCAATAGACTTTGGTTCAGTTATGTCGAAGAGTGCGGAAGAGGTGAGCATGTCGGAAACCGCGGGCGGGGGAAACTCGCGAGTTCTTGCGGGGCGCTACGCGATCGGCGAGTTCATCGGTCAGGGCGGCATGGCCACGGTCTACCGTGGCACCGACATTAAGCTTGGCCGCCAGGTCGCCATCAAGGTGATGAAGTCTGAGCTCTCGGGCGACGAGCAGTTCCGCTCGAGGTTTCGGCAGGAGGCGCAGTCTGCGTCGCGTATGGCGCACCCAACGATCGTGCGCGTCTTCGACGCCGGCGACGACCTGATCCAGACCGCTGAGGGCGCCAAGCGCCTCCCGTTCATCGTCATGGAGTACGTCGAGGGAACGAACCTCAGGCAGTTCATCGAGGAGAATGAGCTCTCTCTCACCGAGGCGTCGCGCATCGTGCAATCAGTACTCACGGCGCTCGAGTACTCGCACCGTGCCGGCATCGTGCACCGCGACATCAAGCCCGCGAACATCATGATCACGAAGTCGGGCCAGGTCAAGGTCATGGACTTCGGCATCGCCCGCGCGGTCTCCGACACGTCGTCGACGCTGCAGCAGACCACCGCGATCCTTGGTACCGCCGCGTACTTTTCGCCAGAGCAGGCGAAGGGCGAGTCCGTTGACGCTCGCACCGACCTTTACTCGACCGCGGTACTGTTGTACGAGCTCCTCGCGCGCGACGTCCCCTTCCGGGGCGACACCGCCGTTGCGGTCGCGTACCAGCACGTGAGCGAGCGGCCACAGCCTCCGAGCGAGCGCAACCCCGAGGTCACCCCTGAGCTCGACAGGGTCGTGCTCTACGGCCTTGGGAAAGACCGCGCGCGCCGCTTCCAGACCGCCGCGGAGTTCCGCGACGCGCTCAGCGTCGCCACCAATGGCAAGATGCCCGACCTGCCGCGGCACGACACTCAGGACACCGTGCTGTTCTCTGCGGGTGAAGAGGTGTCAGAGTCAGACCTCGCGCTGCGCCAGCTCTCCGAGGGCGGCGGCAGCCGCACGCAGAGCCGACCCCCGGTTATGTGGACGTGGGCCGCGATCCTCACAATCGCGGCGATCGTCATCGCCGTCGTCTTCTGGCTCGTGAACCTCGTGCCGAACGAGATCTCGCCCCAGAATGTTCGTGAGATTCCCGACGTCACGAACCTCACGCGTTCCGAGGCAATCGAAAAGCTGAAGTCGCTCGACCTCGAGGTCATTCAGATCGAGCAGACCGACGACAAGGTGTCTGCCGACCACGTTATCTCTACCGACCCCGAGGCCGGCACGACGGTGAACATCGGCGACGAGGTCACGCTGCTCATCTCGACTGGGCCCGTGCAGGCTGTTGTTCCCGACTTCGCTGGCAAGTCGCAGGAACAGTTCAGCACCATGCTGCAAGACCTCGGTCTCACGGTCGGCAAGGTGACATCGACCGACGATCCCGTCGAGCCATCCGGCCGTGTCCTCGGCATCTCGCCCGAGGTGGGGGCGAAGCTCGAGTCAGGCCAGGCCGTCGACCTCACCGTCGCAACGGGCAAGGTCGATATCCCGAACGTCGTGAATCAGTCACTCGAGACCGCGCAGAACGCGCTCAGCGGACTGGGCCTCGACCTCACAATCGACGCGCAGATGGCAGCCTCGACGGGCTGCGCGTACAACCCGCAGCTGCTCATCACCGGCCAGACAGTGCCCAGGGCTCGCAGATCACCCTGAGCTACTGCGCGGGCTAACTCGTTCGATAGCCCGCGCGTTCCCGGGCGCTCAGTCGGTAGCGATGAGCGGCGAGAGGGTCGCGGCGATCTCCGCGGCGTTCTCGAGGCCGACGACACGCAGCCAGTTTCCGAGCTGCCGGTAGCCGCCCTCAGTGAGCACCGACTCGGGGTGGTACTGCACGCCGAACATCGGGAGCTCCCGGTGCCGCAGCGCCATCACCACTCCACCGGCGGTCTCGGCGGTCACCGTGAGGGCCTCGGGCACGGTGCTGCGAACGACGGCGAGCGAGTGGTAGCGCGTCGCGTCGAACTCCGTCGGCACCCCGGCAAAGAACTCGTCGCTCGAGTGGGTGACGCGCGAGACCTTTCCGTGCATGAGCTCCTCGGCGTGGGTCACGGTCGCGCCAAGCGCCTCCGCGATCGCCTGGTGCCCGAGGCACACACCGAGCAGCGGGATACCGGTTCGCAGCGCGATTCCGACCATCGGGATCGAGACGCCCGCTGCCGCGGGCGTACCCGGGCCGGGTGAGATGAGCACGCCATCGTAGCCCTGCACGAGCTGCTCAAGCTCGCCAACCGTCACGTCGTCGTTGCGGATCACGTGCGTCTCGGCGCCGAGCTGCTGCAGGTATCCGTTCAGGGTGTAGACGAAACTGTCGTAGTTATCGATTACGAGTACGCGGGTCATGAGGCCACCGTCGATTCTTGTTCGGGCAGCATCTCAAGCGCCCAGGGATACACGTAGGTGATGAGCGCCCACACGAGCGCGGCGGCCGCGCCGATGAGCACGATCACGCGGAACCAGGCGGGGCCTGGGAAGAATCGCCAGAGGAGTGAGAACACTATGCCTTGCCTTCCGTGATCGCTGGGTTGAGCTCGATGAGCTCCGCGGGCGGGCCGTCGGAGCGTGGCTGGAAGCTTTCGAAGACCGAGTACGCGATCGCGCGCTCGTCGGTGCCCCAGTTTTTCGGGTGACACGTCGTCAGCGTCATGATCTCATCGGTCGGATCAAAGCCGTCCATCCGGGGGAATGCGTTGAGCACCTCACCCTCGGTCGGCCAAACGTACTCGAGCGAGCGGAACCGGTACGTGTACCAGCCGTCCTGTGTCTCGAAGAACAGCGGATCGCCGACGCGGAGGTTCATGACCTCCTTGAACGGGGTGATGTAGCCACCCGAGCGGTGCGCGGCGATCGCGAAGTTCCCGGCCTCGCCCGGAAGGGCGCTGTTGGCGTAGTGCCCGATGCCCTTGTCTTCGAGGTTGAGTGTCTGCCACGGGTCGGTGCCCTCAGCGACGTTGTTCACGAACGTCGTGCCGAAGGCGGGCACATGGAGCTGCCCGAAGACTTCACCCGAACCTGCGACCTCGGGAACGGGAACCACGCCGTCGTAGGGCGGGCGTTCAGCCGCAGCCGCGTCCCATTCAGCAGACGTCGTCTGGGAGAGCTCGAGCTGCTTGCCCGTCACAACGAGGCCCGTGTGCCACGGCTGCCAAACGATGTAGCCGAACACAGCGAGCCCGCTCACAATGAGCAGCTCACCGATCACTGTCAGCGGGCTCAGCCGAGCGCGGCGCCGGCGGCCTCTGCGTGGGGTTGCATCGTTCATTTGTAGCCATTCTAAGCCGAGCACACTGGGCAGACACCACGAACTAGGTAGACTGTCACCATGGCAGCAGCTGGTAAAGAAGTGAGCAAGCGCAACGCGGCAGAGGTCGCGGCACGTCGCGAGCAAAAGGAAGCCGCACGACGGGACGCACCGAACCCGGTGTGGTTCAAGCCCGTGATGTTCGGTTTCATGCTCCTTGGGCTCATTTGGATCGTTCTCTTTTACATCACGAGCTCGAACTTGCAGCTCCCGATCCCGCAGCTCGGGCAGGCGAACATCTTCGTCGGCTTTG
The DNA here is from genome assembly GCF_006716085.1 of Leucobacter komagatae. Taxonomy (NCBI): domain Bacteria; kingdom Bacillati; phylum Actinomycetota; class Actinomycetes; order Micrococcales; family Microbacteriaceae; genus Leucobacter; species Leucobacter komagatae. The sequence goes on along the minus strand of NZ_VFON01000001.1, from coordinate 2,459,225 downwards.
GCTTCGTGCTCATCGGGTTCCTCATGACCCCGTGGTGGAAGTAGTCCCCGGGCGCCACTGAACTACAGCGGTGTAATTCTCCCCAGGTGGGGAGAACCCTGTGGATAACTTTTCACAAGTTTTGAAACTGTGGAAAACCTCACGGCCCCGCCTGACCTGTGCCCCCGGGACCTTCCCAGGCCCTCGGCGGTGCTGAGCGCCTCAGTTATCCACAACCTGGAGAAACACGAAAGCGGCTCGGTTGGAATTCCAACCGAGCCGCTTTCGTCTGTGTACCGGCCTCACGCGAGCGCGTGAGCGGCCTACAGTGGCGACACCACGAGGTACGCGCAGGCGAGCGCTACGAGCAGCACGCCCAGGGCCGTGAGGCCGACAATCTGCCGCGTCCGCAGCCTCGGCCCGCGGGTCTGCACAATGATCCACATCGCGAGCGCGCCGACGACCATACCGCCGAGGTGCGCCTGCCACGAGATGTTTGCGCCCGGCATGAAGCCGATACCGAAGTTGATCGCGAGCAGCACGACGAGCGACGACACGTTCGCGTTCATCGAGCGGAACGCGACAACGGTCGCCGCGAGCACACCGAAGATTGCGCCGGAGGCGCCAACGGTTGGGGTGAACAGCCCCGACGTATCGGCGTAGCCCCACAGCATGACGCCGAGCGAGCCGCCGATGCCTGCGAGCAGGTAGAGCGCCAGGAAGCGCCACTTGCCGATAAGCTGCTCAAGGTTGCGGCCGAACATGTAGAGCGCCAGCATGTTGAACAGGATGTGCGGGATGAACCCGACCGAGTGCGTAAACATCACCGTGAGCATGCGCCACGGTTGGAACTCGGCGTTGAGGTACGCGCCATCGGGGTACCCGTCGAGCGCGCCCGGCGCGACCTGGTGCACGCCGTCGGCCAGCGAGTAGGTCGGCACGTACCAGAGTGCGCGGGTGACGCCATCGCTACCGTAGTAGTGGGTGAGCAGCTGCAGCACGAAGACGACGACGTTGATCGCGATGATCGACATCGTCACCGGGTATTCGAGCGCCGCGAAACGGCGCCCCGCGACCCGAGCTGAGCGCCGCACCCGCGCGGCGCCCTTGGGCCCCGCGGCCGTCTGCTTTACGCAGTCACGGCACAGCACGCCGACGGGCGAAGCGATCTGGCACTCAGGGCAGATCGTTCGCCCGCAGCGCTGGCAGAGTGTGAAGCTCTGGCGCCCGGGGTGTCGGTAGCAGACGTCGGTCTCGCCGTACTCCGCCCGTTCCCCATAACTCGGGCCACCGGTCGTCAAGGTTAGACCGCGACGATATCGACACCGGTCATCACGACGTCCTCGACGGGGCGATCCATCGCGCCGGTCTGAACAGCCGAGATGACGTCGACGACGGCCTTCGACTCGTCATCAGCGACCTCACCGAAGATGGTGTGCTTACCGTTGAGCCAGTCCGGGGCGATCGTCGTGATGAAGAACTGCGAGCCGTTCGTGCCAGCGAGGCGGCCGGTCATGTCCGGGCGCTTGCCCGCGTTCGCCATCGCGAGCTGGTAGGGCTTCGTGAAGCCGAGCTCGGGGTGGATCTCGTCGTCGAAGTTGTAGCCCGGGCCGCCGGTGCCGGTGCCGGTGGGGTCGCCGCCCTGGATCATGAAGTTCGGGATGATGCGGTGGAAGATCACGCCGTCGTAGAAGCCCTTCTCTGCAAGGTCAACGAAGTTCTTCACCGTCTTGGGTGCGTGATCACCAAACAGGTTGATCACAATGTCGCCGTGGTTGGTGTGGATAGTCGCTACTGCGGTGTGAATGGTCATGTCACAAGTGTACGGTGTAGCGTGGGAAGCCAAGTGGACGCGTCCCGCTTCTACTTGAAGGAGGATCCGAATGAAACTCTCACGCAAGCGCCGTCGCGAGCTCCGCGAACTGCGCTCTGACGCCCAGACGCTACTCGACCAGCAGCTTGAGGTCCTCGGCAACGCGGGCACGGTCATCAAGCACGCGGGTCACCAGGCCCGCCTGCTCAGCGACGAGCACGTCGCACCCCGTGTCGATCAGGCCGTTGACCGCGTTCGCCCGGTTGTGGATCGCGGTGTCGCCTCGGCACGAAACGCTGCACGCACCGTGCGCCGCGCAACCGCGCCGGCTGTCGCGAGCGCGCTCGCTTCGACGATTCGCACGCTCGACGAGATCGAGAACCCGAAGGCGGCCGCTCAGGTGCGCGACTTCGGTGTGCGCACCGGCTACCTCGAACCCGTGAAGAAGAAGCGCAACGTCTCAGGGATCATCGCGATCACCCTCGGCGCTGCCGCCGCGGTTGGGGTTGGCTACGCACTGTGGCAGGCGTTCCGCACCGACGACGAGCTGTGGGTGGCCCCGGAAAGCTAGGGCTTTCCGGGCTTTCGCCCAACGGGCTAGCGTCCGCGAGACTTTGAGCGCCCAGCGCTCGGTCGCGCGGCGCTAGCCTTTGCTGTCTCGCCCTTCGCGGCGGCCTGCTTCGAAGCTCCCTGCTTGCCAGCTCCCTGCTTGCCGGAGCCAGCCTTGCCGCCACCAGACTTTGCGCCGCCAGACTTCGCGGATCCGCCGCGGCCATGACCGCCCTTGTTCTGGCCGCCGCTCCGCCTGGAGATGCCAGCCATGCGAAGAGCCGTCTGCACGAGCGACAGCGTCTTCAGCGAGCTGATGTCTTTGAGCGCGACCCAGCGCGCCTCGTCTGATGAGCCGTCAACCTCGTTGCGAAGCGGCCCATCCTGCACCGTCGCGCGATACACGATGCGGATCGTGTGCATCTCGGGGTCGGTGCCCTCAGGCACCTCCTCACGCACCATCACGCGCGAATCGACGCCCAGAAGCCGACCTGTCCGCGCCTGCAGGCCCGTCTCCTCGAAAACTTCCCTGACGACAGTCTCTTTCGGGTCTTCCCCGTCTTCGATGCCGCCGCCCGGCAGCGTCCAACCATGCAGGTGCCCGCGGCGCCAGTGGGTGAGCAGGATCTTGCCACGGCGCTCAATGACCGCGTAGGCCGCTACCCGTAGATCCATACAGTGAGCCTACCCTGACGCTCAGTCGAGCGCCCGCCGCCACCCCCTGCTGAAGCGGTCAAGCCGCGCGTAGGCGTCGCTTCGGGGCTTTTCAGCCGACACAAACACATCATGGAGCGCCCCGTCGATACGTTCAACCGTGACCGAGGGACCCAGGCGCAGCGCGGCGCGGGCGATGTCGTCGACGTCGAGCACGGTGTCAGCGCGGGTGAGTTCCTCGCTCCAGCGGCTGGGCAGTGCGGTGCGGCACGAGAGCAAGACACAGATGGGTGCGTCGATCTTCAGCCCCCGGTAGACGAGGTCGTGACCCGCGAGGATCGCGCGCAGCCACCCCGCGTGCACCGGGTGGCTCTGCTCGGGCTTCCACTCGGGGTTAATCCCCGCGACCTCGTCCTTCGGCCCGACCTCTCTCACCGCGCGCATATAGAACCCGTAGTCAAGCTGCGGGATGCCCTCGAGCGGGCTGAACTTTGCGCCGAGGTTCACGATCGGCGCGATCATCTGCCGGCCTCGCGTCGAAAGCTGTAGCTCGAGCCACGGGCTGTTGAGCACGAGCGCATCGGCGATACCGGGGTTTCTACTCGCCCACAGGCTCAGTACGAGCCCTCCCGTCGAGTGGCCGAGCAGCAGCAGCTTGCGCGGCTCCTGGCTGCGGGGCCGCGACGCGCGCATCTCGGCGAGCGCGAACTCGATCTCCGCGTCGTACTGTTCGAGGCTCGAAATGTACCCCGCCGTCTGGCCGGGGCGCAGGCTCCTGCCGTAGCGGCGTAGGTCGAGGGCGAAGAAGCGCGCCCCCTTCGAGGTCCAGTAGCTTGCCAAGTCAGTCTGAAAGAAGTAGTCAGACCAGCCATGAACGTAGAGCACGTCAACGTCTTCGAAGTCCCTGTGCCGCCGGGTCAGGCGCTCCCAGACGCTGAGGGGGGCCGGCAGTGACCGGACGAGGGTCGAGACGAGTGGCCTCGCGGAGCGGCCTTCCCCGCCGTCACCGTCGTCCGCGCGAGCGAACGCCGGGTCGTCGTCGGCCCCGAGCTCGAAGGTGAGCTGTTCAAAGCCCTCGCCGAGCACGTCGGGTCGCCATTGAATCATGCTCACAGTCTATGAGCGCCGAGCCCGCACCGCATTCGTCGAGGTGACGAGCACGTTGCTCGCGACGACGAGCCCGATTCCGAGGAGCTCGTGGGGTGTGAGCTGCTGACCGAGGATGACGAGGCCGACAAGCGCCGCCCACACAGGGTGCATGCTCTGCAGCGTGCTGAACAGCCCGGCGGGGAGCATACGCAGCGCGATAACGTCAATCGTGAACGGCAGCACCGACGACGCGAGCGCGCACACCACGGCAAGACCGATCGCCCACAGCGGGGGCGGGTGCGCGGTGAACCAGGCAATCGCGATCGGGATCCAGATGACCCCAGAGATCAAGCTCGCTGTGGCTGTCCCCTGCATCCCCGGCATCGTCTGCCCGATGCGCCTGTTGAGCAGGATGTACGCTGCCCAGGCCGCCGCAGATACGAGCCCGATCGCGACGCCAAGGAGGTCGGAGGTCGGGCCTGGATTCACAAGGGTCACAACGCCGGTGACCGCGACAAGGCCGCCGATGAGGTCGATGGCGCGGCGTGCGCTCAGGATCACGAGCGCCAGCGGCCCGAGAAACTCGAGCGTGATGGCGAGCCCGAGCCCCAACCTGTCGATCGCGATGTAGACCGTCGTGTTCATGATGCTGAAAACGAGCGCGAGTGCGGTCACTGTCAGCCAGTCTGCCCGCCGCATTGCGCGGAACTTGGGCCGCCCGGCGGGAACGAGCACCGCGGCAGCAACGAGCTGCCTGATAGCTACGACACCGACCGGCCCGATCGCCGGGAAGGCGAGTGCGCCGGTTGCGGCGCCGAGCTGGTTGCCGAGCGAGGCCACCTGAGTGAGGCCGACGCCGCGGCCGAGCGCACTGCCGCTCGCGGGGCGCTGGAGCCCGCCCTGCACTGGAATACTCTGGGTCGTCACGGATCCACAATAGGCCCGTTTCAATGATTCGCATTGTGCAAGTTATGCCGCATGCATACGCTTTATGTATGGAATGGTCACTGCGGGAAATGCGCTGCTTTGTGACGGCAGCGACCTTCGGCACGATCACCGACGCCGCGGCCGAACTGCACATCTCGCAGGCCTCAGCGTCGCGCGCGATCGCCAGCCTCGAGGCCGCGCTCGGGCAGCGGGTGCTCCGCCGCGGGCGCCACGGCTGCGAGCCGACGGCGTTCGGCGAGGCGCTCCTCCCCCAGGCCAGGCGCCTCCTCGCGCAGGCCGACGCCGTAAACACGCTCGCCGACCGAGCGCACGGCAAGCTGCGTCTCGGCTACGCCTGGTCGGCGCTCGGCCGCCACACGACAACGCTGCTGCGCGAATGGCGCTCCGAGCAGCCGGGCATCGACCTGCACTTCGAGCAGCACGGCACCCCAACCTCCGGGCTCGCCGAGGGGCGGTGCGACGTCGCCATCATGCGGAGCCCGCCCGACCCCACAAAGTTCTCAAGCGCGGTCATCGGCCTCGAGCGCCGCTTCGCGGTGTTCTCAGCCGACGATCCGCTCTGGGCGAGACGCCGCACCCTGCGCATGCGCGAGTTCGCAGGCCGCACCGTCGCCGCCGAGGCCCGGTCGGGCACCACGAAGCGTGAGCTCTGGGACGGCGGGCCCGCCCCGGCCGAGTTCATCGCCGTCGCCGACACCGAGGACTGGCTGAACACGCTCTCCGTCGGTGAGGCCGTCGGCGTTTCAGCAGAGGCCACGTCGGTGCATCACGCGCGGCCCGGCATCAGGTACCTCCCGATCACAGACGCACCCCGCATCGCGGTGCGCCTCGTCTGGTGGCGCGACGAAGCACCGGGCGGGCTCGAAGCGCTCGTCGAGCTGGCGACGCGGCTCTACGCCCGGGGCTGACCGCTCAGCGCGCTGCTCCGGCGGTGCCCTACGCTGCCGTGCTCTCGGCGCGAATGGAGTTGATGATCCCGGAGAAATCCTTCCCTGCGCCCTCGCCCGCCGCGAAGTCGGCGTAGAGGCGCTGCGCGAGCAGCCCGAGCTGCGCATCCACGCCCGTTAGCGCGATCATCTGCTCCGCGAGCCCGAGATCCTTCGCCATTAGCGCGCCCGCGAACCCCGGCTCGTAGTCGTTGTTTGCCGGGCTCGCCGGCACCGGCCCGGGAACGGGGCAGTTCGTCGTCAGCGCCCAGCACTGGCCCGACGCGTTGCTCGCTACGTCGAAAAGCGCCTGGTGCGACAGCCCGAGGCGCTCGCCGAGCACGAAGGCCTCCGCAACCGCGATCTGCGAGATGCCGAGAATCATGTTGTTGCACACCTTCGCCGCCTGGCCGAGGCCCGCGCCGCCGCAGTGCACGATCCTGCCGCCCATCGCTTCGAGGGCCGGCATCGCCGCCTCAAAGTCGGCGGTCTCACCCCCGACCATGAACGCGAGCGTGCCCTTCTCGGCCCCCACGACGCCGCCCGATACCGGGGCGTCGAGCGGGCGGTGCCCGGCGGCGACGGCAAGCTCCGCGGCCGCCCTCGCCTCGTCCACCGCAATCGTTGAGCAGTCGAGGAAAAGGGTGCCCGGTCGCGCCGCGGCCAAAAGGCCCGGCCCGTCGCCACCCTCGTAGGCGGCGAGCACGTGCTTCCCTGCCGGCAGCATCGTCACGACGATGTCAGCCCCGCTCGCAGCGTTGGCCGCGGAGTCTGCGATCTCTACCCCAGTCGCCCGGGCGGCCTCGCACAGCTCCGGCACAAGGTCGAAGCCGCGGACGGTAAACCCGGCGCTCACAAGGTTCGCCGCCATCGGCCGCCCCATGTGCCCGAGCCCAACAAACGCAATCGTTGTCATGTTCTCTCCTTCGCCTGCCGTTGTGGTCGCCCTCGCGACCTATCGCTTGCTGCCACGAAGCAGCTCGCGCCCAATGATCGTTCGCATGATCTCGTTCGTGCCCTCAAGAATCTGGTGCACCCGGAGGTCACGCACCACGCGCTCGATGCCGTACTCCTGCAGGTAGCCGTACCCGCCGTGCAACTGGAGGGCTTTGTTCGCCGCGTCGAACGCCGCGTCCGTTGCGAAGCGCTTGGCGAGCGCGCACGAGACAGCAGTGTCACTCGCGCCAGAGTCCATCTTTGCCGCGGCCCGCTCGAGCAGCGCGCGACCCGCCTGCAGGTCGGTTTCGATGTCGGCGAGCGAGAACACGATCGACTGGTTCGCGGCGAGCGGTGCGCCGAACGCGTGGCGCTCCTGCACGTAGGCGACCGCACGGTCGAGCGCCCACTGCGCGCCGCCGATAGCGCAAGCGCCGATGTTCACGCGACCACCGTTCAGCCCGCGCATCGCGATTCTGAACCCGTCGCCCTCCTCGCTCAGACGGTTCGTGACGGGAACACGGACGTCCTCGAAGATGACCTGGCGGGTCGGCTGCGCGTTCCACCCCATCTTGTGCTCGTTCGGGCCGAAGCTGAGCCCGGGCGTATCTTGCTCGACAACGATCGTGCTGATTCCACCCGCGCCGGGGCCGCCCGTGCGGGCCATCACCACGTACACCGCGGCCGCGCCGGCGCCCGAGATGAACTGCTTCGTGCCGTTCAAGACGTACTCGTCGCCCTCTCGGCGCGCGCTCGTCGTGATGGCGGCCGCGTCTGAGCCCGCCCCGGGCTCGGTCAGGCAATAGGCCCCGAGCTGTCGCATCGCGACCATCCCGGGAAGCCAGCGCTCGCGCTGCGCATCATCGCCGAACGTGTCGATCATCCACGCCGCCATGTTGTGGATCGAGATGTACGCGGCGATCGTCACGTCGCCCTTCGCGAGCTCCTCGAAGATCGCGACGGCGTCGAGGCGTGACAGCCCCGAGCCGTATTCCTCGCGCACGTAGATGCCGCCGAGCCCGAGTTCACCCGCTGCCTCAAGCGCGTCGATCGGAAAGATCTTCTTCGCGTCGCGCTCGGCCGCAAACGGGGCAAGCTGCGCGTCCGCGAAATCGCGGACGGCTTCAACGAGTGCCTCACGCTCTTCAGTTGCTGCGTCTGTCATGGCGCTCACTGCATCGTCGGGATGACGAAGCTGGCGCCCTCTTTGGTGCCGGAGGGCCAGCGGCTCGTGACGGTCTTCGTCTTCGTGTAGAAGCGGAAGGAGTCAGGGCCGTGCTGGTTCAGGTCACCGAAGCCCGAGCGCTTCCAACCACCAAACGTGTGGTACGCAATCGGCACCGGGATCGGCACGTTCACGCCGACCATGCCGACGTTCACCCGCGTGGTGAAGTCGCGAGCGGTGTCGCCGTCGCGCGTGAAGATCGCGACGCCGTTGCCGTACTCGTGGTCACTCGCGAGCGCGAGCGCCTCCTCGTACGTTTCGGCCCGCGTGATCACGAGCACGGGCCCAAAGATCTCCTCGAGGTAGATCTTCATGCTCGGGGTGACGTTGTCGAAGAGCGTCGGGCCAAGGTAGTACCCGTTCTCGTATCCCGGCACGACGTGGCCGCGCCCGTCGGCAAGCAGCGTCGCGCCCTCGTCGACGCCGAGCTGGATGTAGTGCTCGACGCGAGCCTTGGCATCAGCGGAGACGAGGGGCCCGTAGTCTGCCGTCTCGTCGAGCGCCGGCCCGATCTTCAGATCGTCGAGCCGCTCGAGCAGCTTCGCCGCGAGCGCGTCGGCCGTCTCCTTGCCGACTGGAACGGCGACGGAGATTGCCATGCAGCGCTCGCCCGCCGAGCCGTAGCCCGCGCCGATGAGCGCGTCGGCGACCTGGTCGAGGTCTGCGTCTGGCATCACGATCATGTGGTTCTTCGCCCCGCCGAAGCACTGGGCACGCTTGCCCTGCGCGGCCGCGGTCTCGTAGATGTACTGCGCGATGGGGGTCGAGCCGACAAACCCGATCGCGCGCACGCGGTCGTCGTGCAGCAGCGCGTCAACGGCCTCCTTGTCGCCGTTCACGACGTTGAACACTCCATCAGGCAGCCCGGCCTCGGTGAGAAGCTCTGCGATGCGCAGCGGCACGGAGGGGTCGCGCTCAGACGGCTTCAAAATGAAGGAGTTGCCAGCGGCGAGGGCGGGGCCGGCTTTCCAGAGCGGAATCATCGCGGGGAAGTTGAACGGCGTAATGCCCGCAACCACCCCGAGCGGCTGCCGCATCGAGTACACGTCGACGCCGGTTCCGACGCCAGTCGAGTACTCGCCCTTCAAGAGGTGCGGCCCGCCAAGGGCGAACTCGACGACCTCGACGCCGCGCTGGATATCGCCAACGGCATCCGCCACGGTCTTGCCGTGCTCTCGCGAGAGCATCCGCGCGAGTTCGGGGGTATCGCGCCCAATGAGGTCGAGGAAGCGCATGAGCACGCGTGCCCGGCGCTGCGGGTTGTACGCAGCCCACTCAAGCTGAGCCTCGGCAGCGTTATCGATGGCGGCGGTCACCTCGGCGGTGCTCGCGAGCGGCACCTGCGCCTGCACCGCGCCGACACTCGGGTCGTAGACGTCGCTGAATCTACCCGAGCCTCCCGCAACGTGTGTGCCACCGATGTAGTGGGTGAGTACTCGCGCTTCACCGGGATGGGGTGGGTGTGCGACAGCAGCCATTGGGCGCTCCTTCGGGCCAGTAGACGTACGACACTCGGGGGCGCTCTTGTGGATCGCTCCCCGGTTGGTTCGAGCGTAAACGAACGATCGTTCTACCGCAACCGTCGCGAGCTGGCGTGTCCCCGCGAAAGGCCTACTCGGGTGAGTGCCCGCGATCCTGACCGCGCGCCCCGACCATGTCGAGCGATAGCGCCGCGTACCGCTCGGCGAGCCCGTGCGGCGTGATATCGCCGTCGAGGCGATACCAGGTGGCGACCGCAATCCCCATATTGATGATCGCGCGGGCGGCCTCGCGCGGATACGGCGTCAGAAACGCGCCGCGCTCGACGCCGCGCTCGATGACGTCGACGAACAGGGCCTCCTGCTCGTCGCGCAGCGCGATGACCCGCTCGCGCCCCTCCCCCTCAAGGCAGTGCACCTCCGAGGCGCCGACCCGCGCGTCCTCCTGCCTGACCGTGTGGAACTCGACCCACGCCCGCACGAGCCCGTCGAGCTGGGCCGCGGAGTCATCCTCGGGCGCAGCAGCGACGCGCGCTCGCGTGCTCGCGAGCACGTCCCGCAGCGTAACCGTCATGACCGCTTGCAGCAGCTCCTGTTTGCTCGCGAAGTGGTGGTAAATCCCGGCGAGGCCGATCTGGGCCTCCGCCGCGATGTCACGCATCGAAGCTCCAAAGTACCCGCGAGCGGCGAAGCTCTTGAGCGCGGCCGCAACGACCGAGGCGCGGGAATCCTCGCCACGGGCGCGGCCGCGGGCGCCCCGTTTCTCGGTGCTCTTCTCATCGACGCTAGTCACGCCAACACACTACCGCGCCGGTCGCCGGTCGCCGGGCCAGCCCCAGGCCGCGATCCTGACCCTGCGTGCGGCGCTTGCTTTCACGCGCCGGGGCCACGATCACGCGATTGTTTCGATGTGCATCGGCGGTGGCCAGGCGCTCGCGGCGCTACTGCGCCGAAGGGAGGCGTAGGCGCCGGACCCTTGTGTTTCCGGTGAACCGGGGATAGGAATGGTGGTGGGAGAGCGCGTGGTGGTGAGCCAAGCAACCCAAAGGAGTGGCAATGACGCCAGGAGACAAGACGTGGTCGAAAGCTGCCGAAGAGCTCGCAGAACTCCGCACCATGTGGCCAGCAGACGTACCCCGAGAGCTCACAGACCCGTGGCCGGGTGACGGCCTCAACGATTACCTGCAGCGGTGGTCGAAAGAGCGGGCGGGAGTCACCGCGATCCATTTCTACGGGACTGACATTTCCTACGCCGAACTCGAGAACTCCGTTGGAGCGTTCGCCGGGTGGCTGCGCGGCCGCGGCGTTGGCCCCGGTGATCGCGTCGGGGTGTTTCTTGGCAACTGCCCGCAGCTCACCATCGCGATGCTCGGAATCCTGCGGATTGGTGCCGTGTACGTTCCGGTGAACCCCATGTTCAAGGCGCGCGAACTGGCGTATGAGCTCGCCGATGCCGGCGTCGCCCTCCTGCTCACTCACCCCTCTCTCGCCAAGGTCGTTGACGCGGCAAGGCTCGTGCCGCCCGAGGACTTAGCCGGGGCGGCGCTGCCAAGCGTCATGCCAGTTCTTGAGGTCGCACTCACATCGCTGGGAGACATGATTCGTGGGGAGGCGTCTCCCCCGCCCCCGTTCACCATCGACCGAGCGGCGCACTCGGCTTCGCCGAGCGACTGGCCGGCGATCATGGCATCCGTTCCCGTTCCGCCGATCGCGTGCGACCGCGATGCCCTTGCCGCGCTGAACTACACGGGAGGGACGACGGGAATGCCGAAGGGGTGCGAACACACCCAGGGGCACATGGTGTACACCGCGATCAGCACGCTGCTCGGGCAGGGCAGGCAGCCTGGGGCGCTCAGTCCCCGCACCGGCAAGGTGCACGTCTCCCTCGGGTTCCTTCCGATGTTCTGGATCGCCGGTGAAGACATGGCGATGCTCAACCCGCTCATCGATGGCTCCACCGTTGTCATGATGACCCGGTGGGACGCGGCAACTGCGCTCACGCTCATCGAACAGCAGCGCGTGACCTGGGTCGCGGCGCAGGCCGACAACTACGTTGAACTACTCGAACTCCCCCAGTTCAGTCAGGCTGACACGTCTTCGCTCGAGGCGTGCGTCGCGATCTCGTTCGTGAGGAAGCTGGATGTTGAGCTGCGACGGGAGTGGCACGCGGCCACGGGGGTTCTCCTGCACGAAGCGTCCTACGGAATGACCGAGACGCACACGGCCGATACATTCACGCACGGGCTGCACGCTGGCAACCAAGACCTTGCGGCGACACCGACGTACTGCGGGTATCCCGTGCCCGGCACATCGATCGTTGTTGTGGATGATGACCTCAGCCCGGTTCCCGTCGGTATCCCCGGCCAAATTCTCGTGAAATCGCCGTCGGTGCTGCGCGGGTACTACATGAAACCCGAAGCAACGAGCGCCTCGCTCATCGACGGTTGGCTGTTGACTGGCGACACCGGCGAGTTCGACGCTCGGGGCGGGCTCTCGTACCTTGCGCGCAGCAAGGAAATGATCAAGGTGAATGGCATGAGCGTCTTTCCCACCGAGGTCGAGACCCTCATGAAGTCGCACCCGAGCATCGCGCGCATCGCCGTCGCCCCGCGCGACGACGCGAGCTCGGGCCAGCGCCCCGTTGCGTTCGTTGAGCTCGCCCAGAGTCAACGAGTCTCCCCGGCCGAACTCAAGCTGTGGGCCAAAGACCACATGGCGAGTTACAAGGTGCCCGACATCGTCATCGTTGACACGATGCCGATGACCGCAACCGGCAAGATACGCAAGGTCGAGCTCATGAAAGGGATTTCAGCACAGTGACAACGCTGCTCGTCGCCAACCGAGGTGAGATCGCTGTTCGTGTGATTCGAACGGCCAAAGAAATGGGGATCACGACGGTCGCTGTGCATCCCCGTGATGACGCAGAGAGCCTGCACGTGCGGCTTGCTGATCGAGCGATTGAGCTGACCGGTATCGGCCCGGCCGCCTACCTCGATTCAGACCAGCTGGTCGCCGCCGCGAAGCGCACGGGGGCGAGGCTCGTTCACCCCGGATACGGCTTCCTCGCGGAGTCGGCAGACTTTGCCAGCCGCTGCCGAGAGGCCGGCCTCACCTTCCTCGGCCCGTCGCCCGAAGCCCTCGCGCGGGCCGGGTCGAAACCGGAGACCCGAGCGCTCGCGGTCGAGCTCGGCATACACGTGCCCGCGGCCACCGGGGTTCTCAGTGATGGCGCAGCCGCGCTTGAACTGCTCGACGCGAACCCCGCAGGCGTGGTGCTCAAGGCGGTCGCCGGTGGAGGAGGGCGCGGCATCGCGATCGTCACCTCGCGCGAGGAGCTACCTGACGCGCTCGCCCGGTGCCGTGCGGAGGCTCTCCACGGCTTCGGTGACGATCGCGTGTTCGCCGAACAGCTGCTGACGGGGGCACGACATATTGAGGTTCAAGGCATCGGCGGCCCGGATGGCGTGAGCATTCTGGGAGACCGTGATTGCTCGTTACAGCGGCGCCGACAGAAACTCGTCGAGATCGCCCCGGCGCCGTACCTCGATTCTGGCGTGCGCGCCGAGATCCACGATGCAACGCGACGACTGCTCCACGCCCTGCGATATAAGGGGCTCGCCACCGTTGAGTTTCTCGTCACCGGCTCTGAGTGGGCTCTCCTCGAGATCAACCCGAGGATTCAGGTCGAGCACACTATTACCGAGGCAATCACCGGGTTTGATCTCGTCGAGTGCCAGATCGAGCTGGGGCTCGGGCGCACGCTGCGGAGTCTCGGCCTCACAGACGACGCGGCGGTTCCGGGGTCGGAGGGAGCCGCTTGCGCGATTCAGCTTCGCATCGCGGCCGAGACGATGGGCCCTGAAGGCTCACCGAAGCCGAGCTCCGGGCCGGTCTCGCAGCTCGGTTTTCCGACGGGCCCTGGTGTGAGGGTCGATACCTGGTTGCAGCCTGGCGCCACCGTCGGCCTGCTGTATGACACGCTGCTCGCCAAAGTTGTTGTGGCTGCGCGTGACCCGGAGGGGGCGCTGCGGAGGGCGCAAGCTGCCATCAACGAGTTCGTGTGCGTCGGCGTTGATACGAACGCCCCGTTCCTCTCAGCTGTGCTGGAGATGGCGGTACTTGGTCGCTGCGATACAGGTTGGATCGATGACCACATGCAAGAGCTTCTTGCGCGGAGTGCGGAGGTCTCATCGCATTTCTTGGGTAGCCCTGGTATTGCCCGGGCGGGTGAGCCGGCGGCAGCTGGGCCCGCGGCAGCTGTCGCTGAGTCTCGGCGCGATGCCGCGACCTACGAGTCGCTCACTCCGGGTGAGGAAATCGTCGTTGCACCGGTCAGCGGCACCGTTGTCTCGCTGGTTATCTCCCCCGGCGAGCTGGGGCTCATCGAGTCGATGAAGATGCACCACCCGATCCCTGCCCCGCCGCACGCGCGAGCTCGGCCACTCGTCGCCATCGGTGACACCGTCACGGCTGGTCAGCCTGTCTTTGCCGTGTTTCCCGACGGGCCCGTCTCGAGTGAGCACGATTCGGTGACCAGTGCTCCGCATCCCGGTATCGCGGAGGTGAAGGAACGTCACGAACGGGTTCTTGATGCGGCGCGGCCAGCCGCGGTCGCGAAGGTCCACGCCAGGTCACGACGCACCGCACGGGAGAACCTCGCTGATCTCGTTGTTCCCGGATCGTTTGTCGAGTATGGCCCCCTGGTGATCGCGGCGCAGACAGCTCGGCGCCCCCTCGCAGATCTGATCGACCACACGAGCGGCGATGGCCTCGTTGGGGGTATTGGTCTGGTCAATACCCCCGCAGGCCCTGTTCGCGCCGTCGTGATGAGCTATGACTATATGGTGCTGGCGGGCACTCAGGGGGCCCGCAACCACGCCAAGACCGACAGGCTGCTCCAGGTCGCCTCGTCGAGACAGTTACCCGTCGTGTTGTTCGCTGAGGGCGGCGGCGGCCGGCCCGGTGACACGGACGTGCCGCCCGGCGCTCACCTCAACGTACAGACGTTCGCGGAACTCGCGGCACTCAGGGGCCGTGTTCCGATCGTCGCTATCGTGTCCGGAAGGTGTTTTGCGGGGAACGCCGCCCTGGCTGGAGTCGCAGACCTCATCATTGCCACGGCCGACGCGAACATCGGTATGGGTGGGCCGGCAATGGTTGAGGGTGGTGGCCTCGGGAAGTGGACCGCCGAGGACATTGGGCCGGCGGCACTGCACGCCCGCACCGGCGTCGTGGATGTGCTCGTCGAAGACGACGCAGGCGCCGTTCTGGCGGCCCAGCAGTTCCTGGGGCACTTCCGCGCCCGGACCCCCTGTCGTTCGTCGCGCCAGAGTTGACTGAGGCAAGGTCTGCGGTTCCAAGCGACAGACTCCGTGCCTTCGACATGCGCTCGGTCATCAGGAGTGTGGTCGATGAGGAGTCGTTTGTGGAGTTTCGCCGGGAGTACGCCCCGGGAGCGATCACCGGCATCGCCCGGGTGGCCGGCGTCCCCGTCGCGCTCATCGCGAACGACAACCACCACCTTGGCGGCGCGATCGACGTTGACGCAGCACGCTCGTTCGTTGATTTGCTCGAACTCGCGGAGGCTCACCGCTTCCCCGTCGTGTCGTTCATCGATACGCCAGGTTTCATGGTTGGCCCTGAGGCGGAGCGTGAGCCCGGCGTCAGAGCGTTTGGGAAGCTGTTCGTCGCCGGTGCGCGGCTTTCGGTCCCGCTTGGGGCGGTGGTAGTCAGGAAGTGCTACGGACTCGGCGCTATGGCGATGTCGGCCGGTTCATCGATCTCAAGCCAGTTCACGGTTGCCTGGCCGAGCGGAGAGCTGGGCCCGATGGGACTAGAGGGTGGCGTGAGGCTCGGCTACGCGAAGGAGCTTGCGGGCGCCGCCAGCGAGGCCGAACGGGAGGCGCGCTTTGAGGAACTACTCGCTCAGGCCTACGAACAGGGACGAGCGATGTCGGCGGCGATGATGTTTGACGTAGACGATGTGATCGACCCCGCCGATACCCGAACCTGGATCACGACCCTCACCTAACGCCGGCCTCGGGACAGTGTTGGCTTGGGCGCAGCGTTCACCGGGGGGCGGTGCCACGGATGTACCCGCCCTGCACCGATGCACCCACTTTGCACGCGTTATTTCCGGGTGCATCGGTCAACACCGGGTACATCGGCGCGGCCAACCCAGCTTGAATCGGAGATGGGGGTGGACAGGCCGGTGTGCGGGAGGTTTTTGGGCGAGCAGTGTCTAGTCGGGCGTGTCGCGGAGGTTTTGGGCACCGTCAACTCCTGGACCCCCCGCACGGCCGGGTCGGTTCGAAGAAACAAAAATGCCCCGCCGTGAGGCGAGGCATTTCGTATATTTTGTTGTGGATCCTGGGAGAATCGAACTCCCGACATCCTGCTTGCAAAGCAGGCACTCTACCAACTGAGTTAAGGACCCGTTGTGAATAACACTACCGGTTTTCGCGGATTTTGTGAAATTCAGTGGGGCTACCAGGACTTGAACCTGGGACCTCTTCATTATCAGTGAAGCGCTCTAACCACCTGAGCTATAGCCCCTTGACCAAGAGACAACATTACCGGTTCCGAGCAAGAATGCGAAATCGAGTTGCCACTTTTGGTCTAATTGCTCGAGAAACCGAGCTGGAAACCGCCCAGAACGCGGACCAGCAGGTTGTACACGAGCGAACCGATCGCCCCAAGGGCGGTGCCGACGATGGTGTTGAGCACACCGACCACGACCGAGAAGAACGCGACCTGCGGGAAGCCGATGAACTTCATCAAGCTGTTGTCTTCACCCACAATGTCCATGAAGAGCGCGTCAACGCGACCGAAGACGCCCGTCGTCTGCAGCACAACGTAGACCAGAATCGCCGTCACGATGCCAACGATGGCGAGACAGATCGACACGAGGAAGGAGAACTTCACGGCCGACCAGAAGTCAACGTAGACGAGCTTCAGGCGTACCTGTTTCGCCGGGGCTTTCTTGCGAGTCTTCTTCGCAAGCCGGTCTGCGACTGTGTTACTCATTCACGTCTTCCTTGTCTACGGAGTTCTCCGCGTCGGACTCCCCCGAGTCCCCTTCGTCAATGGCGCGCTCGGCGTTTCGGGCGATCCCAATAATACGATCACCTTCTGGGAAGCGAGCGAACACCACTCCCATGGTGTTTCGTCCCTTCGCCGGCACCTCAGCGACGCCGGATCGAACTACCTTACCGCTCGCAAGCACAACGAGAACCTCATCGCCCTCATCCACGATGAAGCCGCCAGCGAGATCACCGCGGGTCTCATCAAGCTTCGCTACCTTGATGCCGTAGCCGCCGCGCTGCTGCACGCGGTACTCGCTGACCGCGGTGCGCTTCGCGTAACCGCCCTCAGTAACGACGAACACGTAGCCCTCATCATCGCTGAGTCGCGACGCCGCAAGCAGTGCGTCACCGTCACGGAAGTTCATGCCTCGGACGCCGCTGGTCGACCGGCCCATCGGGCGAAGTGCCTGATCAGTTGCGGTAAACCGAACGGACATACCCTGTCGTGAGATGAGCAAGATGTCGTCTTCGGCGCTCGCGACGAGTGCTTGAACGAGCTCATCGCCCTCACGCAGCTTGATTGCGATAATGCCGCCTGTACGGTTCGTGTCGTACTCGGTGAGCGGGGTCTTCTTCACCAGGCCGTCGCGCGTCGCGAGCAGCAGGTAGCTCGCGTCGTCGTAGTGGCGCAGGTCGAGGATCTGCGTGACTTGCTCGTCGGGAGCGAGCGCGAGCAAGTTCGCGAGGTGCTGTCCCTTGGCGTCACGGCCGCCCTCTGAGACCTCGTATGCCTTCGCACGGTACACACGGCCGGTGTTGGTGAAGAACAAGAGCCAGTGGTGCGTGGTGGTGACAAAGAAGTGTTCGACAATGTCATCCGCGCGCAGCTGAGCACCGCGCACGCCCTTGCCTCCGCGGTGCTGCGAGCGGTAGTTATCGATGCGCGTGCGCTTGACGTAGCCGCCGCGGGTGACAGTAATGACCATTTCCTCTTCAGGAATCAGGTCTTCCATCGACATGTCGCCATCGTAGCCGTGCAGGATCGTGGTGCGACGGTCGTCCCCGTAGCGGGTGACCAGCTCGTCGAGCTCCTCAACAATGATGCCGCGCTGCTGCTCAGGCGATGCGAGAATGCCCTCGTACTCCTTGATCAGCGCCTCGAGCTTGGCCGCGAGGTCGAGGATCTTTTGCCGCTCGAGCGCGGCGAGGCGACGCAGCTGCATGGCGAGAATCGCATCGGCCTGGATCTGGTCGACGTCGAGCAGCGTGATGAGGCCCTCGCGAGCGTCGTCAACGGTCGAAGAACGCCTGATCAGGGCGATAACCTCGTCGAGGGCATCGAGCGCCTTCAAGTAACCGCGCTGAATGTGCGCCTCAGCTTCGGCCTTCTGCAGTCTGAACTGCGTGCGGCGGACGATGACCTCAACCTGGTGCTTCACCCAGTAGGTGATGAACCCGTCGATCGCAAGCGTCCGCGGGACGCCGTCGACGATCGCGAGCATGTTCGCGCCGAAGTTCTCCTGAAGCTGCGTGTGCTTGTACAGGTTGTTCAGCACGACCTTGGGGATGGCATCGCGCTTCATCACGATGACGAGGCGCTGGCCGGTGCGGCCACTCGTCTCGTCGCGAATGTCGGCGATGCCCTGGATCTTGCCTTCCTTGACAAGGTCGGCGATCTTCACCGCGAGGTTGTCGGGGTTCACCTGGTACGGCAGCTCCGTCACAACGAGGCAGGTGCGGCCCTGGATCTCCTCGATGTTGACGATGGCGCGCATCTTGATGGAGCCGCGGCCCGTCCGGTACGCGTCCTTAATACCGCTCGTTCCGAGAATCTGCGCGCCCGTCGGGAAGTCGGGGCCCGAGATACGCTCCATGAGCGCGTCAAAGAGCTCCTCACGACTCGCGTCGGGGTTCTCAAGGTGCCACTTTGCCCCCGCGGCAACCTCACGAAGGTTGTGCGGGGGAATGTTTGTCGCCATACCGACGGCGATACCGACGGAGCCGTTGACAAGCAGGTTCGGGAACCGCGAGGTCAGAACCGTCGGCTCCTGGGTACGACCGTCGTAGTTGTCCTGGAAATCGACGGTGTCTTCGTCGATATCCCGCACCATTTCCATGGCGAGCGGGGACATCTTGGTCTCGGTGTAACGGTGGGCAGCGGCGCCGTCGTTGCCGGGGGAACCGAAGTTGCCCTGCCCGAGCGCGAGCGGGTAGCGTAGCGACCAGGGCTGCACGAGCCTCACGAGCGAGTCGTAGACGGCCGTGTCGCCGTGCGGGTGGAACTGGCCCATGACGTCGCCGATGACACGGGTGCACTTCGAGAACGCCTTGTCAGGGCGGTACCCCCCGTCGTACATCGTGTAGATCACGCGCCGGTGAACCGGCTTCAGCCCGTCACGCACGTCGGGCAGGGCGCGCCCGACGATCACGCTCATCGCGTAGTCGAGGTACGAGCGCTGCATCTCGACGTTGAGCTCGACCTGATCGATGCGGCCGTGGTTGGCCTCGATCTGAGGCCCGCCCTCGGTCTCCTCGGTCACGTCTTCTGGTGTGGTGTTTTCAGATGTCAAGGAAGCGCACGTCCTTCGCGTTCTGCTGAATAAAGCTGCGGCGTGCCTCTACGTCCTCGCCCATCAGCGTGGAGAAGAGCTCATCGGCAATCGCCGCATCGTCCATGGTTACCTGCAGAAGTGTGCGGGTGTCCGGGTTCATCGTGGTGTCCCACAGCTCCTCGTGGTTCATCTCGCCGAGGCCCTTGTAGCGCTGAACGCCGCTCTCCTTCTGAAGGCGGCGACCGGCTGCGGCACCGGCCTCGAGGCGCTCATCACGCTCGGCATCGCTGTACACGTATTCGTGCTCGGCGTTCGTCCACTTAATCCGGTACAGCGGAGGCTGCGCGAGGTAGACGTACCCGAGGTCGATGAGCGGACGCATGTAGCGGAAGAGCAGTGTGAGCAACAGCGTCGTGATGTGCTGGCCGTCGACATCAGCGTCGGCCATGAGCACGATCTTGTGGTACCTGACCTTCTCGGGGTCGAACTCTTCGCCGATGCCCGCGCCGAACGCGGTGATCATCGCCTGGACCTCCGCGTTGCCGAGTGCGCGATCGAGTCGGGCCTTCTCGACGTTAAGAATCTTGCCCCTGAGCGGGAGAATTGCCTGGGTCTCCGGGTTGCGGCCGGTCTTTGCTGACCCACCTGCGGAGTCGCCCTCGACGATGAAGATTTCTGAGACAGTCGGGTCCTTGCTCGTGCAGTCCGACAGCTTACCGGGCATTCCGCCGGATTCGAGAAGCCCCTTGCGTCGCGCGGTCTCGCGCGCTTTGCGCGCGGCGAGGCGGGCGGTTGCTGCCTGGATCGACTTCCGAATGATGTCTTTTGCGGGGCCGGGGTTACGCTCAAACCAGTCACCAAGCTGGTCGCCGACAACCTTTTGGACAAATGCCTTTGCCTCGGTGTTTCCGAGCTTGGTCTTCGTCTGCCCCTCGAACTGCGGTTCCCCGAGCTTCACTGAGACGACAGCAGTAAGCCCCTCGCGTACGTCTTCACCGGAAAGGTTGTCATCCTTTTCTCGAAGAATATTCTTCTCACGGGCGTAGCGGTTCACGAGCGTCGTCAGCGCAGCGCGGAACCCCTCCTCGTGCGTACCGCCCTCATGGGTGTTGATCGTGTTTGCGTACGTGTGGACGCTCTCTGAGTACGAGGTTGTCCACTGCATCGCGATCTCGGCCGAGATCTTGCGCTCCGTATCTTCGAGCTCGAAGGAGATGATTTCCTCGTTCACGAGCTCAGCACGCTTTGCGGTGTTGAGGTGCTGAACGTAGTCCTCGATACCGCGCTCGTACATGAACTCGTCAGAAGGAGCGGCCGGCTGCACGAGCTCACCGCTCTCGTTCTCCACGGGCTCCTGCGGTCGCTCGTCGGTGAGCGTAATCTTTAGCCCCTTGTTCAGGAAGGCCATCTGCTGGAAGCGCGTGCGCAGCGTCTGGTAGTCGAACTCGATGGTCTCGAAGATGTCAGCACTCGGCCAGAACGTAATGGTGGTGCCGGTGTCGTCCGTTGGCTCGCCCTGGGCGAGAGGCGCGTCAGGTACGGAGTTTGTGAACGACATGTTCCACGTGAAACCTTGACGCTTCACCGAGACGGCGAACTTCGTTGAGAGCGCGTTCACGACAGAGGAGCCGACACCGTGCAGTCCGCCAGACACCGCATATCCGCCGCCGCCGAACTTACCGCCGGCGTGCAGAACGGTGAGCACGACCTCAACCGTCGAGCGCCCCTCAGTCGGGTGCATGTCGACGGGAATACCGCGACCATTGTCAATGACCCGCACTCCCCCATCCGGGAGGATCGTGACATTGATCGTGTCGCAGTAGCCAGCGAGCGCCTCGTCGACGGAGTTGTCCACAATCTCATACACCAGGTGGTGGAGACCACGGGGCCCGGTCGAGCCGATGTACATTCCGGGCCGCTTGCGAACGGCGTCGAGTCCCTCGAGGACCTGGATCTCTCCAGCGCCGTACTCCTCAGCCGCAGTTTGTTCTAAAGTCATATTCTGATGCACACTCTCCCGGATAACCACGGGCCATTCTTGGCCTGAGGCACACTTCATCCCAAGTCTATCAAGAATCGGCCCGCAAAACGGCTTTCCCGTGCCGCTCACAGGCGTTTTTTCCGAAGGATCGTCCCCGAAAAATGCCCGCAACTCGTCGAATGGTGACGAGAAGGCTATCCGTAGGTGTCTCGAGGGCCACGTCCGGGTACCACGCGCGGTCCGTGACGCCACGATGGCGCTCCCGGAGCCCTGAATCGGAGATCTCGAATCTCCGAGTCCGGGTACTCGTTGAGGAGCCGAGTAAGCATCTCGGCCCGGAGTCGACGAAGCTCGGTTGCCCAGGTCGTCGAATCGCATTGAATCTCAAGAATGCCATCTCGAATTCCGGTGACAGCTGTGTGCTCCGCCGTGGCTTCGCCCACAAATGTGGGCCACTCCTCAATAATTCTGGCTTGCTCAAGCTCGCTCGACCAGCCCATGTCAACGACGACAGTTTCCAGCACCGATCCGAGCGCCTTGGGGTCTCGCCCTCCCCCGAACGGGCGGGATAACGGGTCGTCACCCGCGCGACGCGGCTTTCTGCGCTGAATCTTTCCGCGCCACACGCCCTTCGCGCGCAGATAGGCGGCTGTTGAGAAGCTCTCCAGTGGGCTACTCAACGGTATCCCGCTCACGAAGCGTCCCCGCGACAACCTCGGTCCGGTGCCAATCCAGGCCTTCAGGAACATCCGACTCAACGGCAGCCGTAACGATCACCTGCTCAAACTCGCTCACGACTGACATCAGCCGCTCACGGCGTCCACGATCAAGCTCAGCGAAGACGTCGTCGAGAATAATCACGGGATCCCCCGCCGGTGACTCATCCCGAATAACGGAGGCCAAGGCAATCTTGAGCGCAAGGGCGAATGACCAAGACTCGCCGTGGCTCGCGTAGCCCCGCACGGGAAGGTCGTTCAGTGAAAGGGAAAGGTCGTCGCGATGCGGCCCAACGAGGGTCACGCCCCGATCGAGCTCTTTTCCTCGCATCGACTGAAGTGCGCGGCGAAAATCGGCTTCGAGCGTTTCACGTGAAACGTCAACGGAAGCCACTTCACTCGAGTCGCGTGTTTCACGTGAAACGTCGGAGCGCCCCGTACCCTCGTAGACGGACTCACTGAGGGAAATGGAGGGGGCGTGGTCGGCGTCGACAAGGTCCGTGTATGCGAGCCGAAGTGGAGCGCCAAGGTCTTCAACTAGCTCTCGCCGCGCCAGCATGATCTTCACCCCGTGCTCAATGAGTTGCTCGTCCCAGATCTCAAGAGTGGACTGGAGCGCCGCTGCCCCCTTCCCCATTCCCCGCGCGGACTTCAGAAGCGAGGTGCGCTGGCGAACGACGCGTTCGTAGTCGGCGAGTACTCCCGCCGCAATGGGGAGCCGAGCGATGAGCGCATCGTCCATGAACCGTCGCCTCCCAGCCGGCTCACCACGAACAATGCTGAGGTCCTCTGGGGCAAACATGATTGAAGTGAACCAGCGCGTGAGCTCACGGGCACGGACGGAGTTTCCATTGACTTGGGCCCTATTGGGGCCCGATCGGTTGATCTGGGCCTCGAGCACAACGTCTCGCTCACCCGCGGCGACCCGCATCCGCATAATTGCGGCAGTCTGGCCCGCTCGAATCATCGCCGAATCGGACGAGACTCTGTGTGAGCGAAGCGTCGCGAAATAGGAAATGGCCTCGGCAAGGTTCGTCTTCCCTTGGCCATTCTTCCCCACAATCAAGTTGGGGCCTGGGTAAAGCTCTAGCTCTGCGGCACTGTAGTTGCGAAAGTCGCTGAGCGAAAGATGAGCGACCCGCATGGACTACCTGAGGAGTAGGTTCGGCTGTAGCAGGTAGCGGAAGCTCGCGTCGTCGGACTCATCCTTGCTGCGCTGGCTCGTGATCAGAACCGGCCCAGGCTTGCCTGGATTGTCTGTGCGAGTGAACGCGATCCTCGCAAACTCGGAGTGAGTCGAGCGCAATCCGTCGAGCAAGAACTGGGGTTTCAGCGAGACAATCATCTCGTCACCCTGCAGGTGAACGTCAACGCTCTCGACGGCCTGGGCCGACTCGGTACCAGCGGCCTCGAGCATGACTGCGCCCTCAGCAAACGAGAACCGAAGTGCGGCCTCACGCTCAAGCACCAGCCCAACACGACCGACGGCCTCTACGAGCTCTGCGGTATTTACCACGGCGTAGTTATCGACGTTTTCCGGGAAGAGTCGACCAACCGGCGGGTAATTGCCCTTGATCAGCAGGGACGTCACGGTCTTGCTACCGCCAGTAAAAGCGATAAGCTCGCGCTCCTCGTCCTTAATGATCGTGATACGAACTTCACCGTCGTTCGAGAATGTCTTCCCGACCTCCGTGACGATCTTCGAGGGAACAAGAGCGCTCAGGCTCTCCCCCGCGCCACGGTCTTCCCAATCAAGCCCACGCGTCGCAACGCGGTAGCGGTCGGTGGCCGTCAGCGTCAGCGAATTCTCGGAAACCTCGAACTGCACACCAGTGATCACAGGTGTGACGTCGTCTTTGGAAGCAGCGAGTGACACCTGAGCGACAGCATCTGCGAAGTCCTGCGCTGGAACGGCGCCGGACACGGTGTCAACAACAGGAACCTGTGGGTATTCCTCTACGGGCATTGCCGGGAGGCTGAACGAAGCGCTGCCGCAGCGAACTTCAACTCGGCTTTCGAGCAGCGAGACCTGCACGTCAGCGTGAGGAAGGCGCTGAGCGATCTCACCGAGGAGACGACCGGAGACAAGTGCGCGCCCAGCCTCAGCAACATCCGCGACAACGCCTGTACGAGCAGAAACTTCGTAGTCAAATGACGAAATCGTCAGTTCTGCGTCTTCTGCGTGAAGTAGTACTCCACTCAGCAGCGGTTGCGTTGGGCGCTGAGGGAGCAACTTCACCGCGAACGACACAGCGTCGCTGAACACGTCTCGGTTGACGGTGAATCGCATTTGTTTTCCCTTCCAGGCGCACCGGGCGCCAGCCCCACAATCTTTGCACACCTTGGTGTTCGGAGAAACCGGGTGTCGCGGAGCGGAGCGTGATTGAGTCGCTTACAAGAATTTGAAAACTTGTAATAGTAATAAGTCCTGTGGAAACTGTGGATAACTCGCCGGATCCCATACGGGGCCTGATAACTACACCGTTGTGACTTGTTTGTAAGCCGTGGATAGCGGCAGATCCGCATGATGACGGCGAAGTCACAAAAATCTTGTAATTCACAGGCGAACCTCCATCCTCCACATTTTTAAGAAGTTATCCACAGTTATCCACAGGCAGCTGTGGGTTGTGGACGATTATCGGCCGTGCTGCCTTACTCTCGTGGTGAGTTCCGAGACCTGGTTGTAGACGGAGCGGCGCTCCGTGATGAGCTGAGCAATCTTCTTGTGGGCGTACATCACGGTCGTGTGATCGCGGCCGCCGAAGAGTTGACCAATCTTCGGAAGTGAGAGCTGTGTGAGTTCGCGGCAGAGATACATCGCGATCTGTCTCGCGAGGGCGATCTGCTGCGCACGCGACGGCCCGTATAGGTCGTCGACGGCGAGGTCGAAGTACTCAGCGGTGCGACTGATGATGTCGGTCGGCTGAACCTCATTGTCGTTGTCGATCGAGATGAGGTCCTTCAGCACCGTCTTGACGAGCGGCATGTCGATGCGCTGACGGTTCAGGTTCGCATACGCGGTGACGCGAATAAGGGTGCCCTCGAGCTCGCGGATGTTCGAAGAGAACTTTGATGCGATGAACTCGAGAATGGCGTCATCGACGTCGAGGTGCTCGCGCTGGGCCTTCTTGCGCAGGATCGCGATACGCGTCTCGAGGTCGGGCGCCTGAATGTCGGTGAGCAGGCCCCACTCGAAGCGCGAGGTAATGCGCTCTTCGAACCCCCGCAGTTGCTTCGGCTGCACATCGCTGGTGATGACCACCTGCTTGTTGTGACTGTGCAGGGTATTGAAGGTGTGGAAGAACGCTTCCTGGGTCTCCGCCTTGCCCTCAAGGAACTGGATGTCGTCGACGAGCAGCACGTCGACGTTTCGGTACCGATCTTGGAACTGTGCGCCCTGGTTGTTCGCGATCGAGTTGATGAAGTCGTTCGTGAAGTCCTCAGAACTCACGTATCGGACGCGAATTTCTGGGAAAAGCTCACGCGAGTAGTGGCCGATGGCGTGGAGCAGGTGAGTCTTCCCAAGCCCGGAATCCCCATAGATGAATAGGGGGTTGTATGACTGGGCGGGTGATTCCGACACCGCGAGCGCGGCAGCGTGCGCCAACCGGTTCGACTGACCGATGACGAACGAATCAAAGTCATACTTCTCGTTGAGATGCGGATCTTCGTAGCGGACCGCCGCCGCATGGCGACTGCGCGGCTCCTGAATCGGGCGCTCGGGGCGTGTCGGAGCCGGTGTCGGCGCCTGGAAATCGTTCCGCTCGATCGCTTCGGGCTCGGGCGCGGGAACCGCGTCCTCATCAACAATGACCACGAAGTTGTCGATGCTCTCGGCCGTTTGAAGCCCGGCGAGTGCGCTCATGATCGGCGGGCGCAGCCTGCCATCGAGCAGCTTCAGCGTGAAGTCGGTCTGCACCGCGAGATAGAGCGTGCCCGCCGCAACCCCACGGGGAGTCGCGAGCAGTAGCTGCGCCCCGTAAACGGGTCCAACGGAGAGATCAGCGTTGACATGACGCTTAATCTCTTCCCAGAGTTCGGTGAGTTCTTCGTCAGACATCTGCTTCTTCTTGGTGCTTCAGGGGTACAAATCGGGCGGGGTTATCCACAGCTAAGTGTAACCATTGGCGCGGATTCTATGCGCTCACCCGCACATTATCCACAGGTTTCGAAGTGCCTGTAAGTAACTCCCGATACACCGGACTTTGACGCGCCGCGAATATGGGCGTAAAGTAAGTACCTTGTATGGGCAGCAGCTCGTTTCTCGCTTGCCCAAAAGCCGACTTTCCCTGGGTCGTAACCCTGGGGATTCATACCATAAAGTCACGGAGTCCTGAACTATGAGCAAGCGTACCTTCCAGCCCAACAACCGCCGCCGCGCAAAGGTGCACGGTTTCCGTGCCCGCATGCGCACCCGTGCAGGCCGCGCGATCATCACCGCGCGCCGTGGCAAGGGCCGCGCGAAGCTTTCCGCGTAGTTTCTGGCCTCCGAGTCATCATGCCGGCTAGGCATCATCGGGTGACTCGTGGCGAGGACTATCGCCGAGTTGTCAGAACAGGGAACCGCGTAGGTGGTGCATTGTGCATTACCTACGCGGTTCCTCGTTCTGTCGGCGACTCCCCCGAGCACGGCGAAACCCAGCAGCCAGCGAGGTTCGGGTTCATCATCTCGAAGGCGGTCGGGAACGCGGTCACGCGAAACCTCATCCGCCGGCGCATGAAGACCGTCGCGGACGACCTCATCAGGGAGGGAGTCTCGGGGGTCGACCTCGTGTTCCGAGCACTTCCCCAGTCGGCAACCGCCTCCTTCGATGAGCTCCAGCGCGAAATGCACCGGGCTGTCCGCAAAATCCGCGTGGCCTGATGCGCCGGATCCTGCTCGAAATCTGGTTGCTGCCAAGGAATGCCGCGGTTGCAATCATGAAACTCTATCGGCGCGTGATTTCACCGCTGTATGGCGATGTCTGCAGGTATTATCCATCGTGTTCCCGATACTCTATGGAGGCGTATCAGCAGCGCGGATTTCTCGTCGGACTCGTCCTCACGATCTGGCGGCTTCTCCGCTGTAATCCGTTCAGCGCCGGCGGCATCGACGACGTACCGCCGAGCAGAGCCACGTACTTTGACATAAATTCCAGCGGCTTCGTCCGCCCCCGCATCCGAAAGGCCTGATCCAGTGAACTTCTTTGAGACAATTCTCTGGCCACTGAGGTGGCTGGTTGAGGTCGTCCTCGTGCTCTGGCATCAACTCTTCACCACCTTCGGCATGAGTGCTGAGAGCGGCCTGACGTGGGTGCTCTCGATTATCGGCCTCGTGGTCGTTGTCCGCTCCGCACTGATTCCGGTGACCGTCCGTCAGATCAAGTCGCAGCGTCGCATGATGGACATTCAGCCTGAGATGAAGAAGATCCAGGCGAAGTACAAGGGGAAGAACGACCAGTTCTCGCGTGAGGCGATGAGCCGCGAGACCATGGCGCTCTACAAGAAGCACGGCACGAACCCGTTCTCCTCGTGCCTGCCGATCCTCATCCAGATGCCCGTCTTCTTCTCGCTCTTCTACGTGCTCCGTAAGGCGTCAGAAAACACCGTCGGCATCGGCCTCATGAACCGCGAGCTCACCGATAGCTTCAACCAGGCAGAGATCTTCGGCGCTCCCCTGAAGATGAACTTCACTCAGGGCTGGGAGTCGCAGAACTGGGTCGTCGTCGGCCTGCTCGGCTCGATCGTGGTGCTCATGATCGCCTCGCAGTTCTTCACGCAGCTGCAGATCATGTCGAAGAACGTTTCGGATGAGACGAAGAGCTCGCCGATGTACCGCCAGCAGAAGATCTTGCTCTACATCATCCCGTTCGCCTTCCTGTTCTCGGGCGTCACCTTCCCGCTCGCGCTCAACATCTACTGGATGACGTCGAACATCTGGACCATGGCGCAGCAGGGCATCGTCATCAACACCATGCCGAACCCGGGCTCTGAGGCGTGGCGCGCGCGCCAGGCTCGCTTGAAGGCAAAGGGTAAGCTGACTGAGGACGCACCCGAGGCAGGCAACGACGTACCGAAACAGCAGGGCCAGCGCCAGCAGCCCATTAGCGCCAAGCGCGCAAAGAAGAAGAAGTGAGGACGGCCGTGACTGAAGAGCGCGAAGTCGTAGAGTCCGAGGAGCTGACCCTCGAAACCCTCGAAGCTGACGGCGACCTTGCCGCCGACTACCTCGAAGGGCTGCTCGATATTGCCGATCTTGACGGCGACCTCGACATCACCGTTGAGAACGGCCGCGCCTATGTTTCAGTCACGGGCGGTGGCGTGAGCATCGACAAGATTGCGAACCCGGATACCGTGCAGGCGCTGCAGGATCTCACCAGGCTCGCCGTGCAGGCGAAGACCGGACGCTTCTCGCGGCTCATCATCGATGTCGCCGGCTCCCGCGTAGCTCGCGAAGAGCAGCTCACGGGCATGGTCGACGCTGCGATCGCGCAGATCGCCGCGGGTCGTGAAGAGGTTCGTCTCGAGCCCATGTCCTCGTATGAGCGCAAGCTCGTGCACGACCAGGTTGCTGAGCGCGGGTACCACTCAGAGTCGCAGGGCGAGGGCAAGGGCCGTCGCCTCGTCATCCGCGCAGCCTAGATAGGTTTCACGTGAAACAGGAAGATCGAGGCCAGGAGGCCACGCTCGAACTCGAGCCGGCCGCCGCGGCGGTGATGGCGGGCGACCGCATCGACTCCCTGCGGGAGTTCGCGACGGATCTCGCCGCACGCGGTGAGGAGCTCGGCCTGATCGGGCCACTCGAGCTCCCCCGCCTGTGGACTCGGCACCTGCTGAACAGCGCGGTACTCGCTCCCCTGCTCCGCGAGGGCGGTCGCGTCGCCGACATCGGCACAGGAGGCGGGATGCCCGGGCTGGTGCTCGGCATCCTGCGCCCGGATGTTGAGTTCTTCCTTGTCGAGCCGATGGAGCGCCGCTGCCTCTGGCTCAATGAGCAGATCGAGCGCCTCGGCCTCACGAACACCCACGTGAAGCGCGGCAGGGCCGAGGAGTTCCACGGCGCATTTGAGGCGGACCAGATCACGGCGCGAGCCGTCACTGCCCTGAAGAAGCTCGTGCCCCTCACCGTGCCGCTGCTCCGTGAGGGCGGTGAACTCCTCTTCCTCAAGGGCACCTCGATCGATGCCGAGATCGAGGCCGCGCAGAAGACGCTGAAGAAGCACAAGGTTCGCGATATTGAGGTGATCGAACTCGGCGCAGACCTGCTTTCCGAGAGCACCCGCGTGTTCCGCGCTAAAGTAGGTATTCATGGCTGAGAAACCACTCGTCGCCGACCACCTCGAGGACAAGATCAAGCGCCGCAAGCGGCTCGCGAATACGCCCTCTCCCCTGCCCGAAGAGACCCGAATCATCACGGTTTCGAACCAGAAGGGGGGCGTCGGCAAGACGACGACGACGGTGAACCTCGCCTCGGCGCTTGCCAGGCGCGGCGCCAACGTGCTCGTCATCGACCTTGACCCGCAGGGCAATGCGTCGACGGCACTCGGAGTGCCGCACCGCCCCGAAATCACGAGCGTGTACGAGGTGCTCCTCGGCGACGCCTCGGTTGAGGAAGCCATTCAGGTTTCGAGCGACCACGAAAACCTCATGTGTGTCCCGTCGACGATCAACCTCGCCGGTGCCGAGATCGAACTCGTCTCACTCGTCGCTCGTGAGCAGCGGCTGCGCACCGCGCTCGACGCGTTCCTCAAGAACTCGGACAGGCCGTACCACTACGTCTTCATCGACTGCCCACCATCGCTCGGGCTGCTCACCGTCAACGCTTTCGTTGCCGGCGGTGAGGTACTCATCCCGATCCAGTGCGAGTACTACGCGCTTGAGGGTCTGAGCCAGCTCCTTGGCAATATTCAGCTCATCCAGAAGCACCTCAACCCGGGGCTGCGGGTATCGACGATTCTGCTCACCATGTACGACGCGCGCACCAACCTCGCTCAGGAGGTCGCGAACGAGGTGCGTCAGCACTTCCCCGCCGAGGTTCTCGACGCTGTGATTCCTCGTTCGGTGCGTATTTCGGAGGCGCCAAGCTACGGCCAGACGGTCCACGAGTACGACAGCAGCTCGATCGGAGCGCTTGCCTATCTTGAGGCCGCGGCCGAGGTCGCCGAGCGCGGCGCGCCAACGACGAACACAGACGAGGGAGATCAGGGATGACAACGAAGAAGCGTAGCGGTCTTGGCCGTGGCATCGGCGCGCTCATCCCACAGTCGCCGTCAGACGGGGAGCGACCCGTCGATGTCTTCTTCCCTGCTGCCGGAGCGGCGGCGGCCGCGGCAGCGAACGCTGTAGCGGAGCAGAAGGATGAGGATCTTGTGACAGTTCCTGGCGCCGAATTGCGCTCGCTGAACGTGAGCGACATCGTCCCGAACAAGTCTCAGCCGCGAACCGAGTTCGATGAGGAGGCGCTCGACGAGCTCACTCACTCGGTGCGTGAGTTCGGTGTGTTCCAGCCCATCGTTGTTCGCGAGATCACCCCCAAGCCGAAGTCGGGGCCGCACTACGAGCTCATCATGGGCGAGCGCCGTCTGCGCGCCTCTAAGCGCGCGGGCCGCGACACGATCCCGGCGATCGTGCGCTCCACCGCTGACGAGCACATGCTCCGTGATGCACTCCTCGAGAACCTGCACCGTGCGCAGCTTAACCCGCTCGAAGAGGCGTCCGCGTACCAGCAGCTCCTGGCAGACTTCGGCATCACGCAGGAGCAGCTTGCCGAGCGCATTGGCCGCTCGCGCCCGCAGATTTCGAACACGATCCGCCTCCTCAAGTTGCCGGAGCCCGTGCAGACTCGCGTCGCGGCCGGCGTGCTTACCGCGGGGCACGCCCGCGCGATCCTCGCGCTCGACGGGAACGTCCAGGCGATGCAGTCGCTGTCGGATCGCATCGTGAACGAGGGCCTGTCTGTCCGGGCGGCAGAGGCGATTGCGAGCGAGGCGCCGAAGCAGCGGACCCCGAAGGCCCGCCCCGGCGGTGTGCAGGCGCAGCTCAGCGAGATCGCAGACCGGCTTGGCGATCGCTTCGACACCCGAGTTTCCGTCAAGCTCGGGGCGAAGAAGGGCCAGATCGCTATCGAGTTCGCGACGATTGCCGACCTCAAGCGGATCCTCGACGAGCTCGGTGATCCCGGCTTCAACTGACCCCAATACAGCCCGAACCAGACCTGAACCTGGCCTGGCCGTAGTCGGTGACGCGACGCTGAGCTTCTATGCAGGCAGCAATGTTTGACTGGGGCAATGGAAGACACCGAGCGCAGCATTTCGGCAACCAGGTTTATCGCGGTTCCTGCGGGCGAGCTGTTTGAGCTCATTGCGGACCCATCGCAGCAGCCGAGGTGGGACGGCAACAATAACCTCTCGAGCGCTGCCCCGGGCCAGCGCGTGCGCGCGGTTGGCGACGTGTTCGTGATGACGAACGTCGGCGACCGGGTCCGCGAGAATCACATCGTTGAGTTCACCGAGGGCAGACGCATCGCGTGGCGGCCCTCCCCCGTTGGCGAACCGGCGCCGGGCCACCTGTGGCGGTGGGAGCTCGAGCCGACGACGGGAGGCACGTTCGTGCGGCACAGCTACGACTGGAGCGAACTCACTGACCCGGCCCGGTTTGAGCGCGCCCGCGCGAATACGCCGGAGACGCTCCGCGCGTCGCTCGACAGGCTCGCCGCGCTTGCCGAGGGCGACGCCTGATCCTCGCTCATACGCACGAGGCCCCGACCCGCTGATGCGGTTCGGGGCCTCGTGCGTGAACCCGGGGTTAGATAATTCCGGTGAGCTCGTTCTCGATCATCTGCTTCGGCATGGCGCCGATGATCTCGTGGACTTCCTTGCCGCCCTGGAATACCTTCATGGCGGGGATGGACGTGATGCGGTACTGCGCCGCGAGCGTGGGGTTCTCATCGACGTTGAGCTTCGCGATCAAGATCTTGCCCTCCTGCTCCTGCGCGATTTCCGCGAGCACAGGGGCTACGGCGCGGCACGGCCCGCACCAGGCGGCCCAGAAATCGACGAGAACGGGAATCTCGCTCTGTAGAACGACCTTCTCGAAGGTCTGCTCGTCTACGTTGATTGGCTCATTCATGATTGTGCTCCTGTTCTGCTGATTACGCGTTAGCCTGCGGCCGGGGCGGCGACGAGCGCGTCCTCAACCGCGGCGAGGTAGCGCTCGGCGTCAAGCGCGGCGACGGTGCCCGACGCGGCTGCCGTGACCGCCTGGCGGTAACTCGGGTCGATCACATCGCCAGCGGCGAAGACGCCCGGAGCGGAGGTGAGCGACGAGCGGCCCTCAACAGCGATGGTTCCGTCCTCCGTGATGTCGAGCTTGCCGTGCACGAGGTGCGTGCGCGGGTCGTTGCCAACCGCGACGAAGAGGCCCTCGATGGCGAGCTCGCTTGTGGAGCCGTCAACGGTGTTGCGGAGGGTCAGGCGATCTGCAGCGGCCTCGCCGTGAATCTCGGCAACCTCGGAGTTCCAGATGAACTCGATCTTCTCGTTGTCGAAGGCGCGCTGCTGCATGATCTTCGACGCCTTGAGCGAGTCGCGGCGGTGGATGACGTAAACCTTCTTCGCGAACCGGGTGAGGAAGGTCGCCTCCTCCATCGCGGAGTCGCCGCCGCCAACAACCGCGATCGTCTTGTCGCGGAAGAAGAAGCCGTCGCAGGTCGCGCACCACGAAACGCCGTGGCCCGAAAGTCGCTCCTCGCCCTCAACGCCGAGCTTGCGGTACGCCGAGCCCGTCGCGAAGATGACCGAGCGCGCCTCGTGGACGGTGCCGGTCGTGTCGGTGACGCGCTTGATCTCGCCTGAGAA
This sequence comes from Leucobacter komagatae, assembly GCF_006716085.1. Taxonomy (NCBI): domain Bacteria; kingdom Bacillati; phylum Actinomycetota; class Actinomycetes; order Micrococcales; family Microbacteriaceae; genus Leucobacter; species Leucobacter komagatae. The sequence continues at coordinate 2,426,519 of NZ_VFON01000001.1, read as the reverse complement.
GTCGACGTCGGTGATGTCGTCGTAGACGACCTCCGTGCCGAACCGCTCAGCCTGCTCCTGCATCTTCTGCATGAGGTCAGGCCCCTGGATGCCCTCGGGGAACCCGGGGAAGTTTTCGACGTCGGTGGTGTTCATGAGCTCGCCGCCCATGCTGACCTGGCTCGCAAACAGCAGCGGCGAGAGCTCAGCTCGTGCGGCGTAAATTGCGGCGGTGAAGCCCGCAGGGCCCGAGCCGATGATGATGACCTCGCGCATGATTCTCCTTATGCTTTGCCGGATGGCCGATAGGCGGTACAACCCATCCTAAAGCCGCGCTATTCCCGGGGGCTGTGTGTCCGACGACGTCGCACGCTTCGCCAGATTCCGAAGCCGATGAGGAGAGCCGCGGCTGAGGCGAGGACCGCGATCGCGACGGTCTCGACGGCGCTCGAGATGGTGATCTCGAGCTTGCCTGACGAGGCGGTGTACTCGCCGTCGATGCTCGTGATCGAGAGCAGCAGCGCCGAGTCTCCCGAGGAAACGCGGCTCGTCGTCGGAACGAGCACACGCTCGCTCGAATCCTCCGGGAGCACGATCTCGGGGAAGGTGCGCTCTGGCACTCGCAGCGCCGCCGAGGTCGGGGCGACCTCGAGGGTCACGACCGCGTCGAACGGGAGCGAATTGCGCAGCTGGATCGGGATCTTGGTTGACCCGCCGACGAGCTGCGCGCGCTTCGTGCCAACGAGCCGCACGCCGTCGTGCAGCTCGCGGTCGCGCTTTGCGAACTGCTTGGCTGTTGCCGAGAAGTCAGCGTCGGGCGCGGCGTTCCGCGTCGCGAACAGCGTGAGGAGGCGGAGGCGCTGGTAGCCGTCGAGGTACTCGGGGTTCACGAGCGTTGCGCGGGCTTCGAGCACGGTCGCCTCGTTCTCGGTTGCGGCGTCGAGCAGCTCAAGGCGATCCTCATCGGGCAGCGCCGCGGCTAGCTGCGCCGTTCCCTCCTGCTGTGCGCCGAGCGCGATCGGCTTGATCCAGCGCTGCGTCGTCAGTTCGCTCAAGACCTGCTCGGGATGCTCGGCGTCGGTCGATCCTCCGCGATCGACACCGAGAACGAGGCCCTTGGTGTCTGACCCCGCGGTGAGCGCGAGGCGCGCGGCGGCCTGCGCGCCTCCGAGCGCCCGCTCGGTCTCGCTTGCGCCGGAAAGAGCGAGTTGCACGCCGGCATCGAGCTCGGCGTCGGTGATGATCGCGCTCGCGTCGCCCAGTGACGCGCGGGGCCCGCCGGAGAGCGACACGTTGTCGGAGCGGAGCACCGTCGTGTCGAGCTCGGCGGCGCGCAGCAGACTGAGCGTGCGCGGCCCCACCTGGCCGGGGGCGGGCCAGGCCGCGGCTACCCCGTGCTGCCACTCCGTGAGCTGTTCGTCGGAGGGCGGCGGGACCTCGCCGTTGGCGGGATCGGTTGGTTCGGTTGGTTCTGTCGGCTCAGCGGGTTCGGCGGCGTCGGGCGGTTCCGTGGGCTCCGGCGGATCAGCCGGATCCGCCGGTTGCGAGCTCGCGGTGCTCTTCGCGCTCGCGGGATGCGCCGGATCAGCGGCCTCAGCGGCGTCGCCCTCCCCTGGCGCTGCCGGATCTGGCTGCTCCCACGCGCCGAAGCGGGTGACGAACTCGAAGCCCGCCGGCTGCAGTAGCTCGCTCGCGCCAAGCGCGGCCTGCGCGGCCGGGTCGGCATCCCCAAACTGGAGGAGGAACGTCGGGATCGTCGCCGACTCAAGCCTGGCGAGGAGATCGCGTGCCGCCTGCGGCGCCTCGAGACCGTACCCGCGAACCGCGACGACGAACCGAGGGTCGATCGCGACGATCGACTGCGTTTGCACGGCGTAGTCCATGAGGGCCGTGAGCCGGCCAGCCTCCTGGCCGAGCTGCGCGCGGGTCGGAAGCGAGAGGATCTTGGTCGACAGGGTGAGCGGAACGATCGAGGTGAGGTCCACCGTTGCCGACGCCTCCGCCGGGCCGCCCCACACGAGCGGGCTGAACGCAGTGAGGCTCGATGCCGCATCGGCGTCACTCGCGCGGTACGTCGCGTAGATCGGATAGACGCCGTGCGCGCTCGAGGTGAGCCCGGCATCCTTGATGGGCACCGTGACCGTGACGTGCTGCGACTTTCCGCTCGAAACCGCGTCGACGCTTGCGGTCGCGATGACCGTGCGCGCCGGTGGCGCTGACGCGTCGGTGGGATCCCCGGTGGGATCCGCGGCTGGGTCGACGGCGAGATCCTCCGCGCGCGGTGTCGCGCTCGTACCCGTGAGCCGCTCGCCGATCGCGAGTTCGACCGAGCCCTCTGGCGCGCTGAGCTCGCCCGAGTTCCGCAGCAGCACGGAGAACTTGAGCTCGGTCGCGTCGTCGGTGGTGACCGCGGCGTCGGGAGCGACGAATAGCTCGAGCGTCTCCTCCGCGGCCTCGGCCTCATCCCCGCTCGCGGCAGGCGTCTGCGTGGCGTGCGCATTCGCGCCCGAGACGAGCGGGAGAGCGCCCGCAGAGACGAGCGCGCTCACGATCAAAGCTGCCGCCAATGCTCTCGGTCGCCGGAGTACTCGCATGTGTGTAAGTGTAGAGATGTCTGGGCACCGGTACCCTGAGTGGGTGCTTTCTCTTGCAGAATCGATGATCGAGCTCCGGCGAATCGCGGAGTCCAAACCGGTGGCGACCCTGGCGGCGGCGTTTGCTGACGCCGGGCACGAATTCGCGCTCGTCGGCGGCCCCGTTCGCGACGCAATGCTCGGCCGCTCGGTCACTGACCTCGACTTCACGACCTCGGCTCGGCCGGATGAGACCCGCGCCGTCCTCGAGGCGCTGACCAAGAACATCTGGGACGTTGGGCGCGACTTTGGGACGATTGCCGCACAGATTGACGGCGAGCAGGTCGAGATCACGACGTACCGGGCCGACACCTACCGTGACGATTCACGCAAGCCTGAGGTGCAGTTCGGCGACACGATCGACGGCGACCTCGTGCGCCGCGACTTCACCATCAACGCCCTCGCGCTGATGCTTCCCGAACTCAGGCTCGTTGACGTGTCGGGCGGCGTTGAAGACCTCATTGCGGGGCGGATTGTCACGCCCGACTCCCCCGAGGTCTCCTTCACCGACGACCCGCTGCGTATGCTGCGGGCGGCGCGCTTCGCGTCGCAGCTGGGGTTTGAGGTTGAGGAGGCGACCGAGGCCGCCATGGTGCGGTTCGCCGACAGGCTCGACATCATCTCGGCGGAGCGGATCCGTGACGAGCTGACGAAGCTGCTGCTTACCGCTGACCCGATCCCTGGGATCCGGCTGCTCGTCGACACCGGGCTGGCTGAGCGCTTCCTCCCCGAGGTCGTCGCGCTCGTCACCACCCAAGACGATCACGGCAGGCACAAGGATGTCTACGAGCACAGCCTCACCGTGCTGCGCCAGGCCATCGAGCTCGAGACCTCGCGCTACACCGGCGACCCCGCGGAGTTCACCCCTGACCTTGTGCTCCGCCTCGCCGCGCTGCTGCATGACATCGGTAAGCCCGCGACTCGGCGCTTCGAGGGCGGCGGAGTGACCTTCCACCACCACGACATGGTTGGGGCAAAGCTCACGAAGAAGCGGCTGCGTGAGCTCCGCTTCGACAACACCACGGTGAAGCGCGTCGCGCGGCTCGTTGAGCTGCACCTGCGGTTCTTCGGGTACAGCGACCAGCATTGGACGGATTCAGCGGTGCGCAGGTACGTCAGGGATGCGGGCGGCGAGCTCGAGCAACTGCACGTTCTCACGCGGGCAGACGTCACGACGCGGAACCGGCGCAAGGCCGAACGCCTCGAGCACGCGTACGACGACATTGAGCGCCGCATCGCCGAGCTCGCGGAGCAGGAAGAACTTGCTGCGGTGCGCCCCGAACTTGATGGCGCAGCGATCATGCGGCTGCTCGACATCCCGCCCGGGCCGCTCGTCGGTCGCGCCTATGCGTACCTCCTCGAGGTCAGGCTCGACGAGGGCCTGATCGGTGAGGAGGCCGCGACCGAGCGACTTCTTGCGTGGTACCGGGAACAGACAGCCGGCACGGAGAGTTAGGCCTACTGTGATGACAGATGCAGCAAGCTGGTTTTCGGGCGCGACGCGCGTGATGTTTGTGCACGCGCACCCCGACGACGAGACGATTACGACTGGCGGCACCCTCGCGGCGCTGTCGGAAGCGGGCCGCGAACCGCTCGTGGTGACCCTCACTCGCGGGGAACAGGGTGAGGTCGTGTCGGGCCCCCTCTCCCACCTCGCCGGAACTGACGGGCTCGCCCCGCACAGGCAGGCCGAGCTTGCGGCGGCGCTGGCGATGCTCGGGGTCGAGCGCCACGCCTTCCTCGGGGTCGAGCCGGCGCGTGCCGAGGGGCTCCCGCCAACCATTTACGAGGACTCTGGAATGGAGTGGCAGGCTGACGGCCTCGCGGGCCCGAGCCCCGACGCGGGCGCTGATGCGCTCACCGTCGTGCCCGCGGTCGAGTCGCTCAACGACCTGTTCGCCGCAGCGAATGAGGCGGGCGCCGGCGCGATTGTGAGCTACGACGATGGCGGTGGGTACGGGCACCCGGATCACGTGCATGCGCATCGCATCGCCCGCGCGGTGGCGGTCGCGCTTGACCTGCCGTTCTGGGAGATTGTGGGTGAGCCGGGTGCCGCTGGTGATGCTGTTGATGCTGGTGGCTCCGACGATTCCGTTGAGATCGTTGAGATCGTCGAATCGCACGATGTTACGCCGTGGCTCGGCCGCAAGGTTGTGGCGCTGCGCGCGTATGCCACGCAGCTCACGGTTGACGGCGACGACATCGTGCACGTCGGCGGGCAGCGGCAGCCGATTTCGGCGGTCGAATCGTTTCGCCTCCGCCCGGCAAGCTAACAGCTTCGAAGCAACGCCCAGCCTGGGCGATTACAGTAGACGGTTGGGCCTATTGCCCGCCGAAGAGAGAAATATGGGGTTTCGATGAGTGTGAAGGTCGCCCTCGCGGGAATTGGAAACTGCGTGAGCTCGCTCGTGCAGGGAGTCGAGTACTATCGCGACGCCGCGGATGACGCGGAGGTCCCCGGCCTCATGCACGTCCGCCTTGGCGGGTACCACGTGTCGGACCTCGAGTTCGTCGCGGCGTTCGATGTTGACGCCGAAAAGGTCGGAAAGGACCTATCCGAGGCGATCTGGGCCGGGCGCAACAACACCATCAAGTTCTCGGACGTGCCGCATATCGGCCTGGAGGTGCTTCGCGCGCCAACGTACGACGGACTCGGCATGTACTACCGCGATGAGGTCGTTGAGTCGACGGCCACTCCGGTCGACGTCGCTCAGGCGCTGCGCGACTCGGGCGCCGAGGTGCTCGCCTGCTACCTGCCCGTCGGCAGCGAGGAGGCCGTGAAGTTCTACGCGCAGGCCGCGCTTGAGGCAGGCGTCGCATTCGTCAACGCGATCCCGGTCTTCGTGGCGAGCGACCCCGAGTGGGCCGCCAAGTTCACCGAGGCGGGCCTCCCTATTGTCGGCGACGACATCAAGAGCCAGGTCGGCGCGACGATCACGCACCGCGTGCTCGCCCGGCTGCTGGAGAGCCGTGGCATCGCGCTCGACCACACCTACCAGCTCAACGTCGGCGGCAACATGGACTTCAAGAACATGCTTGAGCGCAGCCGCCTGCACTCGAAGAAGATCTCGAAGACTCAGGCAGTCACGTCGAACATCTCGGCGGATCTCCCGGCTGAAGACGTCCACGTCGGCCCGAGCGATCACGTGCCGTGGCTTGAAGACCGCAAGTTCGCGTTCGTGCGTCTTGAGGGCCGTGGTTTCGGCGACGTCCCGATGATGCTCGAGTACAAGCTTGAGGTGTGGGACTCCCCGAACTCGGCAGGCACGATGATCGACGCGATCCGCACCGCGAAGGTCGCGCTCGACCGCGGCCACGGCGGACCCGTTGAGGCTGCGTCGGCGTACTTCATGAAGTCGCCGCCCGTGCAGAAGCCTGACGAGGAGGCGCGCGCGGAGCTCGAGGCGTTTATCGCAGGAGCCTAGCGCCACACGCTCACAATGCCCCCGGACACGACTCCGTGGGCATTGGTGTTTCTGCGGGCTGCGCTGGCCGCCGCCCCCTCGCCCCTCCACCCCAATTATTCGGTTCGCTCCCAAATTCCCGCGTGATTTGGGGGTCACGCGTGAATTTGAGTGGGAGTGGGAGTGGGAGTGGGAGTGTGAACGGCGCAGCCCGGGAGCCGAAGTAGAAGGTTCTGGATAGCCGTGAGCCGCTCCGCCACCCGGGCAGCTCTCGCGCAATCCGCTCCCCAGCCCGCGCAACCCGCACTTCCGCACCCCAAATTCTCGGGCGGCCCTCAAATTCATGGTGAGTTTGGGGGCCGCCCGAGAATTTGAGGGGTGCTCGGTGGGAATTGTCGGGCAGAAGTGGCAGCCCGAGCCGGAGACGCGCGTCAGCGAATGAGGCCCTCGTAGATGCGCTCGAGCGCGGCGGCGTGAGCAGCCCAGTCGTGCTGCTCCGCGTGCCGGCGGGCGGACTCGCCAAGCCTCAGCCTGCGCGGTTCGTCGCGCAGCAGCTCCGCGATCGCCCGAGCCCACGCCGCGGGATCGCGATCGGGCATGTGCAGCCCAGCGACCCCCTCAGGAACAGCTTCCACAAGCCCCGTATGCCCAGCTGCGATCACGGGAATCCCGCTCGCGCCCGCCTCAAGCGCCGTGAGACCGAAGGTCTCCGAGTGCGACGGCACGAGCACGAGGTCACTCGACGCGAGCAGCGCGGCCGCTTGCGCACGTGACTGCGCGGGGAGGAACCGCACGCGGTCGGAAACCCCGGCCGCCTCTGCGAGCTCGCGGAGCCCGGCCGCGAACCCCTCGGCGCCGGGGGTTGGCTCCCCCGCGATCACCCATTCGGTGCGCGCAAACAGGTCAGGATCCTGCGCGGCAAGCTCCACGGCCGCCCGCACCGCGAGATCCTGCCCCTTAAGCGGCTGCACCCGGCCGAGCACGGTGACGCGCAGAAACTGCCGAGGAGCGGGGCGGGGAACAAAGAGGCGCGTGTCAACGCCGGGGTGCACGACGGCGCTTCCGACCCGCGGGTGCCCGCAGAACTCCTCGACGCCCGCGAGCTCGCTGCGGCTCCCCGCGACGACGAAGGTCGTCTCGGCGAGCGACTGCTCCGCCAACACCCGCACCTCCGGTTCGGGCCGGTCACCCGGGGCCAGGCGGGAGTTCTTCTGCGCGGCGAGGGTGTGGAACGTGGTCGCGATACCGGATCCCTCGCCACCGAACGCCCCCACCGCCGCGAGGCCGCTCAACCAGTAGTGCGCGTGGACGGCGTCGAATGGCCCCAGCTCCCGCAGCCCGCGCGCGAACTCGGGAACGATCGCGGGCAGGTCACCCTTCGCGAGCGCGGGATCGCCGGCAGCGAGCGCGATCAGGCGGGGCGACGATCCAGCAGGATCGCCCTGCCGGCCCTCACCGCTCACCTGTGGACGGCGCAGCGACTGCTCCCCCGCCGCGACCTCCGTGTTTGCCCTCGTTGCGACGATCACCTCGTGCCCGCGATCGCTCAGCGCATGGGCCGCCTCTGCCACCACGACGTTCATGCCGCCGGCGTCGCCAGAGCCGGGAATAGCCGACGGTGAGGTGTGCAACGAGACCAGCGCGATTCTCATGGCTCCACTCTAGGGCTGAAGATGGTAGGCTACTTAGGTTGTCTGTGCGTCGAACACTCTGTTTGGCGCCCGGGCACGATGCAAAAACACCCTCCTGCCACAGAAATCCTGTGGCCGTGAAGTCCGAAGGAGGTGGGTCAGTAATGCATCCTTACGAACTCATGGTGATCCTCGATCCCGGTATCGACGAGCGCACCGTGGCTCCCAGCATGGAGAAGTTCCTCTCCGTCATTACCAACGCGAATGGCGAGATCGAGAACGTCGACATCTGGGGCAAGCGCCGTCTTGCTTACGAGATCAACAAGAACGCCGAGGGCATCTACGTCGTGGTGAACTTCACCGCGACCCCCGAGGCAACTGCCGAGCTTGATCGTCAGCTGGGTATCTCCGAGGCTGTCCTCCGCACGAAGGTGCTCCGTGCAGATGAGCTCATCGCTCAGCGCGCAGCGCAGTCGAAGCGTGACCAGGCCAAGGCAGCTCGCGCTGCTGCGAAGGCGAGTGCATAACTCATGGCCGGAGAGCCGCTGATCACTGTCGTCGGCAACCTTGTTGCCGATCCCGAGCCTCGCGTGAGCCAGGCCGGTAAGTCGTGGGTGACCTTCCGTATCGCCTCGACCCCGCGCGTGCGCGATCGTCAGTCCGGCGACTGGTCGGACGGCGAAGCGCTGTGGCTTGGCTGCCGCGCTTACGGTGAGTACGCCGATAACATCGCGGCGTCGCTCACGAAGGGCATGCGAGTTATTGTGCAGGGTCGTCTGACCCAGCGCAGCTACACCGACAACCAGGGCCAGCAGCGCACCTCACTCGACCTTGAGGTCGAAGAGGTTGGGCCGTCGCTCCGCTTCGCCACCGCACAGGTGACGCGCGGCGCAGCACGCGGGCAGGTTGGCGGCTTCGGTGGCGCTGGTGGCGGTCAGCCCCAGGGCCAGTCGGGCTGGGCACAGCCGCAGCAGCAGGACAACCCCTGGACCAACTCGGGCCAGGGCGGACCCGCATCGAATGCTTCCTCCGATTTCGGTGGCGGCTTCGATGACGAGCAGCCCTTCTAAGACAGCAATTTTGTCCCGGTCGTAACCGGGGCGCTTTAGGAAAAGAGACCAACATGGCAGGCAAGTCAAGCGGCGCAGGCCGCAAGCCGGCTCGCGGCAAGAACGCGAAGGCGGCAGCACCCGCGAAGAAGCAGACCGTTGGCGTCATTGATTACAAGGACGTCCAGACGCTTCGCAAGTTCATTTCAGAGCGTGGAAAGATCCGCGCCCGCCGTATCACCGGCGTGTCCGTTCAGGAGCAGCGTTTGATCGCGAAGGCAGTGAAGAATGCCCGCGAGATGGCTCTCCTCCCCTACGCCGGTTCCGGCCGCTAAGGAGAGAGCATCATGGCGAAAGTAATTCTCACGCACGAGGTCCGTGGCCTCGGTTCTGCAGGCGACGTCGTAGAGGTCAAGAACGGCTACGCACGTAACTACCTCGTTCCGCAGGGCTACGCGGTGCACTGGACCCGCGGTGGCGCGGCTCAGGTCGCACAGCTCCAGGCTGCTCGCGAGGCACGCGCTCTCGCTTCGGTCGAGGACGCACAGGCACTCAAGGCTTCGCTCGAGGCCAACAAGATCCGTCTTCACTCCAAGGCTGGGGTTGGCGGGCGTCTCTTCGGCGCGATCAAGCCGGCTGCTGTTGCAGCTGCCGTCTCCGAGGCTGGCCTCGGCGAGGTTGACAAGCGCAAGATCTCGCTGCCGTCGATCAAGTCGACCGGCGAGTACCCCGCGACGATTCACCTCCACGAAGGTGTCGACGCAGAGGTCACGCTGCAGGTCATCACGCTGCGCTAAGCGAGTACCGCTGTAGGGCGGGGCTGGTTCTTTCGAGAGCCGGCCCCGCCTTTTTGCGTTTCCGGGGCTCTCCACAGGCTGCGTGGGGCCGGAATCAGTCTCACTGCGACCGCCCCTCGGCCGCTTTGGAGGGGCTTCTCCACAGGCCCCCTCAGCGCGTGTTTGACGCTCCCCTGGGCGTTTGTCAGTGGTGTGTGCATTCAGTGCGCCACGTGGGCGCTCAGGCGCTGCGCGGATACTGAATGGCCGATGAACAGGGGGTTCTGCGGGAGGCCCGCGGCGGAGGCCCATATGCGCGCGTTTGCGCAAAAGTTGTCCACACGCCCGGGTTTTACTCAACATTCAACTTGTACTTGAAGGTTGAATAACTTTGGAGATGTGGATAGTTAAAAGCGCAGATCACACGGCATGTCTGCGAACAAGTCGAGTTTCTATCCACAAGTTATCCCCACTCGTGTGGACAAGTTGTGGCTTTTCCACGGTGCTTGTGCACATAGTTATCCACAGGTGGAGAACTCGCTCGTTTGGGCGCTGTGGAGACTGCACCTACGGTGAATGTCTGAGGTCTGGTATGTCATCAACAGGTAACGAGGCAAGACCTCACTGAAGGAGCTATACACCTTGTCGATCGCGCACCTAGGCATCGCGTCACCCGAGGAAGAGCAGCGGGGGGCCGACTACGAACGAACGCCCCCGTACGACCTGCTCGCTGAGCAGAGCGCCATCGGCGGCATGCTGCTCTCAAAGGACGCGGTTGCGGACGTAACCGGTGTGCTGCGCGGGTCCGATTTCTACGTGCCCAAGCACGAGGTGATCTACGAGGCAGTGCTGTCGCTGTACTCGCAGGGCGAACCAACCGATGTCATCACCGTCACCGACGCCCTGTCGAAGGCGGGCGATCTGCAGCGTGCTGGTGGCGCCGAGTACCTCCACACGCTCACGAGTATCGTGCCGACCGCCGCGAACGCCGGCTTCTACGCCGACATCGTTGGCGAGAAGGCGCTGCTGCGCCGCCTCGTCGAAGCCGGCACCCGCATCGTGCAGATGGGCTACGCCGGTGAGGGCGAGGCGCTCGACCTCGTCAACGTCGCCCAGTCCGAAATCTACGGTGTCACGGGTGAATCGCAGAGCGAAGACTACGTACCGCTCTCGCTCGCCGTCGACGCGGCCATGGAAGAGATCCACAAGGCCACCTCGCAGCCCGATGGGATGCTCGGCGTGCCGACGGGCTTCAGCGAGCTCGACGCGATGACGAACGGGTTCGCGGGTGGCCAGATGATCATCATCGCGGCACGACCGGCAATGGGTAAGTCGACCCTCGCTCTCGACGTCGCACGACACGCCTCGGTGCATGCTCTCGCCCCGACAGTGTTCTTCTCGCTCGAGATGGGGCGAGCCGAGATCGCGATGCGTTTGCTCGCGGCTGAGGCCTCGATCCCGATGCAGACCCTCAGAAAGGGCGCGCTCGATAGCCGCGACTTCCAAAAGCTTGCAGCCACCCAGGCGCGCATCTCAGAGTCGCCGCTCTACATTGACGATAGCCCGAACCTCACGCTCGTCGAGATTCGCGCGAAGTGCCGCCGTCTAAAGCAGCAGCACGGGCTCAAGATGGTGGTCATTGACTACCTGCAGCTGCTCTCCAGCGGCAAGAAGGTCGAAAGCCGTCAGCAAGAGGTGAGTGAGTTCTCGCGTGCCCTGAAGCTGCTGTCGAAAGAGCTCGATGTGCCCGTGATCGCGCTGTCGCAGCTGAACCGTGCCTCGGAGCAGCGCGCTGACAAGATGCCCGCGATCAGCGACCTTCGTGAATCGGGCTCGCTTGAGCAAGACGCGGATATGGTCATCCTGCTGCACCGTGAGGCCGCGAGCGATCGCGACCACCCGCGAGCCGGCGAAGCGGACTTCATTCTTGCCAAGCAGCGTAACGGCCCGACGGGCACGGTCACGGTGGCGTTCCAGGGCCACTACTCGCGCTTCCAAGACATGCCGCAGGGCATGTAGGCGCTCAGCGCCCCGCGCTTTCGCAGCGAGAAGAGATACAATCCTCGGGGCAGGAAGGGGACACGATGTCAATGGCCACAGGATCCGTGGAACGAAGTGTTGACCCCTCGATCCTTCCCCCGAAGTGGGTTCGCCTGCTACGGAGCGCGCTGCTTCTCGTCGTCGGTTTGATCGTCACGTTCAGCGCGACCTTCCACGAGCGCTTCGCGTTTGACCTCGCGCTCGTCGCACTCGCGCTTGCCGCGCTTGGTGTCGTGCACCTCACGGAGGCGTGGCACCGCCGCGGCCGCGGTGGTGTCGGAGTCGCGGCGGCGCTGGGCATCGCCTCGCTTGCTGCCGCAGCCCTCCTCGCCACGTTCAATAGCGAGCTCGCGTTCGCCGTCGTGATCGCGGCCTGGGCGCTCGTTGCGGCGCTGCTCGAGTTCGTCGGCATGGTGACCCTGCCGCGCAGCCGCCAGGACGCGGCTCTTGTCGGGGCCGCCGGGATCCTCCTCGCGATCACCGTGCTGCTCGCCCGCGCCGACGTGGTCGCCGTGATCGGCTTCTTCGGTGCCTACGCCGTGCTCACCGGTGTCTTCCTCGGCATCGCGGCGCTCGACTCCCGCGCTGCGGCGGAACCGCAGACGCTCGGCCAGAACGCCGCAGCCAACGCTTAGGCGAGCGCCGTAGCGCCGCCACACCCACCAGCCGAATCGTAGAAAGCGACCGATGACGAACCCCTCTGACCAGACACCCCACGACCCGATCACGCCGTCGCGTCGCGAGCGGTTGAAGCCCCTCGAGCTCCTCGGTTTCGCGGGAGTGCTCGGGGTGTTCGCTGGCCTCACTGTGCTCATGGCGTCGCGCTCGATTGTGCTCGCGCTCATCTTCACGGCGATCGCCTTCATCGTGTCGCTCGTGTTCGTCGCTCTGCTTGGGCTCGGCGGGAAGCCGAGCGAGGAGGATCTCGAGGCGCGCAAGGACCTCAAGAAGCCCGAAGGCGACTGGCACTAGGCCAGCTGGCGCATCGAGCCGATCGCGCCGATCGAACCCATCTCGCTAGCCGGCCCCGGCAGTCGCCCTGCCTAATCCTCGACTGACTCGGGGTCGTTCGGGTCAATCGGCCCGTGATGGTCGAAGTTCGCTTCACCTCGGCGCCAGTACCCGCTGATCTGGTACTGCGCGCGGGGAAGCCCGAGCTCGTCGCGAATCACGCGCCGCAGCGGGATGAGGCGGTTCGCGTCGCCAGCGGCGAACACGAACGTCTCGTCGGTGACCTCGCTGTCAAGCAGCGCCTGGTCGAGCCCGCCGAGGGGTTCGCGGACCAGGATCTCGCGCCCAGTTCCCTCCCTGAGGTACTCCTCGACCCAGTCGAGCGCGTCGTAGTCGACGTCGGCGATGACCTCAATCTCCGTGGCGTCGGGAAGCCCGTTGATCCAGCGCACGGTCGCGGGGAGCGCTGTCGGGTCCACGAGACACAGGAGCGACGTGATGCCGGTGGGGATACTCTGGGTGCCCCGCGGGCCGACGACGACGATCTTGTCGCCAACAGCGGCCTTCTCTGCCCAGGCCGAAGCGGGCCCGGGGTCGTCGTGCAGGAAGAAGTCGAGGTCGAACACGCGCCCACCGTCTTCATCGCGCACATTCAAGGGAGTGAAATCGCGCCCAAAGGTCTGGCCGTCGGGGCGCACGATCCCGTCCTCGCCGGGGCCGACCGCGGTGGGCGCCAGCAGCTCGCCCGTGAACGGGTGCGGGAAGAAGATCTTGGCGTGATCGCCGGGCCCGGTCGACTCGAAGTCGTACAGGTCGGGCCCGGCGAGTGTCACCCTGGCGATGCTCGGAACCGGCCGCGAGACGGCCTTCACCGTCACCTCACGTGCGGTGAACCGATACATCGTGCGTTCGCGCTGGAACCGTGCTGCCTGAGTCATACTTCAACCCTGGCGCAGCGGGAGGGCCCCAGCAAGCCCGGAAGGGTCAGAGGTAGCTGAGAAGTTTCGCAGCGCTGCCGACGTAACCGGCGGGCGTGAGCGCGAGGAGGCGCTGCTTCGCCTCGTCACCGATCTCGAGGCCCTCGACGAACTCGACGAGTTCGGCCTGGCCGATGCGGCGGCCCCGGGTGAGTTCCTTGAGCGCGGCGTAGGGGTCGCTGATCGTCGAGCGGCCCGCAGTGACCTCGGCGCGAATCACGGTCTGGATCGCCTCACCGAGCACCTCCCAGTTCGAATCGAGGTCTGCGGCGAGCACCTCGGGGGCGGCGTCAATCTGCCCGAGCCCCTTGAGGATGTTGTCGAGCGCCAGAACCGAGTGGCCGAACGCGACGCCGATGTTGCGCTGCGCCGACGAGTCGGTCAGGTCGCGCTGCCAGCGGCTCGTCACGAGCGTCTCGGCGAGCGAATCGAGGAGCGCGTTCGAAAGCTCGAGGTTCGCCTCTGCGTTCTCGAAGCGGATCGGGTTGACCTTGTGCGGCATCGTCGATGAGCCGGTTGCGCCGGCCACGGGGGTCTGCCGGAAGTAGCCGATCGAGATGTAGCTCCACACATCGGTTGCGAGGTTGTGAAGGATGCGGTTTGCGTGCGCCATCCGCGAGTAGAGCTCGGCCTGCCAGTCGTGCGACTCGATCTGCGTGGTGAGCGGGTTCCAGGTGAGGCCGAGGCCCTCGACGAACTCGCGCGAGATCGTCTCCCAGTCAGCGCTCGGGTCTGCAGCGAGGTGCGCGGCGAACGTGCCCGTCGCGCCCGAGAACTTGCCGAGGTACTCGACCTGGTCGATCTGGCGCAGCTGGCGGCGCAGGCGGTGCACGAAGACCGCGATCTCCTTGCCGAGCGTCGTCGGGGTCGCGGGCTGGCCGTGCGTGCGGCTCATCATCGCGAGGTCGCGGTAGCCCTGCGCCTGGCGCTCGAGCTCGTCGATCACGGCCACGAACTTCGGTCGCCAGACATCCGCGACGGCCTGCTTCACGGTGAGCGCGTATGAGAGGTTGTTGATGTCTTCGCTCGTGCAGCACACGTGCGTGAGCTCGGCGAGGTGGCCGAGGCCCTGTGACTCGAGGCGGGCGCGCACGAGGTACTCGACGGCCTTCACGTCGTGCTGGGTGGTCTTCTCGGTCTCCGCGAGCTCGTCGATCTCGGCCTGGCCGAAGTTCTGAGCCCACTCGCGCAGCGAGGCGAGCTGGTCGTCACCCATCGGGGTGCCGCCGAGCAGCGAGTGTGACGTCAGGTAGGCGAGCCACTCGACCTCAACGTGCACGCGCGCCTTGTTCAGGCCGGCCTCGGAGAGCGTATCGCCGAGCCCTTCGACCGCCTTCCGGTAGCGTCCGTCGAGGGGGCTGATGGGCTGCGGGGGCAGGCTCGTCATGAGATCTCCGTTGTGTCGTGGTGGATCGCGTTCCAACCTCCATTCTTTCACGCGCTGAGGCGGCGTGCTGCCGGGCTGGGGCGGAATGGGGGAGCAAATGGTATTTTAGATGGCATGATCACTACCATCGACAAGGCCGGCCGCATCGTCGTACCGAAGCGCCTCCGCGATGAGATGGGCCTCACGCCCCAGACCCCGCTGCGCATCGACCTCGTTGAGGGGAAGATCGTCATCGAGTTCGAGCCAACGGCGCACGAAGTAGATACCTCCGATGGGCTCCCGATCATCCGGAGCGAGCGCGACCCGGGCGCGACCCCGATCACTGACGCGCTCGTCCGAGAGGTGTTGGAGGAGGGGAGAGATGAACGTACCGCTCGTTTCGTGTGACACAAGCGTGCTCGTGGCGGCGCTCCTTCCCGCTCACGAGGCGCATGAGCGGTGCCGCGCCGCGGTGCGCAGGGTGAACGCAGTCCCGAGCCAGGTGCTACTCGAAACCTACCGAGTGCTCACCTCCCTGCCGGGGCGCGACCGCGTGCCCGCACAGCAGGCGGCGGAGGCCTTGGGTGCGCTTCAGTGGCGGGTATTGCAGCCCCAGCTAGAGGACACGATCGTGCTCATCGCGAAGCTCGCGCGGGCGGGCCGCGGCGGCGGTGCCGTGTATGACGCGCACATCGCCGCGAGTTGCGCTGCGAACGGCGCGACGCTCGTCACTCGCGACAGGCGCGCCGCCCCGAGCTATGCGCTGTTCGACGTCGCCTACGAACTCGTCTGACCCCTGGGCGGCGCTGACAGGCCAACAAGGCCAACAGGCCGGTTAGCGCTTCTTCTTGCGGTTGGTACCGAGCAGCGCGTTCATGATGCTCGCGAGCACCGACATGACGACTGCGCCGAGCACGCCCCACCAGAACCCGTCGACGTTCAGGCCGAAGCCGGCCAGGTCTGACAGCCACGCGATGACCGAGATAAGGATGCCGTTCACGATGAGCCCGAACAGGCCGAGCGTGATGATGTAGAGCGGAATCGAGACGAAGCGCACGAGCTTGCCGAGGGTACCGTTCACGAGCCCGAACACGAGCGCGACGAGCAGCATCGTGATGAGGGGTGAATACGGGTCGTCGTTAATCGGCTCGATCCAGAAGCCGCGCGGGCCCGACCCGCCGACGATGAGCGTCGTGAGCCACAGCGCGAACGTGCTGACAAGTACTCGCATGATTGACCGCATGCCCCAATTCTTGCAGCAATCACTGTGCGCTGGCCACTAGCGGCCAGGTCGATATATCCGAATCGGAATGACCCCTCTCACTACACTTGAGAACCATGAGCCAGACCCCAAAGCTCGCCGTTGACATGGTGGATCCTGATCCGATTCGTTTCCTCGACGCCGAAGGTCGGTACTCCCCATCAAGCTCCGCAGCCGACTACGCAGCGGAGCTTGATGGCGTTGGTATCGAAGAGTTTCAGCAGTGGTACCGCGACATGGTTGAGACTCGCGCGTTCGACACCGAAGCGACTCACTTGCAGCGTCAGGGCCAGCTCGCGCTGTGGGTGCCGAGCATCGGCCAGGAGGGCTGCCAGGTCGGCCTCGCGCACGCGACCGAGCCGCAGGATCACATCTTCCCCGCCTATCGCGAGCACACGGTCGCGAAGGTGCGAGGTGTGAGCTTCGTCGAACTGCTGAAGCTGTTCCGCGGCTTCACGCACGGGGGCTGGGACGTGACAGACCCCGCGAACGGAAACTTCCACCTCTACACGCTCGTGCTCGCCGCGCAGGCGCAGCACGCGAACGGTTACGCGCTCGGGCAGCTGCTCGACGCGAAGCTGCGCGCGGGGTCGAGCGCACTCGACGCCGGTGAACAGGGGATCGCCACGGGCGAGGCCACGATGGCGTTCTATGGCGACGGCACGTCGAGCCAGGGTGACGCGAACGAGGCGCTGATCTTCGCCGCGAGCTACCAGACCCCCTCCGTCTTCGTCGTGCAGAACAACGGCTGGGCGATCTCGGTGCCGTTCGAGCGTCAGAGCCGCACCCCGCTCTACCGGCGAGCGCTCGGCTTCGGGATGCGCGCCGTGCAGATCGACGGCAACGACCCGCTCGCCGCGTTCGCGGTCGGGCGCCGGTTCATGCGCCTCGCCCGCGAGGGTGGGGGCCCCGGCTACATCGAGGCGCTCACCTACCGGATTGGTGCGCACACCACGAGTGATGACCCGACCCGCTACCGCGAGAAGGCAGAGCTCGAAGCGTGGCGCGACCGCGACCCCGTCGAGCGGATGGAGGCGTACCTGCGCGAGTTGGGCGTTGACGAGGCGTTCTTCGCTGAAGTCGCGGAACAAGCCGACCGCGAGGCAAAGCGGGTGCGCGACGCGATTCTGCAGCTGCCACCGCCCGACGCGGACTCGATGTTCGCGCACGTCTACACGGAGGCGCACCCGCGCATCGAGGAGCAGCGCACCTGGCTCGAGCGATACGAGTCGTCGTTCGAGGCCGACGAGGAGATCACAGCATGACCGGTTCAGCCCCCACAGTTCAGGCCACGGCGCAGCCTGTGGCGACGCTCACCGAGCGCACAGAACTGCCGCTCGCTCGCGCCATCAACGAGGGGCTCCGCGCCGCGATGGCCGCCGACGAGAAGGTACTGCTCATGGGCGAAGACATCGGCCCGCTCGGCGGCGTCTTCCGCGTAACCGACAAGCTGCAGGCAGACTTCGGTTCGGCGCGGGTGCTCGACACGCCGCTCGCAGAGGCCGGCATCGTCGGTCACGCGATCGGGCTCGCAATGCGCGGCTACCGGCCGGTCGTCGAGATTCAGTTCGAGGGATTCATCTTCCCGGCGTTTAACCAGATCGTCACGCAGCTCGCGAAGATCACGAACAGGCACGACGGCAAGGTGCCGATGCCCATCGTCATTCGCGTGCCCTACGGCGGGCATATTGGGGCTGTCGAGCACCACCAGGAGAGCCCCGAAGCCTACTTCGCGCACACCCCGGGGCTCCGGGTCGTCGCGCCGTCGACGCCGAATGACGCCTACTGGATGATTCAGCAGGCGATCCAATCGCAGGATCCGGTCCTGTTCTTCGAACCGAAGGCGAAGTACTGGATGAAGGGCGAGGTCGACCCGACCGCGGCGGCGGCCCCCCTCCACGGCAGCCGCGTCGCGCGCGCGGGCACCGACTGCACGATCGTCGCGTTCGGTGCGATGGTGGCCGCTGCGCTCGAGGCGGCCGAGGTCGCGCGCGCCGAGGGCACGAGCATCGAGGTCGTCGACCTGCGCAGTGTTTCTCCCGTGGACTACGGCCCGCTGCTCGAGTCCGTGCGCAAGACGGGCCGCCTCGTCGTTGCGCAGGAGGCGTCGGGCAACGTCAGCCTGGGTAGCGAGCTCGCGGCGCACGTCGCCGAGCATGCGTTCTACTCGCTGCAGGCCCCCGTGCTTCGCGTCTCGGGTTACGACGTACCGTTCCCGCCCGCGCGACTCGAGGGCATGTTCCTGCCCGACGCAGACCGTATCCTCGAAGCAGTCGACCGCACGATGCACTACTGACGGGTCGGCCGAGCCGCCCGTCTCGCCCCGCGCACGCCGGGGCCGAATACTCACACCCCAACCGAAGCACCCCGAAGGAGCCTTCGATGAGCGACATGACGTTCCCCCTCCCCGATGTCGGCGAGGGCCTGACCGAGGCAGAGATTGTCACGTGGCAGGTCGCGCCCGGCGACACTGTCGCGCTCAACCAGGTGATCTGCGAGATCGAGACCGCGAAGTCGCTCGTCGAGCTCCCGTCGCCGTTCACGGGCGTCGTCACCGAGCTACTTGCCGAGGTGGGGGAGACCGTGCCCGTCGGCCAGCCAATCATGCGCGTGCGGCCCGAGGGCGCGGTGGATCAGGATCCCGCCGCCGGTGACGCGCCCGCCGCCGCGGCGGCCCCGCCCGCCACGGCTCCCGCTGAGCCCGCTGAATCGGCTGAATCCGCTGAACCGGCTGCGCCCGCCAGCGCGGCCGGTGCCGCGGACGACGAGGGCGGCGCGGTGCTCGTGGGCTACGGCGCCGCGGGTAAGGTGCGGTCGCGCCGTCGCAGCGGGGGAGAACCGCTGCTCTCGGCGCCTCCGATCCCGGTCGCCGCCGCGTCGCCCGTGATCGCGAAGCCGCCGATTCGGAAGCTCGCGAAGGACCTCGGCGTCGACCTCGCTCAGGTCGCCGGCACCGGCATCGGCGGCGAGATCCTGCGTGACGACGTCGTGCGCCACGGCTCGCAGGCGAGCCTCTTCCGCAACATCTCCACGCCCGAGGTGCCCGCCGTCCGCGAAGAGCGGATCCCGCTCAAGGGCATGCGCAAGCAGATCGCGAAGGCGATGGTCACGAGCGCGTTCGAGGCGCCGCACGTCGGCGTCTTCGTCGACGTCGACGCGACCCGCACGATGGAGTTCGTGAAGCGGCTGAAGGCCTCGACCGACTTCGCCGGCATCAAGGTGTCGCCGCTGCTCATCTTCGCGAAGGCGATGCTGTGGGCGATTCGTCGCAACCCCGAAATCAACTCGACGTTCACCGAGACCGAGATCATTCGCCACCACTTTGTGAACCTCGGGATCGCCGCGGCGACCCCGCGCGGGCTCATCGTGCCGAATATCAAGGAGGCGCAGGAGCTCAGTCTGCGCGAGCTCGCGCAGGCGATCGAGCAGCTCACGATCACGGCGCGCGAGGGCCGCACGCAGCCCGAGGAGATGCAGCGCGGCACGATCACGCTGACGAACATCGGTGTGTTCGGGATGGACTTCGGCACGCCGATCTTGAACCCGGGCGAGGTTGCGATCATGGCCATGGGCACGATCAAGGAAAAGCCGTGGGTTGTCGACGGCCACGTGCGCCCGCGCATGGTGACGACCGTCGGCGGCTCGTTCGATCACCGCGTCGTCGATGGTGACGTGATCTCGCGTTTCGTTGCCGACGTCGCCTCGGTGCTTGAGGAGCCCGCGCTGCTGCTCGACTAGCTGGGTGCCGCCTGAGCGATCCGCGCCTTCTCGGGCGAAGCTCGCAGCCGAGGCATACGCTGGAGGGACAGATCTGCTCGCAGTCCTCCCCGGCTGACGAAGTCGGGGCGCGGCTGCGTGCGTTGACGCCGCCGCGATCAGGCGGAGGAAGCAGGATGTCGTGAAAATCCAAGCAGCAGTCGCCACAGCTCCGAGCACACCGCTCGATATTCGCGAGCTTGAGCTCGACGAACCGCGCGCAGACGAGGTGACCGTTCGCCTCGTCGCGAGCGGGGTGTGCCACACCGACGCGATCGTTCGCGACCAGTGGTACCCCGTGCCCCTCCCCGCCGTGCTCGGCCACGAGGGCTCGGGCGTGGTGACCGCGGTCGGCGCGGGCGTCACCGACCTCGTCGTCGGCGACAAGGTCGTGCTCGCCCCCGCGTCGTGCGGTGTGTGTGAGCAGTGCATCACGGGCCACCCGCAGTACTGCGTGGACTTCTACGCACTGAACTTCGGTGGCAGTCGTACCGACGGCTCAAGCTCGCTCTCAGCGGGCGGCGAGCGGATTTCGTCGAACTTCTTCGGGCAGTCGTCGTTTGCGACGTTCACGAACGCGCGAGCGCGGAATGCCGTGAAGGTGGCAGACGATGCGCCGCTCGAACTGCTCGGGCCGCTCGGCTGCGGCATCATGACGGGCTCTGGCGCCGTGCTCAACGTGCTTCGCCCGGCGCCGGGTGAGTCGATCGCGATCTTTGGGACGGGCGCGGTCGGGCTTGCCGGCATGCTCGCCGCTGTCGCCGCGGGCGCCACGACAATCATCATGGTTGACATCGTGCCCGAGCGCCTCGAGTTCGCGAAGGAGCTCGGGGCGACGCACGTCGTGAACTCGCGCGAGGTTGACCCCGTCGAGCAGATCCGCGAGATTACGGGCGGGCGCGGGGTGCAGTTCGCGCTTGACACGACCGGGGTGCCGCAGGTGTTCGCGCAGATGACCAAGTCGCTCGCAATTCGCGGGCATGGCGCGCTCGTTGGCGCTGCGAAGCTCGGCACGGACGCGCCGTTCGATATCGGAACGCTCCTCACGAGCGGCATCAGCATCTCGATGGTTGTCGAGGGCGACTCGGTGCCGCGCGAGTTCATTCCCCGGCTCATTTCGCTCTACGAGCGCGGCCTGTTCCCGTTCGACAAGCTTGTGAAGCAGTACGAGTTCTCCGAGATCAACACGGCTTTCGCTGACTCAGAATCGGGCGCGACGATCAAGCCCGTGCTGGTGTTCTAGCGCGCCTTTGGGCGCCCGCGCCCAGAGACGCGCTGTGTGGGCGGGCCGGGAGATATGCAACGATTGCCTGGTGGCCGGAGCGCTCCCCGCCCGGCCCGCACGACGAAAGGAACGCAGGATGCAGATTGCAGGGACCACGGCGCTTGTCACTGGCGCGGCCTCGGGGCTCGGCGCGGCAACGGCGGCGCTGCTCGCTGAGCGTGGAGCGACGGTGCTCGGACTCGACCTTCAGGCTTCGATCGACAAGGTGGGCGAGCCCGCGGCGGGTATCCGCTACATCGCCGCCGATGTGACGAGTGAGGAGCAGGTTGCCGCAGCGCTGAAGCTGAACGACGGTGAGCCCCCGATCCGCCTTGTTGTGAACTGCGCAGGCATTGCGCCGGCGAAGCGCGTGCTCTCGGGCAAGGGTGTGCACGACCTTGAGACGTTCCAGCGCACGCTAAACATCAACCTCGTTGGCACGTTCAACGTGCTCCGCCTCGCGGCGGAGGTTATGGCTGAGCAGGAGCCCGTCGACGAGTCGGGCCAGCGCGGCCTCATCGTCAACACCGCTTCGGTCGCCGCCTACGAGGGCCAGATCGGCCAGATCGCCTACGCTGCCTCGAAGGGTGGCGTTGTCGGCATGGGCATCACGGCCGCACGCGACCTCGCGCGGAACGGCATCCGCGTGAACACGATCGCTCCGGGCATCGTCGCGACACCGCTGCTTGAGGCCCTCGGCCCCGAGGTGAACGCTTCGCTGTCTGCATCGGTGCCGTTCCCGGCGCGCCTCGCGCGCCCCGACGAGTTTGCACAGCTCGTCACAATGATCGCCGAGCACGACTACCTGAACGGCGAAACCATCCGCATGGACGGCGCTCTGCGCATGGGGCCGAAGTAGGTTTCTCCGAGCTGTAACTCGGTTTGTCGGGGGCAGGTGCTAGGTTTGGGCACAGTTCCGACCGGGGTGCGCCTGCACCCGACAGACCTTGGGGGTGGTAGCGAATGATTCGATTCGACGCCGTCACCAAAACCTACGCCGACGGCACGAGGGCGGTGGGGGAGTTCTCGCTCACCATCCCCTCGCACCACGCGACAGTGTTCGTCGGTTCCTCCGGCAGCGGTAAGACGACGCTCCTGCGCATGGTCAACCGCATGGTCGAACCCACAAGTGGCAGCGTCTGGATCGACGGCCAAGACGTCTCTACGGCCGACCCGGTGCAGCTGCGCCGCTCGATCGGCTACGTGCTGCAGCAGGGCGGTCTGCTTCCGCACCGCACCGTACTCGACAACGTCGCAACGGTCGCGATCCTGAACGGCACCCCGAAGGCCCGCGCCCGCGCGCTCGCGAGCGAGATGCTCGAGCGCGTCGGCCTGAGCGCCGACCTCGGGCGGCGGTTCCCCGCCCAGCTCTCCGGCGGGCAGCAGCAACGCGTTGGCGTTGCGCGCGCGCTCGTTCCCGACCCGAATATCCTGCTCATGGACGAGCCCTTCGGAGCGGTCGACCCGATCGTGCGGCGCGAACTTCAGAACGAGCTCGGCAGGCTGCAGCGCGAGCTCGGCAAGACGATCTTGTTCGTCACCCACGACATCGACGAGGCGTTCCGGCTGGGTGACGAGGTCGTCGTGCTGCGCACCGGCGGCGAGATCGCCCAGTGCGGCACCCCGGCCGACATCCTCGCGCACCCCGCCGATGACTTCGTGCGGCACTTTATCGGCGCGGACGCGGCCGGCGGCGACCACGAGGCCCGCAAGCTCACGACGCGCGATGTCGACGGGCAGCGGATCGTGTTCGACAGCACGGGCAGGCCACTCGGAGTGATCGAGCCGTGAAGTGGCTCGCGCAGAACTGGTCGCAGGTGATCGAACTCGCCTGGGCACACCTGCAGCTGAGCCTCCCTGCGATCCTCCTCGCAACGCTTATTGCGATCCCGATCGGGCGGCTCTCCTTCCGCTACGGCAGGCTCGGCGGCGCGCTCACGAGCGCCGCCACGCTGCTCTACGCGATCCCCGCGCTCCCGCTGCTCATCATCATCCCGGCGGTCGTGGGCGTGCCCCTGCGCTCCGACGCGAACATGGTGGTCGCCCTCACGCTCTACGGCGTTGCGCTGCTCGTGCGCAGCGCGGCAGACGGCTTCGCGGCGGTCGATACGAGGGTGCGCGACGCTTCGCTCGCGATTGGTTTTTCAAGCAGGTCGGTGTTCTGGCGCGTCGACCTGCCCCTCGCGCTTCCCGTCATTCTCGCCGGGGTGCGGGTCGTGACGGTGTCGACGATCAGCTTGGTGACTGTCGGTGCGCTCATCGGGGTGTCGAGCCTCGGCACGCTGCTCACCGACGGGTTCCAGCGCGGCATCTTCGGTGAGGTGCTCACCGGGATCGTCGCGACGATCGTGCTCGCGCTCGTGCTCGACGGGCTGCTTCTGCTGCTCGGCCGCGCGCTCACGCCCTGGCGGAGGGTCGCCGCATGAACCTCTTTGCGGAGGCCCTCGCCTGGCTCTCAGACGGCGCGAACTGGGCCGGTTCAGGCGGTATCCCCGCGCGCATCGGCGAGCACCTGTGGGTCTCCTTCCTTGCGGTCGCGATCGCGGCGGTGATCGCGCTGCCGGCTGGCTTGCTGATTGGCCACACCCGCCGCGGGGTTGGGGCGATCGGGGCGCTCACGGGCGCCGCACGAGCGCTCCCGACGCTCGGCGTACTGACGGTGTTCGCCCTGTGGCTCGGCATCGGGCTCGCGGCCCCACTCGTCGCGCTCGTCGTGCTCGCGATCCCGTCGCTCCTCGCCGGGGCGTACTCGGGCGTGCAGGCCGTGCCGCGCGAAACGTCCCAGGCCGCGCGCGCGATCGGGATGCGCCCGGCGCAGGTGATCTGGCAGGTCGAGGTGCCGCTCGCGCTGCCCGTCATCGTCGGCGGGGTGCGCGCGGCCGTGCTGCAGGTCGTCGCGACGGCGACCCTCGCCGCCTACACCGCAGACCTCGGGCTCGGCAGGTACCTCTTCACCGGGCTGAAGACCCGCGACTACGGGCAGATGCTCGGGGCCGCGATCTTGGTCATCGCGCTCGCGCTGCTACTCGAAGTCGGGCTTGCGATGCTGCAGCGCGCGACCTCGGCGCGCCTAACCGCGCCCGCGACACCTGAGCCCTCACACACCACCGCAACAACCTGATTGGGAGACGAAGATGCACACACGATCATCACGCACACCACGACGGATCGGCCGCCTCGCCGCCCTCGGGCTCGCGGCGCTCGCGGGGGTGACGCTGCTCTCCGCGTGCGCGTCGGCAGACCCACTCGGCGACGGTGCTGGGGGCTCGGGCGGCTCGGGCGGCGCCGGGGAGTCGCAGACGCTCGTCGTCGGGTCGCAGGATTACTACTCGAACGAGATCGTCGCAGAGCTCTACGCCCAGGCGCTCGAAGACGGCGGCTTCACCGTTGACCGCCAGCTGCGCATCGGCCAGCGCGAGGTGTACATGCCCGAGATCGAGTCGGGGTCCATCGACGTGTTCCCCGAGTACACGGGCAACCTGCTGCAGTACCTCGACCCTGAAGCAGACGCGACGTCGAGCGACGACGTCTATGGCGCCCTCGAGGCGGCGCTGCCCAAGGGGCTTCGCGTGCTCGCGCAGTCTGAGGCCTCCGACCAGGATTCGTACGTCGTCACGAGCGACTTCGCGAAGCAGCACGGCCTCACCGAGATCGGCGACCTCGCCGGGGTCGAAGGCCTCACGCTCGGCGGCAACTCTGAGCTCGCCAAGCGCCCCTACGGCCCCGACGGGCTCAAGCAGGTCTACGGTGTCGATGTTGCGTTCACCCCGATCGAGGATTCGGGCGGGCCGCTCACGGTGAAGGCGCTGCGCGACGGCCAGGTGCAGCTCGTTGACCTGTACTCGGCCGACCCGGTGTTCGCGGATGGCGACCTCGTGGTGCTCTCGGACCCGAAGGGGCTGTTCCTCGCGTCGCACGTGGTGCCTGTTGTCTCTGACAAGGTTGACGCAGAGGCGGCCGCGATCATCGATGGGGTTTCTGCGGCGCTGACAGCTGAGGACCTGCAGCAGCTCGGCGCTCAGTCGGTGTCTGATCAGGCGCCGGCGTCGAAGATTGCTGCGGCGTGGTTGAAGGAAAAGGGGCTGGTGGGCTGAGCCGCCCGTTCCCCGATTCCCTGGTTCCTCGAGCAGCCGATTCCCTGACTTTGTCTCCGTTTTGACGTAGTTGCGGTGCCCTGAACTACGTCAAAACGCAGAGAAAGGTGCTGCACGAGGGGCGTAGCGGGGCCGGGGTCGCACGGGGCCGAGGGCCGGGGGCATTTGCAGGTGGCCAAGCTACGCACGAGTCTCCAGTGGGTGACCACGACCCAAAGAATGTATGCATTCTGCGAATCATTCAGCAATTTGGGTGGCAATTGAGCGCCCGAGTGTATACGCTGGATCGTAGGCGACACTGAAGCGTCGAGATCGGGGGTGTGTCGTGCGGGCAAGTGATCGGGCGTATGCGACCCTCCTTGACGAGATCCAGCGTGGCGAACTCGCCCCCGGGACGGTGCTCGGCGAGGTCGAACAGGCGGCCCGCCTCGGCGTGAGCCGCACGCCGGCCCGTGAGGCAATCGGCAGGCTCATCTCGAACGGGCTCGCAGCCCAGCTTTCGCCGCGCGTCACCGTTGTCTCCGACTTCCAGGCCGACGACATCCGGGCGCTCTTCGAAGTGAGGCGCGCGCTTGAGGAGAACACCGCGAGGATCGCAGCGGCCAAGGGCGACCCGGTCGTCTTCTCCGAACTCGCTGAGGCGTTCGCGGCGGCCCACCCCGAGAGTGGGGAAGTGGCGGCCGACTCGTACTACGACCTCATCGCCCGCTTCGACGAAGCGCTCGACGCCGCCGTCGGCAACCAGTACTTCACGAGCGCGCTGCGCACGATCCGCACGCACCTCGCACGGGCTCGGCGGCTCGCCCGCGACAACCGCGCGAGGCTGCACGCCTCGGTTGCCGAGCACACGCTCATCGCCCAGGCCATCGCGGCCGGCGACGGCGAACTCGCCGCACACGCCACGCACGTGCACCTGCACAACGCGCTCGCCTCGATTCTTACGTCGCTCGCCACCTCTGGCGCGAGCGGCGATCATCACAGCACAGCATCACCGTCAGAAGGGACAACACCATGACCGTCATTCACAACGTTCGCGTGTACAAGAGCGAAGAAACGCTCCCGCGTGAGGAGCAGCTCGCGTGGAAGATCGCCGAGGTCGCGACTGATCCCGTCGAGGTCGACGCCGATGTCCTCGACATGATCATCAACCGCATCATCGATAACGCCTCGGTTGCGGCAGCGTCGCTCACCCGCGGCCCGATCGTCGCCTCCCGCGCGCAGGCGCTCTCGCACCCCGTCTCGACGGGCGGCAAGGGCGCGTCAATCTTCGGCCTCGATGCTGAGCGCACGAGCCCGGAGTGGGCGGCCTGGACCAACGGCGTCGCGGTTCGCGAGCTCGACTACCACGACACCTTCCTCGCGGCCGAGTACTCGCACCCCGGCGACAACATCCCGCCGATCCTCGCGGTCGCTCAGCACGTTGGCAAGGACGGCCGCGCCCTCGTGCGCGCGATCGCCACCGGCTACGAGATTCAGATGGATCTCGTGCGCGCGATTTGCCTCCACAAGCACAAGATCGATCACGTCGCCCACATCGGCCCGTCGGCCGCGGCCGGCATCGGCACGCTGCTCGGCCTCGACACCGAGACGATCTACCAGGCCGTCGGCCAGGGCCTGCACACGACGACGGCGACCCGCCAGTCGCGCAAGGGCGAGATCTCGACCTGGAAGGCGCACGCGCCCGCGTTCGCGGGCAAGATGGCGGTCGAGGCCGTCGACCGCGCGATGCGCGGACAGACCTCGCCGAGCCCGATCTACGAAGGTGAAGACGGCGTCATCGCGTGGATGCTCGACGGCCCCGACGCGAAGTACCAGGTCCCGCTGCCCGCGAAGGGCGAGGCGAAGCGCGCGATCCTCGACAGCTACACGAAGGAGCACTCGGCCGAGTACCAGGCGCAGGCCTGGATCGACCTCGCGCGCAAGCTGAACGGTGAGCACCCCGAGCTCGTCGACCCGGCGAACGTGAAGAGCATCGTGCTGCACACGAGCCATCACACGCACTACGTGATCGGCTCGGGCGCGAACGACCCGCAGAAGTACGACCCCAATGCTTCACGTGAAACACTCGACCACTCGATCCCGTACATCTTCGCGGTCGCGCTGCAGGATGGCGGCTGGCACCACGTCGACTCGTACACCCCCGAGCGCGCAGGCCGAGCGGACACCGTCGAGCTGTGGCACAAGATCACGACCGCCGAGGATGCGGAGTGGACTCGCCGCTACCACTCGGAGGACCCCGACGAGAAGGCGTTCGGCGGCCGCGTGGAGATCGAGCTCGCCGACGGGACGAAGATCGTCGACGAGATTGCGGTCGCAGACGCTCACCCGCTCGGCGCGCGTCCGTTCGCCCGCGACAACTACATCGCGAAGTTCCGCCTGCTCGCCGAGCCCGTGCTCGAGCCGGCAGAGATCGAGCGCTTCCTCGAGCTCGTCCAGCGCCTGCCCGAGCTCTCGGCAGACGAGGTGCGCGAGCTCAACATCGTCGCGAAGGCGGGCGTCATCGACCTCGCGGCAGCCCCGAAGGGACTCTTCTAATGCTCTACTCAAACACCACCCCGGCCGACAAGCGTCGGCTGTTCCGCGAGCGGCTGGCAACGGGGGAGCTGCTGCGCTTCCCCGGCGCGTTCAACCCGCTCTCCGCGCGTCTCATCGAGCAGAAGGGCTTCGAGGGCGTGTACATCTCGGGGGCCGTGCTCGCTGCCGACCTCGGCCTCCCCGACATCGGGCTCACCACGCTGACCGAGGTCGCCGGCCGCGGCGAGCAGATCGCGCGCATGACCGAGCTGCCGGCGATCATCGACGCCGACACCGGTTTCGGCGAGCCGATGAACGTCGCGCGCACGATCCAGACGCTGGAGAACGCCGGGATCGCCGGCGCGCACATTGAGGATCAGATCAACCCGAAGCGTTGCGGGCACCTCGACGGCAAGGCCGTGGTTGACGAGTCGACCGCGACGAAGCGGATCCGCGCGGCACGCGACGCCAGGCGCGACGAGAACTTCCTCATCATGGCCCGCACCGACATCCGCGCGACCGCTGACGGCCCCCACGGGCTCGAACTCGCGAAGGATCGCGCGAAGGCCCTCGTCGACGCGGGTGCCGACGCGATCTTCCCCGAGGCGATGCGCACGCTCGAGGAGTTCGAGGCGATCCGCTCGGCGGTCGACGTGCCCCTACTGGCAAACATGACCGAGTTTGGCAAGAGCGAGCTGTTCACCACGCAGCAGCTCGCCGACGTCGGCATGAACATCGTGATCTGGCCTGTGTCGATGCTTCGCATCTCGATGGGGGCGACCGGCCGCGCGCTCGACACGATCAATGAGCACGGCACGCTCACCTCGAAGCTCGACGAGATGCAGCACAGGGCAGACCTGTACGATCTCGTGGACTACGAGGCATACAACCAGTTCGATACGAGCGTGTTCAATTTCGAGGTCGAGCGCTAAACCGCTCACCGCCCGCAGCACAAGCGAAGGAGCTTACCGTGACGGAGAATTCGACAGTCCAGATTCAGAAGGGCCTTGCCGGGGTCGTCGCCGATATGACGGCGATCTCGAAGGTCAACCCTGAGACCAACAGTCTCCTGTATCGGGGATACCCGGTGCAGGAGCTCGCGGCGACACAGCCCTTTGAGGCCGTCGCCTACCTGCTCTGGAACGGTGAACTGCCAAGCGCCGAGCAGCTCGCCGAGCTGCGGGCGGAGGAGCGGCGCCACCGCGCGCTCGCCGACAACGTGCGCGCCGCGATCGACCTGCTGCCGCTTAGTGCGCACCCGATGGATGAGGTGCGCACCGCAGTCAGCGTGATCGGGGCATCCGACGTGTCGGGGGCAGGATCGGTGCTCGACGCCGCGGGCAGCCCCGAGGAGAACCTGGCGCGGAGCGTCAGGCTGTACGCCGCGCTGCCAGCGATCGTCGCCTACGGCCAGCGCCGCAGGCGCGGCGAGCAGCTCGTGGAGCCGCGCGACGACCTCGACTACGCGGCGAACTTCCTGTGGATGACCTTCGGAGAGGAAGCAGACGAGGTCGTCGTCGACGCATTCAACCGCTCGATGACGCTCTACGCTGAGCACTCCTTCAACGCCTCCACGTTCACGGCGCGGGTGATTACCTCGACGCTGTCAGACCTCTACTCGGCCGTCGTCGGCGCGATCGGCGCCCTTAAGGGCCCACTCCACGGTGGTGCCAACGAGGCAGTCATGCACATCTTCGACGAGATCGGTGAGGCCGACAAGGTCGTCGCCTGGCTCGACGAGGCGCTCGCCGAGAAGCGGAAGATCATGGGTTTCGGCCACCGGGTATACAAGCGCGGCGACTCGCGTGTGCCGACGATGAAGGCGGCGCTCGACACCCTCGTCGAGCACTACGACAGGCCCGACGTTGCGGCGCTCTACGACGCGCTCGAGGGCGAGTTCGTGTCGCGCAAGGGCATCTACCCGAACCTCGACTACCCGTCGGGCCCGGCGTACAACCTCATCGGGTTCGACACCCTCACGTTCACGCCGCTGTTCATTGCCTCGCGCGTGACCGGGTGGACCGCGCACGTCATGGAGCAGACCGCGTCGAACGCGCTGATCCGCCCGCTCTCGGCCTACAACGGCGTCGACGAGCGCCACATTGACGGGTACGTGCCAGACGCCGAAGCGCTCGCCGCGGCCGAGCGCCCGGAGGAGCTGGGCTAGCCAAACACGACAGTCCTACCGGCTGTTCCGGGAAGGTTTCAGGTGGGTCGCGCAACAATTTCCACTTTGAGGCATTCCCTCACGTATGATGCGTTTACGAGGAAAACAAGCGTTCCGCCGGGGCGCAGGGCGGCACTGCAGCCCGAACGAGATCCCAGGCCGCGAGGCCGAATGAAGGAGAATCGATGAAGATTGTCGTGCTGGTCAAGGAGGTTCCCGATACTTACGGGGATCGCAAACTGAACCTTGAGACAGGAATCGCAGACCGCGCGGCCTCTGACACCGTGCTTGACGAGATCGGCGAGCGCGCGCTCGAGGCGGCCCTGTCGTACGCTGACGCGAACGACGGCACCGAGGTTGTCGTCTTGACGCTCGCGCCCGAGAGCGCAAGCGGCTCCATTCGCAAGGCGCTCGGTATGGGCGCCCACTCCGCGGTGCACGTCGTCGACGAGGGGCTCCTCGGGGCAGACCTCGGCCTCACCGCCGAGGTGCTCGCGAAGGCGATCGCGCGCGCCGGCTTCGACCTCGTCATCGCGGGCAACGCGTCGACTGACGGCTCGGGCGGCGCGGTGCCCGCCATGCTCGCGGAGCACCTGCGCGTACCCGGGCTCACGGGGCTCAGCGAAGTTGAGATCTCGGCAGCCGGCGTCTCGGGCGTTCGCCCGGTCGACGGTGGCGTGCAGAAGGTCTCGGCCGACCTGCCCGCGGTCATCTCGATCACCGAGGCGCTGCCCGAGGCGCGCTTCGCGAACTTCAAGGGCATCATGGCGGCGAAGAAGAAGCCACTCGAGGTGGTCTCGCTCGCAGATCTCGGCGTCGACGCTGAGGATCCGGCGGCGGCGCGGTCGATCATGACCGCTGTCGCTGAGAAGCCGGCGCGCGCCGCGGGCGTAAAGATCGTTGACGAGGGCGACGCGGGCACTCAGCTCGCGAACTACCTCATTGAGAACCGACTGGTATAGGGGCGAGGGGAAACAGATCATGGCTGAATTTGCACAGGACTCGATCCTTGTCGTCCTTGAACCACAGGCTTCCGGCGCGCTTGAGGACGCAGCTGCCGGGCTGCTCGGTGCGGCCTCGCAGGCTGGCACCCCCGTTGCGCTCGTGATCGGCCCGGAGGCGCTCGCCGCCGACGCCGCCGCGCTTGGCGCGACCCGGGTGCTCGTTGCGACCCCCACCGATTCCGCGGCGCTCGGCACGTTCGCCGTCGACGCGCTCGAGTCGGCCGCGGCCCTCGTCGCGCCCGACGCGGTGCTCGTCTCGAACTCACCAAACGGCCGCGACACCGCTGCCCGCTACGCCGCGCGATCGAAGTCCGCGCTCGCTGTCGACGCGATCGGTGTCGCGCGCGATGACCTTGGCGTCGTTGCACAGCACTCCGTCTACGGCGGCGCGTACAACGTCACGTCGGCCCCCACCTTTGGCGCACCGGTCGTCACGCTGCGCCAGGGCGCGGTCGACGCGCGCGCAGAGGCGCAGACGGCTCAGGCCGAGGCGCTCACCGTCACCGACACCGGCGCCCCGGCCGGCCGCATCGACTCGTTCGAGGCCGTCACCGAGGTCTCCTCGCGCCCCGAGCTTCGTGGGGCCGCCCGAGTTGTGTCGGGCGGGCGCGGGCTTGGGTCGAAGGAACAGTTCGCGCTTGTCGAGCAGCTCGCTGACGCACTTGGCGCGGCGATCGGTGCCTCGCGCGCGGCCGTCGACGCTGGCTTCGTGCCGAGCTCGTACCAGGTCGGCCAAACGGGTGTCTCGGTCTCCCCGCAGCTCTACATCGCGCTCGGCATCTCCGGCGCGATCCAGCACCGCGCAGGCATGCAGACCGCGAAGAACATCGTCGCAATCAACAAGGATGGCGACGCGCCGATCTTCGACGTCGCCGACTTTGGCGTTGTCGGCGACGTGTTCACCGTGGTGCCGCAGCTGCTCGCTGCGCTCGAAGCTAGGCAGTAGCGGCGATGGCGAGCTACTCCCAGTCGATTCGAAGCGGGCTGCCCCGCGTTCCGGGGGGTGAACCGTGGCCGCCAGCAGGGACCCTGGCTGGCGCGCCGGCGGTTGCGGTGGCCCCTGAGCCCACGGCCGCGCCGGCGCAGCCTGCACCCGCGCAGGCCCCAGTGGAGGCCCCCGCCGCCCAGGTTGCTGAGCCTGCGGCTCCCGCTGTTGCTGTCGAGGCTGCAGGTGCTGTGGACGCTGCAAGTGCTGAGTCAGCCCAGCCCGCTGCGGCTGCCGGCGCCGCCGCTGACGCCGGGACCGTGGCGGAGCTGAGTTCCGTGCCGCTTCGACGTGGCCTGCCTCGCGTCGCCGGGGGAGACCCGTGGCCGCCCGAGGGCTTTGCGCCCGCCGGCACCGCAGCCTCGGCTGCTGCTGTGCCGGGCGCCGCTGTGCCAGGTGCCGTTGAGACGACGCACTCCGCCCCGGCCGCCCAGGCTCCTGGCGTTCCGGCTTCGGCCCCCGCCACTCCCGCGAGCGCCGAGGCCCCTGCGGGTGCGCCCGCTCCGGCAGCAGCCTCCGTCGCCGCGCCGGTTGTGTTTGGCACGACCCCGCTTCGTCGGGGCCTGCCGCGCGTGACCGGCGGCGATCCGTGGCCGCCGGAGGGCCTTGCGCCTGAGCGTGCGGCGGCTCCTGCCGCTGCGGCACCGACTCCTGCAGCGCCTGCTCCTGCGGCGCCCGCCACACAGGCGCCAGCACAGACAGCACAGGCACCGGCCGCGCATGCTCCCGCTCCCGCGCAGGCCGCCGCAGCTACCGCGACGCCTGCGACTCCAGCCACTCCCGCCACGGCGGCTGCGAAGCCCGCGGCTCCGGCGAAGCCAGCCCGCGAGCCGAGGATGATTGGCTCGCGCTCGCTCTCACAGTGGGTGAAGCTCGGGTCGCTTGGCATCGTCGGCCTCGTTGTACTCGCCGGTGTCATCGTGCTCGCCGCTCGCGGCGTGACCACGCTTCCTGGCGTGCCCGAGTTCGTCGAGCGCTATCCGGGCGAGTACCACCCGGCAGTTGAGCCCGACGAGGGCTTCCCCGCCTGGGCCCGATGGACGCACTACCTGAACCTGTTCTTCATGGTGCTCATCGTGCGCACCGGGCTCACGGTGCGGCACCAGCAGAAGCCCGACGCGTTCTACACCCCGAAGAAGGGTGGGAAGAAGATCTCCATCCACCTGTGGCTGCACACGAGCATTGACCTGCTCTGGCTCGCCAACGGTGTGATCTTCGTCGTGCTGCTCTTTGTGACTGGCCACTGGGCGCGCATTGTGCCGACGAGCTGGGACGTGTTCCCGCACGCGGCCTCGGCCATGCTCCAGTACCTCACGCTCGATTGGCCGGTTGAGAACGGTTGGGTGAACTACAACGCGCTCCAGCAGCTCATGTACTTCATCATCGTCTTCATTGCGGCCCCGGTCGCAGCGATCACGGGTCTGCGCATGAGCGAGTGGTGGCCGAAGAACAACGAGAAGCTCGACAGGGTGTTCCCGGCCCCGCTCGCGCGGGCGCTGCACTACCCGACGATGCTGTTCTTCGTGTTCTTCGTGATCATCCACGTGTTCCTTGTGCTCACCACCGGCGCGCTTCGCAACCTCAACCATATGTACGCTGGCAATGACGGCACAGGGTGGTTCGGGTTCTGGATGTTCACGGCGGGGCTCGGCGCGATCGCGCTGGCCTGGTTCCTGACGCGGCCGCTGCTCGTGGCCCCGATCGCGAACCTGTTCGGTAAGGTCAGCAACCGCTAGTAGCCCGCGCGCTCGGAAGCGCGCGCACCACACCACATCAGGAGGCACGGCAGTGGATCCCGTTCGCACAACAAGCGATAGCCAGCGCGAGGCGCTGCGGGCAGGAACGCTCCCCGAAACGGAGGAGATCCGCCCCGGGATCCACGCCATCGCTCTCGACATGCCGGGCATGCAGCCGCCCTACGCCTACAGCTACGCGATCCTCACGGGCGGTGACTCGCGGGCGGTGCACATCGTCGATGCCGGGCTCGACACTGACGAGAACTGGGCCGCGTTCGCCACGGCGATCGCGGGTCTCGGGCGTGAGCTCACGGATATCGCGACGGTGACGCTCACGCATCTGCACTTCGACCACACCGGCCTCGCGAACCGCATCCGAGAGGCCTCGGGCGCGACGGTGCGCATGCACCGTGAAGAGGCCGCCGCGATCCGCGAAGGCTTGCAGTTCTCCGCTGGCCACGACGTCGGCGACATGCTGGGTGAGTGGGGAGTTCCCGAGGAGTGGCGTGACCAGCTTCTGGCGATCGCGAACATGCGCGCTGATTTCGGGTCGGCGGTCATCATCGACGAGGAACTCGTGGACGGCGACGAGCTCGACTTTGGCTCGTACCGGGCGACGGTGATCCACACCCCGGGCCACACCACCGGGCACATTTGCCTCGCGATCCCGGCTGCGGGCGCGGTCTTTACCGGCGACCACGTGCTCCCGCTCATCAACCCTGGCGTCGCCCTCGGCGGCAAACGTACCGCCGACCCGCTGGGCGAGTACTACGGTTCGCTCGAGAAACTTGCACCATACGCTGATGCGGAGGCGCTGCCGGGCCATGGCTTCCGGTTCGCGCCGCTCGGCACCCGTTGCGCCGAGATCCGTGAGCACCACGAGGCCCGCACGCGGCAGGCCGCCGAGCAGCTGGCTGAGGTGCCCGGGCTCACGGTGTGGCAGCTCGCGAGCAAGCTCTCGTGGACGGGCGGCTGGGAGAACCTGCCGATCGTGTCGCGGGTGTCAGCCCTCGCGCAGAGCGACATGCACTACGCGCGCGTCATGAGTACGGGCGCGGCCCACCTCTAGCTGGCGAGGCACCTGCCGGCTGGCGTCGCGCACGCCGCGCAAGCTCGCTAGTCGTGCGTGCGTAAGCTCGGGATGTCGTGGCTCTCGGGTTCAATCTGCAGGGTTGAGTGCCCGACGTTGAAGTGCTGTACGAGGCACGCCTTGAGCTCGTCGAGCACGTCGTGGTACCCGCGCTCGCTCCAGGAGTCGTCGGTGATCGTGACGTGGGCGGAGAACGCAGGCACCCCCGAGGTAATCGTCCAGGCGTGCACGTCGTGCACCTCGACAACGCCGGGCACGGCGAGCATGTGCTCGCGCGCGGCGTCGACGTCGAAGTCTTTCGGGGTCGCCTCAAGCAGCACCGAGACCACGTCGCGGAGCAGACTGTAGGCGCGCGGCGCGATGAGTAGCGCGATCGCGATAGAGGCGATCTGGTCGACGACCATCCAACCCGTGAACGCGATGATGATGCCAGCGACGATCACCGCGAGCGAGCCGAGGAGGTCGCCGAGCACCTCGAGGTAGGCGCCGCGAACGTTCAGGCTCTCCTCCTGACCGGAGCGGAGGATGAGCAGCGAGACTAGGTTTGCCGCCGCGCCGATGACCGCGGCGATGAGCATTGGGGTTGACTGCACTTCGACCTCCGAGCCGAAGCGGGAGATCGCCTGCACAAAGATGACGACGGCGATCACGCCGAGCACGATGCCGTTTGCGAGGGCTGCAAGCACCTCGACACGTAGGTAACCGTAGGTGCGCTTGGAGTTCGCGGGCAGCGTCGCGATGATGCTCGCGAGCAGCGCGATCGCGACTCCGGTCGCGTCGGTGAGCATGTGCCCGGAGTCTGCGAGAAGCGAGAGTGACTTCGAGATGAACGCGCCGACGATCTGTACGAGGAACACGCTGAGCGTGATCGCGAGTACGAGGATCAGGCGCTTCCGGTGCTTGCCCGTCGCCGTCGCGGCCCCCTCGAGGCCGTGCGAGTGGCCGGCGTGGCTGTCGCCGCTGCCCTTGGGGGTGTGCGGATGGCCGGGGCTAAACTCCGGTGCGCAATTTGGCTCGTCCATGCTTCGCATGTTACCCGCCTTCGCTTCTCGTGTCGTTAGGCGGGATGGTGCTACGCAGCGGTTGCGGCGTATCCTGCCTCGTCGACGGCCGCGATGACCGCAGCCGCGTCGATGGGGCCCTCGGACTCGACGCGCAGCGTGCCTGTCGCCGCGCTGACTTCGAGACCCGTGACGCCGGCGACAGCGCTGACCTCCTCGCGGACGTGGTTCTCGCAGTTGCCGCAGGTCATTCCGGTGACGGTGAAATCGGTCGTGTGCATGGGTCAACGCTATACCCCGTAGGGGTAAGCGGGCAACGTGGCCGCTGTGGGCCGGTCAGGCGATGAGCAGGTACAGTGCGCCGAGCGCCGTGCCCACAATGACCGCCCACTCGAAGGTCTGCTGGCGTATTCGAGACGCGACCCAGCGCCCAAGCACGGCGCCCGCAACAACCCCGTGTACTAACAGCATGTCGAGCTCGAGTGTCTCCGGGGTGATGAGGCCGAGCCCGATCGAGATCGGCAGCTTTGTGAGGTTGATCGCCGCGAAGAACCACGCCGCCGTGCCGAGGAACGTTTTTACTGGCAGGCGGGCCGACAGGAAATACAGTGACATCACCGGGCCGCCCGCGTTCGCCACCATCGTCGTGAAGCCGCCGAGCGTGCCAAACCCGGCGCGCGCCGCGAACTGCGCGGGCGACGCGGCTGCGGCGGTGGAGGGATCCTGAACCGTGGCACCGCCCGCCCCCGACCGCCGGCGCCAGTTCTGCCACAGCGTGACGCCGATCAGTACGAGCAGGATCGCGCCGATCACCCTGCGCACGGACCCGTCGTGGGCGAGGGCGAGAAAGAGCGCGCCGAAACCGAGGCCTAGGGCGGCAAACGGGATGAGCTTTAGGAGCGCGCGCCAGTCGGCGTGGCGGCGATAACTCACGAGCGCGAACACGTCGCCGACCATGAGCAGCAGGAGGAGCGCCCCGGTCGACGCCTTCGCGGGCAGCACCGCCGCGAAGATAGCGATCGAGATCGTGTTGATGCCCGGCAGCGCAGTCTTTGAGATGCCGACGAGCATCGCCGCGAGAAGCAGCAGCACCCAGGAGTGGGCGGCAAGCTCGAACGTGGGCGAGGTCATGCGCCCAACCCTACCGACGAACTGGGAACAGCCGAGCGGGCTAGCGGGTGAGCTGTTCGGCGAGCGCGAGGAGCTGGGCCTCGCTGCCCGGCCTGCCGATGAGCTGCACCCCGTGGGAGAGGCCGGCGGCGTCGGTCGTGATGGGAACGGCGATTGCCGGGAGGCCTGCGACGTTCACCATCGACGTGAACGGCGTGAACTGGCACTGGGCCGCGTAGTCTTCGGCGGGCGGCAGGGAGCTGAACGCGCCGATGAGGGGCGGCGCTGCCGCGAGCCCCGGGGTCAGCACGATGTCGGTTTGCCCCCACATTTCGCGCACCTCCCTCCCGAAGCCGCGTAGGCGCGCCGCGCTCTCGCGGTGCTGGGGGAGCGATCGTGCGAGCGCCCGCCCGCGCATTTCGCGAGTGATTGGTGCGAGCTTCGCGGCCTGGGCCTCGGTCATTTCAATGAGTGAGAGGCCCGCGATCCACCCCTTCGAAAAGAAGTCGAAGTACTCAGGGTCATAGCGGAAATCGGCGGCGTCAACGCGGTGGCCGAGACCGGCGAGGCGCTCGGCGGCGAGCTCGTAGGCGCGCAGCGCGTCGGGGGAGAGCCTCACGTCTATCGCGGATTCGAAGGGAGACGCGGTGCTCGCGGCGACCGTGAGGCCCGCAACCTCGCCGGCGCGGAGCACCGCGCGCTCGTGATCGCCGGTGGGCCGCGTGGCGGCCGAGCCCGGCGCGGTCATCGCGTCCATGAGGATCGCGGCGTCGAGCGGCGTGTGGGCGAGCGGCCCGGAGACCGTGAGGATCGGAGCGCCAAAGCTGTCTTCGTACCCGTTCGCGACGTCGCCGGGTACCGCGCCGAGGCCCGGCTTGAGGCCGATGAGGCCGCAGGCGAGCGCGGGGATGCGGATCGAGCCGCCGCCGTCGCTGCCAGGCGCGACGGGGAGCAGGCCGGCGGCGACAGCCGCCGCGGATCCACCGCTGGAACCGCCGGGGGTGCGCTCAGGGGCGAGCGGGTTGCGGGCCGGGGGTGCGAGGAGATTTTCTGAGTAGCAGTTGAGGCCGAACTCTGGCACCTGGGTCTTTCCGAGCGACACGGTGCCGGCGGCGCGGAGCGCGGCGACGACGGGGTGGTCTGCCTCGGCGACCCGTGGGGGCTGCGCGAGCGTGCCGAATGTGGTGACGGCGCCCGCGACATCGACGATGTCTTTGTGCGCGAGGGGCATGCCGAGGAGGGGCGGCAAGCTCGGGGCGTCTTGCGCACTGGCCCGGAGCGCGTCTGCGGCCCTCGCTTCCGCAAGCGCGCTCTCGGCGGTCACGGTGACGAACGAGCCGAGGTCTTCTCGGTCGGCGATGCGGGCGAGGAAGTGCTCTGCGGCCTCGACGGCGCTCACCTCGCCGTCACAGAGAGCGCCGCGCAGGGCGGCGGCGGAAGCGAACGGTCCGGTGGAAGTCGCGACGATGCCCATGACGTTGATAGTACGCGTACGGGCGGCTACCGGACAGTGAGGAGGTATTCGTAGCCCGTTTCGACGCGCCACACCGACAGCGCGTACTGCCGCGTGTGCTTGGCCCCCTCGAGCGTCGCCTCAAGGCCCGTGTGCAGGTCGCCCGGTGTCGAAGCCATCGCGACGCTTTCCTTCGGCGTCACAATCCCTGCGATGAGCACGTCGTCCTCCGTCGTGAGCGCGTAGATGGTGGCCTCGTCTTCCGTGACCTCAAGGACGCGCAGGGTGTCGAGCTTCGGGGCGTCGTTCATGAGCACGCCGCTGAGGAGGCCCGGCGATGCTTCGATGTGCTCTTTGACCGCTTCGGTCGCGGTATCCAGGGAAGCCGCGGCAGCCCGGGTTGCGATGTCGTGACCGAGCTGGATCGAGAGCCCGCCCGCAAGCACGAGTGCTCCAAGCACCCCCGCGGTCATCGCCGCTGCCGACCCAATGCGACGACGGGGTCTGAGGTTCGTGGGAGCCTCCGGGCGCTGAGTCACTGCTTCACCGTGAACGTGTGGTCGTAGGTGGCGCCCGTACGCCGCACCGTCAGCTCATAATTGCGGGGAGTGTCGTCGACCCGGTTCATCGTTTCCATCCACACCCAAGTGCCGTCTGCGGGTGCAATACTCGTGGCGCCGCCGCCCGGCGGGACAAAAACGCCCGCGCCGAACGAATCGTTCGTCGTGCGGAAGGCGAAGGCGATCGCCCCGTCGTCCGCGCGCTCGAGCACCACCGCAGTTTCGGGCCGGAGCTCGCCGATGCGGTCGATCACGTGTTGGGGTGCGAAGGACTGCTCGATGTGAGCGAGCACGTTGGCTGGGGCCGGCTCGAGCTTCGGGGGGATGGCAGCAACGACCTGCACGACGAAGGTGACGAGCAGCGCGAGCGCGCCGAGGATCGCGAGGGCCATCGTGATTGCCGGGGCGATGTGGCGCCGGGCGTCTTGGGGTGTCGACACTGTCACTCCTTTGTGTGGCGGTGGGGCCATCGTAACCCGGGTTGGGGGTGGATGGGGCTGCCTCTGCCTCTGCCTCCGCCTCCGCCTCCGCCGGGGTCGCCGCTTCCGCCTGTGATCGACCGAAGGTATGCCCTTTCCGGCGGGCTGCCGCATGTCTTGTGCAGAAAACATGCGGTGGGACTGACCCGGTGGTGGGACTGGCCGGGCGGTGGGGCTGGCCCGGTGGTGGGGCTGGCCGGGCGGTGGGGCTGGCCCGGTGGTGGGGCTGGCCTGGGGTGGACCGCCTTGTTGCGAACGGTTCTCACATGCGCATAGAATGAGATCCGTTCTCATTTAGAAAGATGCTCATGTCACGTACCCCCGCACTCCGCCGTTCTGCTCTCGCCGCCTCTGCGCTCGCCGCAGCGCTCGCCCTGAGCGCCTGCAGCCCCGCAACTGGCAGCGGTGGGAGCGGCGAGGGGCTCAACGTGGTCGCGACCACGACGCAGCTTGCCGACTTCGCGCACCAGATCGGTGGCGAGGACATCTCGCTCACGGGTCTGCTGCAGCCGGGGGCATCCGCCCACCACTTCGACCCGTCACCGAAAGAGCTCGTCGCGCTGAGCCAGGCCGATGTACTCATCATGAACGGTGCCGAGCTTGAGGGGTTCATCGACTCGGCAAT
This sequence comes from Leucobacter komagatae, assembly GCF_006716085.1. Classification (NCBI taxonomy): domain Bacteria; kingdom Bacillati; phylum Actinomycetota; class Actinomycetes; order Micrococcales; family Microbacteriaceae; genus Leucobacter; species Leucobacter komagatae. Next base: position 2,386,614 of record NZ_VFON01000001.1, on the reverse strand, counting down.
CGAAGCGTCGGGGTTCAAAGGAACGCTGATTACCGCCGCTGACGGGATCGACCTCGCCGAGGCAAAGGAGATCACCGCCGAGGGCGAGCTTGAGGCCGAGACCGGCGAGGCCCCGGATCACGCGGGTCACGATCACGCCGATCACGCTGACCATGATCACGCTGACCATGGCGCGCACGACCACGAAGCCGCGAGCGCCGACGAGGCGCACGAGGGCCACGAGCACGGTCACGAGGGTGACGAGCACGACCATGACCACGGCGACCTGAACCCGCACATCTGGACATCGCCCCGCTACGCCGAGGGCATGGCGGCCGAGGTCGCTCGCGGCCTCGCGCAGGCCAACCCCGCGCACGCGGCCGACTACCAGAAGCGCGCAGCCGACTACGAAGCGCAGCTGCACACCCTCGACGGGTGGGTCGCCGAGCAGTTCGAGCGGGTTCCGGCAGCTGACCGTGTACTCGTGAGCGGGCACGACTCGCTCCGCTACTACCTGCACGACTACAACATCGCTTACGCCGGCGCGATCATGCCGAGCTTCGAAGACAACGCAGAACCGAGCGCGGCCGAGCTCGATGCGCTCAGCGCAAAGATCAAGGAGCGCGGTGTGAAAGCGATCTTCGTCGAGTCTTCGATGAGCCCGAAGCTCGCGAAGACGATCGCCCGCGAGACCGGGATCACGGTCGTTGACGGTGATGCGCTCTACGCCGACTCGCTCGGCACGGCTGACAGCGACGCGGAAACCTACATCGATGCGACGCTGCACAACACGCGCGTTATTCTCGAAGCTTGGGGCGTGACGCCGGGCCCCGTTCCGAACGGTTTGGGGGAGACCGCATGAGCGACGACGCACACACCGCACTCGAGCTCACGGGTGCCGCCTTCGGGTACGGGGGCGAGACGCGCGTCGAAGATCTGACGCTCAGCGTACCCACGGGAGCGGCCGTCGCGCTCATCGGGCCCAACGGGTCGGGCAAGTCGACACTGCTTCGCGGAATCCTCGGCCTCGCAGACCTCACCGCTGGTTCCGTGAGAGTGCTCGGCTCGTCGCCGGAGGCAGCGCGCCGCAGCGTCGGAACGCTCCCGCAGTCTGACGCGCGAGATACGAGCCTGCCCGTTACCGTGCGCACGGTCGTCAGCATGGGCCTGTACCGTGAGTTCGGCGCCTTCGGCAGGATCGGCAAGACCGGGCGCGAGGCAATCGCGAGCGCGATTCGCCTCGTGGGGCTTGAGGCGTTCGCCGGCCGCATCTTCGGCGAGCTCTCGGGTGGTCAGCAGCAGCGCGCAATTCTTGCGCGCGCACTGGTCTCGAACCCGCGCCTCCTGCTGCTCGACGAGCCGTTCAACGGCCTCGACCGCGAGAACCGCGAGATGCTGCTCGACCTCGTCGCGCGCCAGCGGGATGAGGGCCGCACGGTCATCGTGTCGACTCACGACCTTGAGATCGCTAAGGCTGCCTGCACGCACGTGTTGCTGCTCGCCAGCGGGCACGAGCCCGGTGAGCCCGGCCACCCGGCGGCGTTCGGCACACTCGAGGATGCGCTGACGCTCGATGCGGTGCAGCACGCCTTCCACGACTCCACTGTTGAGCTCGATCAGCACACGGTCACGACGACGCGAGAGGTCGACGCGCCGTGAGTGGGTGGCTCGCTCAGGCAGCCCCGGGGCTCGCGAGTATCTTCGCGCTCCCTTTCATGCAGCGTGCGCTCATCGCGATCGCCGTGCTCGCGATCGCTGCGGCGGTTGTCGGGGTGTTTATCAACTTCCGAGAGCTTGAATTCGTGAGCGATGGGCTCGTGCACGCGGTCTTCCCGGGACTCGTCATTGGGTCAGTCGTTGGTGGTACCGCCGGGTTGCTGCCCGGCGCAGTCGGCGCGGCTCTCGTCGCCGCGCTGCTGTTCACGCTGCTCGGCCGCGCGGGATCCCGGAGCTCAGGCAGCATCGCCGCCCGTGACGCCGGTATTGCGGTTGTGCTCACCGGGCTGTTCAGCCTCGGGATCGTGCTCGTCTCACGGGGTGAAAGCTACGTTTCGCAGCTGCAGGAGCTCCTGTTCGGGCGGATTCTCACGGTGACCGAGGCGCAGCTCACGCAGATCGCCGTCGTGGCGGTCATCGCGATCGCGATCGTGCTCGTCACGCGCCGCGCGCAACTGTACCGGGCGTTCGACCCCGCTGGCTTCGAGGCCGCAGGCTTCAGCGCGTTTCGCACCGATCTCGCGCTGAACGTCGCCGTCGCGCTGCTCGTCGTCGCCGGCGTGCAGGCCCTCGGGGTGCTCATGGTTGTTGCGATCCTCGTCGTTCCCGTGGCAGTCGCGAGGCTCGTCACCCGGAAGCTGTGGCTGCTCGCTCCCGTCGCGGCGCTCGTGACCCTTGCCGCTGGCATTGCGGGCCTGTGGGGCTCGTTCGAGTGGTCACTCCGCGGCTCCGTCTCGGCGTCGCCAGGCGCGCTCATCGTGCTCGCGCTTGTCGCACTCTACGGCGTCGCAGTCGCGGGCTCGGCGTCCGTGCACGGTGCGAAGCGGGCCCGCGCGCGTCGGATCGCGGCGGCAGCACCTCCGGTGCCGCGCCTGAACGCGGGGGTGTGCCCGTGAGTTACTTTGCAATGGCTGCGCTCGAACTCGTGCTGCTTGGCCTGCTCGCCGGCGTAGCCGGCACGCTCATCGTATTCCGCGGCCGCTCGTTCTTCGCGATCGCGCTGAGCCACGCGACATTCCCCGGCGGCGTGATCTTTGCCCTCGCTGGGTGGAACCTGCTCATCGGGCAGGCGCTATTCGCCGCGCTGCTCGTGCTGCTCATGGGCTGGCTGTCTCGAATACCAAGGCAGGGCGGCCAGGTCTCGAGCGGGATCGTGCTCGCATTCGGGTTCGCGCTTGGCGCACTCCTCTCGAGCGCGAACCCCGGCCTCGGCGTGCCCGTCGACGCGCTGCTCGTCGGGTCGCCGCTCAGCGTGACGTTCGTCGACATCTCAGCGACCGCCGCGGTGCTTCTCGGCTCGCTCGTCGCGCTCGCGGTGTTTGGCAGGCGGATCCTCTTCCACACGTTCGACCCTGCCGGGTTCACGGCAGCGGGCTTCCGCTCGGGTCCCGTGGAGTTCGTCGTCGTGGGCATCATCGCGGCATCTGTCGTCGTCTCGATGCCAGCGGTGGGCGCGATCCTGGGTGTCGCGATCCTGATCGCCCCCGCCGCCGCGGCGCGGCTGCTCGCCCCGACGGTCGCGTGGGTGCCGCCCATCGCGGCCGCGCTCGGCGTCGTGAGCGGGCTGCTCGGGCTGTGGGCGTCGCGCGAGTGGAATATCGCTGCCGGTGGCTCGATCGGCCTCGCCGCGACCGCGATCTATGTGCTCGCGCTGGTGGCATCGGCGTTCCTCAGACGACGCTCGAAGCCGCTCTCCGCTACCGTAGAGAGGAAGAGTCCTGCTGCAGTGATCACGGGAGGTGAGTGATGCAGCCGAAGCGAAACACCTGGCAGCGCGAGGCGGTGCGCGTCGAGCTCGTTGACGCGCCCGGATTCGTGAGCGCGCAAGAGCTCCACAGGCGACTCAAAGAGGGCGGCTCCACCGTCGGCCTCGCGACCGTCTACCGAGCGCTCGCGCACCTCGCGGAGGTCGGAGACGCCGATTCTCTGCAGTCACCCGAGGGCGAGACCCTGTTCAGGTCGTGCGAGACCTCGGCCCACCACCACCACCTCGTGTGCCGCCGCTGCGGCGAGACCCGCGAGCTTGCGGCGACGGTCGTCGAGGAGTGGGCGGGCCGCGTCGGCGCCGAACACGGCTTCACCGAGATCGGACACGTTGTCGACCTGTTCGGGCTGTGCCCGGAGTGCTCGGCGGGGCAGGGCGCGTAAGCCGGCCGGTTGCCCTAGCCGCGCGGGGCGATCGTCACGAACTCGGGGTACTTCGCCGTGCGACCATCGCCGCTTGAGCGGCCGGTCAGCCTCCGCCCGATCCAGGGCAGCACGTGCTCGCGGGTGTACCGAAGCTGATCGCGCGCTGTCGGCGCCGCCTTCGGTGGTGCCGTGGTGACCCAGTCAGCGGGGGCCTCGTAGCCGAGGGCACCGAGCACATTCGCGGCGACCCGGTGATGACCGACCGGGGCGAGGTGCAAGCGGTCGATCGACCAGTACTGGCTTCCCGCGAGTTCGGTGTCGCCCCAGTTGTTCGAAAACCTGACACCGAGGCGGGCGGCGACGGCTCCTGCAGCCTCGGTGAGCTCGCTCCCCTTCCTGCTGACGCTGCCGCCCGAGGGGAGCCCGCCGGTCGGGTTCGCGCCGGCAAGCAGTAACGGCTCGATCCCTGCCTGTTGAATGCGCGAGAGCGCGCCCTCGGTCGCGGCGATGATCGCCGCCATGTCCGTGCCCGGCCGCAGCATGTCGTTGCCGCCGCCGTTGAAGCTCAGGAGGGTTGGGCCGAGCGCAATGGCGGGCTCAAGCTGCTCAGCAAGAATCGGGGCGAGGAGCCTGCCGCGGATCGCGAGGTTTGCGTACTCGATGGGCTCACCGGTCGCGTCTGCGAGGCCCTGCGCGACGAGGTCGGCCCAGCCGCGCACGCTGCCGTCTGGCTGCTCATCGCCGACGCCCTCCGTGAAGCTGTCTCCAATAGCGACGAAACGAATGGCTGCCATGGCCCCAGCCTACGCCCGGTTCGGGGCCAAGCTCCCCGGGCGGGGTCGCGGCGGGCAGGATCATATTCTGGCGCACCGCTTGACCTTGACGTAACGTCAACTTTTAACGTGTTGTACGAGCGCACAGGGTGTGCGACTCAGGCGCAGGAAGGAGCGGCCGTGGAGTATTCGATCCAGGAGATAGCGCGCGCAGCGGGCACGACCTCGCGCACGCTGCGGCACTACGACGCGCTCGGGCTCGTCAGGCCCTCGCGCGTCGGGCACAACGGGTATCGCTTCTATGACGACCGTGCGCTCGTGCGGCTGCAGCGCGTGCTGCTGCTCCGCGAGCTGGGCCTCGGGCTCGACCGGATCGCCGATGTGCTCGCGGTGCAGGACGCGGGGTCGGGCGAGCAAGCGCCCGAGGCCGCAGAGGCCCGGGTGCTCGGAGCCCATCTCGAACTGCTCACGCAGGAGCGGGATCGGGTCGACCGCCAGATCGGCGCCGTGCGGCGAACGATCGCTGCGCTCACCACACAACACGATGGGAATGGGCTCATGGCAGCCAATATGTTTGACGGATTCGACCACACCAAGCACAAAGACGAGGTGATCGAGCGCTGGGGCGAGAACGCCTACGCGGAAAGCGACCGCTGGTGGCGTGGGCTCGGCGACGAGGGGCAGCGCCTGTGGAAGGAGCGGGTGCAGGCGCTCAACGCCGACTGGATCGCCGCGGCGGCCGACGGCGTGGCTCCTGCCTCTGAGCGGGCCCAGCAGCTTGCCGCCCGCCACGTCGAGTGGCTTCGCGGGGTGCCCGGCGCGCCCTCGGGCGACGCGTTCACCCCGTACGTTCGGGGGCTCGGCGAGATGTACGTCGCCGACGAACGGTTCGCTGCGAACTACGGTGGGGTGGCCGGAGCAACGCTCGTGCGCGACGCGCTGCACGCCCACCTCGGCGATCGGGGCTGATGGCTGCGCGGCCTTAACCGGCAGCGTCAGGGCGCTCGCCGAGTGGCTCTGCCATCTCTGCCGCCTCTGTCGCCTCAGCTGAAGAAGGTGCCGTGGGGGCCGGAAGGATGCTGTCGACGAACTCATCCGGGCTCATACCTGCGGCCGCGGCTGCAGTATTGATCCGCTCGACGGAAGTAAGTGAGAGGCCCAGCCCGCCCGCCGCGGGCCGTGTTGGCGACGCCGGCTGGGCCCTCCGCAAGATGAGTGACACTGTTGGCAACACGACCGTGCCGAGCGCCGCGAGGATCCACACGACTCCCAACGCCCGAAGGTAGGTATCGAAGTTCGCGAACTCGACATCCCAGACCGGCAGGAGGGTGAGCACGACGCCCACGGCGATAAGTCCGAGCGTCGCGAACAGCGCGACCCGAACGGTGGCGGCGCGATGCCCGGCGAGGAGTAGCAACAGCGATGCGATCGCGAGCGCCGCTGTCACCGTGGACGCAGTCGCCGTGAGCCGCCAGGTCAGGTCACCCCAATCCGACCTACCCCACACGAGCATTAGGCACCAGCCGAGGCTCGCGATGGCGACGACGATCGTGACCCAGCCAAAGGCCTGCCAGGCACGCGCGAGGAGCGTCGCGCCGCACAGCACGGCCACGCCGAACGTGCCGATGAGGGCGGTGCTGAGCAGCACCTCGAACACTGGCCCCGTGTCGACGTCGCCGAACAGCACGGTGATCCCTGCGAGCGCCGCCGCCGAGAACGACACGATGATGACGACGACTACCCACCGGCGGATTCGCTCGGCGAGCGGCCGTGGTTTCCCTGAAACAGCATTGATGACCACCAGGTGTTCTCCTGTTCTGCAGCAGCTTGCGGCCACTCTACTGAGAGCCGCTGGTCTGCTGGAGAATATGGTCGCCGCGGTTAGACCGTTGCGGGGCGCCCGTCTCGCACGTCGTCGATGCGCTGCTGCTGCTCGGGGGTGCGCGCGAGCGGCGGTACGACCTCTTGCTGCTCGTTCACGATGACAACGTCGTGGTCAACGTGATCGACCATCGCGTGGACGGCGTCGATGAAGTCCCGCTTGCGGATCGCTTCGAGCACCCGCTGGTGGTCACGCTCCATCTCAGCGCCCGTAGCGACGTTCGCGAGGCGACCGCGGTGTTGCGGGGTGCGCAGCTGGTCGTTGATGCCGGCGTAGAGCGCGGCGAGCAGCCGGTTCTTCGCTGCGTCGAAGATGAGCCGGTGGAAGCGGCTGTCGAACGCGCCGTCACCAGAGTCCGTCAAGCTGAGCACGGGGCAGCGCGAGCAGCCGACCTCTTCGATCGTCGCCTGTTCGAGCGCGGCGAGGTCTTCGTCTGAGCGGTGCAGGGCGGCCTGCTGGGCGGCCTCGATCTCGAGGGCGCGGCGGTAGCTCAGGATCTCTTCGAGCGAGAAGTCAGCCAGAAACTCGTCGAGCAGGGAGCTCGTCGGCGACGCGGAGCGCACGAAGGTGCCGCGGCCCGGGGCCGTCTCGAGCATGCCCATGCTTGCGAGGGAGCGCACTGCCTCGCGCACCGTCGAGCGGCCGACGCCCATCTGGTCGGCGAGCTCTGGCTCGATCGGGATCCGCTCGCCAACCGCCCACTCGCCCGTCGAGATCTTGCGGCGAAGGTAGGAGAGCGCACCACGTGCGCGCTCGGAGCCGGTCGTGACTGCCATGCTGCACTCCAATCCGCATCACTGCTGCATCGCTGATATTCAGCCCAGTCTATCGGGTGGCAGCTATCCAGAACGTGTGTTCCCGGGTAGCGTAGCGAGCATGACAAGTCACCCGAGTCGCGGCGCGCTGAACCCGTACGCCGGGATGCCGGAGAAACCAGGGTTCACCCTCGCAAGCACCGACATTCAGGATGGCGAGCCACTGCCCGCCGAGCTGTACGGCGAAGGCGCTGGCGGGTCGAACCGCTCACCGCAGCTGAGCTGGTCGGGTTTCCCCGCCGAAACCAAGAGCTTCGCAGTGACGTGCTTCGACCCCGACGCTCCCACGGGCTCGGGCTTCTGGCACTGGGCGGTCGCGAACATCCCTGCGAGCGTCACCGACCTGCCCGCGGGCGCCGGGGCCCCTGGCGGCGCGCTGCTTCCCGAGGGCGCGATCACGATGCCGAACGAACAGCGCGAGCCCGCGTTTGTCGGCGCCGGGCCGCCCGAGGGCACCGGAGTGCACCACTACTGGTTCGTCGTGCACGCGCTCGACGTCGAGCACATCGACATTGACCCGCAGGCGACGCCTGCGGTACTCGGCTTCATGATGCGCGACGCGGTGCTCGCTCGCGCGATCATCGTGGCGACGGGCGAGTTTGGCGGCGCTGCCTAGGGGGCTTCTGCCGCCCTCAGTGCTTTCCGCCCTCGCTCCAGCCGCAAGACCTGTGATCTGCAGAAGACATGCCCACCCAGCAGGTGGTCGGCATTCGAACTGCAGATCACAGTTCTTCGGCGCCAGGGGGCACGTGGGGCGCAGAACTGCACAGCTGCACAACTGTAGAGCTGCACAGCTGCACAACTGTAGAACTGTAGAACTGCAGCCGGCCTGTCGAGCTAAGCGGCGGGCGCGCCCAGGTTCGTGACCGAGTCGGCGTAGCCGCGCATGAGGTTGAGTGCAATGTTACGGCTGATCTGCGGATCCCTGGCGACGATGCGATACCCCAGGTAGTCCTCCATCGACATGAGGGTCATTGCAATCTCGTGCGCGTCCTGCCGCAGCTGGAACACGCCGCGTGCCTCGCCGTCCGCGAGCACCGACGCGTAAAGCCCGACCTGGCGGTGGTAGATGGACTGCACATCGGAGCGGTTCTGGAGGTTGAAGCCGGCGTCGAGAATGGCCATCCAGATGACCCGCCACTCGGCGTCTTCTGGCCCGGTCGGCAGCCCCGCGCTCATGAGCTGTTCGAGCCGCACCGCGGGGTCAGAGTGCTCCTCAAGGAGTGCGAGCCTGTCGTGATAGAAGCGCTTGTCAGAGCGCTGCGCGAGCTCTGCGATGAGCGTTTCGATGTCGGGGTAGTAGTACCTGACCGCGTTCGCGGTGACCCCGAGAGTCGCGGCAATCTCGGGAATGGTGATCTGGGCCAGGTCTGATCGCCCGACGAGCGTGATCGCCGCCTGATGGATGTCTTCACGGCGTTGGGCCTGGGTGTTTGGTCGCGCCACCTGGCTCCTCCCATTCAGACGACAGTGTTGCCCCCAGCGTAGCGAGAAGCGGGGCGGTTTCCGGCTACCCCTTGCGTTTCTGCCCGCAAAGGCTCATTATTTTCCTACAGTGCAAATAACTTGAGGATGAGTACATGCGAGCACGCGACCTTGGCATCACGATCGGGAAGAACCCGACCGGCCCACAGAATTCGATCACTGACGTTCCGGGCGTAACGGTGGGGATGGTGACGCTCGGTGGTGTGGAAACGGCGGGGGAGCCGTCAGCGGTCAACACCGGAGTCACCGTCATCGTTCCCCACGACGGCATCTGGGACGAACCCGTGTTCGCGGGCACCCACCGCCTCAACGGCAGCGGCGAGATGACGGGGCTTGAGTGGGTGCGCGAGTCCGGCGAGCTCACCTCACCAATCGCGCTCACCAACACCCACAGCCTCGGGGTCGTGCGCGACGCGCTCGTGAAAGAGCAGGTAGCGAAGCGCGGGCCCGGCAGCTACTGGTGCCTCCCCGTTGTCGCCGAGACCTACGACGGACAGCTCAATGAGATCAACGGTCACCACGTGACCGAAGAGCACCTGTTTAAGGCGCTTCGTAGTGCGACCTCGGAGCTCCCAGCCGAGGGCAACACCGGCGGCGGGACGGGCATGATCTGCCACGAGTTCAAGGGAGGGTCAGGTACGTCATCGCGGACCATCGAGACGTCGGCGGGTACCTTCACGCTGGGAGTGTTCGTGCAGGCTAACCACGGCAGGCGCGAACGGCTCAGCGTGAACGGCGTGCCCGTCGGCGCCATCATCGGCGCGGACGCAGTGCCCCTGCCGGAGACACCGCGGCACTACGAACCAGGATCAGGATCCATTGTCGTTGTCGTCGCGACCGACGCCCCCTTCCTCCCTCACCAGCTCGACAGGCTTGCGCAGCGCGCCGCGCTTGGGGTCGGCAAGATGGGTGGTGCTGGCGAGCAGTACAGCGGCGACCTGATGATCGCATTCTCGACGGGCAACCGCGGCATCCCACCGTACGCCTGGGACGAGAATGCGGCGACCGAGCGCGCCAAGATCGATGTCTCGATGATGGCACCGCAGCTGATGACGGCATTCTTCGACCTTGTTATCGAGGCGACAGAGGAGGCAATCCTCAACTGCATGGTGGCCGCGAACACCCTCACCGGCCCGTTCGGGGTCACCGCCCATGCGATTGACCACGACATGCTCAAGCGGGCCATGTCTGCGGGGCCGCGGGCAGACGGCCACTAACCCAACGATTCACCTTCCCAGCGACAAAGGAGCCGCTATGAGTCACACGAAGCAACCAGAGCAACCGCAACGACTGCAGGGACGCCTCGGCACAGCCGGGATCGTATTCATGGTCGTCGCGGCCGCCGCGCCCCTCACCGTCATCGGTGGCAACATGCCGCTTGGCATCGGCCTTGGGAACGGCGCGGGCGCGCCCGTCGGATTCCTCATCGCCGCACTGCTGCTGTTGGTGTTCTCGATCGGGTTCGTCGCGATGACGCCGCATGTGAAGCAGGCGGGCGCGTTCTTCTCGTACGTCACGCTCGGACTCGGCAAACGGCCGGGGATGGGGATCGCCGTCGTCGCTCTCGTCGCCTACACCGCCATCCAGGCTGGAATCTACGGCTACATCGGCTGGGCTATCGACGACACGATCAGGTTCTACGGCGGCCCCAGCATTCCGTGGCCGCTGTACTCGCTCGTGACGTTGCTCATCGTTGCGTTCCTGGGGTACCGGCACATTAACCTGAGCGCGAAGGTGCTCGGCATCGCCCTCGTGGCGGAGATCAGCATCGTTGTGCTCCTTGACCTCGCAATCATCGTCCAGCCCGGCCCCGCGGGCATCACGTTCGAATCGTTCGCGCCGAGCACGTTCCTCAACGGGGCGATCAGCGTCGCGATTCTGTTTGCGCTCACCGGCTTCATCGGGTTCGAATCGACCGCGGTGTTCCGCGACGAAGCGCGCAACCCCGAGCGGACTGTGCCGAGGGCCACGTACATCTCGGTGCTCATTATCGGCGGGTTCTACGCCTTCACCTGCTGGGCGTTCGTCGTCGCGATCGGGCCAGACTCCGTGCTCGACGTCGCCCAGCGCACCCTCGCTGGTGAGGGCAACATGCTGCTCGACACCACGAACGACTACCTCGGCCGCATCGGTCGCGACATTGTCAACGTGCTGCTGCTCACCAGCCTCTTTGCCTGTGTGCTTTCGTTCCACAACGTCATCGCGCGGTACCAGTTCGTGCTTGCGGGCCTCAAGGTGCTGCCGGCGCGCCTGGCGCAGATCCACCCGAAGCACGAGTCACCCTCGACCTCGTCGCTCGTGCAGTCTGGCACGGCGCTCGCCGTGCTTGCGGTGTTCGCGCTCTTTGGCGTCGACCCACTCGTCGGGGTCTTCGGATCGATGGCGGGGGTCGCGACCGTCGGCATGACGATCCTGATGTTTACGACCTCGCTCGCGGTGATTGTGTACTTTGCGCGCAACCCCGAGCACCGTCAGGGCCGCACTTGGCGCACGCTTGTCTTCCCCGCGCTCGCCTGCGTTGGGCTCATCGGGGCGATGGCCTTGGTGCTCTCGAACTTCACACTCGTGACGAGCAGCGGCGTCGGATTGAGCACGATGCTCGCGTTCATTCCGTTTGTTGCCTTCATCGTGGGGTGGATCATCGGAACGAAGAAGCGGGCGATCCTGCCAGGGTAGGCGGGGTAGGCGGGGTGAACCCGGTTCCGCCTCCCCCCCCGTTTGGTATGCAATCGACGTTGGTTATGCCGGCAGACCGCACGGGGAGGCCTTTCCAACGTTGATCTGCGACAGAGGCGGTGCCGGTGTGCCGAAAGCTGTGGCGCAAGCGGTGGTGGGCGGCTCTCCCCGGTGCGTAGGATTGACGCAGCCTCTTTGAAAGCGAGTTCCCTCATGTCAGTGTCGATCCGTTCTGGGTTCGAGAGCATCCCCTCCTACCGCGCAGGAAAGCCCGCGCAGCTCGGCCCGGACGGCCTGAGCGCGAAGCTCTCGTCGAACGAGAACCCGTACGATCCGCTGCCGTCGGTGCTCGACGCGCTCGCCGCAGCCCTCCCGGCGTCGGTAAACCGCTACCCGAGCATTGCGGCCCCCGAACTCACGGCCGCACTCGCGGCGAGACTCGACGTGGCACCCGAGAACATTGCGTTCGGCGCGGGCTCGGTTGAGGTCGCCTCGCAGCTCATCCACGCGCTCGCGGGGGCCGGCGACGAGGTCATGTACGCGTGGCGGTCGTTCGAGGCCTACCCGATCCTCGTCCAGCTCGCGGGCGCGACGCCCGTGCAGGTGCCGCTCACGGCCGACGGTGGCCACGACCTGCCCGCCATGGCCGATGCGATCACCGACCGCACGAAGCTCATCTTCGTCTGCAACCCGAACAACCCGACGGGCACGACCGTCACTCAGGCCGCCGTCGAAGCGTTCATGCAGCAGGTCCCCGAGCACGTGCTCGTCGTGCTCGACGAGGCCTACGTGCACTTCAATGTCGACGCTGATTCGGCGGTCGGCCTCGACTTCTTCAAGCGCTACCCGAACGTCGCGGTGCTGCACACCTTCTCGAAGGCGTACGGCCTCGCCGGGCTCCGCGTCGGGTACGCCGTCGCCCAGCCCGAGGTTGCCGACGCGCTGCGCAAGGCGGCGGTGCCGTTCGCACTCAGCGCCCTGGCGCAGGCTGGCGGAGTCGCCTCGCTCGCCGCGGAAGACGAGCTGCAGGAGCGCATCGACGTGCTCGTCGCCGAGCGCGAGCGCATGACGACCGAGCTTCGTGCGGCGGGGCTGCCCGTGCTCGACTCGCAGGCGAACTTTGTGTGGGCTCCCGCGGGCACCGCGAGCGACGGGATCGCAGAAGTCTTCGCGAAGCGCGGAGTTTCGGTACGCTGCTTCTCAGGTGATGGGATTCGCATCTCCATCGGTGCGCGTCATGAGAATGACGCGGTGATCGAGGTCTCTGCGGCTGCGGCAACGCTGCTGTAGGGGCTACTCTCGGCTTTCACGCCGGAGCAGACGAGCATGAACACTACACAGTAGGAGGCGCGAATTGATTGGCGCAATCGAAGTTGGACTTCTATACGGCATTTTCGCCCTCGGGGTATACCTCACCTTTCGCGTGCTCAACTTTCCCGACCTCACGGTTGACGGCAGCCTGACGACGGGCGCCGCGACCGCGGCCGCCCTCATCCACGCCGGGCAAAGCCCGCTGCTCGCGACGCTCGCGGGCGGGGTGACGGGCATGATCGCGGGCGCGGTCACCGGGATCCTGCACACAAAGGGCAAGATCGACGGGCTCCTTGCCGGGATCCTGACCATGATTGCGCTGTGGTCGATCAACCTGCGCATCATGGGGAAGTCGAATTTGCCGTTCCTCCGCGAGGAGACGCTCATCAGCCCGCTGCGCGAGGCTGGCTGGATGGGCAAGACCTGGTACGTCGTGCTCATCTTCCTCGTCGTCGTATTCGCGATCAAGCTGCTCGTCGACTGGTTCCTGTCGACCGACCTCGGCCTCGCGATCCAGGCGACGGGCAACAACGAGCAGATGATCCGTTCGTTCGGTGTGAACACCGACGGCATGAAGATTCTGACCCTGTCGATCTCGAACGGACTCGTCGGGCTCGCGGGCGCGCTCATCGCGCAGTACAACGGTGTTGCAGACATCAGCATGGGCATCGGCGTGATCCTTGTCGGCCTCGCCTCCGTGATTCTCGGCCAGGCGCTCCTTGGCCAGCGCTGGATCTGGCTCGCCACCCTCGCTGTCGTCGTCGGCGCCGTGCTCTACCGCATCATCATCTTCGGCGCGCTGCGCATCGGGTTCAACCAGGACGACATGAAGCTCATGACCGCGCTCCTCGTGATCGCGGCGCTGCTGCTGCCGCGCTGGGGCTTCCTGAAGCGCATTCCGTCGTTCAAGAACCGGGGCAACAGACGCCCCGAACCGACACCCCAGCCCGCCGCGGCGACCACGACGGGAGCGTAATCGTGCTGAGCATCTCCAAGATTTCAAAGACGTTCTTCGCGGGCACCGTCAACGAACGCCGCGCGCTGGTCGACCTCAACCTCGAGCTCGCCGAGGGCGACTTCGTGACCGTGATCGGCTCGAACGGCGCCGGCAAGTCGACGCTGCTCAACACCATCTCGGGCCGCTACTTCGCCGACTCGGGCTCGATCAGTATTGACGGCTCGCCGGTGTCGAAACTGAAGGAATTCAAGCGGGCGCGCTTCGTCGGCCGTGTGTTCCAGGACCCGATGGCGGGCACCGCACCCGACCTCACGATCGAGCAAAACCTCGCGCTCGCACTGCAGCGCGGCAAGCGTCGCGGCCTGCGCCGGGGCATCACGAAGGCGCGCCGGGCGGAGTTCGCCCGCGAGCTCGAGTCGCTCGAACTCGGCCTCGAGAACCGTCTCAGCGCGAAGGTGGGCCTGCTCTCGGGCGGTCAACGCCAGGCGCTGTCGCTGCTCATGGCGGGGTTCACGCAGCCGCGCATCCTGCTGCTCGACGAGCACACTGCCGCGCTCGACCCGCAGCGCGCCGCGCTCGTGACCGACCTCACCGAGCGCATCGTCGCGGAGGGGAACCTCACGACGCTCATGGTGACGCACAACATGGAGCAGGCGCTCAAGCTCGGTAACCGGCTCGTCATGATGCACGAGGGGCGGATCGTGTTCGAAGCAAGCGCCGAGGAGAAAGCGAAGCTCACCGTGCCGATGCTGCTCGCGGAGTTCGCGAAGATCAAGGGCGCAAGCTTCGACGACAGGGCGCTGCTGGCGTAGGGGTGCCGCGGGGCCGGTGGGCCGCGGTGCCGGCGGGCTGCGTGGCCGACGGGCCTGCGGGGCTGGTGGGCCCCGCGGCCAGCCCCGGCCCCGTCTCGTTTGCGTAACTGTTGCGCAGCTGTGTGCCGAGTTGCCGGGGCCTGTCGCGGTACGATGCTGGAAACGGCGGAGCCCTCGCCGTCTTCCCCTGCCGTTGCGGTGTTGCAGCGGCACACTCACGAAGGACCGTTTTACTATGCGACTGACCTCGTTCCGCCGCTCAGGCATCGCGCTCGCCGGCCTCGCCGCTGCAGCACTCACGCTGAGCGCCTGCTCCAGCCCCGCCGCAACCGACTCGGGAGACGAGGCGAAGGCCTCGTACAAGATCGGTGTGAGCCAGTTCGTGCAGCACCCCGCGCTCGACGCAGCCACAGCCGGCTTCAAGCAGGCGTTTGACGACGCTGGCGTGAAGGTTGAGTGGGACGACCAGAACGCAAATGGCGACCAGGCAACCGCCGTCACCATCGCGCAGAACTTCGCCTCCTCTGACCTCGACCTCGTGCTCGCCGTCGCGACGCCGGCAGCGCAGACCGCGGCACAGGCGATCACCGACAAGCCGATCCTCTTCACCGCAGTCACCGACGCCGTCGAAGGCCAGCTCGTCGAGTCGAACGAGAAGCCCGGCGGCAACGTCACCGGCACGAGCGACCTCGCGCCCTTCGACGAGCAGCTCGCGCTGCTCAAGGAGGTCGCCCCGGGCGCGAAGAAGGTCGGCATCGTCTACGCCTCGGGCGAGGTCAACTCGCAGGTGCAGGTCGACGCTGTGACTGAGGCTGCGGGCCCGCTCGGCCTCGAGGTCGTCACGAAGACCGTTACCACCGCGAACGACATCGCTGCGGCGACCGAGGCGCTCGGCGACGTCGACGCGATCTACGTGCCGACCGACAATATGGTCGTCGCGGGCATCGCCTCGCTCGTGCAGGTCGCTGAAGACAAGCAGATCCCTGTCATCGGCGCTGAGGCCGGTACCGTCGAGGGCGGCGCGGTCATCACGCTCGGTATCGACTACACGAAGCTTGGCTACCAGACCGGCGAGATGGCACTCAAAGTGCTCGAGGGTGCCGACCCCGCGACCATGCCCGTCGAGGTCTCGAACGAGTTCGCGTACGTCGTGAACGAAGACGCCGCGAAGCGGATGGGCGCAACCATCCCCGAGGCGATCCTCGCAGAGGCCGAGAAGGTCGAATAGCCCTTCCGGCTCTGCAGCCCGAGAGCCCCGCCCGCCGAGAGGTGCGCGGGGCTCTCGCGTGTTCACGGGGTTTCGCGAGGAGGCCGCCCTAGAGTGGGGTCATGGGAGACGAGCAGGTGAACGCCGCGTCGGTATGGGAGTCTGTCGCCGAGGCTGCAGAGCAGCGCGTGCGCGTCTGGGAGGCGGCGTCAGCCGGCAGCGAGGCTGAGGGGGACCGCCCAGAGGGCGGCGCGCGCGGCACGCTGCTCGGTGAGCTCGCGGCGAGCCCCGAGAGCCTCGATTTCACCCGCCACCTCATCGACTCACTCTTCGGCACATCCGACGCGTTCACCGCCGCGGTCGGGTTGCGCGGGGTCTCCAAGGGCGAGCTACCCGAGGGCATGCCGACCCGTGACCGGCTGCTCCTGCGCGCGGGTGGCGTCGCGTCGCTCGGGCTGCCGTGGGTGGTGCGGCCCGCGGCGCGCAAGAACCTTCTCGCGCGCCTGCCCGGCGTGCTGCTGCAGCTGAAGCTCAGCGGCAAGATGTCGGCGCTCACCGAAACGCTGCGGGAGCAGCGTGAGCGGGGCTACTCGGTGCTGCTCGCGCTTCACGGCGGCTCCGTGTTTGGCGAGCGGGGCGCGCGCACCGAGCTCGACCGGCTGCTTGCGCTCGTCGCGCACCCAGCGGTGAAGGAGCTCGCCTTCGACCCGGCGCGCCTCGTGCCCGGGGCGACGGAGTGGACAATCGAGGCAGACCTCGCGCTGGTGATCGAGCGGATCCGCCCCCTGCTGGAGGCCGCGCTCGAGCACGGCGTGCGGCTCGTCGTTGAGCCGCGAGACACCGTGTGGGCGAAGCAGCTTGCCGAGCTGCTGACGCGCGCAATCGCGTGCGCGGAGCTCGACAGGCTCGAGATCGCCGTGCGGCTCTTTGCCGAGCTGCCCGAGGCCTGGGAGACGTACGCCGCGATCCACAGGTTCGCGCGACGCAGGGTCGCCGACGGTGGCGCGCCCGTCGAGGTCATCATTGGGCTCGGAGACGTTGCGGCCGCCGAGCGCGTCGCCTCGATCCACAGCGGGCTGCCCGTCGCCGTGATTGAGGACGCGACGGAGCGCCTCGCCCAGCTCCTTCGCCTCGCCGAGGTCGCGCTGCAGCCGAGCCGTGCGTCGGTGCTGCGGCCCGTCATCGCGACGGAGGATCCGCTCGTCGCCGCGGCCGCGATCGCCGCCGCAGAGCGATTAGGATCCGGAAAGCTGTTCGCCCTCCAGCTCCGCAGCGGGCTCGCGACTGAGCTCGGGGCCAGGCTGCTCGTCGATGATGGGGTGCCCGATGTGCGGCTCCGGCTGCCGGTCACGCCGAAGCGGGAGTACGCCGAGGCCCTCGGCTACCTCGTGAGCGTGCTCGCCGAGGCGGCTTCGGCAGAGCCAACTGCGGTGACCGCCGAGACGTTCGCACGCGCGGTCGAGCTCGCGAGCGAGCCTGGCCCCGCGAGCCACCGCCAGCAGCAGCGCGCACGCGAGTGGGATCCCACGGAGCGCGACAGCGCGCTCTTTTACCGGGCCCCCGACGAGCCGGCGACACATGACACCGGCGGGCTCACTGCCGCGGTGCTCGGGCTCGCGCGAAACGCGACGGGCGAGGTCGTGCTTGAGGAGGTGTCGCCCGAGCGCCCGATCCCGGTCGTGTCGAGCACGGGCTTCGCGAACGAACCGCCCACAGACGGCAGCATCCCCGCGAACCGTGAGTGGGCGCGGGGGTTGCTCCGCCGCGCCGGTGAGATCGCTCTGCGCCAGGAGCGGCTTGATGAGACGATAGCGCTGAGTCAGGCCGACCTCGACCCGGAGGCCGCCGCGCTGGCTGCCCGCGACGCAGGCTACCGGTGGTCGGAGCTGCGGCACGAGGGCCGCGCGGTGAGGCTTCGCCGGGTCGCGCTCGCAACGGCGGCGGCGCGAGACAGACTTATTACCGAGCTCGCGGCTGGAACGGGGGCCCCGTTCCCCGAGCTCGACGCGGCCGTGAACCACATCATCGACTCGGCGCGCTACGCCGGGCAACTCGCCGACGGGCTCAGGGTTGTGCGTGGGGCGACGTTCGTTCCTGACCGGCTCGTGCTCGTCGTTGGTGACCACTCTGCGCCGCTCGCCGCACAGGCTGCCGCCGTGCTTGCCGTGCTCGGAAGCGGCGCCGGCGCGCTCTGGGCCGTGACTCCCGACGCCCACCGCGCGGCTACCGCGTGCGTCGAGGAGTGGGAGGTTGGCGGCCTCACCCCCGGGGCTGTTGGAACCGTGAGCGTCTCGGGAGATGAATCGTTTGCCGCGCTGGGCGCGAGCCCGCACGTCGACCGCGCCGTTGTGCTCGGCGACCGCGCGCTCGGACGGGCGCTCGCGCGGCACCGGCCAGACCTGCGAGTCGAGGGGCACTTCACGGCTCGCGGCTCGGTGCTCGTCACGCCCTCGGCCGAGCGCGAACGGGCGATCTCCGACGTCATCGATTCGGCGTTCCGCGGTACGCAGACCTCGCTGGGGTCCACCACGTCGGTCGTGCTGCTCGCGAGCGTGGCTCGCTCGCGCGGCTTCCGGTCTGCTCTCGCTGACGCCGTCGAACGGCTCCGTGTTGGCGACTCCGCGCGCCCACTCGGCGACGACCCGCTCGCCTTCGACATCGGCCCGCTCCCCGTGCCCCCGAGCGCGGCCGGCCGCGCGGCGCTCACCGAGCTCGGGCCGGGTGAGGAGTGGCTCGTCAAGCCCGAACAGCTCGACGACGAGGGCCTCCTGTGGCGTCCGGGCGTCAGGCTCGGCGTCTCCCCGGGGTCGCCGTTCTGGGACGACGCCCGCGGGCTCCCCGTGATCGGGGTCAGCTCGGCGCAGCTGCTCGGAGACGCGGTTGCGCAGCAGAACTCTGCTGGGAGCGGGGCTGTCGCCGGGATCCAGTCGTGGGACGACGGCGAGGTGCGCTCGTGGCTCGCGGGCATCGAGGCCGCCTCGCTCTCCGTCAACCGCCCGAGCAGCGCCGCCCGCGTCGAGCGGCAGCCCTTCGGTGGGTGGAATGATGCGGTCATGGGCCTCCCCGCGCTCGGTGGCGGCCCGCACTGGCTCGTCGCCCAGGGGTCGTGGGAGCGCCGTTCGGGGCAGCGGAGCGACACGCTGCACCTGCGGGGCCTTGCGCCCGAGGTCGCGCTGCTCATTGAGGGCGTGCAGCCAGCGCTCGCCTACGAAGAGTTCGACGAGCTGCGGCGCGCGGCGCTCGCCGACCAGCTCACCTGGCAGACCGACCTCGGCGCAGTGGTCGACGGCATCGGTCTCGGTGTCGAGCGGAACGCGCTGCGAACGGCGCCTGTCTCGGTGCACGTTCGGCTCGCGGAAGACGGGGCGCTTGCTGGGCTCGCCAGGGTGCTTGCGGCCGCGCTGCTGGTGCGGGCGCCGATCACGGTGTCGAGCGGCGCAGTGCTCCCGCCCGCGGTCGGTGAGTTGCTCGCATCGCAAGGGATCGAGGTCTCGCTCGAGCGTGACGAAGCGTGGCTCGAACGGCTCGCCGCCGAGGGGCCGACCGGGCCGGGCGGCACCGAGGCGGCCCGCGTCAGGCTGATCGGGGGCGACCGAGTTCGCGTTGCCGAGTGGATGGGCGGCCTCGACCGGGCCGCGCTCTGGGCTGAGCCCGTGACGATGGCGGGCCCCGTCGAGCTCTTGACCCTGTTGCGTGAGCAGTCGATCTCGGTGCGGGCAGAGCGGCACGGCCTCGCTGAGCGGGCCCCTGGGCTCGACGCGCTGCTCGACTAGGGTTCGCGTCGCTAGACTCGCCCTGTGCACACGTCGCGACCAACCCCAGGCACCCCGATGGTCTTCCAGTGGCGAAAGTGGGACGGCTCGCCGCACTGGCGCCACGAGTGCGTCTACCTCGGCTCTGACTCGTGGGGCGACTGGGTCGGGCAGCCGACGGGCTGGGCGAGCGTTCGGCCGGGCCGCAGCGGGGTTGCAAAGTCACCAAACGTCACGCTCGTCCCCGCCCGCGGTGAGGGAGCTGGGTTTGCTCAGGCGGGCATCAACAGCCCAGACTTCGCGCTCACCGTGAATCGCGATGAGCCCGACGGGATGCGGATCTATATCGATCTCGGTTGGGATGTCAGCTGGTCTGAGAACCCTGAGCTTGTGACCGGGATAGACATGGACCTCGACGTCGTGCGCGTCGAGGGCGAGGCCGGCACCTGGGTCGACGACCGTGACGAGTGGGCGGAGCACGCAGCGCTCTTCGGGTACCCCGAGAACGTGATGCGGCAGCTTGAGGGGCTGGCCCTCGACCTTGAGAAGCGAGTGCGGGCCCAGAGCGCCCCCTTCGACAACGCGAGCGCCGATATCTGGCTCGACAGGCTCGCCGAACTGGGCCTCGACAAGTAGGCCGGGTTGGGCGCTGGTATTTGGGCTTTGGTCTAGTTGCGGCGCATCGGCGTGTGCGGGATGCCGTCTTCGATAAACTCGTCGCCGGCAACCTCGAACCCGAATCGTGCGTACCAGCCCGTCAGGTGTGACTGCGCCTCAAGGTAGAGCGGCACGTCGCCGTGTGCCGCAATGACTGCTTCGACGAGCGCGGCGGCCAGGCTCTTTCCGCGGTGCTCTGGGCTCGTGACGACGCGACCGATCGCGCGGAGCCCGGGCTCTGTGGCGCTCTCGTCGAGGACGCGGAGTGTGGCGGCAACGTCGCTACCGCTCCTCGCGCGTTTGCCCGGCGTGCTGCTGCTCTGAGTGGAGCCATCTCCAGGGGAGAACGCCACCCAGAACTGTTCGGTGGTGGGCTCTAGGTCGCGGCCATCGAGGTCGAGGTAGACGCAGTCTTGCTCGACGACGAAGACCTCCTGCCGAAGTTTCGCGATGTCGTGGAACGTGCGCACGGGCAGCTGGTCGAGGCCGCGGGCCGCGTGGACGGTGTACTCAGGAGGCAGCGTGGGCATGCATCGATCTTTGCATGAGAATTGGGCGCGTTTCGATTTCCGTTCAGGCGGATGTGCCGGTAGTGTTATTCCTTGGTTGTGGTAACGCAGCCGAGGCGGGTTGCCCGAGCGGCCAAAGGGATCTGACTGTAAATCAGACGCGTAAGCTTCGCGTGTTCGAATCACGCACCCGCCACCACAAGAAAATGCCCGGTTAGATGAGAATCTGACCGGGCATTTTGCATTCCCGCCGCCGCTGCGCCCCAGGTCTGTGCTCCAGCCGCTGCGCCCCAGGTTGCGCCCCGTCCGCTGCGTCATCCCGGCTCCATCGACCCCGCGGGCTCTGCTCGGCTCGCCCCGGTAGCCCCGGCCGCCCCTGGGCGCTGCCGCCCCTCGCTGCGCGCTACCCGATGTGCCCGGTTTGAACCGATTCACCCGCTTTCACCGTGTGTTTTGCGGGTACATCGGTCACTGCCGGGTGAATCGGCGGAGGGGCGTGCGGCTCTGCCGGTGGAGGGGCGTGCGGCGCGACTGGCGGCGGGCAGGGCGACTGGCGCCGAGGCGAGTGGCGGGGAGGTTCTTTCCACACGTTATCCCCAAGATTGTGAATAACTCATAGCTTAAATTCGAGAGATACCCACATGTTGTCCACAAGGGGTTGTGGAAAACAGACTCCTGAGCGGGAGCTTTATTTCCGGCTAGAACGTGCATTCGTAAATTACATTTTTGTAATTCGAAACAGGTGTTCGTATCGGGAGAACTCCGGTTCTGCCGCTCACGCGCCGGGTGCCACGACGCGGCGGCACCCGCCCGCCCCGCGCGGTAAAGTCGCTGCATGGCAAAACTGCATTTCCGGTACGCGGCGATGAACGCGGGCAAGAGCGTCGCGCTGCTCCAAGTTGGGCACAACTACGAGTCGCTCGGAAAGCAGATCTTGATTGTGAAGCCGGCGGTGGACTCCAAAGGCGGAGACCGGGTCGTGTCGCGCCTGGGAGTAGAGCGGCCCGTCGATTTCCTCTGGGTTGATGGCGAGAAGCTGCCGGCTGAGGAGGCGAAGCTCGATGTCATCCTCGTTGACGAGGCGCAGTTCCTGTCGAGCCGGCAGGTGAATGAGCTTTTGGACGTCGCCGTGCGCGTGGGAATTACCGTTATCGCCTATGGACTCCGCACGGACTTCCGCGGCGACAACTTCCCCGGGGCCGCGAGGCTGCTGAGTGTTGCGCATGAGATCGAGGAGATCCGAACACTGTGCCGGTGCGGCTCTAAGGCGACGATGAACCTGCGCAAGGTCGCGGGTACGCCCGTGTTCGACGGTGATCAGGTCGCCATCGATGACGGCTCCGTTGAGTACGAGTCGGTCTGCGCCGCCTGTCATCAACGCGAGCGCACGACCGCCGGCGCGAGCTGGGACTAACGGCGCATCCCGGCTGCGCCACCTACGCCGTTTTCACCGCGCGCAGCGTGTAGCTCAGGGGTGCCACGCCCGCGCGCTCCGTCAGGCGCCACTCGCCGTCATCGCCGAGCGTCATCTGGCCGGGAAGCGCCTCCCAAGGCACGCTCTGGTGCTCAACGAGCGCCTCGATGCGCAGCCCGCTCTCAATGAGGGCCGTCACGATCTCGCCGAGCGAGTGGTTCCACTCGTACGTCTTCGTAGCGGTCAGCGGGGTTGAGCTCTCCACGTACGTCTCAGCATCGTCCCACTCGAGCGGGTCGACCTGCTCGAAGTAGGGGTAGCGCAGCGCGAGGTCGGTGGTCACCGACTCATCCATCGCCCACAGGATCGGGTGCGCCTCGCGCAAGTGCAGCGTCCCGCCCGGAGCGAGCAGACCGGCCACAACCGCGGCCCAGTCTGTGATGCGCGGCAGCCAGCAGAGCGCCCCGACGCCCGTATAGACGAGGTCGAACGCGGCGGCGGGCAGCACGTCGAGCGCGCGGTGCACATCGGAGCGGACGAACTCAACCGCGTCGCCGGTGTCTGCGGCGAGCTTGCGGGCCTCGGCGACCGACTCTGCCGAAAAGTCGAGCCCGGTGACTGTCGCGCCGAGGCGGGCGAGCGAGATCGTGTCGGTGCCGATGTGGCACTGCAGGTGCACGGCGGTGAGCCCCGCAATGTCGCCGAGCAGCGGGCGGTCGAACTTCACGACCTCCGAGAGTGCGGCCGGATCGTCGATGTACCGGTCGACCCCGTACCCCGAGCCGTCGCGGGCGGCGTGGAGGGGCGCCCTATCGTCCCAGTTCGCCTCGTTCGCTGCAAGGTAGTCAGAGGTGCTCATGCGTGTTGGCCTTCGAGGTCGGGGTCGGCGGCGCAGACAGGGTCAGCCGCGGGGGCAGGGTCGGCGGCGCAGACGGGGTCAGCCGCGCAGGCCGCGGCGTCGCTCGCCGGGCTTGTCGCGCGCGGGTGGCGCGGATGGTCAGGATCAAGGCTCGTGAGCACCGCCAACGTCAGATCGGTGAGCTGCGCAACGCCATCACCCGGCAAGGACTTGAGCCCCTCGAGTACGAGTTCGCGCACCGCGTCAGCGTAGAGCTCGCGCGAGCGCTCGTGGACCTCGGCGCCGGATGCGGTGAGCACCGCGTTCGTTGCCCGCCCGTCTTCGGGGCAGGGGGAGCGCTCAATGAGCCCGCGCTTCTCGAGTGACGTCGCGACGCGAGAGATGCGGGGGAGGGTCGCGTTCGTCTTCCGCGCCAACTCACTGAGCCGCATGCGGTTGCCCTCACGCTCGGCGAGCGCCGTGAGCAGCGTGTGCTCAAACGCGGTAACCCCGGCCTCGCTGAGCCGCTTGTCAAGGGCGGTCGGGAGCAGCTCAAGGAGAGCGTGCAGCCGCGCGATCGCGACGCGCTCGGGGCGAGAAAGGGAGGCCATGACTCCATTCTAGCAATTTAGTTGCATGTACAACCAAAGTGTGGTTACCATATTAGTTGTACCCACAACTAAATGGGGTGGGTGACCCAGGAGCCGCACATTCGCGGCGCACCGGACGATCACAGGAGGAGAACATCATGGCTTCATTCACAATCTTCGGCACGGGCAATATGGCGACCGCGATCGCCGGCGTTCTCACTGCGGGCGGCGCAGAGGTCGCGCACGTGTCGAGCGGTGACACCACCGCGACGATCTCGGGCGAAACCGTCATCCTCGCGGTTCCGTACCCGGCAATTACCGAGATCGTCGCGAACTACGGCGACCAGCTCGCAGAAAAGGTGATCGTCGACATTACGAACCCGCTGAACTTTGAGACCTTCGACGAGCTCGTGGTGCCCGTGGGCAGTTCGGCCGCCGCCGAACTGCAGCGCGCGCTCCCCGCGGCCAAGGTGCTCAAAGCGTTCAACACGAACTTCGCAGCGACGCTCGCGTCGGGCAAGGTTGGCGAGGCGAGCGAGACCGTGACAACGGTCCTCATCGCTGGCGACGACGCCGCAGCGAAGAGCGCACTCGGAGCCGCAGTCACCGCGGGTGGCCTCGCCGCCGTCGATGCAGGATCGCTGAAGCGCGCACACGAGCTCGAGTCGCTCGGCTTCCTGCAGCTCACGCTCGCAGCCAGCGAAAAGATCTCCTGGGCCGGTGGCTTCGGGCTCAACAACTAGCAAAAGCAACCAGGGGGCGAACCGCAAGTCGGGCGGGGCGACACTCTCGGTCCGCCCCACGAAAGGAAATCATGGAACAGGACACTGCAGCGGTGCCAGAGCGCACGCTCTCCGCGGGCCTCGCGATGGACGCGGTGACCCTCCGGGTCGGCGACCTCGCGCTCATGGGGGACTACTACGCGAGCGCCCTCGCGCTTGAGCCGCTCGAAGAACGCGTGGTCGGAGGCGAGGTCCACCGGGTGCTCGGTCGCGGCGCCGTGCCGATGGTGCGCCTGATCCACACCCCCGACCTCCCGGAGCTCAACCCGCGAGACGCCGGCCTGTTCCACACCGCCTTCCTCTTCGAAGACGCACCAAGCCTCGCGGCGACGGTGTATCGGGCGGCTCAGGATCCGAGAAGCCGCTTCGCCGGGTCGAGTGACCACCTCGTCAGCGAGGCGTTCTACTTCACTGACCCGGAGGGGAACGGCATCGAGCTCTACGTCGACCGCCCGCGCGCCGCGTGGCGATACGACCGCGGCGAGATCCTGATGGACACGCTCTTTCTCGACCCGAACGCGTACCTGCAGAAGCACCTCGACGAGCGGGTGCTCGCGGAGGCCGCGCGGCAGGCAGGCAGCGTCGGTCACGTGCACCTGCAGGTCGGGAACGTGGCGCGGGCGCGCGACTTCTACGTCGATGCGCTCGGGTTCGAGGCGACGGCAACCGGAATCCCTTCGGCCCTGTTCGCGTCGGCCGGTGGCTACCACCACCACGTCGCGATGAACGTCTGGAACAGTCAGGGCGCAGGCCCGCGCGCCGCGCGCCTGGGCCTCGCGGACGTCGCCATCACGCTGCCCGCGCGAGACGATCTTGACGCGCTCGCCGCACGGTTGAGCGGGCGCGGGCTCGAGTTCGCCGACACCGGCCGCTCGATCGTCGTCGCTGACCCCTGGGGCACGCAGGTGACGCTGGCGCTCCCCGGAGCCACCGCCGACGACCTGCTCACGGCGAACTAGCCGCTAGCTGCCAGCTGGGCAGGTCTCGAACGCGTACCCAGGGTCGTCCGGTGTGCTGAGCGGTTTGTCACGCAGCACCATCGAGGCCGGCGCGTCCGAGGCCGCGCACATCTCGGTGAACGGGCGCGGCAGCGCGTCCGTGTACTCGATGTCGATGACGTGGTCGCCGTAGACCTCCGTGTAGTCGGCGCACTCACCAAACACGCTGCACTCCTCGGTGACCGCGAAGTCGAAACCGGCGTCGCGGCGCAGCGCGGTGGCCGCGGCGGGCGAGTTCTTCTGACCCGCCGCGAGCCCAGCCCGGTGCGCGGTGTCGACGAGCGCGCTCGCGAGCGCGAGATTCCCCTCGAGCGTGAGCTCGCCGTCGGCGCGGGTGTACGAGTCGAGGTTGTCGAACTCGACGGCGTCGAAACCGTCGCGAGCGCAGCCCTCGACCCACTCCGAGATGATCGCGTGGATCGCGTCACGCGCGCTCGCGGTCGACGTGTCGAGCAGCACCTCATCAGGCCAATCGGGATCGACGAACAGTTCGCCGTCGGATCCCCGCAGCAGCGTCTCATCGGGCCAGACATCGAGCTCGTCGGGCTGGGTCTGGAAGCCGTTCACGTAGCAGATCGAGTACACGCCGGGCGCGGGCTGCGCCGTGCGATCTCGGCCGACGACGCCGACCCCGGGGGCGGGGTCGTAGGCCCCGCCGAGCTGGTAGTCGGGAACTGCTCCCGCTGGCGGGAGCACGATGCGGGAGTCTGCGGGGCCCTCCGCAGGAGCGCCCGAGGCCGCCGGGCCCGGGCCTGGCGACGAACACCCGGCGGTGACAAGGATCGCGGCCGCAGCGATGGCAGCCGCCGCAGCGAATGCCGCCTGCGCGGTGCGGCGAGGGTGGTGCGGTGCTCGGCTCATGCGTGACCTCTCCGCGCGCGAGGGGTGCGCTCGCCGCAGTCTCAAGTATTCCGCAGCTTCCCGCAGGTTGGCCGAGCGGGGTCGGGCCTCACCCGTTTGGGGGTGGCGGGCACGCGTACCGGCGGGTCTAGACTCGCTCCATGACCGACGACGAAGTCCCAATACACGCGGCCCCAGCTGAGCGGGTGGGCGACGAGCCGCGGATCGCCGGGCCGACAGTGCTCGTGCACCCCGACGGCACCCTCAACCCCGCGGCGGTTGGGTGGGCGCCGCAGCCCATCATTGACACGAGCGGGCTTGGCGCGGGCCGGGGCCGGAACAAGCGGTGGGAGTACTGGAACGTCGTCACCCCGACCCACATCTTGGCGGCCACGGTTTCGTCGATTGACTATGCCTGCGTGCCCGAGGTGTGGGTGTTCGATCGCGAAACCGGGCAGGAGTGGGGCAAGGCGGGCGCCGTGATTCCGCCGAGGGGGGCCGAACTCGCGCCGACCCTCGAGCGGGGCGCCTCAAGCATGCGCTCGGCGGGGCTCTCGATCGACATCGACGAGGTGCCCGGCGGAACCCGAGTGCGCGCCGAGATTGAGGGAGTCTCCTTCGACGTCATTGCGTCGCTGCCCGAGGGGCACGAACGGCTCGCCCTCGTGGTGCCGTGGAGCGAGCGCCGCTTCCAGTACACGGTCAAAGACGTCGCCCGGCCAGCGACGGGCACGCTCACGGTCGGTGGCGCCGTGACCGACCTGCCTGCGGGGGAGAGCTGGGCCGTGCTCGACCACGGGCGCGGTCGCTGGCCCTACAGTATTGCGTGGAACTGGGGCGCGGGCTCTGGCCGAGCGTGCGGCAGGGTCATCGGGGTGCAGGTCGGGGCGCGCTGGACCGCGGGCACCGGGGTATCGGAGAACGCGTTCTTCGTTGACGGGGTGATGCACAAGATTCACGGCGAGACGGCCTGGGAGTATGACCTCGACCACTGGCGGCGGCCCTGGCGGGTGCGGGGCGGCGGGCTCGACGCGGTGTTCACACCTTTTCACGTGAAACGTAGCCGCACGAACCTTGGCGTGCTGGCCGGCAGAACCGATCAGTGCTTCGGCGAGTGGGCAGGCACGTTCCGCACCGCGGCCGGCGAGGAGATCTGCTTCGAAGGGATCACGGGCTGGGCCGAGGACGTGCGCAACCGCTGGTAGCCGCCTCAGCGCTGACGCGCAGCACACTTCACAGAGTTTCGCAGCGCACTCCTTGCACAGTCACCGCGACCCATCCAGGGCGAAGTCGCGGCAGCGTCCCCCGGCCTGGGGCTCTACGCTGCTCTCAGGGCTCGGGAGAGCCCAGATCAACGAAGATCAGAAAGGCAAGGCATCGCTATGTCTGCAACCCCACCGAGTGCGCGTCTCGCCGACGACGAGCACCTCTCCGTTCTCGGCTACGAGGGCAAGTTTGACCGCTCGATGAGCCTTTGGGCCAACTTCGCCCTCGGCTTCACGTACCTCTCGCCCCTCGTCGGCGTCTACTCGCTGCTCGCGATGGCCCTCTCGACGGGCGGCCCGCCCTCGATCTGGTGGATCGTTATCGTGGCCTGCGGGCAGCTACTCGTCTCGCTCGTGTTCGGCGAGGTCGTCTCGCAGTACCCGATCCACGGCGGCGTCTACCCCTGGGCGCGCAGGCTCTGGGGCCGCCGCTACGCGTGGATGGCTGCTTGGGTCTACATCTGGGCGATGATCGTGACGATCACCTCGGTCGCCGAGTTCGGCGCCGGGTTCATCACGAGCCTGTTCGGCATCGAGCTCACCCCCGAGACGACACTCTTCACGGGTCTCGGCCTGCTGCTCTTCGCGCTCGCGATCAACTTCTCGGGTACGAAGTGGCTCGCGCGCATCGCCAGGATCGGCCTCGCCGCCGAACTCATCGGCGTGATCGGCCTCGGCCTCTACCTGCTGCTTTTCCAGCGCAAGCACGAGTTCTCGGTCTTCTTCGACACGATGGGCACTGAGGGCGACGGCTCGTACCTGCCGGTCTTCCTCGCGTCGGCGCTCGCCGGCCTGTTCCTGTTCTACGGGTTTGAGGCCTGCGGCGACGTCGCCGAAGAGGTCGCAGACCCCGCCAGGCGCATCCCGCGCGCGATGATGATGACGATCCTTGTCGGCGCGGTCTCCGCGCTGTTCTCGTTCGCTGGCTACGTGCTCGCCGCCCCCGATCTCGAGGGCATCGTGGCGGGCGAGATCACTGACCCGATCCCCGCAATCCTTGAATCAACGCTCGGCACAGTCGGCGCGAAGGTCTTCCTCGTCGTGACGGTGCTCGCGTTCGTGTCGTGCGTGCTCAGCCTGCAGGCCGCGGCCTCGCGACTGCTGTACTCGTTCGCCCGCGACGGCATGCTCCCCGGCCACACCTGGTTGTCGAAGGTGTCTGAGCGCAGCAAGGTGCCGACGAACGCGCTCATCGTCGCGTGCACCGTCCCCGCGCTCATCTGCGTGCTCATCTACTTCAATGACGGACTGCTCGTGCCCGTCACGTCGTTCGCGATCCTCGGCATCTACGTCGCGTTCCAGATGGTCGTGCTCGCCGCGCTGCGCCAGCGCTTCAAGGGCTGGAAGCCCGCGGGCCCGTTCAGCCTCGGTGGCCTCGGCGTCGTGGTGAACATCGCCGCGCTCGCGTACGGGGTGTTCGCGATCATCCTGCTCGCGAAGCCCGATTCGGGCGGCACGTTCTTCCAGAACTACGTCGTGCTCATCGGCCTCGCCGTCGTGTTGGTGTCGGGCCTGCTCTACCTGTTCATCGCACGGCCCGACCGTAAGTCGACGGCGCCCGAGGGTGACGCGCGCGAGGTCGCGGCTGAGATTCGCCGCCGCACGGGTCGCGTCGAGGTGCAGGCGCCCCGCGGGTAGTCCCAAAACTCGCGAACGCTCGAGCTCGCCCGCCGGGGTTACTGGCGGGCGAGCTCGAGCTCGTACATCCCGACGACGATCGGGGTGACGATCGTGAGGTACAGGATCCCGATGAACAGCGCGTAGGTGAGTGTGAAGCCGAAGCACGCGAGCGCGTTGCCGCGCTCCCTAAAGTGCGTGATGACCTTCTGCACGAGGGCGGTGGGGTGCCGCACGTCCCAGCTGTTGAGCCGCAGGTAGCGCCCGAGGTACATGCCGAGGCCAACGAGCAGCAGCACGACCGCGAGCGCGATCATCGACCGGGGCCTGAAGAACGAAACCGCGCGGTCGTCGAACATCACGACCGAGTAGAGCAGCTGCGCCACGAACACGTTCACGATCGTGTTGATCACCCCGCTCATCGCGAGCGAGATCACGAGGATGATGTCGTACCAGAGCGGCACAGGGTCGCCCTCAGCGCGGTGCGACTGGTTGAGTTCGGTGATGAGGTAGCTTGCGTTCGGCAGCATGAGCAGCCAGGCCACGCCGAGGATGGTGACGATCGCGAAGGCGAGCAGGCGGTTCACCAGCAGTAACCCGACGAGCGCGATGAACGCGAGTGCGAGCAGCAGAATCGGCAGCGCCGAGAGCATGATGTTCCAGAGCATCGGGCGATACAGCCGGGTGCGGTAGACGGCTGCGCGGAGGATCACGAGCGTCGCGGCGTAGACGTTCAAAATCGCGGCACCGATAAAAAGAAACAGCATGCCCTCAGCTTAGGTGCGGGTAGTCAGGTCTGCCCGCGTAGGCTAGAGGGGTGCCCCGCTTCATTCGTGTGATCGCCCCTGCCGTGCTGCTCGCTGCGACGTTTGCCGCCGTGTTCTGGGGGCTCTCGATCGGCGGGGCGGCGAACGCCCGCGAGCTCGCTGACCCGGGCGCCATCGTGCGCTACGGCTCGCCGCTCTTGCGCACCCTCGTCAACGTCGCGGTCGCCGGCCTCGTCGGCTCGCTCGTGATGGCGGTGTGGGCGTTCGCGGTCGACCGGCCCGAGTACCGCATCGCGATGGACGTCGCCGCTGGCTCGGCCGCCGTGCTCACTGTCGCGTCGGGCGCGACCCTCATCCTCACCTACTCCGACATCACGACGATGCCGTTCTCGGGATCGGCCGCGTTCGGCGCGGGCCTCGCGCAGTTCGTCACGGAGGTCGAGATCGGCCAGCTGTGGCTGTGGGAGCTGCTCATTGCCGCCGTCGTCACCGTGCTGGCGTTCGCGGTGCGCGGGCGCCGCATGACGCTCCTCGTGCTCGTGTTCGGGCTGCTCACGACGCTCCCGCTCGCGCAGCAGGGCCACGCGGCGGGCGCCGCCGGGCACAGCCAGGCCGTGAACTCGTTGCTCGTTCACCTCGTCGGCGCGGCGGTGTGGCTCGGCGGGCTGCTCGTACTCATCTTCATCGCGAAGTCCGTGAAGCGCGATCGGCTCGCTCTGCTCGTCTCCCGCTACTCCTCGATCGCGCTGCTCGCGTTCATCGCGGTGAGCGCGTCGGGCATCGTGAGCGCGTGGCTGCGCATCGGTGACTTCGATGCGTTGTTCGGCACGGGCTACGGCCAGCTCATCATTCTGAAGGTCGTCGCGCTCGTCGTGCTCGGCGCGTTCGGCGCGCTGCACCGCCAGCGCCTCATCCCGCGCATCGAGCAGAGCGACCGCGGCATGCGCGTGTTCGCCTGGTTCGTCGTCGCGGAGCTCGCGGTCATGGGCCTCGCAAGCGGCATCGCCGGCGCCCTCGGCCGCACGGCGACCCCCGTTCCACTTGAACCTGCCGGCGAGTCCGTCGGTGCGACGCCCGCCGAGATCCTTACCGGCGACCCGCTGCCGCCCGAGCTCACTCCGATGAGCTACTTCACCGAGTGGAAGTTCGACCTTGCGTGGGGGCTCGTCGCGTTCTTCGGCATCGTGTTCTACATCGCCGGTGTGATGCGGCTGCGCAAGCGCGGCGACAGCTGGCCCATTGGCCGCACGATCGCGTGGGTCACCGGCATGTTCTTCCTCTTCTACGCGACGAACGGCGCCTTCAACGCGTACGAGCAGTACCTCTTCAGCGTGCACATGCTCGGGCACATGATGTTCACGATGCTCATTCCGCTCGTGCTCGTGCTCGGCGCCCCGGTGACGCTCGCGCTGCGGGCAACCGACAAGCGCACCGACGGCTCGTGGGGCACCCGCGAGTGGATCATGTGGGGGCTGCAGACCCCCTGGTCGAAGATTGTCACGAACCCGGTCGTCGCGGCCGCGGTGTTCGTCGGCTCGCTCTGGGTCTTCTACTTCTCGCCGATCCTCAGGTGGGCGATGGCCGAGCACCTCGGGCACCAGTGGATGATCATCCACTTCCTCATCTCCGGCTACCTCTTCAGCCTCACGATGATCGGCGTCGACCCGATCCCGAACCGCGCGCCGTACCCGATCCGCCTCGTGATCCTGTTCGCCACGATGGCGTCGCACGCGTTCTTCGGCGTGACCATGATGACGGGCGACTCGCTGTTCGTCGCTGACTGGTTCGGCTCGATGGGCCGCACGTGGGGCGCGACGCCGCTCGAAGACCAGGCGACGGGCGGCGGCATCGCGTGGGGCATCGGCGAGCTGCCGACGCTCGCGCTCGCGCTCGTCGTCGCGGTGCAGTGGTCGCGCAGCGACACGAAAGAGCAGAAGCGCAAGGACCGCGCCGAGGAACGCTCGGGCGACTCTGAGCTCGAAGCGTACAACGCGATGCTCTCGGCGCAGGCCAAGCGCGACGCGGCACGCGAGGCGCGGCGATAACCACCAACGAACGGGGCAGGGCAAGCAATGACGCAGGCGCAGGATCCATGGCGCGACCACGATCGCGCGCCATACGCTGAGGCGCTCGCGCGCCATGCCGAGCAGGATCCGCTGATGTTTATGGTGCCCGGCCACGCGGCGACCGCGGGCGGGATGTCACGCCCGCTCGCCGACTTCGCGGGGGAGCGGGCCCTCAGGCACGACATCCCCCAGCTCGTCGACGGCATCGACGCGGGCGACGACAGCCCGCTCGATCAGGCCGTTGAACTCGCGGCCGACGCGTGGGGCGCCAGGCGGGCCTGGTTCCTCGCGAACGGCTCGTCGCAGGGCAACCGGATGGCGGTCATCGCCGCCGCCGCGGGGAGCGCCGGGCACGGCCCAGCGGCGCCGGGGGCTGCTTCCGCGGGCGGAACCATCGTGGCGCAGCGCAGCGCGCACTCGAGCTTTCTCGACGGCCTCGTCGTCACCGGCCTCTCGCCCGAGTGGGTCTTCCCAGAGTTCGACGCGCTCCACGGCATCAACCACGGGCTGACGCCCGACGCGCTCCGCGCCGGGTTCGAGCGTGCGGCCGCGCGCGGCGAGAGGCCGCGGGCGGCGTACGTGATCTCGCCGAGCTACTTCGGGGCGGTGTCTGACATTCCCGGGCTCGCCGCCGTCGCCCACGAGTTCGAAGCGCCGCTCATCGTCGACGCGGCCTGGGGCGCGCACCTCGGGTTCCACGAAGACTTGCCCCCGTTCCCCGCGGGCGAGGGCGCTGACGTCATCGTGACGAGCACGCACAAGATGGGCGGCAGCCTCGGCCAGTCGGCGATGCTGCTCATGGCAGAGGGCCCCTTCTCGGGCAACCTCGAGCCCGCGCTCGATCGCGCGTACACGCTCACGCAAACCACGAGCGCGAGCTCGCTGCTGCTCGGGTCGCTCGACATCGCCCGCCGCAGCCTCGTACTCGGAGCAGACAGGATCGGCGAGAGCGTCGAACTCGCCGAGCGGCTCCGTGCGCTCGTGCGCACTGACGAGCGCCTGACGCTCGTGAGCGACGAGTTCGGCGGCTATCGGAGCGTCGCTCGCGCCGACCCGCTGCGCGTCTCGATCGGCCTCTCGCGAAGCGGTGTCTCCGGCTACGCGATGCGCGCTGCGCTCGCGCGGGATCACGGGATTCTGCTCGAGATCGCGACGGCGGCGGCCGTCGTTGCCTTCCTGGGGCCCGGCAAGGACCTCGACGTTGAGCGGCTGTTCCGTGCGATTGCGTGTGTGCTCGACGAAGCAGCCGCGGCAGGCGCCGCCGGTGGCTCGGCGGCCGGGACCGCCGTCCCTGAGCTACCGGCGCCCGGCGAGCGCGCCATGACGCCGCGCGAGGCTTACTTCGCGCCCACCGACGTCGTGCCGTGGGCGGAAGCAGAGGGGCGCGTCTCTGCGGATGCTTTGGCGGCGTACCCGCCCGGGATCCCGAACATCGTGCCCGGAGAGCGGGTCACGGCGGAGGCGCTCGCGTTTCTGCGCGCGGTCGCTGCGTCGCCGATTGGGTACGTTCGGGGCGCCGTCGACGCGCGGGTCGACGCGGTGCGGGTCGTCGCGGGCTAGCGCCGGTGCTGGGCTTCGTGAGCATCGCTCCGTGGCAGCCTCACATCGCGAACGCGGTGACCTGTTCGGTCTCGATGCGCTGCTCGATATCTGCGGCAGCGTTGCGCAGCGCCGTGACCGCCGAGTCGATGAGGGGGTTGCCGTCAACCGCGCGGTGCACCGCGTAGACCTTGCGCACATACGCGGGGTTCGCGAGCTGAATGCGGCGCACCTGCATGGAGTCGACGGTCGCGAGCTGCGGCACGATCGCGACGCCCAGGCCGTTGCGGACGAGCTCGATCGGCAGGTTGTAATCGTCCGTGCGGAAGATGATCTCTGGGCGGAAGCCGGCGGCGGCGCAAATGTGGTGCAGCGACCCCGCCGCGTCCGTGTCCTCGCCCGCGCAGATCCACCGCTCGTCGGCGAGGTCGCTCACCCTGATCTCGTGCCGGCGAGCGAGCCTGTGGTCATCGGGTAACAGCAGAAACAGCGGTTCCTCCATAATGAGTTCGGCTGAGAGGTCGGGCGAGTACGTGCGCGGCACCGTGCCGTACTGCGCGACCACTGCGAGGTCGAGCTCCCCTTCCTCAACGGCGGGCAGCGTGGTCTGCCAGTCACCCTCCTCGTAGCGGATGTCAACGTCAGGCCGCCCCTGAAGCAGCTCGAGCAGCACGGCAGGGACGAGGCGGAAGCCCGCAGACCAGAAGCTGCCGACGTGCAGCCGCCCGAGGTCTGCCGAGGCGTACGAGCGCATCTCGTCTTCGACGGCGTCGAGCTCGGCAAGAATCCGGGTGGCCTGACGCGCGAGCTGGGCCCCGGCGGCCGTCGGCCGGATACTCCGCGCCGTGCGCTCGAGCAGCGGCACGTCCCAGAGCCGCTCGATCGAAGAGATCTGCTGCGACACCGCCGATGGGCTGTAGCCCAGGCGGGCGGCCGCGGCGCGCAGCGACCCGGTCGAGACGACCTCGCGGATGGCCTTGAGCTGCGTTGGGGTAAGCATCGCCTCAGCTTAGCCAGCGTGTGAACAGCATCACAATGGCTGATATGCGAATGCGCGGGCGCGACCACTGAGGGAACGGGGTGTGACCGGGAGAGAAGCCCAGTGTACATATGGGAGTGCCAAATACGAGCATCAATAAATCTGACGCAAGTGTGCATAAATGCGCATTCTGGCTAACTTTGAATCTCGCAATCTCTGCCGCACACTGGTCTGCAGAGGCGAATACCAACGAAGGGAATCCAGCTTCATGACACTCACGAATCACTCTCCCCAGCTCGCTCTCCGCCGCATCGCAGCGGCGGGCGCGGCAGCGGCAATGCTCACCGTTGGGCTCGCCGCGTGCGGCAGCTCGGCGGAGCCAGAGACCGACGCGACCTCGACGGTCGTCAAGGATGACGCGCTCGCTGCGCTGCTTCCCGCTGACATTCGCGACGCGGGCACGCTTCGCGTTGCGACGAGCGATGACTACCCGCCACTCGAGATGCTCGCGGACGACAACAAGACGATCACGGGCGCAGAGCCCGAGCTCATCACCGCCATCGGCGAAGTGCTCGGCGTCAAGGCCGAGCTCAACAAGGTAGCGTTCGACAGCCTCATCAGCGGCATCCAGGCCGACCGTTTCGACATCGCCATCCAGGCCATGCTTGATACGGCAGAGCGCCAAGAGCAGGTCACGTTCGTCGACTACTTCAACACGAGCACGACGATGCTCGTGAAGTCAGAGAACGCGAAGACCTTCACTGAGCTCGACACGCTCTGCGGCGAGTCGATCGCGGTCGAGTCTGGCACCGGCCAGGTCGACATTGCGGCCGAGCAGTCGCAGAAGTGCACCGACGCCGGCAAGGCTGCGATCACTGTCCTCGAGTTCCCCGACACTGTCGCGTGCCTGCAGTCAGTCGTCACCGGGCGCACCCAGGCCTTCCTCGGGGGCACCCCGACGATTGCCTTCCAGGCAGACAAGTCCGACGGCGCCCTCGTCGCGACGGGCACCCCGATGAACCTCAAGCCCTACGGCATCCTCATCCCGAAGAGCGATGAGAAGCTTGCCGAGGCGGTTCAGGGCGCGCTGCAGAAGCTCATGGACGACGGCACCTACGACGAGATCCTCGCAAAGTACGGCCTCCAGGACGGCTCGATCGCCGAAGCCACGATCAACGGCGGCAAGTAATGCCGCACCAGACGAATATCTCTCCCGCGGCTGCGGGCGGGGCGGGCGGCGCGGGAGGCGCGATCCAAGCGGTCCCGCTGCGTCGCCCCGGCCGGTGGGTGACGGCGGGCATCCTCGCCTTCGTCGTGTTCTTCCTCATGCAGGCGTGGATCACGAACGAGCGGATGCAGTGGCCCACGGTCGGGAAATACCTGTTCGCGCCGACGGTGCTTGAGGGCCTCTTCACCACGATCTGGCTCACCGTCGTCGCAATGGTGATTGGTGTTGTGGGCGGGATCCTCGTCGCCGTCATGCGGCAGTCGGACAATCCGATCCTCGCGACGATTAGCTGGTTCT
Source organism: Leucobacter komagatae (assembly GCF_006716085.1). NCBI lineage: Bacteria > Bacillati > Actinomycetota > Actinomycetes > Micrococcales > Microbacteriaceae > Leucobacter > Leucobacter komagatae. The sequence goes on along the minus strand of NZ_VFON01000001.1, from coordinate 2,350,732 downwards.
TCATCTGGCTGTTCCGCGGCGTCCCGCTGCTCGTGCAGATTCTCGTCTGGTACTTTCTCGCGGCAATCGTGCCGCAGATCATCATCGGCGTTCCCTGGGGGCCCGAGCTGTTCGCGTTCGACACGAACGCGCTCATCACCCAGACGACCGCCGCGCTGCTCGCGCTCGGCCTCTCGGAGGCGGCGTACATGGCCGAGATCGTCCGCGCGGGCATGTCGTCTGTCGATCGGGGGCAGGCCGAGGCCGCTCACGCCCTCGGGTTCACCAACCAGCAGACCCTGCGCCGCGTGGTGCTGCCGCAGGCGCTTCGCGTGATTATCCCGCCGACGGGCAACGAGGTCATCAACATGCTCAAGGCGACCTCGCTCGTCTCGGTTATCGCGGTGCCTGAGCTACTCACGTCGGTGCAGGCGATCTACTCGCAGAACTTCCAGCAGATTCCGCTGCTCGTTGTCGCGTGCTTCTGGTACCTCGTCGTCGTGTCGGTCCTCAGCGTTGGCCAGCACTTCCTCGAGCGTCACTTTGCCCGTGGCGTTCACGGGGCGCCGAGCTCGCGCCGCGCGAAGCGCCTGCCCCCAAACCCCGGGCCCATCACCGAAGCAGTGAGCCTCATGAGCGCAGAGGAGCGTGACCGTTGAGCCAGCACACCGCCACCGAGCGGACCCCAATGGTCGTCGCAGACGGCGTCTCGAAGAGCTACGGCTCGAACGAGGTGCTCAGGGACATCTCACTGACGGTGATGCCCGGCGAGGTGCTCTGCCTCGTCGGCCCGTCGGGGTCTGGCAAGTCCACATTCCTCCGCTGCATCAACCACCTCGAAAAGGTGAACGCGGGCAGGCTGCTCGTCGACGGCGAGATGGTCGGCTATCGCGAACAGGGCAGCAAGCTGTACGAGCTGCACCCGCGCGAGGCCGCAAAGCAGCGGCGGAGCATCGGAATGGTGTTCCAAAAGTTCAACCTTTTCCCGCACATGACGGCGCTCGAGAACGTGATGGAAGCGCCTGTGCTCGTCGCTCGGGTCTCGAAGGCCAAGGCCCGTGCCAGGGCCCACGAGCTCCTCGCCCGCGTGGGGCTCGCCGACCGAGCCGACTTTTACCCCTCGCAGCTCTCTGGCGGTCAGCAGCAGCGCGTTGCGATCGCCCGCGCGCTCGCGATGGAGCCGAAGCTCATGCTGTTTGACGAGCCCACGAGCGCGCTCGACCCCGAGCTCGTTGGTGAGGTGCTCGAGGTCATGAAGGAGCTCGCCGCGAGCGGCATGACCATGGTCGTCGTGACCCACGAGATGGGCTTCGCGCGCGAGGTCGCCGACACGCTCGTCTTCATGGACGGCGGCGTCGTTGTTGAAGCTGGCGACCCCCGCGAGGTGCTCGGCAACCCCCAGCACCCGCGCACGAAAGCCTTCCTCGGCAAAGTCCTGTAGCTGAGCTCTCCGCCTCCCCGGCCCACGGCTCTGGGGTGTATTCGGCGCGCCCGCACTTCCCAACCCTCACACTGAAAGAAGCCCCATGACCACCTCCTCACGCGTTGTCAGCGCAGAAGACATGAAGGGCGCCGCCAAGCGCCGCCTCCCCAAGATGGTGTTCGATTTTCTTGAGGGCGGTGTGCTTGACGAGATCACCGTCGCAAGGAACACGGCCGACCTCCGCGCCGTCGAGTTCAAGCAGCGCACGCTCGCCGAACTCGAGGGCTCACACACGGCGGTCTCCATGCTGGGGCGGCAGTCTGACATTCCGTTCTTCGTCTCACCGATGGGCATGCTCGGCATGATGCACCCCCACGCCGACGTCGGCGTCGCCCGCGCCATCACGCGCGCAGGGGGCACGTTCATCCACTCGGCCTGGTCGGGGGTCACCCTTGACGAGGTCGTCGCCGCGGCAGAGCCCGGTCGCGTGTGGGGGCAGGTGAACTACTGGAAGAACCGCGAGCACACCGAGCGCCACCTCGAGAACCTTCGAAAGCACGCGATCGACGTGCTCGTGCTTCCCGGTGATTGCGTGTTCGGTGACAAGCGCGAGCGAGACCTGCACCACGGCCTGAACAATCTGCCGCCCCGCCTGTCGATCCCTGACATGATCTCGTGTGCGCTGCGCCCAGCCTGGGTCGCGAACATTCTGTTCGGCCGCAAGGTCACGTACGGCAACTACACGATTAACGGCCGACCGCTCAAGATGTCGCAGATGAAGCCGTGGATGGCTGAGAACGAAGACGTGACGGTGTCGTGGCGTGACCTCGCGAAGACGCGCGAGAACTGGCAGGGCAAGATCGTGCTCAAGGGCGTCATGTGCGCCGAAGACGCGAGGCGAGCGCTCGACCTCGGCGTCGACGCGATCTTCGTCTCGAACCACGGCGGGCGCCAGTTCGACCGCCAGCCGTCAACGGTGAGCGTCATCGAGGAGGTCGTCGAGGCCGTCGACGGGCGCGCTGAGGTCTACGCCGATGGCGGTGTGACGCGCGGGCACGACGCGCTTGCGATGATGAGCGCGGGCGCAACGGCCGTCGGGCTTGGTCGCTCGGTCGCGTACGCGCTCGCCGCCGGCGGCGAGGCGGCCGTCTCGAAGCTGATCGCACAGCTCACCTCCGAGTTTGAGCAGGCGATGGGCTTCTGCGGCGTTGCCGACCCCGCGCTCGCCGGGCCTGAGATTCGCCGCAACACCTGGGGTGGGGGTGCCCGATGAGCGACATCGTGCGGCTGCCAGACCCGGCCGAGGCGGGCGGGGCGCTCTCGAGCGACGTTACGGTGCACGGCGGGCAGGCCTTCGCGACCGTGATCCCGCTGAACGCAGGGGGCGACCTCGCGGGGGAGACGATCGAGGAACAGTCGGAGGTGGCCCTCGTCGAACTCGCGCGCGTGCTTGAGGCCGCGGGATCCTCGCTTGATCGGGTGCTGCACCTCACGATCTACCTCACCGACATCGCGCGCGACCGCGCGGGCTTCAACGAGGTGTACGCGGCCCACTTCCCGGGGCCGCGGCCGGTGCGCTGCGCGGTCGGGATCGCCGCGCTCGCGCGGCCCGGAATGCTCGTGGAACTCACGGCGATCGCTGCGGCCTGACGGCCGCTACAGCATGGCGCAGGCCACGGTGCTCCGACAGGGGGCCGTGGCCTGCGCCATGCTTGTGGTGCTGTGCCTTACTGGAGCGCCCGAGTTTGGGTGGTGGTGAAGCCCGGGCGCGCAGTAGTGTCGTAATCCAGGGGCGCGAGCCCGAAGCCGTGGAGAGGGGCAATCATGACCGGAGTGACACAGACAGGCATCGTGATTGACCGTGCCACCGCGGCGTCGCCCGACTCGGTGTTTGCGGCGCTCAGTGAAGCGGCGTCGTTCGCGAGCTGGTTCGGCGGCGAAGACGTCGATGTGCCGGCGGAGAGCCTCGACTTCAACGCTGTCGAGGGTGACACCTGGCGTGCAACCATGGTGCTGCCCGACGGCAACACGATCGACTGGCAGGGGACGTTCGTGCGCGTCGAGCGGCCCACCCGCTTTGACTTCACCCTGACCGACCAGCCCGGCGGGGGCGGCACCGAGGCGCTCGTGACCGTGGCAATCGCCCCGGCAGACGGCGGGGCGTCGCTGCAGATGACGCAGGAGACCCCTGATTTCCCGCACGAGCAAAAGGCTGCGACCCTTGAGGGGTGGCAGACGTTCCTTGACGGCGTGCTTCGTATCGCGGAGGCCGAGTTGGCCGCGGAGTAACGCTTCTGGGCTGTGGCTGCGGCTGTGGCTTCCGGGCGACAGCTTCGGCTCCTGCGTATGTGAACTGCACTCCGTATGCCGCCACCCTCAGGGGTTGGGCATATCTAGTGCTGATCCCATACCTTGGGCTTGGGCTTGGGCTTGGGCTTGGGCTTGGGCTTGGGCTTGGGCTTGGGCTTGCTTGGACGCAACCCCCGGAAGGGCCCTGGCGCTACGCCCCGCGGCTACCCTCGTCGGTACCCGTCACGTCAGCGCGGTGGAAGTTCATGTGCGACCGTGAGGCGGTCGGGCCGCGCTGGCCGAGGTAGCGCGAGAAGGTTGCGCCCGCACCGTACGGGCGCTCCGCTGGCGAAGACAGCCGGAAGAAGCAGAGCTGACCGATCTTCATGCCGGGCCAGAGGCGGATCGGCAGCGTCGACACGTTCGAGAGCTCAAGCGTGATGTGCCCCTCGAAGCCAGGGTCGATGAAGCCGGCTGTCGAGTGCGTGAGCAGGCCGAGTCTGCCGAGGGAGCTCTTGCCCTCAAGGCGTGCGGCGATATCGTCGGGGAGCCCGACGAGCTCGAACGTTGAACCGAGCACGAATTCACCCGGGTGCAAGATGAAGCCCTCTTCGGGGTCGACCTCGACCATGCGGGTCAGCTCGGGCTGATCTTCAGCCGGGTCGATGAGCGCGTACTTATGGTTGTCGAAGAGGCGCACGAAGCGGTCGAACCGCACGTCGACGCTCGACGGCTGAACCATCGAGGGTTCGCTCGGAGTGAGCTTGATGCGGCCTGCGCCGAGCTCGGCATTGATATCGCGGTCTGAAAGCAGCACGCTCTAATCCTACCCGCAGGTGAAGGTGAGAGCCCCAACACATGTTCTTCGCATGAACACATCCTCTTTAGCCCAAACAAGATGTGCGCGGAAGAGAAAGGTGTGTGGGCCGGGCAAGGGATGGCCCGAGCCAGGGCCAGGGCCAGGTCAAGGGAAGGCGTCAGGTCAAGGGAAGGCGCCAGGGCCAGCGCCAAGTCAGCGGGTCAGGAAGGCCTGGCGCCTACACCGGCTCCGTGATCGTGAACAGCAGCTCGGCGAAGCGGTCGCCGAGCTCGTTCACGCCCTCTGGTGCGTCGAAGCCGCTCACGGCGCTCACCCGCAGCGCTCGCTCGTACGCCCCCGCGAGGATGGTGAGGGAGCGGTCGACGGGGATGATGAACCTGCGCCCCGCAGCGTGCACGATGCTCTCCACAACGTTGCTGAGCTCAGAGCGGAACTGCAGGTTGAAGTCGACGTGCTGAATCTCGCCCTCGGGGTGCCGCAGCGCGAGCAGCAGAAACTCTGTTTCGAGCGTGAACCAGCCGGTCTCGCTGCCGCTGGGTGACAGGAATGCCGTGACAAAGTCGGCCGCGTCTTCGCGACTCGGGGGCTCGGCAGCCTCTTCGAGGCACGCCGTGAGTTCGGCGGCCCGAAGCCGGATCTGGTCTGCCCGCTGCTCGTACTCGCGCCCGAGGAGCGCAAGAAACAGCTCTTCCTTCGACGAGAAGTTTGAGTAGAACGCGCCGCGAGAAAAGTCTGCGCGCGCACAGATCCGCTCGACCGATGCGCCCTGAATGCCGAACTCGGCGAAGACCTCGGCCGCCGCGTCGAGCAGACGCGTGCGGGTTTCACGACGACGTGCGCTCACGTGGTCGGCCTCGGGTGCCGCAGCATGTTCAGACATATCGCCTCCTCACAGATTTTCAACAGCCACTACGAATACAGTACTGTATCGAAACGGATACACTCCTGTATCTATCGCTGTACCGAGGGGAACACATGTCTTCCGCACTCTATGCCCTCGGGCGCTGGGCTGCTCGGGCGAAGTGGCTTGTTCTGGCCGTTTGGCTCTTGCTGCTCGCCGTACTCGCGACCGGGGCGCTCACGCTCGGTAAGGGCGCAAACGCCCCGATCACGATCCCGGGCACCGAGGCGCAAGACGCGATCACGTCGCTCTCGCACACCTTCCCCGAGGTGAGCGGAACGAGCGCGACCATCATTGTCGTCGCGCCCGAGGGTGACGACCTCGAGAGCGATCGCTACCGCGACGCTGTGCTCGATGTCGCAGACGAGCTTGACCCTCTGCCAGGCGTCTCGGGCGTGCTCACGCCATTCGGTACGGGCGAGGCCGCGGCCGCCAACACCGAGATCTCGCCCGATGGCCGCGCCCTGCTGATGCGGGTGCAGGTCGAGGGCGAGATGACGAGCGTCGACGACGTGACAATCGATGGGATCGCCGCCGCGACAGACGCCCTGCGCGACAGGCTGCCGGCCGGTGCCGAGGTCTCGTACGGCGGCGAGATGTTCTCGGCGGCCGTGCCAGGCCTGAGCCCGACCGAGGCGATCGGTGTCGTCGTTGCGTTCGTCGTGCTGATCCTCACCCTCGGCTCGCTCATCGCGGCCGGAATGCCGCTGCTCATCGCAATGATCGGCGTCGGCGTCTCGATCGCGGGCCTGTTCTTCGTGACGGCGTTTGTCGACCTCACCTCGACGACCCCGATGCTCGCGCTCATGCTCGGGCTCGCCGTCGGCATTGACTACACCCTGTTTATCGTGAGCCGCCACCAAGAGCAGTTGCGGGCGGGCCTGAGCGTTCGCGAATCGATCGCCCGCGCGACGGCCACGTCGGGCTCCGCCGTCGTGTTCGCCGGCCTCACCGTCATCATCGCGCTCATCGGCCTCGCCGTCGCGCGAATCCCCTTCCTCACGGCGCTCGGCGTCGCAGCGGCCGCCGCGGTCGCGGTCGCGGTGCTCATCGCGATCACGCTCACACCCGCGGTGCTGTCGATGGCGGGAATGAGGATCCTGCCCCGCAAGCACCGCCCCACGGCGGTGGTGGGTGACGACGGCGAGGGATCCAGCGCGGAGCCGATCGTGCCCGAGCAGACCCGCGCCGACAGGTTCTTTGCGGGGTGGGTGCGCGGCGCGACGAAGCGCCCGGTCATCACGATCCTCGCGGTGCTCATCGCGCTCGGCGTCGGTTCGATCCCTGCCCTGCAGCTGCGCCTCGCGCTGCCTGACGCGACATCGCTCGCGGTCGATGACCCCGCGCGCGTCACCCACGAACTCACCGGTGAGCACTTCGGCGAGGGCTTCAACGCGCCGCTGCTGCTCACCGGCTCGATCATCTCGAGCACCGACCCCCTCGGGCTCATGGACGACCTCAAGCGCGAGGTTGAGCGCGTGCCCGGCGTTGCGGAGGTGCCGCTCGCGACGCCCAACCAGGGCGCGGATACGGGCATTATCCAGATCATCCCGGAAGAGGGCGCGCACGCGGCGAGCACGACCGAGCTCGTGAAGGAGCTTCGCAGCCACCACGACGAGTGGGAAGACAAGTACGGCGTGAGCCTTGCCGTGACAGGCTTCACCGCCGTCGGTATCGACGTCTCAGCTCAGCTCATGACCGCGCTTTTGCCGTTCGGCATCTTCGTGGTCGGGCTGTCGCTCGTGCTGCTCGCAATGGTGTTCCGGTCGGTGTGGGTGCCGATCAAGGCGACCCTCGGCTACCTGCTCTCGGTGGGCGTTGCGTTTGGCGCGGTCGTCGCGGTGTTCCAGTGGGGCTGGCTCTCCGAGGTTCTGAACGTCAGCTCGACGGGCCCCGTGCTGAGCTTCATGCCCATCATTCTCATGGGTGTGCTCTTTGGGCTCGCGATGGACTATGAGGTGTTCCTCGTCGCCCGCATGCGCGAGGAGTACGTGCACGGCGGCGACGCCCAGCGCGCGATTCAGCGCGGCTTCGTCGGCTCGGCGAAGGTCGTGACCGCGGCGGCGCTCATCATGATCGCGGTGTTCGCCGCGTTCGTCCCGGCGGGCGACCCGAGCATTAAGGTCATCGCGCTCGGCCTCGCGGTCGGAGTGTTTGTTGACGCGTTCATCGTGCGCATGACGCTCGTGCCCGCGGTGCTCGCGCTGCTCGGCGAGCGCGCCTGGAAGATGCCGCGCTGGCTCGCGAAGGTGCTCCCGTCGTTCGACGTCGAGGGTGAGGGGCTTGCCCGCGAGATCGAGCACGCCGAGTGGCCGGCCGACATGCCGAACGCGCGCGTCGCCTCTGAGAAACTCACGCTGCGGGGTGCCGGCTCAAACGTGCAGGCACGCGACGTGCGGCTCGCGGACGGCGAGGCGCTCGTACTTGACCCGCGGGACGCCGCTGGACTCCCTCTTGCCCAGGCGCTCAGCGGCCGCGGGCGGATCGTCGCGGGCACACTGAAGGTCGACGGCCTGCTACTCCCGGAGCGAGCGAGCTCGCTGCGAGCCCGCTCCGCCTGGGCCGGCCTCGACACGCTGCGGCAGGCGCTGCGCGACGCCCCGACGCTGCTAGTGCTCGACCTGCGCTCGGCAGAGCTCGCACCGCTCTCGCCTGCGGCCGTGTCTGACGCGCGCTCCGCCCTCGCGGCCTGGCACGTTGACCGCGGCCGAGACAGTGCCCCACCGATCCTGGTGGTGCTGGGCGGGCGCGAAGCCGCTGAGCGGCTCTTGCCCGACGGGCACACCGCGGTCTCACTTTCCCCGGAACACGCCGAGCGTCTCGACCCTGCCGGGCACCTCGACCGCATCGAACTGGAGGGCGCACGATGACCCCCGCACTTACCCCGCTGCGCGGCAAGCGCATCAGCTGGACGACAATGCTTGGGCTGGTGCTGGTGCCGCTCACCGTCGCAGGCCTCTTCCTCTGGGGGCTGTGGAACCCGAGCGAGCGCCTCGAGACCGTGACGGCCGCCGTCGTGAACGCCGATGAGCCCGTCGAGGTCGGCGGCCAGCTCGTACCCCTCGGGCGCGTGCTCGCGGCAGAGCTCATCTCGGGCGGCTCGAGCGGATCGGACGGGTCGGACGACGGCACCGAGGATAGCGGCGAAAGTGCCTCCGGCGACGCCGCGAAGCCGCGCCAGAACTTCACCTGGGTGCTCACCGACGCGGAAGATGCGGCGGCCGGGCTGAAGGACGGCCGGTTCGCGACGAGCATCACGATCCCGAAGAACTTCTCGGCAGCCGCCACGTCCCTCTCAGACGGGCCCGAGGGCGCGCGTACCGCGACGATCGAGATCGCCGAGAGCACCCAGGGGCGACTGCTCGACACCGCGCTGTCTGGGATCGTGACGCAGACCGCGACGCGAGTGCTCAACCAGCAGCTCGGCGAGCAGTTCGTCGGCAACGTGTTCGTCGGCATGAGCTCCCTCCACGACGGGGTCAGCGAGGCAGCCGATGGCGCAGACAAGCTTGCTGACGGTGGCAAGCAGCTCGCCGACGGCACGACCGAGCTTGCGGCGGGCACCACGGGCCTTGCCACCGGCGTGCAGGAACTCTCGGGCGGCGCCCAGCAGCTCGCGGGCGGCGCCTCCCAGCTCGCCGCCGGCACCCAGGAGCTCGCCGCTGGCGCGACCGGGCTTGAGGGCGCCGCTGCTGGCCTCGCTGGCGGGGCTGCGGAGCTCGCCCAGGGCACGCGCGACTCGGCAACGGGTGGGGCTAGCTTGGCCGACGGCGTCGAGCAGTACACGGGCCTCGTGAACAGCGTGCTCGAGCCGATCATCGCGGGCGCCGGCCAGGCGCTCGAACCGCTGCAGCAGCTACGGGCCACGATCGAGGCACTCCCCGACGAGCTCTTCCCGCCCGAGTACCCGAAGGCGAACCTGCTCGCGACCGTAGATCAGGCCATCGCCGAGGTTCAGGCCGCGGCCGACGGCAGCGACGCATCGCAGCTCGTGCAGCTGCGCAACGCGGGTGCCGACCTCGCGAGTGGCGCCCGCGCGTCAGCGAACGGGCAGGCCGAGCTCGCGACTGGCGCCGAGAACTTCGCCGCGGGCGTCGGTGAGTTCGCCGGCGGAATGTCAGCGTTCTCCGGCGGCGTCTCGCAGCTCGCGGGCCAGGCGCCCGCGCTCGCTGACGGCGCCAACCAGCTCGCCGGTGGTGTCTCGCAGGTTGCGACGGGTGCGGGTGAACTCGCCGATGGCGCGGGCAAGCTCGCCGAGGGCGCCGACGCTGCGGCTAAGGGCACGAAGACGCTTGCCTCAGGCCTGGACGAGGCCGCATCCCAGATTCCGAACTACACCGAAGACGAGCGCAAGGTGATGGCGGAGACCGCCGTCGAAGCCGTAAAGGCCGAGGGCGGCAGCGACGAGCTCTTCAACTCCTCAGGCGTGCCGCTCTTCGCCGGGATCGCACTGTGGGCGGGCGCGCTCGCCGCGTTCCTCGTGCTCTCGCCGCTCTGGTCGCGCACCCGCGAGGCCGCCAAGGGCGTGTTCGCGATCACGCTGCGCAGCGCCCTCCCCGCGGTGCTGCTCGGTGCCGCGCAGGGCGCGATCGCCGGCATTGTGCTGCCGCTCGCGCTGCGCTACACGTTCGGTCAGGGCGTCGGCTTCTTCGGCCTCGCCGTACTCGCGGGCGTCGCGTTCGCACTCATCGTGCAGGGGCTCTCGGCACGGTTCGGTGGCTTCGGCAGGTTCCTCGCCTTCGCGCTGCTCGTCGTCGCGTTCACCGTCGGCATCGTCTCGACGGTGCCGGGGCTGCTCTCGGCAGTTGGCGACGCGAGCCCGATTGGCGCGGCCTTCACCGGCTTCCAAGCGCTCGCCGCAGGGGTCAGCGGGGCCGGGGGAGCCGCGGCGCTGCTGGCGCTGTGGGGCGCGGCCGGTGTCGCACTCACGGCCTGGGCTGTGGCGCGGGAGCGGAGGGCCTAGGGGCCTACCGGGCCACCTGCCACCCTCCGTTGCCGCCAACGGCGCGTTCGATCGCGCGCTCGTAGTTCTCCTTGACGATGTCGTAGTGGGCCCACGACTCAACGGCGCTCACGCTCGGGAGTGCTCGAAGCTCCTCCGTGGCGCGCAGGAGGTGCGCCGCGGAGGGCCCTTCAAGCGTGGCGACGTAGTCGAACCGGCCGTGCGTGCGAGCCGCGAAGTCGACGTCGGGGGAGCGGAGCAGGAACTCGCGGATGGGCGCCGAGTCGCCCCGGGCGGAAATGCCGAGGCCGATCGCGATGCGGGATCGCGTGAGCTGGCCCGAGGTGATCGCTGAGATGCGGATCACGCCCGCCTCGACGAGCCGGTGTACCCGAGCCCTCACCGATGACGGGGAGAGGTGAACCTGCTCTCCCAGTGAGCGGAAGCTCATGCGGCCGTCGCGCTGAAGCAGCTTGATGAGGTCGGTGTCGAGCTCGTCAATAGTGACGGGACTGCGGCGGTCAGCGACGAAGAACCCGCTGAGCACGTCGACGTAGGTCGTCACGAGGAGGGACCGCACGCCAGGGATCGCGCGCACCGCATCGAGCACCTCGTGGAGCTCGGCCGAATCGCGGTGGCGCGATTCGAACACGAGTGGCATGCTGCCACTCGTCAGCGAGACGAACACGCTGTTTGGCAGCGCCGCGATTCGCTCAGCGACGGGCCGGAGCGGACCATCGACGACGACGGCGGCGTGCGTCAGCACGTGGTGGCCTGCGAAGTGTGGGTCGAGGGCTGCAACGACCCGCACCCCCTCTTGCTCGATCAGGCGGCGCAGCCGCTGAGACGCGACGTCGCGCGAGACCCCCAGCGTCTCGGCGAGGTCGTGAATCGAGGCGCGCCCGTCCTCTTGGAGCGCCCGGATGAGGAACGCGTCGACATCGTCGAAGCCGGCCTCGCGCGGCGGGTGGCGTCGACCCGGCGGGGGAGTAGACATGCAGCGATCCTCTCTTGGCGAGCGCCCCGGGGCGCCGCCGACGGCTCCATTGCGGGTGCTCACTACGATACGCGGGTTTGAGGGTCGATGGGCGCATAAGTTCTGTGAAATCACGCTCTGCTGACCCACTATGCGCGCACATGGCCTGAACCGCTCGCAAAACGTCGGCGTAGGAGCCCGTCAGCTACCGTTTCGCGCATGCGGTGCACAGCATTTCGCTCTACAGTTCAAGGTGCGCGCCGCACGCTCGGTACCCGCGGCGCACCCAGTCGAGCAAGGGAGCTTTGCATGTCATCGTCCACAGCCAGCGCGCCGGTCTTCACGCACCGGCGCGCGCTCCGATCCGGCTTCGCGGCCATGGTCGGCACCACGATCGAGTGGTACGACTTCTACGTGTACGCCACGGCCGCCGCAATCGTCTTCCCCGTCGTGTTCTTCCCCGAGCTCGACCGCGGCATGGCGACGCTCGCGTCATTTGGCACCTACGCTGTCGCGTTCTTCGCCCGCCCCCTCGGTGGCATCATCTTCGGCCACATCGGCGACAAGATTGGGCGGAAGCCAGCACTCACCATCACGCTGCTGCTTATGGGCGTCGCGACAACCCTTGTCGGAGTTCTTCCCGACTACAACACGATCGGCATCATGGGGCCGATTCTGCTCATCGTGCTGCGCATCGCGCAGGGCCTCGCCGTCGGCGGCGAGTGGGGCGGTGCGAGCCTCATGTCGGTCGAGAGCGCGCCTGCGAAGTTCAAAAACTTCTACGGCGGCTTCACGCAGATCGGCAACCCGCTTGGCGCGCTCATGTCGTCGGGTGCGTTCTGGATCCTCGCGCTCATGGGCGACGACGTGCTCTACACGTGGGGCTGGCGCTTGCCGTTCCTCTTCTCCATCGTGCTGATCTTCGTCGGGCTGTGGGTGCGCTACCGCGTCGAAGAGACCCCGGTGTTTGAGGAGAAGGTCGGCGGGAAGCAGCAGTCAACCCCGCTGTTCTTCGCCGTGAAGAACAACTGGTGGCCGATCCTGCTCGGCTTCTGCATCGTCGCGATCTCCTCGGGCGGTTACGTCGTCGCGACGACGTTCGTGCAGAGCTACGCGACGAGCCCCGAGGTTGGCCTCTCGCCCGACATCATTCTCGGCGCGATGACGATCGCGGCCCTCGTCGAGGCCCTCGTCACCCTGCCCCTCGCGCTGCTCGGCGACAAGATCGGCGGCAAGTGGGTCATGTACATCGGCATCATCGGCTCGTTCGCCGCGGTCGTGCCGCTCGTCATCTTCATCGAGGGCCACAACGTCGCGATGATCTACCTCTTCGTCTCGGTCGTGCGCCTTGCACTCAGCGGTGCGTGGGCGCCGCTCTCGACGATCATGACGCAGATGTTCCGCCCGCAGGCCCGCTACACCTCGATGTCGCTGTCGTACGGCGTCGGTGCGGCGGTCTGGGGTGGCCTCTCGCCCGCGATCGCGACGGCGCTGCTCGCCGCCACCGGAAACTTCTGGTCGGTCATCGCGTTCTACGGCCTGCTCTCGGCCGTCGCCCTGTTCGGTGTGTTCTTCGCGCCGCAGCACTCTGACGCCGCGCCGGTCACCGGATCGTTCCGGCCCAGGCTCGACACCACCGCAGTTCCCACCACCGAAGGAAAGTAAGCACTATGCGCTCGCTCGCCACCTATGACGCACGCAACTCGGCCCCGACGATTGTCACCGCCGAGCGAATCCTGACGGTCGACGAGAGTCGGCCCGAGGCGGAAGCCCTGCTCACCGCTGGGGGCATGATTCTAGCGGTTGGCACGCTCGCCGAGTGTGAGCAGGCGGCGGAGCACGCGGGGATTTCCCCCGTGCGCGTCGATCACGCCGGAGCCACGATTGTTCCCGGCTTCGTCGACGCGCACGCCCACCCCCTCATGTACGGGCAGCTGCTCACCTGGGTAGACATCACGCCGGCGAAGGCCGCCAGCATCCCCGAGATCATCGAGCTCATGCGCGAGGCCGCGACGCACCTCCCCGCCGGCGTCCCGCTGCGCGGCTTCGGTTACGAGCAGCGCAACCTCGCCGAGCAGCGCCACCCAACCAGGCACGAGCTTGACCAGATCGCGACCGACCGTGAGGTGTACATTATGAACGCCTCCGGCCACGGCGGGGTGGTGAACACGTTCACGTTCGAGAAGTTCGGCGTGACGCGAGACACTCCGAACCCCGAGGGCGGCGAGTTCTTCCGCGATGCCGAGGGTGACCTCACCGGTGAGCTGTCTGACGCGGCGTGCAACGTGCTCACGGGCCTCCACGGGGTCAAGGTCGGCCACCACGGCCCGAACTTCCACCTCGGCGACGAGCCCGCCGAGCACCAGCGCCAGCTCGACCTGGTGCAGCGCGAGTTCTTGCGCGGTGGCGTCACCGCGATCGGTGACGCGCAAGTCTCGAAACGCGAGTTCGCCGCCTACCTTGAGATGGCTGATCGCGGAGCGCTCGACATGCGCGTCTCCATGTACTTCCTCTCCCACCTCCTCGACCAGGTCGTCGACCTCGGGCTCACGGGCCCCTTCGGCAACGCGTTCCTCTCGGCCGCGGGCATCAAGCTGTACGCCGACGGTACGCTCGGCGGCTGGACAGCGTACTTCCCCGACGGCTACCTCGGCGACCCCTGCCGCACCGGGCAGCTCTACCACGAGCCGCGCGAGTACACCGAGCTCGTGCGGAAGGCGCACGGCTTCGGGCTGCAGACGGCGACGCACGCGCAGTCTCCGATCGCGATCAAGATGGTCGTCGACGCGATCGAGCAGGCGCTCGCTGATCGCCCCGACGCAGACGCCCGGCACCGCATCGAGCACTGCGGCCTCCCCACACCCGAGGAGATCGGCCGCATGGCGCAGCTCGGCATTCGCCCCGTGAACCAGACGCAGCACTACTACAACTGGGGCGAGGGTGTGGAGCAGGCCATCGGTACCCCGGGCGAGCGGTTCAACCCGCTCGGCGAGTTCCGCGATGCGGGCGTGCCGATCACGATCTCGTCTGACGCGCCCGTCGCCGAGCCACGCCCACTCGAAGCGATCCAGGCGGCCGTGACACGGGTCACCCGCCGCGGCCACAAGCTCGGCGAAGACTCGCTGCGCATCACCGCAGCAGAGGCGCTTCGCGGTCACACCCTCGAGGGCGCGAAGACGCTCGGGCGCGAGGCCGAGTTCGGTTCGCTTGAGGTGGGCAAGCGCGCCGACTACGTCGTGCTCGGGCAGAACCCGCTCGACATCGATGGCGCTGACATCGCCGCTATCCCGGTCATTGAGACCTGGGTGGACGGCTCACTGAAGTTCCGCGCGGAGGGAGCATAGCCATGACTGAGCGCACGACCGTGAAGCGGACGACGGGTTGGCTCGTCATCGAGACGATCAAGAACTACGGCGTCGACACCGTGTTCGGTATCCCGGGCACCCACAACCTTGAGTTCTACAGGCCGCTCGCGGAGTTTGGGATCCGTGCGGTCACGTCGCGCCACGAGCAGGGCGCGGGGTACGCGGCTGACGGCTGGTCGCTTCAGACCGGGAGGCCGGGCGTCGTCATCACCACGAGCGGCCCCGGCCTGCTCAACGCGCTGAGCGCCGCGGGCACAGCCTACGCCGAGTCGCGGCCGATGATCATTCTTGCCCCGGGCCCGGCCCGCGGCAAAGAGTTCGCCGATGTCGGGACCCTGCACGAGACGAAGGATCAGTTGAGCGCGGCCGCAGCGATCGTCGAGCGCGCGAGCCGCGTGCAGACCGCAGGCGAGGCCGTTGCGGCGGTGCACGAGGCGTTCGAACTCTTCGCGACGACCCGCCCCCGCCCCGTCTACATCGAGGTGCCCCTCGACCTCCTCGAGGAAGAGATCGGCGAGGAAATCGCGGACGCGGAGCTTACCGCGCGCGACTTCCCGCCCGTCTCGGCTCCCGACGCAGCCCTGGTCGCCGCGGCGGCCGCGGCGCTCGCCGGAGCGCAGGATCCGGTGATCCTCGCCGGCGGTGGCTCGCGCGGGGCGGGCGGTGAGCTTCGGCGCCTCGCCGAGCGGCTCGGCGCCCCCGTGGTGACGACGCTCAACGCGAAGGGCGTGCTCGATGAGACCCACCCGCTCGCGCTCGGGTCGAACCTCAGGCTCGCCGCGGCCCGCAACCGCGCCCGCGACGCGGACGTGCTGCTCGTCGTGGGGGCCAAGCTCGGCGGGGCTGAGCTCTGGGTCGACGCGCTCGAGGCACGCGGCCGGGTCATCCGCGTGGACCTGCTCGCATCGCAGATCCACAAGAACCAGCGGGCCGAGATTGGAATCGTGGCGGACGCGGCTGCGGCAATCGCCGCAATCGGCGAGGCGCTCGACGGGCTTGATGGGCCCGGTGCGCAGAGCGCCGGGCCGCGCGACGCGGCCGCGAGCGTCGCCGCCACCCGGGAAGCCGTGCGGGCTGAGTCCGCAGAGCTCGACGGAGTGAACACTGCGCTCGGGGAGCTCATTGCCGGGACCCTGCCCGAGAACGCGATCGTGTCGACCGACTCGTCGCAGATTGCGTACTGGGGCCTCCTCAACGCGGTCACCGCGCGCGTTCCGAACTCGACGCCCTACATGGGCACGTACGCGACGCTCGGCTACGGCCTCCCGGCCGCGATCGGGTCGCGCATCGCGGCCCCTGAGCGCCCGGTGTTCGCGGTGCTCGGTGACGGCGCGCTCATGTTCTCCATGCAGGAGTTCATCACCGTCGTTGAGCAGGGCATCGACGTCACGGTCGTCGTCGTCGACAACGGCGGGTACGCCGAGATCCAACAGAACGAAGCCGACGCGGGCATTGCGCCCGTCGGCGTGGTGTTGGCGCAGCCAGACTGGGCGGCGGTTGCAACCGCGTTCGGCGGGGCGGGACACCGCGTCGCAAACGCGGCCGAACTCGCGACCGCGGTCGACGCCGCGGTGTCACGGGGTGGGCTTCAGCTCATCCACCTCCAACAGGACGCATTCGATTTGGGAAGCGGGGCCAACGCATGAGGCCACTCGCCGTCTACACCGACACCGATGACACTGACGTCTCAGCTGGCGTGCGCCTGCTCGAGGCCGCCGGCTACGAGGTGCGGGTGCTCGAGACCCGCGAGCCCGAGGCGATCATCGCGGGTGCTCGCGACGCCGAAGTCTTGCTGCTCGGCTACGCACCGATCACGCGCGAGATCATCGAGGCACTCCCGAAGCTCAGACTTATCGCGCTCATGTCGATGGGCTTCGACTTTGTCGACATCGACGCGGCGACCGAGCAGGGCGTGTGGGTGACGAACGTGCCCGGAGCTGCAACGGAGGAGGTCGCGACGCACGCGCTCGCGCTGCTGCTGCACGCGAAGCGCCAGCTGCCCTTTTACCTGGCCTCAGCCACGCCTGAGCGGTGGAACGAGCGTGCCGAGGTCGCCCCGGCTCGGCTCAGCGAACTGCAGCTCGGCATTGTCGGGCTCGGCAAGATCGGGCGCGAGTTCGCTCGGGTCGCGGGCCCGCTCTTCGGCGGTGTCGTGGGCTACGACCCGTTCCTCCCCGACACCCCTGAGGTGCAGGCCGAACTTCGGGGGCTCGGTATTCGCCGCGCCGAGCTCACCGAGGTTCGCGATGCTGCGAATGTGCTCTCGCTGCACCTTCCGCTCACTCCGGAGACCGAGCAGATGGTCAACGCAGAGTTCATCGCGGCGATGCCCGCGGGCGCCGTCGTGTTGAACGTCTCGCGCGGTGGTCTGATCGACAGCGCTGCGCTCGCCGCGGCGCTCGACGCGGGGCAGCTCTCGGCCGCGGCGCTCGACGTGCTCGACGAGGAGCCTCCGAGCGTGGACCACCCGCTCGTCGGCCGGGCCGACGTCGTGCTCAGCCCGCACATCGCCTACTTCTCATCGTTCACCGAGGCAGAGTACGTGCGCGTGCAGGCGGCGAACGCCGTGACGTTTGCCGAGACTGGGCGGCCTGAGTCGCCGGTTAATTCCCCCGCCTAGCCCCGCCCCGGGCACCTCCTGCTTCACCCGAAAGGACCAACCGTGACCGCACTCACCGCCGAGGCCAAGCGCACCGCGCAGGCGTGGATTGATGAAAACCTGACCGAACTCACCGAGTGGCACACCCACATCTGGGAGCTCGCCGAGCCGGCGTGGCGCGAGTACCGCTCGCAGCAGTGGTACGTTGCGCGCCTCCGCGAGGAGGGGTTCGACGTTGAGGACGGGTCGGCGGGGATGCCGACAGCGTTCAGTGCCACCTGGTCGAACGGCGACGGGCCGACGCTGCTCACCTATGCGGAGTACGACGCCGTGCCGGGCAACAGCCAGGCAGCCACGACCTCGGAGACTCCCCGCGAGGGCCTCAGCCGTTTCGCTGCGGGGCACACCGACCCCCACTCGGTGCTCGGCATCTCGACACTCGCTGGCGTACTCGCGACGAAGCACGCGATGACCGTGCACGGCATCGGCGGCACGCTCAAGTACACCGGCGAGCCCGCCGAAAAGATGCACGGCTCGAAGGTCGTGCACGGGCTGCGCGGCTACTACGACGACGCCGACGCGATCGTCTCGTTCCACCCGTTCTACATGCTGCCGCTCTGCAACACCGCCCGCTGGGACACCCAGTGCGGCGCGTACTACAGCAAGGTCTACTCGTTCATCTGCGACGAGCCCGAGACCTGGCAGCTCTCGAGCGCCGACCCGAACTCGCCGATCCCCGCCTCCCACTCGGCGGCCCGCGCTCCCGGAGCGAACGTGGCGCTCATGCAGATGTACACGGCTTCGCGCACCATGCTCGACTCGATGCTGCCCGCAACGGGCGGTTGGAGCTTCTCTGACGCGATCCTGAGCGACGGTCAGGCCACCGCAGACAACCTGCCGCAGCGGATCGCGCGCATCCAGTTCTCTTGGCGCACCCCCGATATCGAGATGGCCGAGCACATTCTCACGATCCTCGACCGCAACGCGCAGGCCGCCGCGATGATGGCGCACTGCGCCGCGGAGGATCGGTGGATCGCGCGCAGCCGCCCCGGCCGCACGAACCACGTGATGAGTGAGACCCTGTACGCGAACCTCGAGGAGGTTGGCGCCCCGAGCTACGGCCCCGAAGCCATCGGAGTCGCGCAGGAGATTCAGCGCTCGCTCGGCCGCGAGGCGACCCCCAAGCCGTTTCTCGCGGAGACCGAGCAGCTCATCTCGCCGCAGGAGGCAGAGCGGCTGCTGCGCGAGCACATGCCCGCGTGGCAGCGGAACTGGACGAGCGATGACTACGTCGAGATGAGCCACTACGCCCCGCTCGTGCGGTTCTACGTCTCGCGCCCCGCCCTCCAGCCGGTGCCGGGCGAGGGCCCCTACCCGGCCTGGGTCATGAACGCGCTCGGTGGCATCCCCGAGACGATCGCCCCCACGATCGTGACGGCGGGCAAGACGGTCTCGGGCACGTTCCTCGACCTGCTCACGAAGCCGGAGACGCTCAAAGCAGCGCAGCAGGAGTTCGCGCAGCGCGTGGCTGCGGAGCCGATGCCTGCGCTCCTCCCCGTCGACTTCGAACCGCCGATCGACCTGCCCTGGCCCGACTACTCAGGGGCGGCAGAGCACCGCCACTGGTAGCTGTTACACCCCTACTGGGAGGTGCTACTCAGAACGAGGCGCGCGCTGAGCCGATTCCTGGCTCGCGCGCGCTTCGTGCACGAGCGGGTGCGGCACCATGCCGTCCTCGCCGTAGGCCGCGTCGAGCAGCTCGTCTTCTTCCGGCCGCGGATCCTTACCGTTGGCGATCGCGATACCGAGCGCGAAGAACGCGAGCGCGAACGCGATGATCCCGAGCGGGTTGCACAGCGCGATCGACATCTCCGCCGAGAACTGCGAACCTGCGGCGTGACTGACGATGGAGACGAGTTCGCCGCCGACGTTGTCGGGCACGGTAAAGCCGAAGCCGATCGCGCAGACCCACGACAGGATGAGGGTCACCCACACCGAGCGGCCAAGGCGGCGCCCGCGACGCTCGGTGATGGCCATGCGGCGCGCAACCCAGGCCAACAGCACGGCATAGGTGAGGCCGATCGCGGGGACGTACCACCATGTGAGGCTGCCGCCGATGCCGAAGAACCAGCGACCCGCCGACATCCACACCGCGAGCACCAGGCCCACGACGGTGACGAACACACTCTTCACGCTGACTCCCATCGCAAAACGCGCTCTGTGCGGGCCCGCGAATGCGACCGCTGTTCGCCGCAACCTTACCAAGCGGGGCGTGGCGAAACCGTGGAGATCGCCCCGGCCCGAGACCTCCTCGCGCGGCACGCCCGGGCGACACTCTACGAATTCGCATTCACCCCCGCGAGGTGGTACGCTCTAACGGTTGTCACGTTCGCGTGGCTACGCCCTGATAGCTCAGCGGTAGAGCACTTCCATGGTAAGGAAGGGGTCCCGGGTTCAAGTCCCGGTCGGGGCTCTGACTCTCTGGCTCGCATTCGTGCGGGCCAGTTTGGCTGAGTAGCTCAGCTGGTTAGAGCGCACGACTCATAATCGTGAGGTCGCGGGATCGAGCCCCGCCTCAGCTACAGAGAGTCACGATAAAACCCCCGGTTCTGCCGGGGGTTTTGTTGTTCTCGGGCCGCTCGGCGGCGGGCTAAAGCCCACGCAATGGTCTCCATACAGTTCACACGGCCCAGTTGAGTCGAGCTATTCTCAAGCCTGTTGCCTACCGGCAGCGGCGAGGTCGGAGCGAACTGTGGTTATGCACTGCGCGGGCTCAGTGGCGTTGCGATGCTACTGTCCTCAATACTCGGCATCGATGTCGAAATCTTCTGGGACTTCAACACACGGGCTAGAACTCGCCACCGAAATCGTCTTCTGATTCTCACGGTTTGGCTCAGTATCGATGTCGAAGTAGTAGAGGTAGCCCTCTGGCGACGTGACTGTGACACCTATGAATGTGTTCTTCTCGGATGCTTTTCGTGTGTCAACAACGGTCCATCCGGGCTTGGCCTCGTACTCTGCCCGGATCTTTTCAAGCAGTGGTTCCAGATCCTCGTCCCCGGAAGTCATCGCACGCCAGCGGCCAAAGAGCTGGACGCCGCTGTCCGGGGTGATCGGCTGCATATCGAGGATGCTGTCGCAGGACATCGCTCTGCGTGGCGGGGTGATGCCGTAGTCCTTCTCGATGATGCGATACGGCACGAGTTCCCGGAACCGTTCGAGCTCGGCGTCTTGGGTTTCGCGGGCCTCCGCGAGACTGATCTTGGGAAGCACGTTCTTCTGGCCCGGAGCGCACCCTGAAACTGCCAGCATGACTCCACACACGAGTGCGACCAGCACCCCTGGCCCACGGACTCTCATCTCGACCCCTCAATAATTCCGGCGGCTTTGTCCAATGGTCGAGCGTATTTGCCAGTTAGTACTTCGCGAACCTGTCGAAGTCTTCTGGGGTTTCAACACACGGGCTAAAACTCCTCACTGAAATCGTCTTCTGATTCTCACTGTTCGACTCAGTGCTTACCCGCACGTAGTACTGGTAGTTCTCGGGTGAGGTCACGACAACCAGCGTGCTTTTAAGAGTGTCGTTGGGTAGATCGCCTCCACGGGTACTCCATCCTGGCTTTGCATTGTATGCTGCACGGATCTTTTCGAGGAGCGGTTCCAGGTCCTCGTCTCCGGAAGTCATGGCACGCCAGCGGCCAGCGAGCTGTACGCCGCTGTCCGGGGTGATCGGTTGCGAATCGATGATGTTGCAGGACGTTGCTTCACGTGGCGGTGTGATGCCGTAGTCCTTCTCGATGATGCGATACGGCACGAGCTCTCTGAACCGTTCGAGTTCGGCGTCTTGGGTTTCGCGGAGCTCCGCGAGACTGATCTTCGGAAGCACGTTCTTCTGGCCCGGAGCGCACCCTGAAACTGCCAGCATGACTCCACACACGAGTGCGACCAGCACCCCGGAACTACGGCTATTCATCGCATCCCATCAAAGACTGCCGCGGCTGTGTCTAACGATCGAGCGTTCCTGACAGCTAGTACTCGGCGTCGAGGTCGATGTCTTCTGGGGTTTCAACACATGGGCTAGAACTCCTCACCGAAATCTCCTTCTGATTCTCCCGGTTTGGCTCGGTGTCAACGCGCACGAGGTACTGGTAGTTCTCGGGTGAAGTCACGACGACCATTGTGCTCGTAAGCGGGTCATTGGGTAGGTCACCTCCCCGTGTACTCCATCCTGGCTTCGCTTCATATGCTGCACGGATCTTTTCGAGGAGTGGCTCCAGATCCTCGTCCCCTGAAGTTAATGCACGCCAGAAGCCAGCGAGCTGGACGCCGCTATCCGGGGTGATCGGTTGCATGTCGATGATGATGTTGCAGGACGTCGCTCTGCGTGGCGGGGTGATGCCGTAGTCCTTCTCGATGATGCGATACGGCACGAGCTCTCTGAACCGTTCGAGTTCGGCGTCTTGGGTTTCGCGGAGCTCCGCGAGACTGATCTTGGGAAGCACGTCTTTCTCCTGTGAAAATAGGCCGGTCACACACCCCGACACGAACAATATGACACCACACGCGAGCGCGACCAGCACGCTAGTTTTGCGGACACTCATCTCGACTCCCTAATGAGTTTCCCGATTCGTTCTACCACCTCGGCGTTGGTGGCTGGGCCTTGCGCGATACGGTTATGCGCGTCGAGGCCGCCTTGCTCGCCGCCGTCGTAAATATGCTGCTCGAACACGTATGGACGCGAATGCGGGGTGCCGTTACTCCACAACGTGACGCCATCGAGGTTGTTGATTACTTCCTTGTGGAACTGATGATGATGGTACTTTGTGCCCTCGATCGGGGTCCATTCAGGCATCAGATACGAGCCAGACAGCGAATGCACAGTGGCAAACCTCGCTCCAGCACGCTCAGCGCCCGAGGTGACCGTCAGGCCTGCGGAATGTGTTGTCGCGTTCGGCGGTACCCTTCTGCCGATCGGGTCTCTCCCAATGACTTCGTGCTGGAACGCTGCAACCCTGTCGCCCATGGCCTGCATCGCCGGGTTATTGTGGTTGCTTCTCTCGCCTGCCCAGGTCACCCATGGCCCGTCCTTGTACACAAACGACACCGTCTCACCCAAATTGTCTTTCACCAGCCCCTCTGAGAAGGCCTGGATTTCGCGGCTGTAGAAGTGTTTCAGGCTTGCTCCCGTGCCAGGAATATGGGTGATGGTTTCTTTCGTCACCGGGGTGAGCGTCCCGATCATCTCGATGATGCGGTCATTTGCTGGGTCGCTCGACACCAGCGTTCGTGTCCCGTTCGCGACACTCTCCCAATAGGTACGCTCCATTTTCGTAAGCCCGCCCTTGCCCGCGAAGTAGCGTGCAGTCAACGCGTTCGCTTCAATCCGGGTGGAAATGGGGATCCCGTTGAGGTTCCCGATCACCAACGGCACCGACGCAATCAGCTCCGCCCGTTGAGCATCAGTGAGCCCCTTCCACCACAAGCCCACGTCTTTCGCGGTCGGGGTGGTTTTGAGTTCACCACCGGGTGCAAATGGGTTTCCGAACAGTCCGTCAAGCAGCGGGTGATACCGGTTCGTGCCTATGCGGTCATTCTGGTTCAGAATGGCAAGATCCAGCACCAAGTTCGACTCCGTCCCGCCAGCCTTCTCAAATGCCTCAGCTATGTGACCGACCCAAAGCACGTCAAACTGGTTCTCACGCAGCAGGCCAGCAAACCCCGTCAGAAACGACACTGTCCCTAGGTCCACCCACCCACAGCTCGACGTAAACCCAGCCCACGCCGTCTGCATACGCGTCAACAACTCTTCAAGATCCGTGTTCAAGCCCCGGCTTCGTTCCACAAACGACCGTAGCTTCACCGGGTCAGCAGACGATGTCAGCCCGCCACCTCTCCCTGCGTGGGACCTCCCAGCGACCCGAAACGCGGCAGACGCCGTCGGGGCCGCTATCGCCCGATCCGAAGGCATCGGATCCGCTGCAGCCTCCACCAGGTAGGCGCTCCCGAAAGGGTCTAACGCCCTGGCCGCGGACCGCTGAAACTCACGCGTCTGCCACGCCTCATACGCCTGCCTGCGCGCGCGCTCCTCAGTGGCTTTTACACGGGCAGCATCCACCTCGTCAGGAAGCCTGTCCAGCACTCCCGACAGCTTCCCCCGGTCCTGCGACTCCGCCTGACACACCAAGACAAACGCGTTCGCGTACGCGCCAGAAAAATCAGTTGCCGCCGTATGCGCCACATCGCTCCGAGCAGACGCCTGCATACTCAACGCACCAGCAACACTCCGGGCTGTTCCTGACAACACCCCAGCTAGCACATCGTTGAACTCGATGTCTGCCATCATCCGCCCTTCAGTGATCAGCCCTGCGGGAACAAAAAAGGGGAAACCGGACATCCGTTTTCCCCCTGAGTTGCAACACTACCACCACCCCCTGCTCGCCAAGGAGCCGGTCCATGCTTCACGACGAGAGCCCGGAGGTGAACGGGTAGAACGTCACGCAAAGCGAGTGGCAACTACCGCAAACCGGGCCCACGCTAGTCACGGCACCCGTTAGCGCTCTCGCGTGATCGAGACAACCTCTCTGCGCTCTCCGTAGTGAACGGAGATTTTCACCGTCGCATACCCAAGGGCTCGCATTGACGAGAAAGCCACAAACAATTCCCGTTCGGCATCAACGGACTGCTTGTCCCCAGCGGCCACGGTCGTTTGCACCGCCGCACGGCATTCGTCGCCGTGCTTTCCGTCCCCGGCCCATAATCGGTCGCGCATCACAGTCGCTGGCTCTCCTGTCGAGGACTCGACGATGCGCGCGGCCTTGTCAGCGATCCTTTCGCAGCCCGCCCCCATGGAATAATCCCCAAACTGGATACACCCGGTGAGCGGCAGCACAGCGACGAGTGGCAATGCAATAGCCCACCACCGCCCGGCTCGGAGCCCAGAGTCGGTGCGTCGCGACTGTTGTAAAACAAGGGGCGGGTACATGCCAAGCAAGAGTAATCCATCGGCACTGAGGGCCCGCCTGGTCGCACTGATCCGCCGCCGCGCGCGAACCCTTACCCCAGCGTCCCGGAGGCGACAAAGAGCGCGACGAGAAAGCCAGTCCAAGCCACCGACGCGACCGGCACGTATCGCCGGCCAGGCCGGCGCTTCAGAATGATGGTGTCGACGGTCGGCGCAATGAGCGGCAGATACATGAGCGCCCAGATGATCGGTACGGCCGGGAACCACGACCGTGGAATCGCGTCGCCGCCAGGGAGGCCGGGGAAGACGCGCTGCTGCGCAAGCAATGCCCACACCCAAGCGACAGCTCCGAGCACACAGCCAAAGGAAAGCGCCGCTCGCATGAGAACGAGCGCGACTGCTGACTGCTTGGCCGGGTCGTCAAACACTCGAGCGAACACCCAGGTAAGAAGCGCGGTGCCGCAGGCCGCGAAGACGATTGTGGCTCCGAGCGTTGGCATGAGCACGGAATAGTACTGTCCGCCTCTCGCGATGCCGGAGAGCTCAAGGAGCGTCGTGACCGGGGAGAAGGCGATGAGAGCGACCCCGAGAACCCCGGCAACCTGGAGCAGGCGTGTCGATGGCCGCGGCATGACGCACCCCCTCTCGTTACGGAGACCCTACCCGTGAGTGGCCAAGAACGCCGCGAGCTCCTCGGGCGTGGGGTACGACGCCTGTGCGCCGGCCCGGGTCGCCGCGAAGCTGCCGACGGTGGCCGCGTAGCCCGCCGCGACCGCGAGGTGGTCGCCCGCCGCGAGGCGGAGCGCGAGCGAGCCCATGAACGCGTCGCCGCAGCCCGTCGTATCGACGGCGGTGACCTTCGGCGAGGCGACCGGAACCGCGTCGGCGCCGTCGCGCGTCGCGCCATCAAACACGATGCTGCCCGCGGCGCCCGCGGTCACGACGGCGCGCGGGATCCCGCGCTCGGTGAGCGCAGCCCGCGTGTGCTTGCCGCCCTCGGCAAGCACCTGCTCGGGTGTGAGGCCCAGCAGGTCGGCAGCCTCGTGTTCGTTGATGAGCAGGATGTTCGTGAGGCCGAGCAGTTCGTCTGGAACGGGGCCGTAGGGAGAGAGATTGAGAAGCACGCGGGCGCCGGCGGCGCGGGCGCGGCGGGCGGCTTCGAGCACCACGTCGAGTTCGACCTCGAGGCTCAGGCACAGGATCGCGGCGCGCTCGAAGAGCTCAGCCGCGGCATCGAGCTCCGCGATCCCGAGCTTGCCGTTCGCGCCAGGCGAGACGATGATCGTGTTCTCGCCCGCCCCATCGACGGTGATCACGGCGGTGCCCGTGGCGACGCCGTCCAGCGAGGCGACGTGCGCGGTGTCGACGCCGGAGGCCTCGACCGAGTCGCGCAGCAGCGCGCCGTTCGCGTCGGCGCCGAGCGCTCCGACCATCGCCACGTTGCCTCCGAGGCGGCCGGCGGCGACCGCTTGGTTCGCGCCCTTCCCGCCGGGGATGACGCGCAGCTCCGAGCCGGTGAGCGTCTCTCCCGGCTGCGGGAAGCGCGCGGTCTGCACCACCAGGTCTGCGTTCAGCGAACCAACTACAAGAATGAGGCCGTCGGTCATGGTGAGGTCCTTTCTCGGCCCGCGCGCCAGCAGAGGCGTGGGCGGGTGATGCAGCGGGCGGGCCCCCGACCGGCCGAGGCCGGCGGGAACCCGCTCCTAGAATACGGTGGTTGGCGTTACTTCCCCGGAGCCGGGGCAGCGACCTCGGCGTCCGTCGGCGCCGGGATGAGGAAGCTCATCGCGAAGCCGAGGATCGAGATCGCGGCGCCAGCGAGCATGCCCGCGCTGTACCCGGTGGTCGACGTCGGGTCATCGGCCGAGGTGAACAGCAGCTGCACGGCGGGCAGGATCGCGAAGCTCACACCGGCGCCCAGGTTGAACGCGCCTGCGTTCAGGCCAGGGAGGAAGCCGGGGTTGTCCTTCGGCGACAGCACGATGCCGAGGCCGTTGAGCATGATGTTGCCGATGCCCGCGTAGGTGATGCCGAGCAGGATCGTGGTGACGATGAGCACGGGCAGCGAGTGCACGCCGACGAACGCCATCACGATGGTGCCGACGATGGTGCCGAGCATGCCGACGCGCATCACGTTGAGGTACCCGAAGGTCGGCGCGAGGCGCCCTGCGAACGGCCCGACGATCCACCCGGCGACCGCGTATGGCATGAGGAACCAGAGTGACGTGAGGTCGGCGCCCAAGCCGAACCCGGCCTCGGCGTTCTGCGCGATCGACGCGACGAGGCCGTTCACGACCGCGAAGACACCGGTCATGGTGAGAAGCGTCGTGGCGAGCAGCGCCCAACTCGACCTCTGCTTGAGGTAGCGCGGCGGGATGAGCGGGGCCGCGATCTTCGACTCGAGCACCCAGAACGCCCAGAACGAGGCGAGACCGATGACGGGCAGCGCCCAGATGATGAACCAGTTGCTGTCGTTCACCGCTCCGAGGAAGTTCAGGAAGGTGAGGAACGAGCCGATCGACACGACGAGGGGCACAACGCCCAGCCAGTCCATCTTCGTATCCTTCGACGGGCGGCTCTCGGGGGCCCACACGAGCACGAACACGATCGCGACCACGGCGACGACCGTCATCGTCCAGAACACCGACCGGAAGCCGTGGTTCGCGACGAGCCAGCCGCCGGCGAGCGCGTCGATGCCGGCGATGCCGCCGTTGACGGCGGTGATGACGCCCATCATCGTGCCGTACCGCTTCGGATCTTGAATCTCGTTGCGCAGCATGAGCAGCGTTACCGGAACCACGGGGCCGGTGACGCCCTGGATGATGCGGCCGACGAAGAGCATCTCGACGTTCACGGCGAGCGCGGCTATGACGGTGCCGACAGCCATGATCGCGAGCATGCCGACGAGCACGCGTTTGCGGCCGATGATGTCGGAGAGGCGGGGGAGGAACAGTGAGAAGAGCGCCGCGGCCGTGAAGAACATGGTCTGCGAGAGACCGATCGTTGCGTCATCAGTGTTCAGCTCTTTCGCCATCGTCACGAGCGCGGGGCTGAGCATCGAGGCGTTGAGCTGGAAGGCGACGCACGCTGCGAGCAGCGCGACCATGAGGGAGCCCACGCGCACCGCGGGCTTTTGCGCGATGGCGTTCATTTAGAAGTCGACCTCGCCGATGTTCTCGAGGGCCTCGGTCACGAGGTTCCAGAAACGGGGGGCGTCGAGCTCGGTTGCGGCCCAGGTCGTGCAGTCGTCGGGAGCCTCAGCGCGGAAGTCCGCGACGGTCATCCCGAGGGTGAGGGTGCCCGTGAGCTCGATGTCGATTGGCACCTTCACGGTCTTCACGATCGTCGGGTCGATGACGTAGGCGACCGCGCAGGGATCGTGTACCGGGGGAGCGTCGAAGCCCTGAGCGTCCTTGTACGCGAGTGCGAAGAAGTCGAGCAGTTCGCCGACGAACTTCGCGGGCTTCGTGCCGACCGCTGCGATCTGGGCGGCGACCTCGTCGGTCGCGAGCGCCTGGTGCGTGAGGTCGAGGCCGACCATCACGACGGGCCACTTCTCGTTGAACACGATGTGCGCGGCCTCGGGGTCGATCTTGATATTGAACTCGGCGACTGCCGACCAGTTGCCGACGTGGTAGCCGCCGCCCATGAGCACGACCTCCTTCACGCGCTCGACGATGCGGGGCTCCTTGCGGGCCGCCATCGCGATGTTCGTGAGGCCGCCAGTCGGCACGAGCGTGACGGTGCCGGGCTCGTGGGCCATGACCGTGTCGATGATGAGGTCGATCGCGTGGCGCGGGTCGAGCTCGATCTCGGGCTCGGGGAGCACGGGGCCGTCGAGCCCCGATTCGCCATGGATGTCGGGGGCGACCTCGATATTGCGCACGAGCGGGCGCGCGGCGCCGGCCGCGAACGGGACGCCAGTGATGCCCGCGACCCGGGCGACGGAGAGCGCGTTGCGCGTCACCTTCGGAAGCGTCTGGTTGCCAACAACGGTGGTCACCGCGAGCAGCTCGATCTCGGGGTTGCCGTGTGCGAGCAGCAGGGCAACGGCGTCGTCGTGTCCGGGGTCACAGTCGAGAATGATCTTCTTAGTCAATTCCACATCCTTGGGGCCGTTGCTCGCGCGGGCGCGGGCGGGCGGGTTAGATACGTCAAGCGCTTTACGATAACACGCAAAGCGCTTAACGTCGCAACCCTATGAGTTGGCCTCCCGTGGCTAGAATGAAGGGATGTCTCGACCCGAAGCTAGTTCGCCACGGCCGGCTCGCGTGACCGCCGCCGAGGTAGCCGAACTGGCGGGCACCTCGGTGGCAACGGTCTCGCTCGTGGTGAACGGCAAAACCGCGGGCCGAGTCTCGCAGGCGAACATCGAGCGGGTGCTGTCAGCTGTGCGGGAGCTCGGGTACGTCGTCGACCACACTGCCTCGTCGCTCGCCAAGGGCACGTCAAACATCGTGATCCTCGTCGCCCCCGACCTCTCGAACCCGTTCTACGGTCGGGTGATCTCCGGGATCAAAGCCGAGCTCGGCAGCGAGTACCAGCTGCTGCTCTCCGTGACGGGGGAGGGCCGCAACCCGAGCGCAGCCGACGTGCACCGCCTCGTCGCGCTCAGGCCCGCTGGCTTGCTCGTCGAGGCGCCCGATGATGCGTTTCTGCGCGACCTCCCCGCGGGCGCCCCGCTCGTGCTGCTCGATGCGCCGGGGCGCGAAACCCAGGCGCCGACGGTGAACTTCGACCTCACGAGTGGCATCAGCGCGCTGCTCACGCACCTCGCGGCGCGCGGCCACACCCGCATCGGCTACCTCGACAGCCTCACGCGCACCGAGACGTTCGAGCTGCGCCGCACGCTGCTTGAGCGCGGTGCCGCCGCGCACGGCATGGACTACGTCGCGATTCCCGAGGCGGCGAGCCTCATCGATCCTGATGGTGCGGCCGCCGCGTTCGCTAAGTACTGGCCGCGGTGGCGCGACGCGGGCGTCACCGCGCTTGTCTGCGCGACCGACTCGCACGCCTACGGGGTGCTCGGCAAGGCGCGCGAGCTCGGAGTCAGCGTGCCCGGCACGCTCGCCGTCACCGGGTTCGACAACCTCCCGGCCTCCGCGATCGTGTCGCCCGCGCTCACCACGGTTGAGTTGCCCGGCGAGGCGCTCGGCCGCGGTGCGGTGCGGGCACTCATGGCGCAGCGTGACGGGAGCGACGAGCACGCCGATCAGGATCGCCCCACGGGTCCAGGCGTGGCCGCTCTGGCGGCGGCTCCGCTCATCGGCGCGCGACTCATCGTGCGCGATTCGGCGTAGTCCCGAGCGCTACCCGGCGAGGAGCGCGGCAGTCTCTGCCGCGATCGCGGGCGACTGCGTGGGGTGCAGGTAGTGCCCGCCGGGGAACGCCGCGCTTCGTAGCGCGGTGAAGTTCTCGGGCGCGCGGTTCATCTCATCGAGGATCGTCGGCAACGTCGCGTTCCGTGTCGAGAGCAGGCCCATCTGCCGCTTCGTCTCGTCGCCGAACGGCATGCCAGCGTAGGGGTCTCCCGAGATCCTTGCCGTTGACGAGAGCGTGCGGGCCGACCCCGACGCAGCGTACGGCTGAGCGGCAGGGCCTTGGATTTCACGAGGGACGCTGAAGTTGTGCTTGCCAGCATGCTTGGTAGCATGACCCCGTGATCGACGAGCGAGAGTCCACCGTGGCCGAGCCAATCACGGACAGCGAGCTGTGCGACCTGATCCGTGGTGGTGAGGCATGGCCGCTCGCGACGCTCTGGGAGCGGTATCACGCCGTCGCGCTCGGGTGGGCCAAACGGAAAGATCCCGCGCACGCCGAGGACGCGGTCTCCGAGGCGTTTGACTCGATCTACCGCGCTCTGCTTGACGGGGGCGGCCCCACTGAGTCGTTCACGAGCTACCTGTTTCGCACGGTCACGTCACAGCTCTCCAAACACTGGCGAGCCGACAGTCGAGAACTCTCAATCGATGATTTCGACGCCGAGGTTCTTGAGAGCGGGGCGAGCGACGACCACCTTGCGGATATCGAGGAGCAGGAGGCCGCCGCCGCCGCGCTTGAAGACCTACCGCTGCGGTGGAAGCATGTGATTCTGGCCGTCGACGTCGCGGGTAAACCCGTCCAAGAGGTCGCGGTTGATCTTGAACTGACCCCGAACTCGACCTCGGTGTTGCTGAAACGCGCACGAGAAGGCCTCAAGCGCTCCTGGCTGAAGCAGATGCACCCGCCGAGGGAGCTTGCGGCTGATTGCGCCGCCTGCGTGAGTGACTTCAGCGAAATGCGTTGGGGCCGCAAGGGGAGCCGCAAGGCCGCACGCGCCTCGGCACACGTTGAGGGCTGCCCGCAGTGCAAAGCCAGGTGGCGCCGCTTCGCCGAGCAGGCAAGCGTGATCGGCATGGTGAGCACCGGGGTGATCGCGATGGAGCGAGGCTGGAAGCGGAAGGCGCTCGCCGCAGCCGCCGCTTTTGCGTCTGCTGGGGTGCTGGTCGTGGCCGCCGGTGTCGCGATTCCGGCGCTGCAGGGTACGCCCAGCGCCCCTGAGCTGCCGACAGTGCCGTTGCAGGGGCCGACCGGCGAAGGCCCTGGTGGCCTCGACGGCGGCGTTGCCGGTTCCACGGGTGGAGGCCGGCCTGACGCGGCTGCCGCCGGGCCCGGTGGCACCGCGACCAGTGGTCGCGGCGGAGCAGTCGGTGGCGACGCTGATTCCGGTGGCGAGACCTCGCCACCGGGCGGGGGCGCTCGGGCCGACTTTGACGCTGTTCCGTCGGGGTTCGTCGAGATCCCAAACACGGCGCATGTCAACGTGAACGACCTTGACGTTGACGGTGACGGGGCGCCCGGCACGCCCACGAACACCGTGTGGACGAAGTGGGGAACTGCGGCGGCGGTAAAGGTTGACTCGACGGATCAGGGGGTCGGGCTGCCCGGGGCGAAGTTTCTGCTGTGGGCGAGTGAGCAGACCGAGGGCTGCCGTATCTCGAAGAGTCTGACACCGGTTGTGGACGATGACGGTGAGGCGATTGTTGTTGAGAGCGGCGTGAACGGTGCCCTCGACATTCCGCCACTGTGGGTCGGGGACGATGAGGTTGATGGCGGCAAGTTCTCCAGCGGGCTGACCGCTCGCTGCTACGTGCTTGAGGAAATTGCGGCCCCGACCGGATATGTGCTCCCAGAAGGGCAAGCGGCTCGCAGCGAGATCATCGTTCGTGGCTGGGACACGGCCGAGCCGGTGGCGCCCATTGCCATACCGAACACCGCAGAGCCCGCATCTTGGCTGGCTCGGACAGGTCAGAACGGTCAACTGCTGATCGCTGGAGGCGGGGCACTGTTGCTCGTTGCTGGCGGCCTTGTGGTGGTCGCCAGACCGCGGGGAAGGTAGCTGGCGGCACCGCAGCAAATCCATCGGAAATATGGAAGCGGAAAGCTCTCCAAAAACTTTTCAAAAACTTTTCACAAACTGCGTCACATTCTTTCCCCTAGGAGCTCTTTAATTACGTTGGGGCCACAATTGGCAACAATTTGGGAGAACTTAGGGGGATGCAGTGGTTGCTGCACAACGCAAGATGCGACGGTCGAGGCGGACCGCTGGCATCGTCGGCATGGTGATGAGCGTGCTTCTGCTCATCACCGGCATCGGGGCCCCGGCCCTCGCTGCCGGGAACGATATGTCCGTGGCGATCTCGCCGGTCGACCAGTCCGTTCCTGCGGGCAACAGCATCACCTACACAGTCAACTGGCAGTGTGGCAGCGTTGGCGCCTCGAGTTGCGACAATGCGAAGCTCGAGGTTGAAATCCCTGCGTCATCTCCCGACGGGATCCTGCTTGAGATTGGCAGCTACACCGCAGTCACGGTGAACGGGGTCTCCTACCCCGTGCGCGTCGAAGGCACCGGGGCAAACCGGAAGATTGTCTGGGACTTCCCGGCCAGCTTCTCCCCCGGCAAAAACGAGAGCGTCACATTCACGCTCAACACCCAGAACTGGCTCACGCCTGACGGGACGACGATTACGCCCAAGGCTACTTTCACCTCGAGTCTCGGATCGGCGACACAGGAAGCAGCTCCCGCAACTATCACGGCAGACATCGGCGTCCACATCGTGAAAACAAAGAGCCAGCCGGCCGAGGAACGCCCCTACCTCGACGGTGAGGTGACCTACAAGCTTGAGCCCGGCTACCCGCAGCAGTGGACCTCGCCGACGAGCCGGAGCGCCTTCATTAACTTCTGCAGCGCGAACCAGGCCGGTATGGCGGCGATGACCGACATGCAGATCGTCGATCAGCTTCCAGCGGGCGCGGTCTTTGTTCGGGCTACGGGGGATCACACCTATGATCCGCAGTCTCACACGGTGACCTGGCAGCTGGGTGACTCCCACCTTCCGCGCGCAAACGGTGCCGCGCCCTCCTGCAACTACTACTTCGCCGACCCGGTGTTTGTGACGGTTGTGTACCCGACCGCCGTGTTTGAAGACGTGGCGAACACTGACCAGAAGGTGCGCAACACGGCGACGGTGACGGGCAAGCCCTGGCTACGCGACAACGTACTTTCAGATGATGCTGCAGCGGAGCACCCGCTGCAAGCTGGCGGCGAGGGTAAGTTCACCGTGCAGAAGGCGAACACTTACTCGGCCTCTAACGTTCGTGGAGCGGAGTTTAATCGGGGCGGCCGTGCCGCATACTCTTCGGCCGCGAAGGGCTACCTGTATTCGTTCTCTGTGGAGGATGAGGCTCGGGTTGCCGCTGGTGTCTGGAACCTCGTCGACATGATGCCGTGTGGGTTTACTTCACCTACCGACACCACCGCAACTGGGTGTGACTCGCCCGCGTTTACCGATATCTCGTTCGGCGCGGTGCGAAGCGTCGCTGAGCTCAAGGTCCACTGGACGACCAATCAGGGTCGCACCGGTGTTTGCACGATCCCGGGCAGCGACGATGAAGCAGATACGACGACACGATTCTGTGAGGGCGTAGCGCCCGAGACCGGAATCTCGATGGCTGCCGGCGAATGGATCACGAAGTTCGAGCTGAAGGACAATCCGTTGAACATCGGCACGAGCGGCTCGCTGCTCGTATTCGGTGCCGTCAACCGCGATTTGCCCCTCGACAACAGCGCAGCGGTGGCTAACGGTGAGTACCAGCCGCACTTCTACAACCAAAACCCTCAACTGCCGGGGACGGGAGTGACGCCCGCCTCGCAGCACCCGCTCTGGCTGACCGTCGAGAACTGTACCGCAGACAACACCGTCACGTGGCGCGGCGGCTCGATGAGTCAAAACGATACGCTCGTTGACCCTGACCATCCAGGTCGCTGCGGGTTTGTGCGAGTGACGCGCGACCCTGTTGATATCTCGACCGAAAAGCGGGTGTACAACCCAGCCCTTTCGACGACCGTTGACGAGCAGACCCGACAGGCCTCCGCACAACCGGGCGACGCGCTCCGCGTCGAGATGCTGACATCCCGCAGCAGGTGGGATGGCGCGACCGACGAGCAGATTGAGTCGAAGCGGTTTACGCCAACCCTGACTGAGATCTTGCCAGAGAACCTCGAGTTCGCCCCAGCTGACTCCGAGAACCCCCTGTACTACAGTCTCGAGAGCCCCTGGGCAGGGTATTCAGAGTGGAGCAGGCCCGCGAGCGCCGTCGAGGCAAAGCTCGGCAAGCCCAGGCTCACGGTCTCTGAGGTCGTCATTGATGGGAAGACCCGCACGAAGCTCGTGGTGGACTTCCCGAACGTGCCCACGGGCGGCGGATTGCTGATCTCCGACCCCGAGTTCTCGGGAATCGCCGACATCTTGAACGTCGGGTTCGACGTCCGGGTCAAGGCGGCCACGCCGCCAGCTACGTACCGCAACTACACGCTCACGCAGGCCGCCGAGGCTGCGACGGAGTACCTGAAGTGCGAGTCGCCGGGCGTCATGGTTGACCCAAAGGTCACCGACGCGACGACAAACTGGGCTCCGCTTGACCGCGAGACGAACGGCGTCGAGGGCCCAGAAGCTGACAGCGGCTGCCGGGCCAACAAGCCCTACACGGTTGTGCTCGCCCCAGGGCTCTCAGCCGCCAAGCAGGTCAAGGGCGTGCGGGATGAAGCATTCGTTGGATCGCCGGGTATCGGTTCGACCGATAGTACGGGTGATGCCCTCTACCAGATCCCGCTGCAGAACTCGGGCAACGTCGAGTTGCGTGACGTCGCTGTCTACGACGTGCTGCCGCGCGTGGGTGACACCGGGGTTCGCCCGGGTGCTGACCAGCGCGGGTCGGAGTTCAACGTGTTCCTGACCGGGCCCGTGACGGGCCTGCCAAGCGGCGCACAGGCTGAGTACTCGAAGAGTGCGAACCCGTGCCGCGGTGAGCTCGCGGGCGACGGCACCGGATCTCACACGAGCGCTCCGGCAGGTTGTTCAGACGACTGGACTGCTGCAGAACCCGCAGACTGGTCTACCGTGACCGCCCTCCGGGTGACGTTTGGCACACGTGTGTGGCAGCCGGGCGAGAGCCACACGATCTCGTTCCCCGCCCGTGCGGGCGGCGGCGACGGCGCAGACCTTACTAAGGTCGCGTGGAACAACGTCGCCCTCGCAGCAAAACGAGCGGCCGACGGGCGACCCGTGCTCCCGACCGAGGCACCGAAGGTCGGGCTCCAACTCACGCCAGACCTGAGTTGGCGGAAGGTCGACGGACTCGACACGGACCGTCTGCTGGCTGGCTCAGAGTGGACGCTCACGCCGGTCGTCGCCGACGGCGAGGAAATGCCGCCGGGAGAGTGGCCCCTCACGATCGCTGACTGCGAGAGCGCTGGCGCCTGCACGGGCCGGGACACCGACGGTGCCTCGGGCAAGTTCACACTCTCAGGGATTCCCTGGGGCGAGTATGAGCTGCGCGAGACCAAGGCACCCGCTGGGTTTGTCGCGCTGGATGCACCAGTGCGTGTCAATATCTCCGAGGGCAAGCTCAACCGCGCCACCTGGACATACGAGATTGGCACCATCGCTAACTTCAAGCCAGGTGTGGACCTTTCGTGGAAGAAAACCGACAAAGAAGGGGTACTCCTCGCGGGTTCGAGCTGGAACCTGGTTCCGGTAGACGCAGCGGGACAACCGGTGCCCGGCGGGACTGTGATTTCGCTGAGCGATTGCGTCGCTGACTCGGCGTCGGAGTGCGCTGGCCATGATAGGGATCCTGTCGCTGGCCAGTTCACGCTCACCAACGTTCCGGCGGGGACTTACCACCTCGTCGAGACACAGGCCCCAGCGGGATTCGTGAAACTCGACACCCCGATCAAGGTCACCGTCGCTGGGGACACGGAGGTAGAGCTCGGGGGCATCGTGAACCGCCAGGTCGAGGTTCCGGCCCTCCCACTCACGGGCGGCATCGGGTCGTTCCTCTTCATGCTTGGCGGCGGAGCATTCCTCGTACTGATGTGCGTGTTTGCAGTGCGCTCGGTCAGAGCACGTCGACTTATCTAACCAACTCACTTCTGGGGGCGGAAACGCCGCCCCCAGTACCAACCTGCCGAACAACGGTAGTTCAGAAAGGAATACCCATGTCTCAGAACACTGCCCCGCGCGCGCTGCGCCGCGGCATTGCGGCCTCAGCGGCACTCGCCGTCGGGGTCCTCGGGATCCTCGTCGGTGGCTCCGCCGCTCAGGCGGACAACATCGACACCGAGCGCCTCGGGTCGCTGACTGTCCACAAGTTCGAGAACCCCGGTGGCGGGGCCCAGAACCCGGGCGGTACCGGAACGAACCCGACGTCGAAGCCGATCGACGGCGTCGTGTTCGAGTACTGCTCGATCAACGGCGTTGACCTGCTCAACGGCACCAACGCAGGTTGGGACACGCTGAAGGCTGTGTCGAGCGCAGACCTCGTCGCGGCTCGATCCGGCGCTGCCCTCGGCTCGCTCTCGCTCACCGGCTGCACTGAGCTGCCAGCAACGGTCGGCGGCATCGCGAAGAGCGGCGACCTGCCGCTCGGCGCATACCTCGTTCGCGAGAAGTCTGCTCCCGCAACCGTCACGAAGCTTTCTGAGCCCTTCATCGTGACCCTGCCGACCCCGGGCATCAACCAGGGCGAGGGCGACGGCACCTGGGTGTACGACGTGAACCTGTACCCGAAGAACGACGTCGGTGACCTGCCGACGAAGACCATCCAGAACCAGCCGAACAACGGCTTCGTTCTGGGCGCCGACGTGAACTACTCGATCTCGCAGAAGGCTCCCGCCGTCGAAGGTGACGTTTACACGAAGTTCGTAATCACGGATACGCTCGACCCCCGACTCTCGGGCAGCGTCGCGCCGGTCGTCTCGATCGATGGCCGCCCGCTTACGGAAGGCACTGACTACACCGCAGCCTGGACAACCGGTGGCACTCCTGTCCAGCACACGCTCACCGTGACCCTCACCGGCGCCAAGGCAACGCTGAAGACCGGTGAAGTCGTCAAGGTTGACTTCGTTGCAACCGTAGAGTCACTGGGAAACGGCGAGATCGCCAACCAGGCGGGCGTTAACGTTAACGACCTCGACGTGGATGGCGACGGAAACCCGGGCACCCCGACCAACGAGGTGTGGACCCGCTGGGGCGGCGCGCTCCTCAAGAAGGTTGACGCAGACAAGAGCGGCAAGGGCCTGCAGGGCGCTGAGTTCACCGTGCTGATGAGCGACAAGGCAGCTGACTGCCTCGCCGACACCGACCTTGTGCCTGTGAAGAATGCTGACGGTAGCCCCTACACCGCGACCTCGGGCGCGAACGGTGAGATTGCGATCCCGGGCCTCTGGATTGGTGATGACGAGCTCAACGGTGGCACGATGACCAACGGTCTGCAGGAGCGTTGCTACGTGCTCGTCGAGACGAAGGCCCCCAACGGATTTGTGCTCCCAACCGGTAACGACGCAAAGACCGAGGTTATCGTCAAGGCCGGCGAGGTCACTCAGGCCTCGAAGGAGATTCCGAACAAGCAGCAGGAAGTTCCCGAGCTGCCCCTCACCGGTGGAGCAGGCCAGGTCCTGATGGTCATCGGCGGCCTCGCACTCGTCTCGGTTGCGGCAGGATCCGTGCTCGTCGCACGCCGCCGCCAGCAGAGCCAGGCGTAAGCCCCGGGTGGGCGGCCACGTGCCGCTCACCCGCCCCTAGACTCGCCGGTTCGGTGTGCCCCCACCCCTCGCACCGAACCGGCGATACCTCCTTTTCACACACTCTCGAACTTGGAGACAGCGTGCCGCAGCCGATCGAGCCTTCTCTCGAAGCCCCTCATGGAGTGGAGACGGCGCCCCGTCGAGAGCGAGCGCGCGGCTCCCGCCAGCCACGACGACGTGTCACAGTGAGCACTTGGCT
This sequence comes from Leucobacter komagatae, assembly GCF_006716085.1. Lineage (NCBI taxonomy): Bacteria > Bacillati > Actinomycetota > Actinomycetes > Micrococcales > Microbacteriaceae > Leucobacter > Leucobacter komagatae. The sequence goes on along the minus strand of NZ_VFON01000001.1, from coordinate 2,313,152 downwards.
CACCCTGGTGTGTTGGCTCCTCGGCGTGAGCGTGCTCCTTTACCCAACGACTTCGGCGTGGTTTTCGCAGGTGAATCAGTCTTCTCTGGTCGGCCTCTATGACGAAGAGTTGAGCGCCGTTAAACCGGATGTCGCGACACAACTCACCGCGGCACGCGCGTACAACGAGGCTCTCTCCTCGGGGGCTCTCCTCGCCGCCGGGGCAAATGTGGCGGTGGGGAGCGGCGAGCTCAGCGGCGGCCCACAGGACTACAGGGCGCAACTTGTCACGCCGAGTGGCGTGATGTCGCGATTGCGCATACCGGCGATCAACGTGGATCTCCCCATTGCGCACGGGACCGACGAAGACACTCTCCTTCGAAGCCTTGGGCACCTTGAAGGGACGTCCCTTCCCGTGGGCGGGCAGAGCACGCGCTCAGTCATTACGGGCCACCGGGGGCTCGCCAGCTCACGGATGTTCACAGACCTCGATCGCGTCGTGAAGGGCGACACCTTCACCCTCGAGACTTTCGGCGAGGTGCTCACATACAGGGTCACTGACATTCTCGTCGTGGAGCCCGAAGAGACGGAGACGCTTCATCAGGAAGCCGGCCGTGACCTTGTCACGCTCATTACGTGCACGCCACTCGGCGTCAACAGCCACCGCATTCTCGTGACAGGTGAACGGGTTACTCCAACACCGGCCGGGGATATCTCGGCAGCCGGCACCTCGTCTGGCCTCCCGGGGTTTCCCTGGTGGGCCGCCGGGCTGGCCGGAGCCATCGGACTTGGCATGGTCTATGTCCGCTGGACGACTAGGCCTGTCGCGCCTCGCGCTAAAGCCGCTACTCGCTAGCCTCCACTCGCTCCGCCACGCCCGGCTGTCGAGATAATTCGTTGCGTTTATTGGGATCGCGGGAATTGAATGAGCGCCGATTTGTGTGGTGCCGTGTTTCCGCGTAATGTTTTCATCTGTTGGCCGGCACGGAAACGGGCAGGCCGCGAGAATCTCTCACACAACACCCCCACTTGAACCGCAGTTTGGTTTGTAAAGCGGGTAGGGAAAATGGGATTCATCTTCACCGCGAGGTGACATGCTCCAAGAGGGTGTGTCTGGCTGGTTCGGGTGGGTGGCAGGAATGCTTCCGGTCCTGGACTTGCGTGAAAGCGTCGTGGTGGTCTAAGATAGAAAAGTTGCTCTTCGGAAAGCCTCAGGGTGAGTACGGTGGGTGTCTGGATCTTGAGAACTCAATAGTGTGCACTTAAATTGTCAAATGCCAATTTATTATCCCCGGCATCGAGCCTTTTGGTTTGGTGTTGGAGATTCCTTTTTTATGGATAACGAAATCGTCAGATGATGGTTTCTGTCCAGGTTGAACTCGCAGTCTGGTCTACCTTATTCCGGTGGCTGGCTGCTATTCGTTTTTTACGGAGAGTTTGATCCTGGCTCAGGACGAACGCTGGCGGCGTGCTTAACACATGCAAGTCGAACGATGAAGCCCAGCTTGCTGGGTGGAAGAGTGGCGAACGGGTGAGTAACACGTGAGTAACCTGCCCTGAACTCTGGGATAAGCACTGGAAACGGTGTCTAATACTGGATACGACCTATCACCGCATGGTGTGTGGGTGGAAAGATTTATCGGTTCTGGATGGACTCGCGGCCTATCAGCTAGATGGTGAGGTAATGGCTCACCATGGCGACGACGGGTAGCCGGCCTGAGAGGGTGACCGGCCACACTGGGACTGAGACACGGCCCAGACTCCTACGGGAGGCAGCAGTGGGGAATATTGCACAATGGGCGCAAGCCTGATGCAGCAACGCCGCGTGAGGGATGACGGCCTTCGGGTTGTAAACCTCTTTTAGTAGGGAAGAAGCGAAAGTGACGGTACCTGCAGAAAAAGCACCGGCTAACTACGTGCCAGCAGCCGCGGTAATACGTAGGGTGCAAGCGTTGTCCGGAATTATTGGGCGTAAAGAGCTCGTAGGCGGCTTGTCGCGTCTGCTGTGAAAACCCGGGGCTCAACCCCGGGCCTGCAGTGGGTACGGGCAGGCTAGAGTGCGGTAGGGGAGATTGGAATTCCTGGTGTAGCGGTGGAATGCGCAGATATCAGGAGGAACACCGATGGCGAAGGCAGATCTCTGGGCCGCTACTGACGCTGAGGAGCGAAAGCATGGGGAGCGAACAGGATTAGATACCCTGGTAGTCCATGCCGTAAACGTTGGGAACTAGATGTAGGGCCTGTTCCACGGGTTCTGTGTCGTAGCTAACGCATTAAGTTCCCCGCCTGGGGAGTACGGCCGCAAGGCTAAAACTCAAAGGAATTGACGGGGGCCCGCACAAGCGGCGGAGCATGCGGATTAATTCGATGCAACGCGAAGAACCTTACCAAGGCTTGACATATACGAGAACGGGCGAGAGATCGTCAACTCTTTGGACACTCGTATACAGGTGGTGCATGGTTGTCGTCAGCTCGTGTCGTGAGATGTTCGGTTAAGTCCGGCAACGAGCGCAACCCTCGTCCTATGTTGCCAGCACGTTATGGTGGGAACTCATGGGATACTGCCGTGGTCAACACGGAGGAAGGTGGGGATGACGTCAAATCATCATGCCCCTTATGTCTTGGGCTTCACGCATGCTACAATGGCCGATACAAAGGGCTGCGATACCGCGAGGTGGAGCGAATCCCAAAAAGTCGGTCTCAGTTCGGATTGGGGTCTGCAACTCGACCCCATGAAGTCGGAGTCGCTAGTAATCGCAGATCAGCAACGCTGCGGTGAATACGTTCCCGGGCCTTGTACACACCGCCCGTCAAGTCATGAAAGTCGGTAACACCCGAAGCCGGTGGCCTAACCCTTGTGGAGGGAGCCGTCGAAGGTGGGACTGGTGATTAGGACTAAGTCGTAACAAGGTAGCCGTACCGGAAGGTGCGGCTGGATCACCTCCTTTCTAAGGAGCACTCAACCACTGTGTGGTTGCAGAATTGGGGCGTTCATCACCGATCGTGTGATGCGTACCCGCTCATGGGTGGAACATTTGACAAAGTAAGCTGTGATTAGCTCGCCTGTGTGAGTACATCATGTCCGTTTTCTGCGGGGGTGAGAGGAAAGTTTGGGTGGGGTAGTGACTGCTTCTTTGAGTGCATACTGTTGGGTCCTGGAGACCCAGACCGCAAGACGTTGTCTTGTGTGCTTGGTTTCTTCAGCCCTGGTGTCTAGAACGTGTTGTCTAGCTGTCCAGGGATTGACCGTACGTTGAGAACTACACAGTGGACGCGAGCATCTTCGATACACGCACTGATGATCTTTCGGGATTGTGGTGTGTGTCTCATTGGTCACGCATGAGCCTTCGGGTTTGTGTGTGTTTCTAAATAATTTACTTATGTGATTTCAAGTTTCGAAGAGCAAACGGTGGATGCCTTGGCATCTGGAGCCGAAGAAGGACGTAGTAATCTGCGATAAGCCTCGGGGAGCCGATAAACGGGCTGTGATTCGAGGATTTCCGAATGGGGAAACCCCGCCAGCGCGCGTGCGTAGCTGGTGACTCCCGCCTGAATATATAGGGCGGGTAGAGGGAACGTGGGGAAGTGAAACATCTCAGTACCCACAGGAAGAGAAAACAACATGTGATTCCGGTAGTAGTGGCGAGCGAACCCGGAAGAGGCTAAACCGGTGGTGTGTGATACCTGGCAGGGGTTGCATCATCGGGGTTGTGGGACGTTGCTGGAGGCGCTGCTGAGCCTTCGACGTGAATGTTCAGGTTATAGGGGAACCGCTTGGAACGGCGGACCGGAGTGGGTGAGAGTCCCGTACCCGAAATGACCTGGCTGCGTGTGGCGTATCCCAAGTAGCACGGGGCCCGAGAAATCCCGTGTGAATCTGTCAGGACCACCTGATAAGCCTAAATACTCCCAGATGACCGATAGCGGACTAGTACCGTGAGGGAAAGGTGAAAAGTACCCCGGGAGGGGAGTGAAATAGTACCTGAAACCGTTTGCTTACAATCCGTTGGAGCAGCCTTGTTGCTGTGACAGCGTGCCTTTTGAAGAATGAGCCTGCGAGTTAGCGATATGTGGCGAGGTTAACCCGTGTGGGGTAGCCGTAGCGAAAGCGAGTCTGAATAGGGCGGTTCAGTCGCATGTCCTAGACCCGAAGCGAAGTGATCTATCCATGGCCAGGCTGAAGCGCGTGTAAGAGCGCGTGGAGGGCCGAACCCACTTAGGTTGAAAACTGAGGGGATGAGCTGTGGATAGGGGTGAAAGGCCAATCAAACTTCGTGATAGCTGGTTCTCTCCGAAATGCATTTAGGTGCAGCGTTGCGTGTTTCTTGCCGGAGGTAGAGCTACTGGATGGCCGATGGGCCCTACAAGGTTACTGACGTCAGCTAAACTCCGAATGCCGGTAAGTGAGAGCGCAGCAGTGAGACTGTGGGGGATAAGCTTCATAGTCGAGAGGGAAACAACCCAGATCACCATCTAAGGTCCCAAAGCGCGTGCTAAGTGGAAAAGGATGTGGAGTTGCTGTGACAACCAGGAGGTTGGCTTAGAAGCAGCCACCCTTGAAAGAGTGCGTAATAGCTCACTGGTCAAGTGATTCCGCGCCGACAATGTAACGGGGCTCAAGCACGCCACCGAAGTTGTGGCATTCATATAGATAGGTAGGCCTTCGTGGTCCAGCCGTATGGATGGGTAGGAGAGCGTCGTGTGGCGAGTGAAGCGGCGGTGTGAACCAGCCGTGGATGCCACACGAGTGAGAATGCAGGCATGAGTAGCGAAAGACGGGTGAGAAACCCGTCCTCCGGAAGACCAAGGGTTCCAGGGTCAAGCTAATCTTCCCTGGGTAAGTCGGGACCTAAGGCGAGGCCGACAGGCGTAGTCGATGGACAACGGGTTGATATTCCCGTACCGGCTGGTAACCGTTCAAGACCTAACCAGTAGTGCTAAGCAAACCAAAGCTTCATGGATCCTTCGGGTGATGTGGGGTGGCGGCTGCGAACCCGAACTGGGGTGGTGAGCGTGAGGTGTGACGCAGGAAGGTAGGTGATCCCGGGCGATGGTTGTCCCGGGCTAAGCATGTAGCCTGCGGGATAGGCAAATCCGTCCCGCGTGAAGGGTGAGATGCGATGGGGACCCGTATGGGGAAGTCATTGATCCTATGCTGCCGAGAAAAGCATCGACGTGAGGTTGCTAGTTGCCCGTACCCCAAACCGACACAGGTGGTCAGGTAGAGAATACTAAGGAGCTCGAGATAATTATGGTGAAGGAACTCGGCAAAATGCCCCCGTAACTTCGGGAGAAGGGGGGCCATCCACTTATTAGGCTTTACGCCGAAAGGGTGTGGTGGCCGCAGAGACCAGTGGGGAACGACTGTTTACTAAAAACACAGGTCCGTGCTAACACGCAAGTGGACGTATACGGACTGACGCCTGCCCGGTGCTGGAAGGTTAAGAGGAGCGGTTAGCGGTTTTCGGACTGCGAAGCTGTGAATTTAAGCCCCAGTAAACGGCGGTGGTAACTATAACCATCCTAAGGTAGCGAAATTCCTTGTCGGGTAAGTTCCGACCTGCACGAATGGCGTAACGATTCCCCAGCTGTCTCCACCGTAAACTCGGCGAAATTGCAGTACGAGTAAAGATGCTCGTTACGCGCAGAAGGACGGAAAGACCCCGTGACCTTTACTACAGCTTGGTATTGGTGTTCGGTGTGGCTTGTGTAGGATAGGTGGGAGACTGTGAAGCGGGCACGCTAGTGTTCGTGGAGTCATTGTTGAAATACCACTCTGGTCATATTGGATATCTAACGACGAACCCTGATCGGGTTTTCGGACAGTGCCTGGTGGGTAGTTTAACTGGGGCGGTTGCCTCCCAAAAAGTAACGGAGGCGCCCAAAGGTTCCCTCAACCTGGTTGGCAATCAGGTGGCGAGTGTAAGTGCACAAGGGAGCTTGACTGTGAGACTGACAGGTCGAGCAGGGACGAAAGTCGGGACTAGTGATCCGGCAGTGGCTTGTGGAAGCGCTGTCGCTCAACGGATAAAAGGTACCTCGGGGATAACAGGCTGATCTTGCCCAAGAGTCCATATCGACGGCATGGTTTGGCACCTCGATGTCGGCTCGTCGCATCCTGGGGCTGGAGTCGGTCCCAAGGGTTGGGCTGTTCGCCCATTAAAGCGGTACGCGAGCTGGGTTTAGAACGTCGTGAGACAGTTCGGTCCCTATCCTCTGCGCGCGTTGGAAATTTGAGAGGATCTGACCCTAGTACGAGAGGACCGGGTTGGACGAACCTCTGGTGTGCCAGTTGTTCTGCCAAGGGCATGGCTGGTTGGCTACGTTCGGGATGGATAACCGCTGAAAGCATCTAAGCGGGAAGCCGGCCTCAAGATGAGATTTCCGTAGGAGTTTACTCCTGTGAGGCTCCCAGTAGATGACTGGGTTGATAGGCCAGATGTGGAAGCGCGGTAACGTGTGGAGCTGACTGGTACTAATAAGCCGATGACTTGACTTCATCCCATCTGTTGTGGTGGGGCGTAAGTATGTTGTTGTAACGATGTTCGCGTCTACTTTGTGGTTCTTGACGTACGGCCACAACCCCGCGCATCCGTTGTGGTGCCTGGTTAGGGGTTGGGTTTCATGTCAATAGAGTTTCGGTGGTTATAGCGTCAGGGAAACGCCCGGTCACATTCCGAACCCGGAAGCTAAGGCTGACAGCGCCGATGGTACTGCGAGGGGGACCTCGTGGGAGAGTAGGACACCGCCGAACATTTATTGGGAAAGCCCCGGAGCAATTGCGCTCCGGGGCTTTCGTCATTTCAGGAGCGTTTCTTTCGTCGAGGACCTCTCTGGTCGATACGATGTCACGTGTGCGGCAACGCGCCGCGGTGGCTAACGTGAGCTAGGGGATGAGGTTGAAGCGGCTGAAGCAGGCGTGGTGGTGGGCCCGGGATTACGCCTACGCTGGCACATGGCAGCTGAGGTCTGTGTTCCCCGGCCCGAGTCCGTCACGTTTCCTCGAAGGCAGCCGGAGGCCAGTCGTTGTTCTCCCAGGGGTCTATGAGACTTGGAAGTTCATGCTTCCGCTCGTCAGGGAAGTGCATGCGCAAGGGCACCCGGTGCACGTCGTGCCGGCCCTGGGGCGGAACCGCATGCCAGTTCCGCAGGGCACCAGCGTTGTGAGCGATTACCTCGAGCGTGAGGGCCTTTCGGACGTTGTCTTTGTGGCGCACAGCAAGGGCGGTCTCATTGCAAAGCACCTGCTTGTCTTCAGCGAGTCCGCTCGTCGAGTGCGCTCCGTTGTCGCGATCTCCACGCCTTTTGGGGGCTCACGCTACGCGACGTACATGCTGAATAAGACCCTGCGCTCGCTCGCTCCCGCAAACGAGACGATGGTGTTGCTCGCCCGGTCCGTCGACGCGAACGCCCGGATTCTTTCGATCTTCCCGCGATTCGATCCACATATTCCGGAGGGCAGCCTGCTCGAGGGGGCTCAGAACGTTGAAGTAGCGACGCCCGGGCACTTTCGGGTGCTGAGCGACTCGCAAACTCGCGCTGAGGCACTCAGCGCAGCGGCAGCCGGAGGGCTGCCCCAATGACGCGGCGACCATCTCCGATGGGTGGGCGCAAACCCAAGACCTCCGAGCTTGCGCAGTTTGCCGGGCTCCAGGCGAACGCACTTGACGACGTTCTCCCGAGTTCGGGATCTCCCCCACTTCGACTCCTCATCGTGGGAGTCAACCCGGGCCTCTGGACTGCCGCCGTCAATGCTCCGTTCGCACGTCCAAGCAACAGGTTTTGGCCGGCGCTCCACCGCGCCGGGCTCACCGAGTCCCTGGTGGACGCGTCGCGTGGGCTGCGCGAGGTTGATGAGCGTGCCCTGCTCGCGGGTGGTATCGGCATCACCAACCTCGTCGGGCGCGCGACCGCCCGAGCAGACGAGCTCGCCCGAGATGAGCTCGTGGGCGGCGCGGAGAAGCTTCGTGAGCTCGTATTCAGACTTCGGCCAGAGCGAGTTGCGATCGCGGGTATTACCGCCTATCGAATTGCCTTTGCGCAGCCCAAGGCAGTTCTTGGCGAGCAAGACACTTCCGCGCTCGACAGCTGGCCAGATCAAACGCGGCTTTGGGTCGTGCCGCAACCGAGCGGGCTCAATGCCCACGAAACGGTAGATACGCTCGCCGAGAAGTGGCGCGCGGTGATGGCATCCTAGTGTTCACGCAGGAGCCGGATGAGCTCGGCCTTTCGCAAACGTGAGTACCCGGAAAGACCAAGATCCTTCGCCCGCTGGCGTAACTCGCGAAGCGAACGATCCTCGTATTGAGTGGCCTCCCCACCGCGACGTCCGACGGCTTCTCTCCCGTCCCGTGCGGCGGCATTGGAGATTCGCGCCGCCTTCTCCTCTGAGTTCCCCTCCTCGCGAAGACGGTCGTAAAGCTCCGGATCCTTGATCTGCGAGGTCTGTTTCGTAGGCATGTGTGACTCCTTCCTGCAGCTTCTGGCGCGGCGGTCGCGTGCTAATCCGGCGTATCGAGCGTGATGATCTCTTCGTCCTGGCGCTCGGCTGAACCCTTGCGCGGCTCGCTCTGAGCGCTTTCGACGGTCTCAAAGGCGTCTGCGCCCTCATGATCGTCGAGCTCCACGTGCTCCGTGGGACCCGTTGCACGATCTTCGGGACGGCCGTGTGTCGTTGTCATGGGTACCTCCTGTTCGGTGGGCTGTGGCTGCGTATCTCAAGTGACTACGACGCTAACAGCGGCAAGCTGCACGCGGCGTGGGTGATTCAGGAGAGGTCTCTGTGAGAGTTCGACTGGTCGAGCCCGCTTTCTGCATCAAATAAAGAGCCGGTGTGCTGCTTGAGGGGGACTCAGAGCAGCACACCGGCCTGCGTTATCGGAAAGTTCGCTTACTCAGCGATGCTCCTCGACCGGCGGGCGCGCGTCACTAGAAGCGCGGAGACGCCGAGGATCAGAAGCGCGGCTGCGCCGATCCCAACTGCGGGCAGGGAACCCGCTCCCGAGACTGCCAGGTCTGTGGGGGGCACAGACTTTTCTTCCGGAACCGGGGTAGGCTCTGGCTCTGGCTTCACGGGAATTGTGATGCAGTCGACCTCGTCGAGCTGCACGGTGAACTCGGCACCGGCATCGGTCGCGACCCACCCATCGGCAGCGGTGAAGAAGAAGCCAGCGGTGGGCTTCGCGACAACCTTCACGGACTTGCCGGGCAGGACCTCTCCGATGACCTCGTAGGTGGCCCCTACCGTCTCAGCGAAGGTGATGGTCGGCAGAGTCGCCGATCCATCCTCGGTGCAGACCGCCTGCGTGACGGTCGGTGCGACCGGTGCGACCGGTGCGACCGGCTGATCGCAAGCGATGTCCGCCAGATCGACGGTGAATGTGGCGCTCTTCTTGTCGTCGGACAGAACCCAGCCCTCCACCTCTTCGAGGAAGTTGCCCGCATTGGCCGTTGCGGTGACAGTCACGGTCGAGCCGGCCTTCACCTCACCGGCAACCTCGTAGGTGATGCCCACGGTCTCTGCGACGGTGACGGTCGGCGCGGTTGCCGAGCCCTCTTCGGTGCAGACTGCCTGGTCTACGATCGGTGCGACCGGAGCGACGGGCTGGTCGCAGGCGAGGTCGGCGAAGGAGACCGTCAGAGTTGCTGAACGGTTGTCAGCCGCGTACTTCCAGCCTTCCACGACCTTCAGGAAGAAGCCCTCGACTGCCGTCGCGGTCACGGTGACGGTTCCACCGGCAACGGGCTCGCCTTCGATCGTATAGGAGATCCCAGCGCTCACAACAGGTGTCACCGCGGGCAGCGTCGGCGCACCGGAGACCGTGCACTCAGCTTCGGAGATGCGGGGCATAACCGGGGTGCCGGGCTGGTCGCAGGCCGTGTCAGCAAGCTCCACGGTGAAGGTAGCGGTCATCTTGTCGTCGGCGACGGTCCAGCCCTTTGCCGGCTTCAGGAACGAGCCCTTGTCGGCGGTTGCGGTGATGGTGACGGTCGAACCGGCCTTCACGTCGCCAGCCAGCGAGTAGGTAATCCCTGCGGTTTCTGCGACGGTGACCTTCGGCGCGGTCGCTGATCCGTCTTCGGTGCAGACTGCCTGGGTGACGGTCGGTGCGACGGGAGCGACGGGCTGGTCGCAGGCCGTGTCAGCAAGCTCCACGGTGAAGGTTGCGGTCTTCTTATCCTTGGCGAGGGTCCAGCCCTCGGCCTCGGTGAGGAACGAACCTTCATCGGCGGTTGCGGTGATGGTGACGGTCGAACCGGCCTTCACATCGCCAGCAACTTCGTACGTAACACCTGCGGTTTCTGCGACGGTGACCTTCGGCGCGGTCGCTGATCCGTCTTCGGTGCAGACTGCCTGGGTAACGGTCGGTGCGACGGGAGCGACGGGCTGGTCGCACGCGACGTCCTTGAGCTCGACGGTGAAGGTTGCGGTCTTCTTATCCTTGGCGAGGGTCCAGCCCTCGGCCTCGGTGAGGAACGAGCCTTCATCGGCGGTTGCGGTGATGGTGACGGTCGAGCCGGCCTTCACATCGCCATCGACCGAGTAGGTAACACCTGCAGTTTCTGCGACGGTGACCTTCGGCGCGGTAGCTGATCCGTCTTCGGTGCAGACTGCCTGAGTGACGGTCGGTGGGACGGGAGCGACGGGCCGGTCGCACGCGACGTCGTCAAGGGTGATTTTGATCGTCGCCGAGAGGGCATCGGAAGCCAAAGTCCACCCAACGAGGGCGGCAATCTTGTTTCCGTTGAGCGAAGTCGCAGTCACAGTGACCGTCTCACCCGCAGCGACCTTGCCGCTGAGAGCGTAGTTGAGCGTGCTGCTGGTGGGCAGCTCGACCTTCGGCGCCGAGACCTTGCCATCAGCAAGGCAGACGGCCTGCGTCACCTTCGGCTGCGCGAGCTCAACGCTGGGAGGAGGAGTGGGATCGCACCCGAAAACGTCACCATCAAGGAACGGGAACGCGTGGATCTCGCTGCCGGTGCCGAGGTCGTGCACCAGGTTGCCAGCAACCCACATGCGCCCGTTGGTGCCGGGAACCTTCACGGCGGTGGTCGACGCCGGGTTCGCGACGAGCACCGAGCCGGGGAACTGGGCGGTGCCGCCGATCACGACGTCCTTTGCCGTGGGGAAGTTCCACAGCAGCCGCTGCGTGAGCGCGCCAAACGCGCTCTTGTCGAGGTTCATCGGATCCATGGTCATGCCCTTCGCGTTGAGCATGGCGGTGAGGTTGAACTTTGCGACGTCACCGACCACGTTCACGACCACAATCGCTTCTGGATTGATGTTCTCGTACTTCAGCGAGCTTGCAGCGGCGACCTCTGTCGCGGTGAGCGAGAAAACCTGGCGGTTCTTCGAGCCGTCGCCCTTGAGCGTGAGTGTTCCGTACTCGGCAGTTGCGGTGCCCGTCGTCTTCATTGCGGCGTACGCCTTCGACTGCTGGGCGATGACACCGCCGAGCGCAGTGCGGTCGCCGAGCGCGGCGGCCTTGCCTACGTTCGATACAAGCTCGGCACCGTTCGTCTCGATCGCGTTGGGGGCGGCGGTCAGTTTGCCGCCGACACGAACGCCACCGCCGATGGCGTGGCCAACATCGAGCTGCCGGCCCTGAGTGACCGCCATGTCGCCACCAACGAGGACCATGTCACTCATGGGCGGGGGAGTGAGCAGCGACCCGACGCCGACGACGCCGGCGTTGTAGAGGCCTGCGCCTCCGAAGGTTGCGTTGCCCTCAACGACGAGCAGGCCCTCAAGCTCGGCTCCAGAAGTGAGAGTAAAGTTGCCGCCGACGTAGACGTTGGCTTGGCCGTCAACCGCGTTCGGGTTTCCGTTCCCGATGCCGCCGCCCTCTGGAATGCACGATTCTGCGCTGTTCGCCGCCGGAGCCGCTACTGCGGCTGCCGGTATGGCGACAAGCGCCGCCCCGGCGATGATGGCTGTGCTCGCCACCTTCGACAGTGTTCTGACAAGAGACACTCAGTAACCCCCAAAAAATGGCCGCGAAAAACCGCGGCGTACGAATTCCCCCACGAGACGTATACGCGTGGCCGCGCGCACCGGTTTCCCCTCCGATGCGCCCAAAGAGCCAACATACCTATAGTTCGTAAACTTTACTAACAAATACAAAAGGTTGTTCAAGGGATACAGCAAAGTGCCGTAGAAAGTGCAATGTTTGTCCGTCATCTCGGTTGACGGGGTCCGTTTACCTGGTATTTAGGGTTCCGTCAGAAAGTCGAGATCGACGCGCACGCCTCAGGGCGGGCCCGGGCGGAGAAGATGCAGGGCCGAAGCTAGAAGCCCAAGCCGTTGCTCGGCAGCCCGGGTGGCAGTGTTGTAGCGCAGACAGGCGTGTTTGCGATGGCGGCGCTCAGGCCTGCAAGTGTGGTGATATCAGGCATATCAAAGCGCGCGACGGGGTGCTCTGCTGCGCGCATCAGCCCGTGTGCAAACCCAGTGGTGCCCCCAGAAACAGCACGCGCGGGGTGCGCGCCCGACCGCTGTAGCGGAGGGGGCGCACCCCGCGCGGAGGTGCTGGCTGCGGGTGACGCCTAGCGCGCAGCGCCCTGCAGGCTGCCGGTGATCTTGCCGGCCGGGTCAACGATGACGCAGTTGACGGTGTGATCGTTGAACTCGTTCCAGCCCTCTTCGGTGGGGGTGAGCGTGTAGAAATCGAGTTCGGAGTCGAAGTAGTCCATGCCGACGAAGTCGTTGAACATCGCGATGCACTTGTCGTTGCTCTCCTCCTCAAGTGCCGCGGCCTCGGGGAAGTCGGGGCCGGCGAGCTCGAACTCGCCGTAAATCTCCTCGTCGTGCTCCTCCGTGCACGGCACGACAGGCACGTCGTAGACGACGGATGCGTCGGTCGAGTCCATGCAGTCGCCCACCTTGATCTGGTCGACGGAAGCCTGGGACTGCTCCGTTACGGCGCCAGCGTCGTCGCGCTCGATCGCGGTGACGGGAAAGATGCTGCAGCCAGCAAGGGCGGGCAGCAGCAGAAGCGACGCGAGAGCCGCTCCAGTGGTCGAGCGGAGGTGGGTGCGTGACAGAGTAATTTGAGTGTCCTTTCGTGCCCCGCGCCGCGGCGAAGGGGAGTTGGTTCGTGCTCAAAATACCTTACCCGCAGGCAGCGACAACACAGGCCCCGCGCAGGTGACGAATAGTCAAACGCGCGGGGCCTGGGGTGGGGCGGGCCTCAGAGGAGCTAGCGGGGTGCTGGCACAGGCTTAGCTGTCTCAGGTGACCGTGGGGCCGTGGTTGCTTCAGCCTCGTCGGTGTCCGTGTTGTCGAACGCGAGGCCCTGGCGCGGAGCGTTGTAGAGCTCCTCATCAAGAATGTCCTCGCGCTTGGCGACGATCGTGGGAACGAGCGCCTGGCCAGCAACGTTGACCGCGGTGCGGCCCATGTCGATGATCGGGTCGACTGCGAGCAGCAGGCCGACGCCCTCAAGCGGCAGGCCGAGCGTGGACAGCGTGAGCGTGAGCATGACGGTCGCGCCTGTTGTGCCCGCGGTCGCGGCCGAACCGACGACCGAGACGAGGGCGATGAGCAGGTACTGCACGAGCGACAGCTCGATGCCGAAGAACTGGGCGATGAAGATCGCTGCGACGGCAGGGTAGATCGCGGCGCAGCCGTCCATCTTTGTGGTCGCACCGAGCGGCACTGCGAACGACGCGTAGCCGCGGGGCACTCCGAGGTTGCGCTCGGTGACCCGCTGCGTGAGCGGCAGGGTGCCGATCGATGAGCGGCTCACGAAGCCGAGCTGCACCGCGGGCCAGACACCCGAGAAGTACTGGCGAATTGAGAGGCCGTGCGCCTTCACGAGCACCGGGTAGACGACGAACAGCACGATCGCCAGGCCGAGGTAGAGCACCGCAACGAACAGCGTGAGCGTGCCCATCTTGCCCCAGCCGTACTCAACGATCGCGTTGCCGATGAGGCCGAGCGTTCCGAGCGGCGCGATCCTGATGATCCACCACAGCACCTTCTGGATGATCGTGAGCGCCGACTCGGTGAGCGCGATGAACGGCTCGGCCTTCTGGCCGATCTTCAGCGCCGCGATGCCGACGGCGACTGAGACGACGATGACCTGGAGCACGTTGAAGCTCGCGCCAGCCGTGAGCGCGCCGGTCTCGAGGTCAACCCCGCCCGAAACGCCGAGGCCGAGGAAGTTCTGTGGAACGAGGCCGGTGAGGAAGTTCCACCAGGTGCCGACCGTGTATGGGTCAGAAGGGGTGAGCTCCGAGCCTGCCGCGGCGGCCCCGGGGCGCAGCGTCACGCCGAGCGTGATGCCGATCGCGACGGCGATGAGCGCGGTGATCGCGAACCAGAGCAGCGTCTGACCCGCGAGGCGGGCGGCGTTCGTGACTTTCCGAAGGCCGACGATGCTCGAAACGATTGCGGTAAAGATGAGCGGAACGACGGCGGCGCGCAGCAGCGTGACGTAGCTCGAACCGATCACCTTCAGCGTTGCGTGCAGCCCGTTCGGGTTGCCCTCAGCGTCAGCGCCGAGATTGAGCGCGACCGTGCCGAGGATGAGGCCGAGTACGAGCGCCGCGAGGATCTGCCAGCCGAACGACGTCATCCATTTCGGCAGCCGCCGCTTCCCCGGTGCTGCTGGGGGCGCAGGGAGCTGCGCGGAGGGGGCGGGGGGTGCTGCCGGAGACGACATGGTGATCCTTTCGTGGCGTGCCGCGGCCGTGTGCGGGCGACAGGGATCGATCTTAGCAACACTTTCGGTTCTCTTATGACACGCATTACTTTTTGTGACGCTCGGGTGGTGGGCGGGGTGGCCGCTGCGCAATGCGCGACCTTTCGTCTACGCTTATGGCATGGCTGATTCCTCATTTGACGTTGTGAGCAAGATCGACTCGATGGAGGTCGAGAATGCTGTGAACCAGGCCCGCAAGGAGGTCGAGCAGCGCTACGACTTCAAGGGCGTTGGCGCTGACGTTACGTACTCGGGCGAGACGATCCTGATTAAGGCGAACACGGAGGAGCGCGCAAACGCCGTGCTCGACGTGCTCCAGTCGAAGATCATCAAGCGCGGCATGTCGCTCAAGGTGCTCGACTCGGGCGAGCCCTACGCGAGCGGCAAGGAGTACCGCATCGAGTCGAAGCTCAAGGAGGGCATCGACCAGGCGACCGCCAAGAAGCTCAACAAGCTCATCCGCGATGAGGGCCCCAAGGGCGTGAAGAGCCAGATCCAGGGTGACGAGCTGCGCGTGAGCTCGAAGAGCCGCGACGACCTGCAGACGACGATGGCGCTGCTGAAGGGCGCTGACATTGACGTCGCGCTTCAGTTCGTGAACTACCGCTAGCCACAACCACACGCGTCGGCCCCGACCGCTCCCACCCAGAAACGGTGGGGGAGGTCGGGGCCGAACCGTTGCAGCGCCGGCGCTGCCTGCAGAGCGGGCTCGGCCAGCGCCTAACCGCTGAGTGCCACCGTCGGGGGTACGCGAGCGGCCCGCCAGGCCGGCGAGATGCCAGCAACCGCTCCCACCACGAGGGTCGCCGCGATAGCGGCGGCTGGCACGTAGAGGGGGAGGGCGAACGGGAGGCCGCCCGACCGCGCAAAGCCCGCCGTCACGAGCGCGCCGATCCCCGCACCGCCAAGCCCGCCGAGCGCCGAGAGCACGAGCGCCTCGCCGAGAAACTGCCGCCTGATGTGCGACCGGCGCGCGCCGATCGCGCGGCGCAGGCCGATTTCACGACGTCGCTCGATGACCGAGATGATCATCGTGTTTGCGACGCCGATGCCCCCAACCAACAGCCCGAGCGAGCCGAGCCCAAGCAGGAGGCCCGTGAACGTTTCGTCGGTCGCCGCCTTCGCAGCGAGCGCGTCGGAGGGGCGGGAGACCTTGATGGTCTCGGGCTGTTCTGGTGACAGCGTCTGCGGCACCAGGGCGCGCGTCTCGGCGAGTGCCTCCTCGTCCGCGCGCAGGTACATGCGGGTCGGAGAGCCGTCGTAGTCGAGCCGGTCGAGAGCGACCTGGTTGCCGACAAGGGCGGACGTGTCGAGTTCGGGAGCGAGCTCAACCGGGTCGAGGATGCCGACCACCGCGAACTGCTGGCCGCCGAGCCACACGAGGGAGCCGGCCCGCTCGATGCCGAGCTGCCGGGCGGCGCGGTCGCCGAGCACGACCGACGGGTACGCCCCCGTCGCCTCGTTGAGCCAGGCGCCCGAGCGAACCGACAGATCGAGCACGTCGGCGAGGCTCGTGTCCGCCGCCCGCACGGCGAGCCCGCCGCTCTGCGCCTCCGGGATGAGCTCGCTGCGATAGATCCGGGTCTTCGGGAGCGCGCCGACACCGGCCGCTCCCTGGGCACCGGCGAGGCGCTCGATCCTGCCCTCACTATCTTTCGGTAGCGAGGCCTCTGCGCCGAAGAGATCCTGCCCCGCCTCGACGGTGAGCAGGTTCGTGCCGAGCGCGTCGAGCTGCTGCGCGAGCTTCGCCTGGCTCGACGCCGAGATGCCGAGCACGGCGACCATCGCCGCGATGCCGATCGCGATGCCGAGCGCCGAGAGCACGGCGCGGAGCGGCCGCGCGCGCAACCCCGACGTGCTGAGCGCGACGAGGTCGATCGCGCGCAACCACGATCGCTCGGCAGGCGGCCTTGGCGTAGCCCGGCTCACGCGACTGCCCCCGCTCGGAGCGGCGCCGACCCGTCGTGGATGACGCCGTCGGTCACGCGGACGCTGCGGGGCAGGCCCGCCGCGAGCTCGCGGTCGTGGGTGATCATGACGATCGTCGTCCCCTCCCGGTTCAGCTCGCCGAGCAGCTCCATCACGCTCGCGCCTGACGTGCTGTCGAGGTTTCCGGTCGGTTCGTCAGCGAGCAGGATCGCCGGGCGCCCGACCGTCGCCCGCGCGATAGCGACGCGCTGACGCTCGCCGCCCGAGAGCTGGTTCGGCTGGTGGTTCAGCCGGTGGCCGAGACCGACGCGCTCGAGCGCAGCTGCCGCCTCCCGACGCCGGGCCTGGCGGGAGCGCCCCCGGTAGAGCAGCCCGTCGCCGACGTTGTCGAGCGCAGATCTGCCGTCGGTGAGGTGGAACTGCTGGAAGACGAAGCCGATCCTGTGGCACCGCACGTCAGAGAGAGCGTTGTCGCTGAGCTGCGACACGTCGTCGCCCGCGAGCACGACGCGCCCGCTCGTCGGCCTGTCGAGCGTGCCGAGGATATTGAGGAGCGTCGATTTGCCCGAGCCCGACGGCCCGACGACGCCGACGAACTCGCCGGCCTCGACTGTGAGGTTGACGCCGCGCAGCACCTCGACCGGCGGGGTGCCGAAGCTGCGAGTGATGTCCGTGAGCTCGATCATGAGGCCGCCGTCACCACCTCGGTGCCGGCCTTGATTCCCGCGCCAGAGACCTCAACCATGCCGCCCGCGAACATGCCCGTCTCGACGGGCACCTGCTTCGGCTTGGCGCCGTCGCGCCCCACGACCTCGAGGCCGTACCCACCACCGGGCAGCGCGAGGAGCGCGCCGACGGGAACGGAGAGCACGTTCTCGCGGGTCTCGCTCGTGAACGCGATGCGCACCGACGCGCGGTCGATGTCCGCGGCATCCTCGGGGCTGTCGAGGGTGACCGTCACGGGCACAATGGCGGGCGACTCGGGCGCGCCTTCGCCCTGCTTGTCTGGGGTGCGCGGCGGCTCGACCGCGGTGACGGTGCCGGGGGTTTTCACGCCGCCCGGCAGCTCGACCTCGACCTTGGCGCCGACGACGGCGAGGCGCTGCTGAGCGAGCTTGAGTTCGACGCTCACGCTCTTACCGAGCTCAGACACCCGCAAGATCGGGGTGCCCGGCGCCGTCGCGGCCCCCGGCTCGAGCTCGGCCGACGCGACCCGCAGCGGGCCCGGCGCGAAGAAGATCTCGCCGAGGCCGATCTCGCCGGTCACGGGCCTGCCGGTAGCTTCTTGCCAGAGCCGGATCCCGATCCGTGTGTTGTCGTCGAAGATTTCATCGGCGCCGCCCCAGAAGTAGCCGAGCTCGCCGAGTGACGCCTCGAGCTGCTGCACGTCGGGCCCGTTCGTCATGCCGAGCTCGAACGAGCGCCACTGCGGCAGCGGGCCCCGGAACAGGGCGACGGGAGAGTTGTCGATCGCGAAGAGTTCGCCTCCGAGATCCACCGTCGACCCGGGCTTCGCCCGCGAGGTGAGCGTGCCCGCGCCGCCCGAGACCGCGCGCTCGCCCGCGTAGCCGAGCGTGCCCTGCACGAGCGTGCGCTCCGTGAGGTCACCCTGCGCGACCTTCGCTGTCGCGCCCGGCGCCTGCTCTTCGACCGGAGGCGCGGCGGGTGGGCGCAGCAGCACGAGCCCCGTCGCAGCGAGCCCAGCGACCGCGACAGTGGCGGCGACGGCCACCCATAGCTTCCGCATCGGCTAGCCCGCGTTCGCCGGGACGCCGGAAATGCCGCAGGCCTCGAGCGCTTCGGGCGAGATCTCATCCGTAAGGGTGAGCCCGACGCCCGGCTGCGGGTCTTCGACGTCAGCGCCGTGCTCTCGGAGGCACTGGGTGGTTTTCAGCATCTCCTCGCGCATCGCCTCCTCGGTCATCGGCTTGCCGTCTGGCCCGGTCGGCGCCGGCGGCTGCCCGACCTTCGCCTCGCAGACCTTGTTGGCGGCTTCGAACACCTCCATCCCGCCGAGCTCGTCGATGTTAAGTGCCTCAGACGCCGCGTTCGGGTCGGCGCTCGGTGTCGGGTAGTCGATGCCCTCGCCCTGCATGCACTCGGCGTACTTCACGTGCCAGGCCTGGAAATCATCGGCGCCCGTTCCCGTGCTTGACTCACCTCCGGCCTTTCCCGAATCGGGCTCGGCCGTGGTGCTTGAACACCCGGCGAGAAGCAGCGCTGCGACGGGCAGAGCAATGAGGGTGAGCCTGCGGAAGGACATTTGATGGTTCATGGGGTCTCCTTGTCAAACGAAGCGGCTGTGGTGATAGCCGACTTCCATCCCACGGGATCCGGGGTAAACAGGGCGTCTGCGAAATTGCAGATCTTTTCTTAATGTCCCCCGTGCTTGACTTGGCGATGAAACTGCAGGGAGGGGCGTCATGCGCGTACTGATCGTCGAAGACGAGGCGTACCTCGCCGAGGCCACCCAGACCGTGTTGCGGCGCTCGTCGATCGCCGCCGACGTCGTGCTCGATGGGCACTCCGCGATCGAGCAGCTCGGGTACACCGAGTACGACGTCGTACTGCTCGACCGTGACCTCCCCGGCCTGCACGGCGACGAAGTGTGCGCCTGGATTGTCGCGAACGTGCCGGGCACCCGGGTGCTCATGCTCACCGCTGCCGGGCTGCTTGACGAGAAGGTCGAGGGGTTTGCGCTCGGCGCCGACGACTACCTCGTCAAGCCGTTCGACTTCCCCGAGCTGCTGGTGCGGCTGCACGCCCTCCACCGGCGGAACGCGCCGCCCCTACCACCCGTGCTCGAAGCCCACGGAGTAAAGCTCGACCCGTTCCGCCGAGAGGTCTTTCGTGACGGCAGGTATGTTCACCTGAGCCGCAAGGAGTTCGCGCTGCTGCGGGCGCTGCTTGAAGCGGGCGGCGGCGTGCTCAGCGCTGAGCAACTGCTCGAGCGCGCGTGGGACGAGAACGCTGACCCGTTCACGAACGCGATCCGAGTGACGATGTCGACGCTGCGCAAGCGGCTCGGCGAGCCCCGCATCATTCAGACGGTGTCGGGGGCCGGCTACCGGATCGTCGGGCCGGAGCCCGCTCCGGCCTCGGCCCCTGGAGCTGTTCGCGGGAGCGGCGATGCGTAGCGCGGATGGCGCGCAGGGGCGCGGTCAGGATCGCGGCCGGTTCCGCCTCACCATCCGAGCGCGCATCACGCTGAGTGTCGCGCTGCTCATCGCGCTCGGGGGTGGGGTGCTCGTCGTTGGCCTGAACCTGTTCATGCGGTACGGGCCGGTTTGGGCGATCCAGTCCTCCCCGGCGATGCCGGCTG
This sequence comes from Leucobacter komagatae, assembly GCF_006716085.1. NCBI lineage: Bacteria > Bacillati > Actinomycetota > Actinomycetes > Micrococcales > Microbacteriaceae > Leucobacter > Leucobacter komagatae. Next base: position 2,293,217 of record NZ_VFON01000001.1, on the reverse strand, counting down.
ACACCCTTGACCTTGGCGTCGACTCGGTCGCGCCCACCTACCCCTACGGCGATGCTGCCGAGCCCGCGCTGCCTTCCGAGAGCCTCACTGAACTGTCGCTTACTGTGCCCGTGCTCGAGATCCGCGACGTCACCGACGTCTTCCAGACGCTGCTCTGGTCGTCGATCATCGCCCTCGTCGTGATCGTCGCGCTCGGGGCCGTTGCCGCCTGGGCGCTCGCTGGGCGGGTGCTCTCACCGCTGCACGACATCAACGCAGCGGCGCGGGCCGCCACCCCGGGCCAGCTCGACCGCCGCGTGGCGCTCCGCGGCCCGCGCGACGAGCTGACCGATCTGTCAGACACCCTCGACGACATGCTCGAACGGCTTGAGCGCGCCTTCAGGGCGCAGCAGCTGTTCGCGGCGAACGCCTCGCACGAGCTGCGCACCCCACTCGCGACCCAGAAGGCCATGCTCGATGTGCTGCTTGACGGGCCCGAACCGACCCTCGCTGAGTACAGGCTCGCCGCCGAGCGGCTCCGAGAGGTAAATGCGCGAAGCATCGAGATGGGCGAGGCGCTCCTCGACCTGACGCGGGCGCAAATCGGGCTCGCGGCGTCGGGCGGTGCCTTGGAGTCTCTCGCCGTCGAACCGTGTGAGGCCCGCGAGCTTGCGGAGGCCGCGCTTGGCCACGCTTCAGAGCGGCTTGCGGAGCGCGGGTTGACCGTCGATTCCGACGTGGCCCCGCATAGCGTGCGGGTCAATCCGGCGATGTTCACGAGGCTCCTCGACAACCTCGTCGGCAACGCGGCCCGGCACGCGACGGCGGGCAGCCGCGTCGCCATCGACTGGCGGGTTGACGGGGCGGAATCAGTGCTTGTCGTGCGCAACGCTGCCGAGCCCCTGCCCGCCGAGACTCTTGACCGGCTCCACCAGCCGTTCGTGAGAGGCGGCGGGCGCGTTCGCGCCGACTCGGGCAGTGGTCTCGGCCTCGCAATTGCCACGGCCGTCGCTCAGGCGCACGGCGGGTCGCTCGCGGTGTCCTCGGCCGCGCAGGTCGCGCCGGCTGTGTCGGTTGCGTCGGTTGTGTCGGCGACGGATCCCGGTACAGCGGAGTTCTGTGTCGAGGTGCGGATCCCGCTCGAAGCGCCTGTCGCTACACTGGCGACATGATCGGTGAGAACCTCCTCGGCCCAGAACCCACGCTGCTCGCTCCCGACTCGGAGGTGACCGCCGCGCTCGCCGCAGGCACTGACCCCGAACAGATCGTGCGTGCGCACCCCGAGTCCCCGCTCGCGTGGGCCGTGCTCGCGGACCGCGCGGCCGCGGCCGACGACGAGATTGGGGCCTACGCGTTCGCGCGCGTCGGATACCACCGCGGCCTCGACTCGCTCCGCAAGTCGGGTTGGCGGGGCGCGGGGCCGGTGCCGTGGTCGCACGAGCCGAACCGCGGCGTTCTTCGTGCGCTGTACGCGCTGCGCCGTGGCGCGGCGGCGATCGGTGAGACCCACGAGGTTGAGCGCCTCACCGAATTCTTGAACGGCGCGGACGCGACAGCGATCGCGGCGATCGAGGCCGAGTAGTTCGACCCGGGCTGGACTGACTGGGGCCCGGCGGGCTCGCCTGGCCCGGCCCTCGCAGTGCTCACTGAACCCGCATAGGATCGGGCTATGAGCGCCGCACCCAGACCCCGTCGGAGAGCTACGCCCGCTAGGGCTGTCGGAGTCGGCGCGCTCGCTGCAGCCATGCTGCTTAGCGCGTGTGCGCCGAGTCCCGAGCCGACGCCGAAGCCGACGACCTCGACGCCTGCGCCGAAACCTTCACCCGAGCCGACTGCGGAACCCACACCGGAGCCCGAGGCGCAGTGGGAGCGCTTCTCGGACCCGCGCACGGTCGGCAGCTTCGAGGTTGCGCCGGGGTGGCGCGTCGTCGAGAGCGAGCGGTCGGAGCCCGAGCACGAGATCTTCGTGTTCGATGTCTTCGACGAGGCCGGCGAGCTGCAGCTCAGGTACGCGCGCAAAGTGATGGGGCTCGGAGGGGGCTGCGGCGGTGACGAAAACGGGCCAGACGAAACGAGTTTTCTCCGAGTGGCTGAGCTCGAGGCCGTGCCCGTCGAAATCCCGGGATACGTCAGATACAGTGGCGCCCTGCCCGGCACGACCCCGACGCAGTTCACATACCGGGCGTTTGAGAGCGCGCATGCGGAGGGCGTGTTCGCAACGATGGCCGTGAGCGACACGTCGCTGGATTCCGGTTACTGCTTCTACTACAACCTCGTGCAGACCGAATCCGCGCTGGTGCAGTTTGCTGACACGCTCCAGGTGAGCATCAGCGACGCAACGAAGCACTTCGGCACCATGGACGAGGCGCGCGCGTTCATGCAGACCGAAGACTACGCGAAGGCCAAGCGGATGCTGCTGTCGCTCAGGCTTGACGGTTAGCTGGCGGACTCTTCCGCGGGTCGTTCGTCCGCAGCGTGCTCCATTGACGCTGCGGTCTCTTCTTCAGTGGGGAGTAGCTGCTGCAGGATAGTTGCGTGCCTGAGTAGGAACGCGCGCTCGTCGAGCTTCTTTCGCCTCAGCCAACTCGTGACCTCGGAGTTGTGCTTGCTCGCATTGCACGAGGCGCAGGCAGGCACGACGTTGCCGAGCGTGTACCGCCCGCCCCGAGAAACTGGCTGCACGCAGTCCCGTTGCAGTGCCGCGCCGTCTCCCTGACAGTAGGCGCAGCGCCCCCAGGCCTCGAGCAGGGTCTGCCACTGGTCGTCGGTGAGGTCGTTGTCGACGCGGGCTAGCCGATTCTTGCGTCGCTTCGCGTATCGGGCGCTCGTCGCGGCTGACCGCGTCTTGGGGTACTTGCGTCGGGGCTGCACGCTTCAACCGTACCCGCAGCTCCAGCCCGCCCTGCCAAACTGCCTGTTCCTGGCAAGAGAGGCCCTTGCCAACGGCGGGGTTCGGGTCTTCTGGCGAGAAAGGTGCTCTCCGGTGGGGCTGCGCACATGGTTCTTGCGAGATCACATCCTTATCCACGTCAGAAAGGTGTGCTGGTGCGAATATGGTGTGGCGGAGGGCAGAAGGACCCAGGCCAAGCACAGGCCCGAGCCGCAGGCGCTACCCCCGCCGACCCGCCCACACGTCGCGCAGCGCCGGCTCAAGCTCCGGCCACGCGAACTCGTAGCCCGCCTCAAGTAGCTTCTCGGGCACTACCCAGCGGCTCTTGAGCACCATCTCGGACTCGGTGCGCAGCACCCAGGTCGCGGGCTCGAGCATCCAGCGGAACGCGGGCAACCCGATCCAAGCCCCAACGGTGCGGCGCAGCGCTCGCATGACCGTGCGGTTGTCGCTCGGGCCGGGCGACGCCACGTTCACGGGGCCACTCAGTGTTTCGGTGTCGAGCGCGAAGCGCACCGCCCCCACGATGTCGTCGATGTGCACCCAGCTGAACCTCTGCCGGCCGCGGGTGCGGTGCCAGCTGGCGCTCGGCTCGGTCGGGTCCGGCCCGATCCCGCGGTAGCGCCGGTGCGGAAACCACGGACCGTCGTACTGCGGCCCGCCGACCCCGAGCCGGGCGAGCCTGAACAGCGTGTTGGTGGCTGGGCCGTCTCCAAGGGCAATCGCGATCCTGAGCGCGACGCGGCGCGTGCCGGGAAGGTCGGCGGCGAAGAACTCCCGCTCCCAGTTCCTCGCGACGTCGACGGAGAACCCGGCGCCGAGTTCGCCGTGCGCCTCGGTTTGTGGACGGTCCATCGCGTGCCTGTAGATCGTGGCCGTACTCGAGTTCAGCCACACCCGCGGCGGCCGAGCGCTCGCCGCGATCGCAGCTGAAAGCTCGCGCGTGGTGTCGACGCGTGAGCGCAGGATCTCGTCGCGGTTCGCATCGTTGTAGCGGCAGTCGACGCTCTTGCCTGCGAGCCCGATCACGGCGTCGGCGCCGTCAATGAGGCGAAGGATCGCGGCCTGGTCTCCCCACGTCGCGTCGGCCCCGCTGCGGCCGATCGTCGCGACGTCCCAGCCGTCTCGGGCGAGTTCCTCCCGGAGCTTCGACCCGAGAAACCCCGAGGCGCCCCCGATGACAATGCGTCTGCTGGCCATGTTTCCCCTCGCGGTGAACGATCCGTGTCGACTTGGTCATAGCCTAGCCAGCTCCTGCCAAACACTCACCGAATTCTTAGGCCAGTGCCCAGATTCAGCACGTAGCCTGGTCATACCGAGTGCCCGGCACGTACGGGCGCTCCCGAGAGAAGGGAAGCCAGTATGACTATGCAAGAAGCCCGCATCCCGGCCGCGCAGGGCGACATGAATCGCCCGAGTGGGGTCGCCCAGTACCTGAGCCCGGTTGTTCAGGATCTCGTCGCCCTCCACGTCAACGCCAAGCAGGCGCACTGGCACGTGCGCGGAGCGAACTTCATCGGTGTTCACGAGTTCCTCGACACCGTCGTTGCGAACGCCCAGGCCGGCGCGGACGAGGTCGCCGAGCGGATCGTCGCCCTCGGCCTTCCCATCGACTCCCGCATCGCGACGGTCGCCGCGCGTACAACCACGCCCGAGCTGTCGCCCGGGTTCCAGCAGTCCGACGTTACCGTGCGCGAGATGGTCGCGCAGCTCGACGCCACGCTCGCGACTATCTATCGCGCGATCGAGGGGCTCGAGGAAATCGACCCGGTGAGTCAAGACATCGCGATCGCAATTGCCCAGCAGCTCGATAAGGATCGCTGGTTCCTCCATTCCCACATCGCTGAGGCATAGCTGACGCTCTGCAGCGTCAGCGTCTCAGTCGGCCCCGCGGCACCCCCAGACACCCTGTCTGGGCGCGCCGCGGGGCCGCTTCATGACGCCTCCCGGGCATGGAAAGCGAGCCTCCGCTAGACTGGGTCGGTATCTGCCTAGTGCGAAGGAAGGGGCTGAGATGCCCGCTGTACTGATCACCGGTGCCCAATGGGGCGATGAGGGAAAGGGTCGCGCAACCGACCTGCTCGGGAGCCGCGTTGACTACGTCGTAAAGTTCAACGGCGGTAACAACGCCGGTCACACGGTCGTCATTGGCGACCAGAAATACGCGCTGCACCTGCTCCCCTCGGGCATCCTGACCCCGGGCGTCGTGCCGGTCATCGCCAACGGCGTTGTTGTTGACCTCGCGGTGCTCAAGCTCGAGCTCGACGCGCTCAAGGAGCGCGGCGTAGACGTCTCCAAGCTGAAGGTGAGCGCGAACGCGCACGTCATCACCGAGTACCACCGCACGCTCGACAAGGTCACCGAGCGCTTCCTCGGCAAGCGCCAGATCGGCACGACCGGTCGCGGCATCGGCCCCGCCTACGCAGACAAGATCAACCGCGTCGGCATCCGTATTCAGGACATCTTCGACGAGGGCATCCTTCGTCAGAAGGTCGAGGCAGCGCTCGACTTCAAGAACCAGGTGCTCGTCAAGATCTATAACCGTCGTGCGATCGACGCCGACGAGGTCGTGAACGACCTACTCGCGTACCGCGAGCTCCTCGAGCCCATGGTCTGCGACACCGGCCTGCTGCTGCACAACGCGCTCGCCGACGACAAGACCGTGCTCTACGAGGCTGGCCAGGCGACGATGCTCGACATCGACCACGGCACCTACCCCTTCGTGACGAGCTCGAACGCGACCTCCGGCGGAGCCGCGACCGGTTCGGGCGTTCCCCCGCACAAGATCGATCGCATCATCGCGGTCATCAAGGCGTACACGACGCGCGTAGGATCCGGGCCGTTCCCGACCGAGCTCTTCGATGAGATGGGCGAGTTCTTGCAGACCAAGGGCGGCGAGTTTGGCGTGACCACCGGTCGCGCGCGCCGCTGCGGTTGGTACGACGCCCCGATGGCGCGCTACGCGGCCCGCATCAACGGCGTCACGGACTTCGTGCTCACGAAGCTCGACGTGCTCTCGGGCATCAAGTCGATCCCGGTGTGCGTCGCCTATGACGTGAACGGCGTTCGCCACGACGACATGCCGGTGAACCAGTCAGACTTCCACCACGCGAAGCCGATCTACCAGGAGTTCCCGGGCTGGGACGAGGACATCTCGGACTGCCGCACGTTTGAGGAGCTCCCGAAGAACGCGCAGGACTACATCCGCGCGCTCGAGGCCATGAGCGGCGCCCGGTTCTCGGCCGTCGGCGTCGGCCCGGAGCGCGAGCAGGTTGTCGAGCTGCACGACCTGCTGAGCTGAGACCTGCTGAGCAAAGATCTGCTGAGCTGAGAAGGAGAGCGATGACGAGCCCCACTCCTGAGGAGCGCCTCGGGCGACTCCGGTCGAGCATCGACAACATCGACGCTGCCCTCGTGCACATGCTCGCGGAGCGCTTTCGGTGCACGCAGGAGGTCGGCCAGCTGAAGGCTGAGCACGCGATGCCCCCGGCCGATCCTGCCCGCGAGGCGAGGCAGATCGCCAGGCTGCGGAGCCTCGCGGAGGCCGCGAACCTCGACCCAGAGTTCGCCGAGAAGTGGTTCAACTTTGTTGTCGCCGAGGTGATCCAGCACCACACCGCGATCGCCGCGGACTCGCGCGACGAGGCGTAGCCGGCCGCACGCCCAGCGCCGGCCATTCTTACCCAAATATTCTTGTGCCCCTCATTTTTCCCCGGAAAATGAGGGGCACAAGAATATTTGGGGGTTGAGGTCGAGGGCTTCCCGGGGCAATAACCCAACGCCGATCGGGTGCCGCCTGCGCGAGCCCGGGCGACTCGCGAGTTTTGACGAGCGCGCTCAAAAGAACTGTGTGAAGATTGTGCGCATGTCTTCACAGCCTGAGCATCAGTGGTTCGACGAGGCGCGCATCGGAATGTTCGTGCACTTCGGCGCCTACAGCGTCGCCGCCCGCCACGAGTGGGTGCAAAACTACGAGCGACTCACCGCCGCCGAGTACCTGCCGTACGTCGAGAACTTCGATCCTGATCGCTTCGACGCCGGCGAGATCGCGCGAACCGCGAAGCGTCTCGGCGCCGGCTACGTCGTGCTGACGACGAAGCACCACGAGGGCTTCGCGCTGTGGAACTCGCGCCAGTCAGACTTCACTGCGCACGCCGTCTGCGGGCGGGACCTCGTGCGCGAGCACGTCGACGCGCTTCGCGCCGAGGGGCTCCGTGTTGGCCTGTATTTCTCGCTCATCGACTGGCATCACCCCGATTTCCTCATCGACTGGGTGCACCCGCGCCGGGACGACGACAACGCACAGGAGCTCAACGCCGGCCGCGACATGGAGCGCTACCGCGCCTTCATGCACGCGCAACTGCGCGAGCTGCTCACCGAGTACGGCCAGATTGACTACATGTTCTTCGATTTCAGCTACCCGGAGCACAAGGACGGCTGGGACGGCAAGGGGCCGGCCGACTGGGATTCTGAGGCGATGCTCGCGATGTGCCGTGAGCTCCAGCCAAACATGCTCGTCAACGATCGCCTCGGCATCCCGGGAGACTTCTACACACCCGAGCAGTACCAGCCGACCGAGCCGGTGCGGCGAGGCGGCGAGCTCGTGCGCTGGGAGGCGTGCCAGACGATCAACGGCTCATGGGGGTACCACCGAGACAACCTCGATCAGAAGTCGGCACCGCTGCTCGCGCAGATGCTCACCGACTCCGTCTCGATGGGCGGCAACATGCTGCTGAACATCGGGCCGGACGGGCGCGGGGGGATCTCACCCCGCGACCGCGCCGTGCTCGAGACGCTCGGGGAGTGGACTGAGCTTCACCGCGGGGCGATTGTGGGGGCAGGCTACGCGGAGTTCGAGCCGCCGCGCGAGGGCGCGTACACCCGTCGCGGTGATCGCCTCTACCTGCACCTGGCGACCTGGCCGCTCGGCTACGTGCACCTGCCGGGCCTCGCAGGGAAGGTGACGTTCACGCGGCTGCTGCACGACGGCTCTTGGCTGCGCACCTCGGAGAGCGATCCGAACTCTGAGGGGTCGCAGATGGAGGCCGCCGGTCAGCCCGCTGGCACGCTCACGGTGCACCTGCCGGTGCAGCGCCCCGACGTGCTCATGCCCGTCATCGAGCTGCGCCTGGCCGACGGTGTGTCTAGCTAGGCGGTGAGATCGACGGCGTCGAGCGCGATCCGCGCCGCGCCGTAGAGCGCGGCGTCCTGCCCGGACGCGGCCGCCTCGATGAGCAGCGTCTGCGTCGCGAGCGGGTGGCAGGCCTCGTAGACGCGGCTGCGCACGGCGGCGATGAACGGTTCGCTCGCGCTCAGGCTGCCCGTGAGGAACACGGCGTGGGGGTTGAAGAAGTTCACGACCCCGGAGAGCGCCTGCCCGAGATGGGTTCCCGCGGTGCGGATGAGGGTTGTCGCGGTCGGGTCGCCGTCCCGTGCGAGCGCGAGGACCGCGGCGGCGTCGGGCACGCTCTGGCCGAGCTCTCCCATCTGGCGCACGAGGCTCGCGCCGCTCGCGACGGTCTCGAGGCAGCCGCGGTTTCCGCAGGAGCAGGGCTCATTGAGGGTCGGGTCGATCTGCGTGTGCGTGATGTCGCCGGCCGCGGCGGTCGCCCCGCGATGGATCGCGCCCTGCACGATGATCCCGCTGCCGATCGCGGTGCCCGCCTTGACGGTGATGCTGTCTTCGGCGGGGGAGAGTCGCCGGTGGTGCTCTCCGAGCGCCATGAGGTTCGCGTCGTTGTCGACGACGGCGGGGACGCCGAGGAGTTCGGTGAGGCGTTCGCGGACCCGATAGCCCTGCCAGCCAGGCATGCGCGATGGCTGGTCGACGCTGCCAGTTTGCAGCCGGACTGGGCCCGGCAGTGCCATTCCGATCGCCCGGATCTCCGTGTCGCCGGCGAGTGCGCGGCAGCCGGCGGCGACCTTCTTGAGGGTCTCTTCCGGGCCGGCGGCGATGTTGATGGGGATGGTCTCGGACGCGTGCAGTTTGCCCGTGAGATCGAGGAGGCCGATGCGGGCGTGGCCGCCGCCGAGCTCGGCGGCGAGGATCCGGGCCTCGGCGACATTCACGCGTAGCCGGCGTGGCCGCCTGCCCCCGCTCGAATTGCCGTGGCCGTCCTCGCGCAACACATCGGCGTCGATGAGCGCCTGCACGCGCAGGGAGACTGTCGAGACGGCGACGTCGAGGATCTTGGCAAGCTCGCTGCGCGAAGCCGCCTGCCCGCCGGCGACAAGCTCGACGATCCGACGGTTCTGGTCATCGAGGGGGTTCGGTGAGAGTGGCACGTTCCAACTTTCTTCGATCTTGGTAGAAGTCTAGCCCGCACTGTCCGCGGAGCGAAAGGCCATATACGCGCAAATGTTTCGATTCGGCAACGCCAAAAAACAGGTATTTGTCGAGACGGGAATCTTCTGGCAATATGACATCTGTCGAAGCCGAACAAACTTTGTACGACGCTCGAACAAACTTATCCGATGCCTGAGGAGGCGTTCAATGAAGAAGATTAACCTGGTGCCACTCGTGGCCATGACCGTTGGTGCGGCCGCGGTGCTCACCGGCTGCAGCGGCAGCGGATCTGCACCCAAGGACGACAACACAATCGTGATCGACATGTGGGCGGGCTCGGAAGACGACACGACCGCGCTCAACGAGCAGCTCAAGATCGCTCGGGAGCAGAACCCTGACCTGAAGATCGAGCTCCGCACCGCGCCGTGGGGTGACTTCTTCACCAAGCTCACCACCAACATGGCATCGGGCAACATGGCCTGCGTTACCGGCATGAACAGCGGCATGCTGTCCAGCTACACCGACGGCTTCGTGAAGCTCACCGACGAGGACCTGAAGACCGCCGGCCTGAGCAAGGACGACTTCGCGCCGGGCGCGACCGAGATCCTCGAGAATAAGGGCGACATGTACGGCCTGCCGTTCGACGTCTCGACCATGGTCACGTACTACAACGAGGATCAGCTGACGGCCGCGGGCGCGGACCTGCCGAAGGCTGGCTGGAGCTTCGAGGACTTTGAGGCCACCGCCAAGAAGGCAACGACCGGCGGCAAGTACGGCTTCGGCATCGGCATGGGCGACTTCCAGTGGCAGGCGCTTCCGATCGCGAAGTCGGGCACCCAGCCCGTCACCGAAGACGGCGAGCTGCAGATCGGCGACTCGGCCTTCACTGACGCTGCCGAGTGGTACGCGTCGCTCGTCACCGAGCAGAAGGTCGCGGCGCCCGTCGCGTCTGCATCCGACGGCGGCTGGGGCGAGAACCAGTTCACCAGCGAGAACGCGGCGATGGCCGTCGACGGCACCTGGAACGCGGTCGGCTACCTCACCAACGACGCCGGCTTCAAGGCGGGCCTTGCGCCGCTGCCGACCGGCGCGAACGGCAACCTCAGCCTCGTGCTCGGCTCGGGCTTCGGCATCGCCGAGACCTGCGAGAACAAGGAAGCCGCGCTCAAGGTCATGGGCTCGCTGCTCAGCAAGGACGCACAGGACTACGTCGCGTCCTCCGGCCGCAGCTACCCGGCACGCGCCGAGAGCCAGCCGCTCTACTTCGAGTCGCTTGACGAGGCGTACCGCGATCAGGTGAAGGCCGTCTTCGACGAGGCCTTCAAGGACGTCGAGGGCCAGCGCGTCTCGGACAACTGGGCAAAGGTCGGCACCTTCGTGCAGCCCGAGCTCGTGAGCGTCTACAACGGCCAGGCCGACATGCGTACCGTGCTCGAGACTGCTCAGAAGCAGTTCAGCAACTGATTCACCACACAACTAGGTAAGTAGAACAGAATGACCACACTGCAGGCGCGTCAGCGCAGCCGTCGGTCGTTCGCCAAGATGGAGGCGCGCCAGGCGCTGGGCTTTGCAAGCCCGGCCCTGGTGGGCCTCGCTCTGTTTACGATCGTTCCGGTTGTCTTGTCCGTCGTGATGAGCTTCTTCAACTGGCCGACGTTTGGCGAACGCACCTTCATCGGGATTGGGAACTACGCCCGCCTCTTCGAGGATCCGGCATTCATGCCAGCGCTTCGAAACACCCTCGTGTATACGGTGCTGTACGTGCCTGCAAGCGTGATCCTCTCGCTGCTGCTCGCCGTCGCGCTCGGCCCGCGCATTCGCGGCCGCGGCGCGCTGCGGGTGCTCTTCTTCATTCCGGTCGTCACCCCGATGGTCGCGAACGTGCTCGTCTGGAAGATGCTGCTGCAGCCGCAGGGGCTCTTCAACGGCCTCGCGCAGACCTGGTTCGGCCTCGAACTGCCGAACTTCCTCGCCGACAAGAACTGGGCGATGATCATGGTCGTCGTCATGAGCGTCTGGCAGGGCCTCGGCTACAACATGCTCATCTTCTCGGCGGCGCTCGAGCAGCTCCCAGAGAGCGTGATGGAGGCCGCCCGCATCGACGGTGCGAAGGGCTTCCGCCTGCTGTGGAGCGTGACGATCCCCATGATCTCCCCGTCGATCTTCTTCGCAACGATCATGACGATGATCACCTCGCTGCAAGTCTTCGTGCAACCGCAAATGCTCACTGGCGGCGGCCCTGGCAACGCCACCGCCCCGCTCGTCATGTGGATCTACAACCAGGGCTTCAAGTACCAGGAGCTCGGCCTCGCCGCGGCCGGTGCATGGATCCTGTTCGCACTGATCATCATCATCACCGCGGTCCAGTTCCGACTGCAGAAGAAGTGGGTGCACTATGAGCACTGATCTCAACGCCACACGGGTGATGGCCGTCGCCGCTGCCGGCGGCGAGGCCGCGGTGCGGGGGGCCAAGAAGCGGTCGCGCGAGCCGATGACCCCCGGCGAGCGCATCCGGCTCGTCAACGCTCACATCAGCATTTACGTCGCCGCGGCGCTGTTCATGCTTCCCCTCATCTACGCATTCTTCTCGGCGCTCAAGCCGAACGGCGAGATGTTCGCGATGCCGCCGAGCCTGTTCGGCTCGGAGATCCGGTGGTCGAACTTCGCCGAGGTCTTCGAGTTCGGCCCGTTCTGGACGTACATCGGCAACTCGCTGTTCGTCGCGGTGGCTGGCACCCTCGTCGTGCTCGTCGTGTCTACGACTGCAGGCTACGCGTTCGGCAGGCTGCGTTGGAAGGGTCGCGACGCGGTCTTCGTGATCTTCCTCGCGACGATGATGGTTCCCGCCGAGGTCCTCGTCATCCCGATGTTCCAGGTCATGCAGTGGTTCAACTGGGTCGACACCTACCCGGCGCTGATCTTCCCGTTCGCGTTCACCGCGTTCGGTACGTTCCTGATGCGGCAGTTCTTCCGCGGCATCCCATACGAGCTTGAGGAGGCTGCGCGCATCGACGGCGCCGGCCCGATCCGCACGTTCCTGCGCATCATCCTGCCGCTCTCGAAGTCCGCGGTCGCCGTGCTCTCGGTCTTCACGTTCATGAGCTTCTGGAACAGCTACCTGTGGCCCCTCATTGTCACCGTCGACCTCTCGGCGCGCGGCACGCTGCCGATCGGCCTCGCCAGCTTCTCGGGTCTGACCGGCACGCGGTGGGACCTGCAGATGGCGGCCGCGATCATCTCGATGATCCCGACGACGATCCTCGTGATCGCGCTGCAGAAGCACCTCGTGAAGGGCATCGCGATGGCAGGTCTCGGCGGACGATGACGCACACAGCAGACACTCACACGGGCGTCTTCGCGGGAATCGACATCGGCGGCACCAAGATCGCCGTCGTCCTCGTCGACGCCGCGGGCGATATCCTCGCCCGCGGCTCGGCGGTCGCGCCGGCAAAGGAGGGCGGCGAGGCGATGGCGACGACCGCCGCCCGCCTCACCGCCGACCTGCTCGGCGAGAGCGGCGGAACGCTCGGCGCTGCTGGCGTGGGCGCGGCCGGGGTCTTCGACTACGACACCGGGGTGGTCACCGCGGCGTCATCGACCTTCGTCGACTGGGTCGGGTTCCCGCTGCGTACGCGCCTCGAGGAGCTCCTCGGAGTTCCGATCGCGATCGAGAACGACGTTAACGCGTTCCTGCTCGGCGAGGTCGCGTTCGACGCGCACGCCGAGCCCGACGCGTTCGGCGTCATGCTCGGCACTGGCGTCGGCGGCGCGCTCATCCTCGACGGCACGCTCCGCCGCGGCGCCCGCGGCGGTGCCGGCGAGATCGGCCACACCCCGGGGTACAGCGATCTCGTCTGCACCTGCAAGCAGACCGGCCACCTTGAGACGCTCGCGTCGGGGACGTCGATCGGGCTGCGGTACGCGGAGCGCACGGGAGCGTCCGGGCTGACGGCGAAGGAGATTGCGGATCGGGCGCGCGCGGGCGACGCCGACGCCCGTGCCGTGTTCGCGAACGCCGGACGGGCGCTCGCGCTCGCCTGCGCGTCGATGTCGACCCTCCTCGACGTCGCCGAGGTGATTGTCGGCGGCGGGGTCTCGCACGCGTGGGACCTGCTCTCGCCGGCGATGGATGAGACGCTGCGGACCGCGGCGCCCATCACCGGAACCCCGCTCAGGATCCAGCGCGCGAAGCGCGGCGGCGACGCCGTCGCGCTCGGCGCTGCAGCCTCAGCGCAGAAACTTCTCCGGGCGACACTCGCCCAGGCACAGTCGAACACGCAGACACGCGAAGGAGCCGCACGGTGACGAACGAGATGGAAGCACACGAGATCTGGATGGGCCCGCTGCCGGAGCTCGCTCCGGGCGGGATCGCCCGTCCCCGGATCGGGATCGCGGGCATCTCGATCGAATCGAGCACCTTCTCCCCGCACGTCTCCGGGGACGAGGCGTTCACGATCCGGACCGGCGCAGACCTGCGCGGCTACTACCCGTTCCTCGACGAGGGCCGCGATCTCGGCGACGCCGCCGAGTGGGTGCCGCTCTACCACGGCCGCTCGCTGCCGGGCGGCGCCGTTGCCCCCGCGACATACGCGCGTATGAAGGATGCGATCCTCGACGCGATCCGCGCCGAGGGGCCGTTCGACGGCTTCTTCTTTGACATCCACGGCGCGATGAGCGTCCAGGGCATGGTCGACGCCGAGGGCGACCTCGCGACCGCGGTGCGCGAGGCCCTCGGCCCCGACACCCTCGTGACGACGTCGATGGACCTGCACGGCAACGTCTCCGAGACGCTCCGCGACGCCGTCGACCTGCTCACCTGCTACCGCATGGCCCCGCACGAGGACTGGCTGAACACGAAGGAGCGCGCCGTGCACGCGCTGCTGTCGCGCCTCCGCGGCGAACACGGCACCGACCCGCTCGCGCGGCGCCCCCTGAAGGCCTGGGTGCCCGTGCCCGTGCTGCTGCCGGGCGAGAAAACGAGCACCCGCCTCGAACCGGCGCGCAGCATCTATGCCGAGCTGCCGAAGATCGAGGCGCTGGCGGGTGTCGCCGACGCCGCCGTCTGGGTGGGCTACGCGTGGGCCGATGAGCCGCGCTGCCAGGCGTACGTCGTGGTGACCGGTGACGACCGCGAGCTCATCGCCCGTGAGGCGGAGCGAGTAGCGCGGATGTACTGGGACGCGCGCGAGGACTTCGTCTTCGTCGCGGAGACCGCATCGCTCGACGGCGCACTCGAGAACGCCCTTGCCCCCGACGCGGCGCGCCCGTTCCTCATCTCCGACTCAGGCGACAACCCGACGGCTGGCGGCGCGGGCGATGTGACCTGGACGCTCACCGAGCTCCTGCGGCGCGAGGAGCTCACCCAAGGGGAGCTCACGACGCTTGTCGCATCGATCTTCGACGCCGACGCGGTCGCCGCGGCGGTGGCGGCCGGGGTGGGTGCGGAGGTGCGCCTGACCGCTGGCGCGCGCGTCGACGCCGGCCCGAGCGGCCCGGTCGAACTCGCCGGCACCGTGTTCTCGCTCACCGACGGCGACCCCGACGCTGGTACGCAGGCGGTCATCGCCGTCGGCGGGGTCCACGCGATCGTCACCGAACGGCGGAAGCCCTTCCACCACCTCGACGACTTCCGAATGCTCGGGCTCGACCCGGAGACCGCGGACATCGTCGTCGTGAAAATCGGCTACCTCGAACCAGAACTCTACGAACTGCAGCGCGGCTGGACGCTCGCGCTCACACCGGGCGGCGTCGATCAGGATCTGCTGCGGCTCGGCCACCACCGGCTTGCGCCGGGGGTCTACCCGTTCGATTCCAGCGGCACACCCGCGCTGACGGCGGTCGTCGGTCGCCGTGGTGAAGACGACTAAGGAGCACTCCTCTCATGATGAATTTTGAGTCGCGGGTTGGCCCGGACTTCGGTGACAACGCGCCCGTCTACCCGACGAACGGGGTGCCCGAGTGGTACCGCGATGCGAAGCTGGGCTTCTTCATTCACTGGGGCCTGTACTCGGTGCCCGCCTGGGCCGTCGAACACGGCGAACGGTTCGTGCCGACGGAGGACGCCTACGCCTGGCACCAGTACGCGGAGTGGTACGGCAACACCGTGCGCATCGCGGGAAGCCCGACGTGGGAGCGTCACCAGGAGGTCTACGGACCCGGCGTGAGCTACGAGGACCTTGCGGACAGGTGGGACGCGGGCGCGTTCGACGCCGAGAGGTTCGTGGGCGAGCTGCTCGGCGCCGGCGCCAAGTACATCGTGCCCGTCACGAAGCACCACGAGGGGTTCTGCCTCTGGGACACCGAGACGACGGGGTTCAACTCGGTCGCCCGCGGCCCGAAGCGCAACCTCATCGGCGAGCTGCACGACGCGACACGTCAGGCGAACGCGCGCTTCGGTGTCTACTTTTCCGGCGCTCTTGACTGGCACGTCAGCGACTTCCCGCCGATCGAGTCCGACACCGACCTGTTCCGGTTCCGCCGCAACGATCCAGCGTTCTCGCGCTACTCGGCCGAGCAGGTCGACGAGCTCATCGAGCGGTTCTCGCCCGACGTGCTCTGGAACGACATCGACTGGCCCGACGGTGGCAAGGGGCACGAGGATTACGGCGTGGCGTCGCTGCTCGGCCGGTACTTCGATGCCGTTCCCGACGGGGTCGTCAACGACCGCTGGGGCGTGCCGTACAACGGCTATCTGACGCGCGAGTACACGAACGTCGAAGAGATTCAGCAGCAGCCGTGGGAGTCGACGCGCGGCCTTGGGTTCTCGTTCGGGTTCAACCAGGACGAGAGTGAGAAGCACTCGCTTTCCGGCACGCAGCTCGTTCGCCACCTCGTCGACGTCGTCTCGAAGAACGGCAACCTGCTCATCAACGTCGGACCGACCGCGGCCGGCGAGATCCCAGCGCTGCAGCTGCAGGCGATGCGCGAGATGGGGGCCTGGCTGCGGGTCAACGGCGAGGGCATCTACGGCACGCGGCCGTGGATTCGCGCTGAGGAGCGCGTTGGCGTCTCGCGTCGCTACACGGCGTCGGCCGGCGCGGTGCACGTCCACGTCATGGAGCCCGCCGCAGGCGAGGTCGAGCTGCCAGCCGAGCTGGCGGGCCGCGCCGCCGCCTGGGCGGACGGCACCGCCGCGGAGGAGACGACCGGAAGCGACGGCGTCGTGCGTGTCTCGATCCCTGTCGGCCTGCGCGCCGAACCCGTCGCGATGCTCACCGTCAGCGTGTAAGGATCACTGTATGACTCTCCTCGAAATTGCTGTCCAGGACGTCGCCGGCGCGCGCACCGCGATCGGCGCCGGCGCGGACCGGCTGGAACTCTGCCAGGCGCTTGGCGTCGGCGGGCTCACCCCGTCGATCGGCACGATCGAGCAGGTTGCCGACGCCGTCGGGGGCGAGCGGATCGCCGTACTCGTGCGCCCCCGCCCCGGCGGGTTCGTCTACGACGCCGACGAGGTCGAGCTCGTGAGCCGCGACATCGTGGCTGCGGCGGCGCGCGGAGCGGGCGGCGTTGTCGTCGGCGCGCTCACCGAGGCGGGACTCGTCGACACCGAGGCGCTGCGGCGCTGGCGCGAGGCCGCGGGCGACGCCGACCTCGTCTTCCACCGAGCGATCGATACGCTCGAACAGCCGGAGACCGTGCTCGAGTCGCTCGTCGAGGCTGGCGTCACACGGATCCTCACCTCCGGCGGCGCGGTGCGCAGCCTCGACGGCGCCGAGACCCTCGCGCGCCTCGTCGAGGCAGCGGAGGGCAGGCTCGACATCATGGCCGGCGGCGGGGTGACCGTTGAAGCGATCCCGACGCTCGTGGCCGCGGGGGTCGCCGCGATCCACCTCTCGGCCAAGCGGCCGTCGACGAGCGCGGCCCCGAGCGGCCCGGGCGGCGGGGCGCCCGAGTACGACGTCACCGACGCAGGCATTGTCGCCGCCGCCGCAGCGGCGCTTGCCGGGGCCGCCCGATGAGGCGCGTCGCGCAGGTCATCGGGCTGCCCGCGGAGCACCGCGAGGCGTACGAGCGCTATCACGCGGACGTCTGGCCGACGGTGCTCGAGCGAATCACCGCGAGCAACATTCAGAACTACTCGATCTTCCGCCACGGCGAGCTGCTGTTCTCGTACTTCGAGTACGTCGGCGACGACTACGAGGCCGACATGGCGAGGATGGCGGCCGACCCCGAGACGCAGCGGTGGTGGGCCGTCCAACAGCCGTTGCAGCGGCCCCTGCCCGAGCGCGCCGAGGGCGACTGGTGGGCCGACCTGCCCGAGGTCTTCCACCACGAATAGCGAGTTCGCCCCGTCAAAGGGAGAGCGAGGTTGTCGCCGCAGGCCGATCCTCGTGGGTGCCGGGAAGGTACGGTGCCCCTGAGTTCACCCCGTGGGCGACCTCGAACCTCAGGTAGGCGGCGGTGAGGTGGTCGCGCATCGCCTGCTCCGCGGCCTCCGGCTCGTGACCGCGGATGGCCGCATGGATGACGCGGTGCTCCGCGACGGTGAACTCGCCGGTGCGCTCGCCCGGGTGCAGCCGGAACGCGTGGAGATGGCAGTGGGTCTGCGCGTACGCGGTGCGCACGACCTCGTTTGACGTGCTGCGCAGGATCGCGTCGTGGAAGCGGATGTCGTGGTCCATGAGTTCGTAGCGAATGTCGGACTGGCGGCCGATGAGGTCGGTGATGTCCGCGATCTCCCGCTCGAGAACGTAGCCCGGGTTTTGCAGCCGATCCATCGCCGCGATCTTTGCGGCCCACGGCTCGACGAGTAGCCGGAACTCGAACAGCTCGCGCAGCTCCGCCGCGTTAAGGATCGGCGTCGTCCGGTAGCCGCGGCCCGGCTCCTGCACGACGAGGTTGTCGCCCTGCAGCTGCCGGAGTGCCTCGCGCACCGGGGTCGATGAAACCTCGAGCTCGCGGGCGAGCGCATCGATGTTGATCCGCGCGTTGGGCGGGATCTCCTCCCGCAGCACGCGCGACCGGATCAGCTCGTACACCGACGCGGACGCGTGCGGGTCGGCCTGTGAGTGATCCGGGTTCGAAGCCATGGATGATCCCCTCGGGAGTCGGCGGGCCTCTCGTGCTGGTGCCCGTGCACTCAAGCGTAACGGGGTTTCGCGGTGTGCGGCCTCCTCTAGGATCAGAGCATGGCAGTCACTGATGATGTGATTTTTCGCATCAAGGAAATGATCCGGACCGGAGATCTCGCGCCCGGCGACCGGTTGCCCCCGGAGAAGGAACTCGGCGAGCTGCTTGGGGCCTCCCGGAACTCGCTCCGCGAGGCTGTGAAAGCCCTCGAGGTGATCAGGGTGCTCGACGTGCGCCGGGGCGACGGGACCTACGTGACGAGCCTCGAGCCGAGCATGCTGCTCGAGGTGATGAACTTCGCGGCAGACCTTCACAGCGATGATTCCGTGCTGGAGATGTTCGCCGTGCGGCGGATGCTCGAACCGCAGGCCGCTGCGCAGGCGGCCCGCACCATGGACGCTGACGCGCTCGCGGCGCTCGAACGCGAGGTCGCGGGCGTGAGCGAGGAGACCGACACCGACGCCCTCGTGCAGCATGACTCAGACTTTCACCGCGCGATCGTCGCCGCCGCAGGCAACGGCTACCTGTCGAGCCTCGTGGAGTCGCTCGCGGCTCACACCGTGCGCGCCAGGGTCTGGCGTGCGCTCACGCAGGATGGCGCAACGGGCCGGACAATCTCAGAGCACCGCGAGATTGCGCGCGCCATCGCCTCGGGGGACTCGGAGCTCGCAGCGGCCCTCATGACCGCCCACATCGCGGGAATCGAGAGCTGGCTTCGGGAGGCCACGGCGCCCCCGGCAGCTCCGACTGACGCAGCGTAGCCCCAAAGATCCCACATCTAATCTCGGCAGGCGGGATTTTTGGGTGTATCTGCCCTCGTTTTCGGGTGCAGTGGCTCAATTTCGGATACAGTTTCTTGTAAACATCCCATCTTTGCGAGAAATGAGTGTTCAATGAAGTTCGCCCAGCTTGGTCCCATCGGGGCTGAAATACCCGCCCTCGTGACCGACTCGGCCACGTACGATCTGCGCGCAATCACCGCGAAGATCGACGGCGCATTCCTCGAATCAGGGATCCCCGAGGCGCAGCGCCTACTCGATGCCGGCGAATTGCCCGTGCTTGATGGGGCCGCCGAGATGCGCATCGGTGCCCCGATCGCGCGCCCGTCGGCGCTCGTGTGCGTCGGCATGAACTACGCCGCGCACGCGGCCGAGTCGGGCTCGGCGCCGCCCGAGAACATGGTCATCTTCAACAAGCTGCCGAACACCGTGGTTGGGCCGAACGATGTCGTCGTCATTCCGAAGGGGAGCGTCAAGACCGACTGGGAGGTCGAGCTCGGCATCGTCATCGGGAAGCGCGCGAGCTACATCGAGTCGCTCGAAGCGGCAGAGGACTACATCGCGGGCTACGTCGTCGTGAACGACCTGTCCGAGCGCACCTGGCAGATCGAGCTGTCGGGCGGCCAGTGGGGCAAAGGCAAGTCCGCTCCCGGGTTCTCGCCGACCGGCCCGTGGCTCGTCACCCGCGACGAGATCGACGCGCAGAACGTGCGGCTGCGCAGCAGCGTGAACGGCGAGACGCGGCAGGACTCGACGACCGCCGACATGATCTTCAGTATCGCGCACATCGTGCACGAACTCAGCCAATACATGGTGCTCGAGCCCGGCGATCTCGTGCTCACAGGCACACCCGAGGGCGTCGCGCTCTCCGGCCGCTTCCCCTACCTCGCGGCGGGTGACGTAGTCGAGGTGTCGATCGAGGGTCTCGGCGGCCAGCGCCAGGAGTACGTCGCGTACGAGGAGGCGAACTGATGAGCGGAGAATTTGACGGACTTGTCGCGATCGTCACGGGTGGGGCTTCCGGGATCGGCGCGGCGATCGTCGACAGGTTCCGGGCCGGCGGCGCCGAGGCGGTCGTGTTTGACCTGAACACCGAGAACGTACCCGAGGGCGTGTTCGCCGTGCGCGTCGACATCGCCGACACCGACAGCGTGAACGCCGGCATTCAGGCTGTGGCGGAGCGCTTTGGCCGCATCGATATCGTCGTCAACAACGCAGGCGTCGGTGCACAGGGCACCATCGAGACGAACGACGACGCCGAGTGGCAGCGGGTGCTCAACATCAACGTGCTCGGGCTCGTGCGGGTGTCACGCGCCGCGCTGCCGTGGCTCCGCAAGTCGCCGGCAGCCGCGATCGTGAACACTGCGTCGATCGCCGTAACCGCCGGGCTTCCCGAGCGCGCGCTGTACGGCGCGTCCAAGGGGGCCGTGTACTCGCTCACGCTGCAGATGGCGGCCGACCATCTCCGGGAGGGCATCCGGGTGAACTGCGTGAATCCAGGCACGGCGAACACGCCGTGGGTGCAGCGCCTGCTCGACTCGGCGCCGGATCCCGTGGCGGAGCGCGCGGCGCTCGAGGCGCGCCAGCCGCACCTGCGGCTCGTCCAGCCGGAGGAGGTCGCAGCGGCGGTCGCCTACCTGGCGAGCCCGCTTGCCGGGTCAACGACGGGCACGGCGCTCGCGGTCGATGGCGGCATGGACGGACTCCGGCTGCGGCCCACGGCGTAGCAGCTGACTTCCACGAATGGGCCGTCGCCCTCCTGCAACGCGCGGGGGAGCGGCGGCCCTCAGTGTTTCGTCGCGCGTGCGCGCAAAGCCCGAAACTAATCGTGTAGGAAATTGCTAGGTCATATAGGATTCTCAACATGCCTGTTATTACTTCGGTGCGTAGCTACGATGTGCGCTTTCCTACTTCGCTTGAGCTTGATGGCTCCGACGCGGTCAATGTTGATCCTGATTATTCGGCCGCGTACGCGGTGCTTGAGGCTGACAATGGTGAACGTGGGTATGGCCTCGTGTTTACTGCTGGCCGTGGCAACGAGATCGTTGCGAAAGCGATTGAGAGTTACGGGGCCCGGCTGGTGGGGCTTGAGCTCGATGAGTTAGTGAATGATCTGGGGGCCGCGGCGAAGCGCCTCGTGCATGATTCGCAGTTGCGGTGGCTTGGCCCGGAGAAGGGCGTCTCGCACATGGCTGCTGGCGCGGTGATCAATACGCTGTGGGATGTGCGGGCGAAGCGTGAGGGGAAGCCGTTGTGGCGGCTGCTTGCTGAGATGAGTCCCGAGGAGATTGTTTCGGCGATTGATTTCACGCACATTCAGAACGCGTTGACTCCTGAGGAGGCGCTTGAGATTCTGCGTGCGGGTGAGGCCGGGAAGGCTGAGCGGTTGGCGGAGCTTGCCGCGAATGGGCATCCCGCGTACACGACGACGCCTGGCTGGCTGGGGTATTCCGACGAGAAGCTTGTGCGCTTGTCGAAGGAGGCGGTTGCGGCCGGGTACGACATGATCAAGTTGAAGGTTGGGACGAGCCTGGAGGACGACGTGCGGCGGATGCGGCTCGCGCGCGAGGCTGTGGGGCCCGAGGTCCGGATCTCGATTGATGCGAATCAGCGGTGGGAGGTCGATGAGGCGATCGCGTGGACGAACGCGCTTGCCGAGTTTGATCCGTTCTGGATTGAGGAGCCCACGAGCACTGATGACGTGCTGGGGCACGCTGAGATTCGCCGTAGTGTGGCGCCGATCAAGGTGGCGACAGGTGAGGCGGTGATGAACCGGATCATCTTTAAGCAGATGTTGCAGGCTGGGTCGCTTGACGTGTTGCAGTTGGACTCGACGCGGGTTGCTGGGGTGAATGAGAATCTTGCGATTCTGGTGATGGCGAAGAAGTTTGGTGTGCCGGTGTGTCCGCATGCTGGTGGTGTGGGGCTGTGCGAGTTGGTGCAGCACTATTCGTTCTTTGACTACGCTGCGCTCACGGGGGAGATTGGGTGGAAGCGGGTTGAGTTTGTGGATCATTTGCATGAGCATTTTGTTGAGCCGGCGCGGGTGGTGAGCGGGAGTTATGTTGCTCCGGTGTTGCCGGGGACGGGTGCTGAGATGCTGGAGGCGTCGCGTGATCGGTGGGTGTTCCCTGGTGGTGCTGGGTGGGTGGAGTTGCGGGCTGCCGGCCGCATCTAACCCCAACTCGTTTCGACAGTAGAAAGGCGGCGTCAAGTGGTCCAGCGACAGTTCCCTCGCCCCAGCGAGATCCTCGATCTCATGAAGTTCAAGAAGCCTGAGCTCAACGGAAAGAAGCGCCGCCTCGACGGCGCGCTGACGATCTATGATCTGCAGCGCATCGCGAAGCGCCGCACCCCCAAAGCTGCGTTCGACTACACCGACGGCTCAGCCGAGGGCGAGCTTTCGCTGAGCCGTGCGCGTCAGGCCTTTGAGGACATCGAGTTCCATCCCTCGATCCTGCGGGATGTCTCGACGGTCGACACTCGCGCGCAGATCTTCGGCGGCGAGTCCGCAATGCCGTTCGGCATCGCGCCGACGGGGTTCACGAGGCTCATGCAGACCGAGGGCGAGATTGCCGGGGCTGGCGCAGCCGCCGCGGCAGGGATCCCGTTCACGCTGTCGACGCTCGGCACCACATCGATCGAGGATGTGAAGGCGACGAACCCGAACGGTCGCAACTGGTTCCAGCTGTACGTCATGCGGCAGCGCGAGATCTCCTACGGCCTCGTTGAGCGCGCGGCGGCGGCGGGGTTCGACACCCTGATGTTCACCGTCGATACGCCGGTTGCCGGCGCGCGACTGCGCGACGCCCGCAACGGCTTCTCGATCCCGCCGCAGCTCTCGCTCGGCACGATTGCGAACGCGATCCCGCGCCCCTGGTGGTGGTGGGATTTCCTCACGACACAGAAGCTTGAGTTCGCTTCGCTCTCCTCCACGGGCGGCACCGTCGGTGAGCTGCTCGACTCGGCGATGGACCCCTCGATCTCGTTCGAGGACCTCGACGTGATCCGTTCGATGTGGCCTGGCAAGCTCGTCGTGAAGGGCGTGCAAAACCTCGAGGATTCGAAGAAGCTCGTCGACCTCGGAGTCGACGGCATCATCCTGTCGAACCACGGCGGGCGCCAGCTTGATCGCGCGCCGATCCCGTTCCACCTGCTACCGGAGGTCGCGCGCGAGGTGGGGCACCACACCGAGATCGCGATCGACACCGGCATTATGAACGGTGCAGACATCGTTGCCTCGATCGCAATGGGCGCGAAGTTCACGCTTGTCGGGCGAGCGTACCTGTACGGCCTCATGGCGGGCGGTCGCGAGGGGGTGGATCGCATGATCACGATCCTCTCCGACCAGATCGTGCGCACGATGAAGCTGCTCGAGGTGAAGACGCTTGAAGAGCTCACCCCGGCGCACGTCACCCAGCTGCAGCGGCTCATCCCACGCGGTCAGTAGGGCCCGCGGGCTCGCCTCGCGAGGCCGCGGCAGCTTCGGGGCCAAATACTTCACACACGCATGTTGCCCTCGCTTGCTAGGGAGTAGCAGGATGGGGCTATGAACCTCATTCTGCGTGGTGCGAAGGCCTACCCAGCAGTCGTGCTGACGATCGTCGCGGGCGTCGTCGGGCTCGTGATGCTCGCGACGCCAGCGCGCGGTATCGCTCCGTGGATCGTCGGGGGCTATGCTCTGTGCATCGCCGTCTGGCAGGCGTACGAGATGGTCAGGCAGCTGATGCGCGGTCACGCGGGCCTCGACATCCTCGCCGTGATTGCGATCGTTGCCGCCGTGAGCGTTGGCGAGCCCTGGGCGGCCCTCGTCGTTGTGCTCATGATCACGGGAGGCGAAGCTCTCGAAGACTACGCCGAGAACCGCTCGAAGCAAGAGCTGACAGCGCTGCTCAAGCGTGCCCCGCAGCAGGCTACCAGGCTCCTCACCGCGCCCGCACCGGCCGCGCCCGCGGCGCCGGCAGCCGCGGCAGAGCCCCCCGCGGCCGCGGCCGAAGAGCGCACCGAGACCGTCGCCGTGAACGAGATCAGCGTTGGCGACCACCTGCTCGTGCGGCCGGGCGAGCTCGTACCCGTGGACGCGATCCTGCTCATCGATTCCGCCGAGTTCGATGAGTCGTCGCTTACGGGTGAGAGCCTTCCCGTGCTGCGCGCTCGCGATGAACGGATCGCGAGCGGTGTCGTGAACGGATCCACCGCGATCACCATGCGCGCCGCCGCGACGTCGAAAGACAGCAAGTACCAGCAGATTGTTGATCTCGTTGAGCAGGCGCAGAGCAGCCGGGCAAAGACGGTGCGGCTCGCAGACCGCTACGCGCTCCCCTTCACCGTCGTCGCGCTCGTGATCGCAGGCGTCGCCTGGTTCGTGAGCGGGGATCCGGTCCGGTTCGCCGAGGTGCTCGTCGTCGCAACCCCGTGCCCGCTGCTCATCGCGGCGCCGGTGGCGTTCCTCGGCGGCATGAGCCGCGCTGCCAAGAGTGGATTGATTGTGAAGGGCGGTGGCACGCTTGAACAACTCGCGAAGGTGCGCTCGGCGGCCTTCGACAAGACTGGGACGCTCACGACGGGCAAGCCCGAGCCCCGCGAGGTGCGGCCTGCCGCCGGAGTCGACGAGGAGTATCTGCTTCAGCTCGCCGCGAGCGCTGAGGTGTACTCGTCACACGTGCTCGCGAGCGCCGTAGTTGAGACCGTGAAGGCGCGAGGCATTGCGCTGTTGCCGGTACAGTCGGCCGAGGAGAGCGCAACCAATGGTGTCGAGGCCGTCGTTGCCGACGGGACCGTGCGGGTGGGGAAGCCGAGCTGGGTCGCGAAGGCCGCTGCAGATCTCGAGCTCACCACCCTCGCTGCAGGCGAACTCGCGATCTACGTCGCGCTCGACGACCGGTTTCTCGGCACCCTCATCATGCGCGATGAGCTGCGGCCCGAGGCCCCGCAGGTGCTCCGCGAGCTGCGCGAGCTCGGGCTCGAGCGGTTTGCGATGGTGACGGGCGATGTTCCCGCGACCGCAAATGCGATGGCAGCGCAGGCAGGCATCGACGAGGTGTACGCGGAGTGCACCCCGGCCGACAAGGTTAGGATCGCGAGCGAACTGCAGCCGCGCCCACTCATCATGGTCGGCGACGGCCTTAACGACGCCCCGGTGCTTGCGGCTGCCGATGTGGGCTTCGCGATGGGCGCGAGGGGGTCGACGGCCGCGAGCGAGTCCGCCGACGTGGTGAACCGGTTCGACAGGTTTGATGGGGTCGGCCAGGCGGTGCGGATCGGCAAAGACACCGTGCGCATCGCGCTCGAAAGCATCTGGCTCGGGATCGCGGTCAGCGTCGGCCTGATGCTCGTCGCCGCCTTCGGGTTCTTGCCGGCGATCGTTGGCGCCTGGATGCAGGAGGTCGTCGACTTGGTCGCGATCCTGTGGGCGCTGCGCGCGATTCGCGGGAGACGCCGCCCCCAGCCATAGGCCCGGCTTTCTCCCCGCCCGCGGCGCCCGGCTGGCCCTTCGCCCGGCTGGCCCTTCGCCCGGCCGCCCGCCCCTCACCCCCAAATGTTCCCCAGCACATCAAATTCCCGCGGTATTTGATGTGCACCGGAGAATTTGGGGGCGAGGGAGGGGGGCTGACCGGGGCACTGTTCGATCAGCGCGCCCGCTTGTGTTTTATTCGAACATATGTTCGAATAGGGGCATGAGGTGGAGCGGGCAGAGCGCGGCGGTTTCCGCGGGCCTGGCCTCGGCAGAGTCGGTCTCGACGACGGCTCTCCCGGGGCTCGAGGTCGCGGAGGTCGCCGCGATGCCCGGCCACCTCCGCACGACGCGAGCGCCCGAGTTTGCGGGCATGGTGTTCCACGAGGTGCTGGCGAAGAGCGCCCTGAACCGGGTGCCCGAGGGGTCGTCAATGCCATTCTCCTGGACGATCAACCCGTATCGCGGCTGCTCGCACGCCTGCGTGTACTGTTTCGCGCGCGGCTCGCACAGGTACCTCGACTTCGACGCCGGCACCGACTTTGACTCGCAGATCGTTGTGAAGGTCAACGTCGCCGAGGTCCTTGCCCGAGAACTCGCGAGGCCCTCCTGGCGGCGCGAGATGGTCGCCCTCGGCACGAACACCGACCCGTATCAGCGAGCGGAGGGCCGGTACGCGCTACTGCCCGGCATCATTGAGGCGCTCGCAGCGCGCCATACCCCGATCTCGATTCTCACCAAGGGGACGCTGCTGCGTCGTGACCTCCCGCAGCTCGCCGAGGCGTCGAAGCGGGTACCCGTCGAGCTCGCCATGTCGATCGCGGTCGGGGACAACGCGCTGCAGCAGTCGATCGAGCCCGGCACCCCCACCACGAGGGCCCGCCTCGACACCGTTGCTGCGGCCCGAAAGGCGGGGCTTGAGGTTGATGTGTTCGTCATGCCGGTGCTTCCGCACCTGACGGATGGCTACGCCCACCTTGACGCGCTGCTCAGCGATATCCGGGAGGCGGGCGCGCGCTCAGTCATGTACGGCGCGCTGCACCTCCGATCGGCCGTAAAGCCCTGGTTCTTCGCGTGGCTTGGTCGCGAGTATCCAGACCTCGTGCCCGCGTACCGCAGGCTCTACCCCGGCGCTTCCAGCAAGGCAACTCAGGCCTACAGGCTTGAACTCGCCGCGCGGATCCGGCCGCTGATCCGCAAGCACGGTCTCGAGTTCTCCGGCAGCGCCCGGCGCAGCCGAGATCCCTACCCGCCGATCGCCGCGGCCGGGGTGCGGGGCGCGCGGCAGCTGCCGAGCACGGGAGGGGCGTTGCCGGAGCACCGTTCGGACCCCAACGCATTGCCCCTGTGGGACGCGGTGCCGGGCGCACCGGCGCCGACCCTATTCTGACGATCAGGATCGGCGGGCCCAGAGCGCCCTGGCCTGGGGGCTCGGCGCAGCAGGCCCCCAGCCCCGGCCCGGTGCCCAGCGGACGCCGCCCGGCTACGCTGTCCCGGCGCCCTCCCGAACAAGTTCGCGGAGGCGATGCTTGAGCACCTTGCCCGACGGGTTCCGGGGTAGCACGTCGACGGTGACCACGTCGCGCGGCACCTTGTAGCGCGCGAGTCGCTGACCCAGGAATGCCCGGAACTCCTCGAGCTCGGGCGCGCCCGCATCGCTCGCGACGACAACCGCGACCACGGTCTCGCCCCACTCGGGGTGGGGCCTCGAGACGACCGCGATATCGGCGACGCCCGGGTGCTCGCGCGCGGCGTTCTCGACCTCGAGCGTGTACACGTTTTCGCCACCGGAGATGATCATGTCGTTGATGCGGTCGGCGATGAACAGGTACCCGTCTTCGTCGAGCCTGGCGAGGTCACCTGACTTGTACCACTCGCCCTCGAAGGCCTTCGCGGTCGCCTCCGGGTTGCCGAGGTAGCCAATCATGCGGGTGTCTGAGCGCAGCCAAATCTCGCCGGTCTCGCCCGGCAGCGCGTCTCGCCCCTCGCGGGTGACCACTCGGAGGTCGACCCCTGGCATGCCGGCGTGCCCGATTGAGCCGGCCTTCCGCTCCTGGTCAGCGGGAAGAAGTGTCGCGCCGACTGGCCCCATCTCGCTCATGCCGTACACCTGCTGGAAGCCGCCCGAGGGGTACGCCGCCCGCATGGTCTGCATGGTCTCCTGGCCGATGGGGGCGCCGCCTGCGAGCCACAGCCGTGCGCTCGACAGGTCGAACGCATCCCACTCGAGGCCGGCGGCCTTCGCTGCTTGGAGCGGCGCGAGGTAGGCGATCGCTGGGCCGAAGAACGCGGTCGTCCGCTCGCGCTCAATGGTGCGGAGAAACTCGATCGGGTGGTACTCGCGAAGCAGCACGACGGTGCCGCCGAGCATCATCATCGGCATGAACCAATTGTTGAGTGGTGAGGAGTGCCAGATCGGCATAGCGATGAGAAACCTGTCGGTAGCCTGCAGGCCGCCGCTGATCGCGCAGTAGGCGGCGACCGTGGTGATGCCGCGGTGGGAGTGCAGGCAGCCCTTGGGGTCGCTCGTCGTGCCCGAGGTGTAGAGCAGCTGGGCGACCTCGGTCTCGCTTACGGGCTCCCCGTCCCAGGGGTCTGCCGCTGCGAGGAGCGCGTCGAAGTCGTCTCGGGGATCCACCTCGATGTCGGGGAAGTTCGCGGCCTCCGTGACGAGCCAGCGCACCCCGGGTGCCGCCGCCCGGGCGGTCTCGAGGAGCGTCGCGTCGACGACGCCAACCTCCGCGCCGCTGTGCGTGACGAGGAAGCGGAGCTCGGGGGCGGTGAGCTTGTGGTTCACGGGCGCGAGCGCCATCGCCGCCCGCCACAGCCCGAACGCCGCGAACACAAAGCCCGGCGTGTTGAAGGCGACGACGGGAACGTATGCTCCGCGGGACAGGCCGGCGTCGCGGAAGACGCGCGCCGCGCGCCGAGACTGCTCGACAAGATCGGTGTAGGTGTAGCGGCGGTCGCCCGCGACGAGCGCCTCCTTCTGCGGGAACTTCCGTGCGGTGCTTTCGAGCATGCTGCTGAGATCCATCGATCCTCCTTGATCAACGACGTTGTTGTCAGGCGTTGCCGAAGAGTTCGTTCGCTTCGGGCCTTTCGCAAACAATTGAACCATGATTCAATTGTTTGCGAAAGGCCAGATTTTGGTCGCGGTGGTGTGAGGGCAGCAGCCTGATCACGTGACCGCACGACGCAGCCGTCGAGAAAGCAGGCAAGGGTGGCTTACCGCAGCACAGACCGCACGGAGCAGCACAAGCTCGCCCGCAATGCCGCACTCGTCGAGGCAGGCCACGAGCTCGTTGCCGACGGTGGCTTCGCGGCC
Source organism: Leucobacter komagatae (assembly GCF_006716085.1). Taxonomy (NCBI): domain Bacteria; kingdom Bacillati; phylum Actinomycetota; class Actinomycetes; order Micrococcales; family Microbacteriaceae; genus Leucobacter; species Leucobacter komagatae. The sequence continues at coordinate 2,264,429 of NZ_VFON01000001.1, read as the reverse complement.
GCAACGATCGCGAGGGTTGCCGAGCGCGCTGGCGTCTCGACGGGCACCGTCTACACCTACTTCCCCGACAAGGCATCGCTCAGCGCGGCGATCTTCGAGCGGGCCGCTGGCATCGAGCTCGAGGTCGTGCGGTCGGCCGTTGCATTCGGCGCCGACGCGCGGCTGCTCACTCCCGCCGTCGACAGGCTCGACGCCCTCGTCAGGGTGTTCGGGGCGCGCGCCCTGCGTGGCCGCACGCTCGCGACGGCGCTCCTGTTCGAGGCCGCAGACGTCGGCGTTGAGCGCGAGCGGCTCGTGTTCCGGCGCGCCTATACCGAAACGGTCGCAGAGATCCTTGCTGACGGCGTGCGTGAGGGGGCGCTGCGGGCGCACCGCATCGACCTGCTCGCCCCGGCCATTGTCGGAGCGATCGGCGAGGCCGTCATCAGGCCGCTCGCCCCCGTGCCCGGCGGCCCCGAAGAGCATGAGGAAGTACTTGAAACCCTCGCCACCGCGTGCCAGCGCCTCGCCGGGTTCGCGGTGCTGCCGCCGCACGAACGCCCCGCCGACTTCCCTGACGAACGCGCCACCGCGAACTCGCACCACCCGCGCAACACGCACTAACCCCGACCCGCACCACCACAGTTTGAAGGAGACACCGATGTCAACCACAACAGCTGCACCCGCGATGACCACGGCAACCCTGAAGCCGGCGCCCGTTGGTAGAACACACGAGGTCAAGAACCAGCCGCCCGAGCGCGTGAACGTCAATGAGTACCTCACCTACCCGGTGTTGCGAGACGCGGTTGAGGCCTTCGGCGCGGGCTGGGCAGACGCCGCCCTCACCGACGCGGGCGCCCACGTCGGCACCGCGGAGTTTCAGGAAGACGCGCGGCTCGCCAACGCGGAGGGCCCCGAGCTCGTGAGCTTCGATCACCGCGGCAACCGGATCGACGAGGTGCGCTACCACCCCTCCTACCACCGGGTTATCGGGGCAGCGATCGGGGCGGGCGCCCACACCTCGGCCTGGGCGACGCCCCGAGCGGGTGCGCACGTGGCGCGGGCCGCCATGTTCTCGCTCTTCGCCCAGGTTGAGCCCGGGCACGCCTGCCCGGTGTCAATGACGCACGCCGCGGTCCCCGCGCTCGAGCACCAGCCCGACCTCGCCAAGGTGTGGCTGCCGCGCCTCTTCGGCACCGGGTACGACGGCTCGCTCCGGGCGCCCGGGGAGAAGCCCGGCGCGATCATGGGCATGGCGATGACCGAGAAACAGGGCGGATCAGACGTGCGCGCGAACGAGACCGTCGCGAGGCGGGTCGAGGGCGGCGCGCTGCTCACCGGGCACAAGTGGTTCTGCTCGGCCCCGATGTCAGACGCATTTCTTGTGCTCGCCCGCGAGGAGAGCGACCCCGAGGGGCGCATCAGCTGCTTCTTCGTGCCGAGAGTGCTTGAGGATGGCACGCGCAACGAGTTCCGTGTGCAGCGCCTGAAGAACAAGCTCGGCAACAAGTCGAACGCGTCGAGCGAGATCGAGCTCGACGGCACCGTCGCCTTCCCCGTGGGGGAGGCCGGGCGCGGGGTGCGCACGATCATCGAGATGGTCGCCCGCACGCGGCTGGACTGCGTGATCGGCACCGCGGCCGGAATGCGGCAGGCGGCGGCCGAGGCGCTTTGGCACGTGCGGCACCGTGCCGCGTTCGGGCGCACCCTCATCGACCAGCCCGCGATGACCGGCGTCGTGACCGATCTCGCTCTCGAGGCCGAGGCGTCGACGCTCACCGCGATGCGGCTCGCCGCCGCCCACGAGGATGCGGCCGGCGAGCAAGAACAGGCCTTCAGGCGGCTCGCGACAGCCGTCGCGAAGTACCGCGTCTGCAAACGCGGGCCGGGCCAGGCGTATGAGGCGATGGAGTGCCTTGGCGGCAACGGCTACACCGAGGATTTCCCACTCGCGATGCGCTACCGCGAGCAGCCGGTGAGCGCGATCTGGGAGGGCTCGGGGAACGTCATCGCCCTCGACGTGCTTCGAGCACTCACCCGTGAGCCCGAGAGCGTCGCCGCCTTCGACGCTGAGCTCGCGCTCGCCGCTGGAGCTGACACGCGCTACGACGCGCTGCGGGCCCGGGTGCAGCGCGAACTCGCCGACATGGCCGGCGCGACCCCAGACGTCGCGCAGTCGCGCGCTCGCCGGCTCGTCGGGTCGATGGGCCTCGCGCTTCAGGCCGGGCTCATGCTCCGGTACGCGCCAACGGCAAGCGCAGAGGCGTTCATCGGCGCGCGGCTCGGTGAGGATCGCGGGATCGACTACGGCGTGCTGCCCGATGGCACGGATCACGAGGCAATCCTCGCCAGGCACTAGCCGCGCGGCTGGCTCGGGCCCCTACACCGTGGGCCCGGGTCGGCGCGGTTCGCCGATCTCAGAGCTCTCTGCGGCGGTTCCCGAGATACTCGGGGAGGTGGTGCGCCCGAGGTACATTCGGTTCAGCTCTTCACCCGCGCCAATGAGACCGCTGCTTCCGGCCCTTCCGCGAACGAGCCTCACGGCGACACCGACGCCGATCGTTCCCCAGAGCGCCACGCTGAACCACGCCGTCCAGGGCGCCTGCGCCGCGATCGACGCCGCCCAGGCGCCGAGTACCAGGACAAGCCCAATCCATGTGCATGCCCTCAACACCCGGTGGCGCCTCAGTGCGGTCTCCATGTCTCGCACGCTACCACCCGCGGTCGCTCCTGTCACCCAGGTACTACAGCTCGGCCGCGAGCGCCTCGCGCGCGGCCGCGATTGCTTGGAGCACGCGGCCCCGCAGCGCATTCCCGCGCTCGGCGAAGGCCCGCTGCCGCCGCACATACTCCTGCTTACCGGCAGGCGTCTCGATCGGGATCGCCTCAAGCGGCACACCCTCGTGGTTCGTGAAGCCGGTCACGTCGTACGGCGAGGCCTGCATGTCGACGAAGCGGATGTCACGCGCGAACTCGAACGCATCGAGCAGCAGCTCACCCGGGATGATCGGCCCGAGCTTCGTCGCCCACTTGTAGATGTCCATGCCCGCGTGCAGGCAGCCGGCCTGCTCCATCTCGGGCTGCGTTTCCCTGGTCGGTGCAAGCCTGTTGAGCGGCGCGGCCGCGGGCGTGAAGAACCGGTACGCGTCGAAGTGGCTGCAGCCGATCGTGTGCGACTCAACAACGGCGTCGGTCGCCGCGTGCCCGATGCGCAGCGGCAACCTCGTGTGCCTGGTCTCTTCGGGGGTGAGCCTGTAGACCATCGCCCACTCGTGGAGGCCGAAGCAGCCAAACTGCGGGGTGCGATCCAGCGTCGCCTCCAGCAGCCGCTCTACGTAGGTGACGGTCTGGCCGCGTTTCTCGAAGAACGCGGCGAGATCGACGGTCGCCACCCCCTCAGAGTCGACCCCGTAGTACCGCCACTCCGCGCGTTCCCGCGCGTCCTCGAGCGCGACCGCGGCCCCCGGGTGCCACCTTCGCAGCTCAGCGGGCTTGAACGGGTAGTAGGTGAACAGGAAGTCTTCGATCGGGTGCTGCTCGCCACGCAGCCGCCTGCCGCGGTGGTCAGCGGTGAGGGCGTCGGCACGCTCCTCGTGCGCCTCTGACGCGGTTCGCCAGGTGGCGAGATCCAACACGGGAGTCACTCGGAACCCTGCTGGTGCTCGTTCCTGCCGCGCAGCTTCTCGAGCTCGCGGCGGTCACGCTTCGTCGGCCTGCCGGCCCCCGGGTCGCGGTAGACAGTCATCGGCCGCTCGACGCGGGGCGGGGCGGGCGGCGTGAGATCCTCATAGTTCGTCGCGGCCTCGACCGCGCTCGCGCGCCTCGTCGCGAGCCCCGTGACCCTGTAGATCCGCTCGATGCTGTGCAGCCGGGTGCGCACGACGTCGCCGACCCTCACGGGCTGCGACGCCTTCGCCGGCTGGTCGTTCACGCGAACGTGCCCGGCGCGGCAGGCCGCCGTCGCCTGGCTGCGGGTCTTCGCGAGCCTCACGGCCCACACCCAACTGTCCACACGCACTGAAGTCACGCATTGATCGTAACGCGAGCGGCTGGGGGCGGACATGACACGATAGAGGCATGGCAGCCGAGTACGAAACGATCTCTGGCCGCGTTGAGACTGAGATTGAGATCTCGCGGTCGCGGTTTCTCACGCGGCTCGAACGGGTCTCCTCGGAAGAAGACGCGCGGGCCGTCATCGCGGCCGTCCGCGCGGAACACCCCCGCGCCCGCCACCACTGCTCTGCGTTCGTGCTGGGGCCTGACGGCCGCGTGCAGCGCTCGAACGACGACGGCGAGCCGAGCGGCACCGCTGGGGCGCCCATGCTCGACGCGCTCGTGTCGGCCGGGCTTAGCGACGTCGTGGCCGTCGTCACCCGCTACTTCGGGGGTGTGCTGCTCGGCGCTGGGGGGCTTACCCGGGCGTACCGCGCGTCTGTCGCTGGTGCCGTGCTCGACGCGAAGCGCGTGCGCCGCGGGTTGAGGCTGGAGGTGTCGGTTCGGTCGACATACGAGGTCGCATCCCAGATCGAGGCGGAGGCCCGGAGGCGCGGCTACACCGTCGGCGAGGCCGACTACAGCGATACCGTGTTGCAGCGCTTCGCCGTGGCTGAGGACGAGGTCGGAGGCCTCACGGCGCTCGCCGCCGAGCTGAGCGCTGGGGCGGCTGTCGTCGCTGCGGGCGACTCCGGCTACGTGGACCTGGGGTAGGGGCTGCCTGGCCCCGCCCGACCTCTCCCAGCCCTGCCAGCCCTGCCCCGCTCGACCCATTCTCCTGGGATCGACCATTCCAATGCCAGTCCGAGCCACATGGGGCATACACGCTGCAGAAGCCATACCGATTGAAAAGTGGTGGGGGCAGGCCCGCCCCGCCCCCAGGCCCGCCCCCAGCCTCCCCGTCAGTGGCAGACGGTACCCTTGCGGCATGGACTTCTGGTCAGAGATCGTAGGGCAGCCCGCCGCCGTCGAAGCGCTCGCTCGGGCCGCTGGCCCGGAGGGTGGGCCCGCGCACGCCTGGCTGATCACCGGCCCCCCTGGTTCGGGTCGTTCGAACCTGGCGTACCGCTTCGCGGCGGCGCTCATCGCCCGTACCGAGGCTGACCGCGAGCGGGTGTTCGCCCAGGTCCGCGGCAAAACCCACCCCGACTTTGCTGTGCTCACGACGCAGGGCGCGATCATCAACATTTCGAGCGCCCGCGAGATCGTCACGACGGCGCACTATGCCCCGAGTGAGGGCCGCTACCGCGTCATCGTGATTGAAGACGCCGATCGCATGACCGAGCACACCTCGAACGTACTGCTGAAAGCGATCGAGGAGCCACCGGAGCGCACGATCTGGGTGCTGTGCGCGCCGAGCGAGGCCGACCTGCTGCCGACGATCCGGTCGCGCACGCGCTCGGTGCGACTTGTCACGCCAAGCGTCACAGACGTCGCCAGGCTGCTCGCGGAGCGCGATGGGGTCGAACCCGCGCTTGCCGAGCGCGCGGCGCGACTCGCCCAGAGCCACATTGGGATGGCGCGGTGGCTCGCAAGCGACCCCGAGGCGATGAGCCGCCGGGAGCGGTCGATCACCGGCGCGCTCACGGCGCACACGCTCGGTGACGCCATGGCCGTTGCCGCGTCACTCGTCGCGATCGCGCAGGCCGACGCCGACGCGCTCACCGAACAGCTTGACGCGAGCGAGCGCGAGGACGCGATGCGCAATCTCGGCCTCGCGCCGGGGGCCGCGATCCCGCCGAAGCTGCGCTCGCAGATCAAGGCACTCGAAGAAGATCAGGAGCGGCGGCGCAAGCGCAGCCTCCGCGATGGAATTGACCGGATCCTGACCGATCTGCTGTCGCTGTACCGCGATGTGCTCCTGACGACGCTCGGCGCCGTTGGCACGGAGCCGGGGGCACCAGCCCCCGAGGCCCCGGCCCCAGCGGGCGCGCTCCCGCAGCTCGTGAACGCGGAGTCGGGCGCCGCGATTCGCGACCTGGCCGAACGCTGGTCGCCCGAGCAGGCCCTCGCCGTGGTCTCGGCGACAGAGCAGGCCCGCGAGCGGCTCGCGCGCGCGATCACGCCGGGGCTCGTGCTCGAGGCGCTGTTTGCGCGGATTGTGATGGCCGACAACCGGGTGCTGAGCTCGTGAGCGCGCCAGAGCTGAGCGGCGGACCGGCAGACGATTTGGGCGAGACCAGGCCTCAGAAGCGTTGGAAGCGCTGGCTGGTCGTCATCGGCGTTGTGCTCGTGATCTTGGGGCTGATCGTCTCACTCACCGGCGTCTGGCAGCTGTTCCAGCCCGCGCAGACTCGGCCGACCGACGTCGAACTTGAGCTGCCGGCCACGCCCGTCGGCGCGGCCTTCGGTGACCAGACCCCGAAATGGACCGACTGCGGCGACGGCTTCGAGTGCGCCGACGTGCACGCGCCGCTTGACTGGAGCGAGCCCGAGGGGGAGACGATTCGGCTGCGCATGGTGAAGCACCCTGCGACGGGCGGCGCGCCGCTCGGAACGCTGTTTGTGAACCCCGGCGGCCCGGGCGCATCGGGCGTCGAGTACGTGCGGAACGCGCTCGATTCCGCGGTGGGGGAGCCGCTGCGGCGCAACTTCGATGTCGTCGGGTGGGATCCCCGGGGCGTCGGCGCCTCGAGCCCGGTGAGCTGTCTGAGCGCGAAAGATATGGACGACTACCTCTTCGGCGTGAGCGACAGCACCGCGAAGCGCGGCAGCGCGAAGTGGATCGAGGAGGCGGTCGCCTCCTCCCGCGACTACGGTGAGGCCTGCCTCGAGAAGACGGGCGACCTGCTGGGCCACGTCGACACCGTTTCGACCGTGCGCGACCTCGACATGCTTCGCGAAATCCAGGGTGACGAGCAGCTCAACTACCTCGGCTATTCGTACGGCACGCACATCGGCGCGCGCTACGCCGAGATGTTCCCCGACAGGGTCGGCAAGCTCGTGCTCGACGGGGTGCTCGACCCGACCGCGACCGAGGCTGACGTCGTGCGCGAGCAGACCCGCGGCTTCGAGCTCGCGCTTCGCAGCTACGTGACGGCCTGCCTGGGGGCGAAGGAGTGCCCGCTCAGCGGGACAGTCGATGAAGCAATGGGCCAGATCAGTGCGCTGCTTGACGACGTCGACGCGACCCCGATTGTGGCCTCCGACGGCCGCACGCTCACGACCTCGACGATGCTCACGGCGATCATCACGCCGCTCTACGCAGAGTCGAACTGGGGGTACCTCAACTCGCTGTTCGCGAGCGTCGCGGAGGGCGACGCCGACATCGCGTTTGCCCTCGCGGACTCGTACTACGGCAGGCTCGACGGCGAATACCTCGACAACTCGACCGAGGCTTTCCAAGCGATTAACTGCCTCGATTACCCGAACGCGGTTGACCCCGAACGCATGCGTGAGGAGGCCGCCGAGCTTGAGAAGATCGCGCCGACAATTGGCAGGTTCCAGGGCTACGGCGACGTGTCGTGCGCGGGGTGGCCGTTCAAGGGTGTCGACGAGCGCGCGCCCGTGAAAGCCGCTGGGGCCGACCCCATCTTGGTGGTTGGCACGACGGGTGACCCCGCGACGCCCTACAAGTGGGCGGAGGCGCTCGCGGAGCAGCTGGAGAGCGGCGTGCTCGTGCGATACGAGGGCGAGGGCCACACCGCCTACGGGCAGAACTCCTGCGTGAATTCGGTTGTGGAGAGCTACTTCGTTGACGGTGTTGTGCCCGAATCTGGGGTGTCGTGCAGCTAGGCGTGCAATCTTGCCGCCGCTTTCGTGCTAGAGTTTTCGCTTGTGTGCAGCGCAAGTTGTACCAGGCCGCCTTAGCTCAGGGGTAGAGCAGTTCCCTCGTAAAGAACAGGTCGTCGGTTCAAATCCGACAGGCGGCTCGAATCGGCCTCCACCGCATCGGTGGGGGCCTTTCCTGTTTCTAGCCAAACCGCGTCAACGCCGGTCACGTCTGCCCATGCGAGCAGGTACGGGCGCGTCGGGACACGCCGACCGTTCTCGTAGTTGCCGATTGAGTTTCGAGAAATCTCAAGAGCATCGGCAAGCTCGCCCTGGCCTAGGCCAGCAAACTCGCGTGCTCGGCGCAGTCGGTCGGTCAGCTCGAACTCTGGGATAGCGCGTGCCCTCTGGGGAGTCATCTGCATCGTCATGGTGCAATTCTCGCACGGGTGGTCATTTGACAACAATGTCAGCATTCGGCGTGTCGGAATGACAACGGTGTAATTTCGACCATATCGTGTGCATATGACAACGAAGATTCCAAAGTTGCTCACGACCCGTGAGGTAGCAGATGAGCGTGGGGTGACCCGACAAGCGATCAGTCGCGCTGTGCGTGAAGGTCGCATAATCCCCGCTGCGACGCTCGCGAACGGGGCGCACCTGTTCACTGAAGACCAGGCGTCGGGCGAGGACGAAGCATGAGCCTCGCGCAGATGGTCCAGGTGCTCGAACACTCGCAGAGCGAGGGCAAGGAACTCCTTGTACTGATCGCGATTGCCGAGCGCGACGGCGAGGGCGGCGCGTGGCCCTCCATGTCATGGCTTGCCAAGCGCGGCAGGGTCACTGAGTCCTACGCCCGCCGTCTTGTGCGCAAGCTCGAAGAGTCCGGCGAGATCATTACCGACCTCAACGGCGGTGGCGGAATCCGCACCGCGCAGCACATGCGCACTAACCGCTACTCGGTGAACATCCCGTGCCCGTGGTACTGCGACCGCACGCCCGAGCATCGAGACCTGCGCGAGTCAAAGAACGAGGCCCGCCGCCCGAAGGCGTGGGCCGAAATCGTACTCGATAACACCCCGGCACCCCCCACGGTGCCGAACCCCCCTACGATGCCGAACCCCCCTCACCACACCGAACCCACCCCGGGTTCCGTGCCGTGGGGCGAACCATCCATAAACCTACCTACAACCCCAGAACAATCTTTGGAAGCGGTAGTAAGCGCGAGCGCGCACGAGGTGCCGCCCGGCGGCGTCTTGACTCCATCCGAAGGCGCGGCCTACGCCGCCGCAGTGGCAGCGAAGCCCGTAGCGGCCTACGGGGTGCAGCCTGCCCCCGCCGTTCCCCGATTTGATCCCGCCACGATCCCCGCCCGCCCCGAACTCGTGAGCGCCGAGCAGCAACAACTCAACGCCGAAGCCGAACTCTTCGCCTGCCCTGACGGGTTCGGCACCGGCAAGGGCTCGCGCCATTGGTGCCCGCCTACAGACGCCGCGTGTGTCCGGTGTGGCGCAGACGTAGCCGACATCCTCAACCTCGAAAACTTGGAGCCTCAGCCATGATCCGATTCACATTCATCCTCGGCCTCGTGTTCGCCGCGTGCGCCGTCGCCGCTTGGCTCCTGGCGGTGACACTGTGAGCATCGAGATTCGCGCCAACGTGCGCCGCCTGCCCCGCGTCGGAGGAACACCCAAGGGCGAGCCTTGGTTCGCAGTTGTCTACACCGTGAGCGACTCCACAGAGACCGGGCCCGACTGTTACGAAACCACGTGGTCAGGTTCGCTGCCCGAGGCTATCCAGGCCGTCTACCTCATGCGCGCCAACATCGAGCGGCAGCTCATGGACGAGGTACACGCAAGCCGAGCAAGCCGCCGCGACCTGTCGCCCGCGTTCCAGCCGTGCAACTGCGATGAGTGCGCGAGCATCCGCGCCATGCACAAGGCGCTGAACGCATGAGCGCATTCAGCGAGTACGCCGCAGCGAGCGAGCACAACACCGCCCTCAACCGTCACACCAGCGTGGCAGACCTCACCGAGTGGTCGCAGTCTGGACTCCTCAAGCTCATCGTTCCCGTCTCGGGCGACATGCTCGCAGTGCTCAAGCGCGGCACCAGGACTCATACCCGCGAGCGTCGCAAGCACGCGAGGGCGGCACTGTGAGCCGTCACCATCGGGCGCAGAAGTGGAGCACCTACAGCCCGAAGTTGCGAAAGCTCATCGAGCCCCAGTTGCCCTTGCGCTGCGTGAACTGCCCGCACGCTGTCATGCCCGGTGACAAGTTCCAGGTCGGTCACATCACCGATGCGATGGACGGCGGCACGCCGACGCTCTCGAACGTTGGCCCATCACATGACTACTGCGAACGCTGCGCGCGGCGTTGCAACCAGAGCGCGGGCGGCAAGCGCGGGGCACGTGTCACGAACGCGCAGCGTCGCACTCGTTCGAACTCATCGAAAGGTATCCGAGCATGGTGAACGTCACCGATACTGAGCGCGCGATTCGTCGCCCGTTTTTTGAGATTGCTCTAGAACCTTCGCCTGGGGGCAGCACGACTTTTCTCCCCCCACTTCAAAAAATCTGGGAGAAGAATCGGGCGCGCGGAATCGCGCCACGGTGGCGCGGAGAACTAGACGATACGCCCGAGCTGAGGGCTGAGTTCCTTGTCGGTGCCTCGATGATGGGCTACGAGCTCGTAGACCTCGAAGACCCCGAGCAGCTTGCCGAGCTCGACCTCATGGAACCGCCCCGGCTCCCGCTCCAGCCTCAGCAGCTCCTCATCGCTGACGCACTCAACGCAGGTACCAAGCGCAACGCTATCGAGGTGCCCCGGCGCGCGTCGAAGTCCACGACCGTGTTCTGTTTGCTCCTAGGCCGGTGCGCCATGCGCCCGGGCTATCGCGTCGTGTTCTCCGCACAGACCGGCACCGCTGGCACTGAGATGTTCGAGGAGTGGGTCAAGGACGGTCTGGACTACGTGCAGCCACCAGCGGACGCAGACCTGCCGCCGTGGAAGCGGGGCGACCTGCCCCGCCGTGTCTCGCCCGAGCTCGCGAAGTGGGAACGCTTCGGACAGATGCCGCTCTACGGAGACCTCGAACCCGCCGATGACCAGCCCCGTTCGATGAACACGAGCGGGCGCACGTTCCGCACCCGCGTCGGCAACAGCCGCCCGGGCATCCGCTTCGACAACCACTCGACGTTCCGAGTACTCAAGCCCGAAGCGAGCGCCTACCGAGGCAAGGCCGCAGACGTGTCTTGGCTGGACGAGGCGCAGGAAATCGACCCCGCCGAGAGCAACGCGATTGTCGCGGGCGTGCTCCCGCTCATGGACACTCGCCCGGGCTCACAGATCATCGTTTCCGGCACCGCAGGAGAAGCCAAAGCGGGAGCGTTTTGGACGAACTTGGACAGGCTCAGGCGTGGAGACCCTGCGCTCGGCGGCGTGGACTTCGCGATTGACCAAATGACCGACTGGAGCGACATCGAAGACGAAGACCGCGCCATGCAGCTCGTGGAGCGCACGCATCCGGGAGTCGGCACGCTCACGAACATGGAGACCATGCGTGACAACTACCGTGACCCCGCAATGGGTAAACCCCAGTGGGCGCGCGAGTACCTGTCGCTCTGGCCCGACGTGGGGCAAGACGTGGTTATCGACCCGTTGCTCTGGGACGGCACAGCGCTCGAACGCTGGCCGGATCGCCCGGCGCGCGTTGCGTTCGGCATGGACATACGCCCGGGCGGCGGCGCGACCGCCGCTATCTGCGCGGCCTGGCGTGACCGCGAGGGGCGCGCATTCATCGAGCTCGTAGACCACCAGCTCGGCACGGCGTGGCTCCCCGCCCGGCTCCAGTACCTCACCCGGCAGGGCTACCGAGGCAGCTCGGTCGCGTTCGACAAGATCGCCGAGGGCGAAGCCACCTACATCGCGACCCGGTACATCCACCCCCGGCCCAAACTCCAGATGCAGACCTGGAGTGAGACCGCCGCCGGGTGCGTGACATTCATGCGCGAGCTCGAAACCGGCACGCTTCGCCACTACGCATCACAAGGCGCACTCAACGCCGCCGCGCTCGACGCCAAGAAACGCGAGATTCGAGGCAACGACCGAGGCGTGTGGATCTTCACCGCCGAACAAGGCAAGGACGTTACGCCCTTGCTCGCAGCGGTGCGAGCGCTCCGCAATTGGGATCAGTACTACGAGCGCGGCTACGAGGCCGAGCAGGCAGGAATCATCAGCGCATGACCAAGAAGACCGGCATCGAATTCGACAAGTCCGACACTGAGGTGTTGCTCGTGTGCCACGACTGCGGCGGTACTTGGCGCGCGTTCGCGTGGACGCTGGCCGAGGCCGAGAAGAGCGCCCAGGCCCACGAAGAACGGGCGCACCCAGGCTATACCGGCGGCATTCGCCAACGCCTCGACAAGCGACACGCGAAACGCCGAGAACGCGCAGCAAAGCGTTAATGTCGCGCATCGGGGCATTAGCTCGCAGGTATGGGAATTCTCGACTTGCTCCGCCCCGGCACCGCCGCTCGTAGTCGCTCCACGCGACCCACGGGCGGCGGTGTGCTGTTCCGCTCATCCTTTGCGACACAGCACCCCAATGAGCTCGTATGGAACGACTATTTCGGGCAGCTCAGCCCCCACGGCTCGGCCCGCCCGTACTCCCGCCTGGACGCCCTCCGCGTGCCCGCAATCGCAGCAAGCCGCAACCGCATCGTAGAGAAGCTGGCGGGGCGGCCCCTCGTGGACTACCTCGACACTGACGAGCGCGCAGACCCACAACCGGCATGGCTCAGCCGCACCGACGATGCGCTTGCCATGTCGCCATACCAGCGCATGGTCGCGACTCTGGATGACCACATCTTCAACGGCGTCTCCGCCTGGGCCGTGCGTCGCGGTGCGTCTGACCAGATCACCGAGGCAATGCACATCCCGTTCGATCGGTGGCATCAAGACGAGTACGGCGTCGTGTTCTTCGACGGCGAGGAAGCGCCCGAGGATCAGGTCATCGTGATCCCGTCAGCGCATCCGGGTCTCCTGGTCTCAGGCCGCGACCTGATTGAGGGTGGCCTCGCACTGGAACAGGCATGGCGTTCACGAGCACAGAACCCGGTGCCCTCGATCATCCTCCAAGAACGCGAGGACAACGGCATGAACCCCGACGAGGCCAAGGTCTATGTGGACGCCGTCGCGGCAGCACGCAGCAACCCAAACGGCTCGGTCATGTTCATCCCGTTCAAGATCGACGCCCGGTTCGAAGAACACTCAGGCGAATCGTTCCTGGAAGCGGCACGTAACGCGATCCGCCTCGACGTGGCCGCACACATGAACCTCACCGCGCAAAGCGTCGAAGCCTCCAAAGTGCAATCAACGCTCACCTATGAGACCGCCGAACAGGCCGAAGCGCAGACCACCGACCGAATGTCGTTCTGGTCAGAGCCCATCGAGGCCCGGCTCTCGCTCGATGACGTGGTGCCGAAGAAACAGCGCGTCCGATTCGACTTCACCAACTCCCGCAAATCAACCACTGGCACATACACGGAGGACTAACCCACCATGCGCATTACTTTCGAAGCCTCGACGCTTACCGCGTCGGCAGAAGACCGGCTGATTACTGGCCTCCTCATCCCGTACGGAGAACAGGGCAACTCGAACCTTGGCAAGTTCAGTGTTCCCCAGGGCGCGTTCTCGCTCCCGACCGATCCGGCACAGATGACCGTCAACGTCGAGCACGAGCGCGAAGCCGTGTTCGGCCACGGCGCACGCCTCACCGAGACGCCCGAAGGCATCATGTTCGCCGCCTACGCAGCCAAGACCCCCGAGGGCGACGCCGCCCTGCGTGACTCACAGCCAGGCCCGAACGGCGAGCCCCCGAAGCTCGGTTTCTTCTCCGCAGAGGTCGCAAGCGTCAAGATCGCGGGCGGCTTGGCTAAGGCCGGGCGACTGTTCGGCGCGGCACTCGTGAAAAGGCCGGCCTTTCCATCTGCCACGCTCCTCGCGTCCTACGACGAGGACGAAGAGAACGGCACCACCGAGACCGTGCTCGAAACCGAGGGCGAGGACGAAGGTAGCGACGGCAGCTCGGAAGCCACCGAGACCGTCGAGAAGTACACCGACGAGTTCGTAGACGAGGACGGCAACGAGTCCTCCCGCGAAACGACGATTACCACCGTCGAAGACGGCAACACCACCACCATCACCACCGAGACCGTCATCGTCGAGCCCGACGCCGACACCACCGAAGAGGAAGAGGAATCTATCGTGTCCACCCTTACCGCGAGCGCACGCCGTGGCGCGACCCGCCCCGCAGCCGTCACCAGCTCCAGCCGCGAGGCATCGCCCCAGGAGAACCTTCAAACGCTGTTCGCCGCCATGAGCCAGGTGAAGCAGGGTCTGGCCTCGCAGGACACCCTCCTGGCCGCGCTCAAGCAGATCAAGACCGACGGCGCGCTCGGCGTTGGCGCGGGCGGCGGCAAGAACAAGGGGCTCCCCGATCACTGGATGGGGCAGCTCTGGGATGGGCGCGAGTATGACCGCAAGTTCATCAACCTGTGCAGCCTCGGCACCGACGTGCAGGCCGTGCGCAAGCGCGGCTACAAGGCCCACCGTGGCACCGCCGCCGCGCCTGTCGATCGGTACGACGGCAATTGGGCGGGCAACCTCGCGGAGATCAACAGCGCCGAGGCGTTCATCACTGAGCAGTCGAGCACGCTCCACCGCTTCGCCCTCGCGAACACCATCGCCCGGGAGTTCTTCGACCTCCCCGGCGGCGAGGAATACCTCGAAGCGTTCTTCAAGCTCATCGTTGAGGACTACGCGATGTGGAGCGATTACAAGGCGCTCTCCATCATCGGCGAGACCGCAGGCGCTCCGATCATGGCTCGCCCCCGCTCGCCACGTTACGAGGGCGGCGTCGGCCTGGGAATGCTCATCCAGGGCATCACGACCGTGAACCGTACCCGCGACACGGCGTCTTACGCGATTGTCACGGAGGAAGTCATGGACGAGCTCCTGGACACCCCGAAGGATCTGATTCCCGAGTACATCACGTTTGACTTCAACACCGAGCTCACCGGCAGCGCCGCGAATGGCAAGGTGCAGGTTGTCGAGGCCGAGCGCGCCAGCCTGGTCGGACTCGACGGCAAGCCGCTTGTGGCAGCGGACTCGCTGTCGGTCATCGTGGGCGCACAGCGCGCTATCGAGTTCGAGGAGAACGGCACCACGCCAATCAAGGTGGACGCGCTCCAGATCGCGATTGGCGCAGTAGACCGCGCCGTACACGGCTACGTCGATTCCCTCGTGGTTCGCGAGGACTCCGTTGTGCTCATCTCCGACAAGGCCGCACCCGTCGCGGACAAGGGCTAAGCATGACCGAGAACCTGCCCAAGTACGGCGAGCCGACCGACTGGCACACGGTGGACTCCGTGCGTACCCCGTCAGAGCCCGGTGAGCCCGCACCGTGGGAAGACGCCGAGCACATCCCCACCGCCTCGCTCAACGACGTGCTGAACGTCGCCCGAGAGCAGGTTCTTGAGTTCGCCCCGGCGCTCCCTCCCGAGCTCGTGGAGGCGGGGAAATGCCCCGCCTCCTACCGGGTGGCTCACCTCATGCAGGCGCGCAACCTGTGGAACGCCACCGAGCCCGACCGCTCCGCGTACGGCGATGACGGTTTCTCGATTCCCGCCCGCCCGCTCGACTGGATCGTGCGGCAGATGCTCCGCCCCAAGACCCCGATTCCGGTGGCGCTATGAGCATCCGCGCGCAACTCGGTGCCGACTTAGAAGCTGCACTGCCCGAGCGCAAGTTCCGCGTCGTGCCGCACCTGGGCGCGGTGGACAGGCTCGCCAAGCCCCTCGTGCAGCTCGAACAGGGAACCGTCAGCCCCTCGCCCGGCGCGTCAGGGCTCCGCAACGTGGGCGTCCGCGTCCACGTCGTCACCCACCTGGACGGCATCACCGAAGCCGCCGAGGACGCCGTTGACGCGCTCGTGCTCGAAGTGCTCGACGCCCTTGAATCGCTCCGCTACCTCATCGTCGGCACCGCAACGAAAGAGGTCTGGGGCGACACCCACCTGTCATATGTCATCGAAACCGACACACTCACCCGAAAGGTACAACCATGACCCCCGTAGCACCCGCAGCAGCTCCGACCGTGGTGGACGTCAAGCCCGTCTACCTCGACAACAGCTCGCTCATCATGAAGAGCCTCGACTACGCCGCAGCCGCGTCGAAGATCAGCTGTGAGCCCCAGACCGCCACGGCAACGTTCCGAGGCATGAAGCGCAACGCCCGCTTTACTCACACCTCGGTGGAGAGCTGGGTGCTGAACATCGACTTCGCCCAGGACTTCGAAACCGCAGGCTCGTTCTCGACTGTCCTCCACGAGAACCAGGGCAAGACCGAGACCATCCAGTTCGCCCCCGTCGAGGGCGGACAGCTATGGGAGGTTGACGTGCAGCTCGTGCCCGGCGGCATCGGCGGTCAGGTGGGAGCCCACGCGACCTCCTCAATCTCGCTCGGCGTGCAGGGCGAGCCGCGCAAGGTCACCGCGTCCGGCACTGGCAGCTAGGACACACTCGGATGCTCAGGATCGACACCCATAGCTCCCGCGAGCTCCAAGCGGTGCTCCTGAGCATCCGGCGGGCCGAGAAGACCTACCAAGCGCAAATCAGACAGCAGACCAAGCCGCTCGTGCAAAACGCATGGGAGAAAGCCCTAGCCGAGCACGCCGACACACTACTTGCTCACCGCGTGCTCGTTGACTCGGCCCGCGTCTCGGTGAGCAACCAGAACGTTCGGCTCAAGTCAGGCGGGCTCGCCCGGAAGCTCCGAGGCGGCGCACGCATCCACGAAATCTCCCGACAAGCGGAGTTCGGCGCGCCGCTTCGAACCATCAAATACACCGCGACAAAGCGGGGCAAGAGCTACCCAGTGAGCCGCACGAGCGGCGCACAGTTCAAGCACGAGAACCGCAAGGGATGGGTGGTCTACCCCGCCGCCGCGTCCATCATCCCCCGCCTTGCGGCGCTGTGGACTCAAACCGTCGTGCGCACCATGCACGAAGCATTCGAAAGGAAAAGCTAGTGGCCGGTAAAGGCATCGAGATTGACATTGCCTCGAACACGCGAGACTTTCAGCGCGGCACCAAAGACGTTGAGAAGGCCCTCGAAGACGTAGCCGACGCGCTAGACGACGTGTCACGCGATGCCGACAAGTCCGGCGACAAGATGACCGACGCCGCCCAAGACTCGGCCAAGGCGCTCGACAAGCTCGAACGCAGCGCGAAGGACTTGGGTGACGCCAATAAGGACTCCGCGCGGGAGTCCACGAAGGCACTCGACAAGCTGGAACACAGCTACAAAGAGGTTGCCGACGCAGCCAAACGCGAGACCGCGCGCGGTGGCGACGCGATGAAAAAGAACACCAAAGAGGCGACCTCACAAGCCGCCCGCGACCTTGACGAGCTCAAAGACGAAGCGATGCAAAACGCATCCGAAACGTTCTCAAGCTTCGACGGCTCGATAGATAGTTTCGTGGACGGTATCCAAGGAACATTCGGTGGCATCGTCTCGAACATGGGGCCAATGGGTGCGGTGCTCGGCTCAGCGCTCGCTATCGGTATCGGCGTCGCCGTTGCAAAGGGCACCGAGCTCGCCGAGGCCGTCAACCAGGCCAAAGAGCGCGCCGCCGAGCTCGCCGCCGAGATTGACGCTGTAGACGGCGACCTGTCGAAAATTAGCTGGGCCGACAAGGTCAAAGAGTGGGGCCTCGCAGTCGAGGACTCGAAGGAATGGTTTGAGGTCTGGCAGGACGACGCCAAAACCGCGTTCGAGGTCGCAGCCGAGCAGGCCGACAAGTTCGGGCTCTCCGTAAAAGACCTTGCGCTCGGACTGTCCGGGATGGACGCCGACGCCGCAACCCGATCTATCGAACGACTCGGCGACCAGATCGAAGCGTTGGAAAGCAAGCGCCGCAGCGCCCAGAAGTCAACCGAGCGGGAGGACATCAAGTCCGAGATTCGCCAGCGCGAGACACTTATCGAGAAGCTCAAAGCGCAGGGCAACGTCACCGAGGAAGCTATCGAGCTGACGAAACTCTCGGCAGAAGTCACCGCCGAGCTCGCCGCCGCAGACAAAGCCGCCGCCGACGCCGCGCAAGCCCGCAGTGCCGCGTCCAGCTCCCTCCAGTCTGAGCTGGACGCGGGCGTAGCCTCCTGGCAGCAGTACATCGACAAGGAAACCGAAGCGGCAGACCCGAGCGCGTACATCGCCGGTATGGCCGAGCGCGCCGCCGCCACCTCAAACTTCAACGGAAACGTGCAGCTCCTCGCACAAGAGTTCAAGCTCTCCGCCGACGAGACCCAAGCAATCCTTGACCAAGGGCTCGACTTCGCGCCAATGCTCCAGGCGATCCTTGACAGCGGCATGAGCGCGCAGTTCGTGGAGCAAATCCAAGCCGCAGTCGGTGGCGGGCAAGAAATCCTCAACGGCACCGAGCTCGGCGCGACCGTCACCGCCGTACCCGACACCGACGCCGCGAGCGCCGCACTCGGCGAAGCTGCGCAAGACCGTGAGACGACCATCGAGGCCGATACGAACGCGGCCGCGACCGGCAAAGCGCTCGACACCGCCGCGAAGGATCGCACCACGACGATCAAAGCAAAGGCTGACACCTCCGCCGCGTCTCAATCACTCAACGCCCTCGCAAGCCGCTCCCGAACCGCACGCATCGGCGCATACGTCGATCTGTACGCCGCCCGCGCCGCGCTCAACGCGTTCGTTAGCCAGCCCCGAACCGCGACCGTTACCGTCGTCGCTCGGACACCCGAAGGGAAGCCCGTACCGTGACCACCATTACCGACGGCACCACGACGCTCCACCCGACCCTGTGGATGAACTACCGCAGCACCCGGGAATCGAACACGCAAGTCCACACGCTGCAGTCCGGGAAGAACGCCCTCACGCTCCGCCCAGCGGGCTCACGCCGCGTCACGGTCGCGCTCCTGTTCGAGGACGAGCACGAATCGAAGCGGTGCGAGGACATGCACGCCCGCCCGGGCATCATCACGATCACCGAGGACGGGCGCGACACAGCGTCGATGCAGTACGCCGTGATCGGGAACATCGAGCGCGCCCTCGACCCGGAAACGGCGAGCGTGTGGTTCGTCACCGTCGAAGTACTTGAGGTCACCGCATGATCCCGATTCGAGAGAACCGCGTGCGCGTGGTCGATCGCATCCGCCGTATCCCACTCGGCGAGCCGGTGACGCTCACCCTCGCGATGGATGAAGAATGGTCACCGCGCATCCAGGGCGACATCGTGGTCGGTGACGACGTGCTCGCCGCGCTCGCACGCCCTGGCGGCGACCTCAAGCTCGGACAGCTACAGGCCGACGTGCTCGCCCTCGAACTCTCGACACAGTACCGCGAGAGCTTCGCGCTAGCAGCGCTCACCGCGAAAGTGGGCGGCAGCGTGAAGCGCGCAACGACCCGTTGGAAGGGCAGGCCCGGCGCGGTCACTGACGAGTTTGGGAGGCCGTGGAACCCGGGCGAACGGATCGAACCACTATCGAGCGCTACGGCCAAGTGGGGCGGCAAAACGAAGCGCGTCACGCAGGCATTCGCGCCGCGCGTGGGAGTCCACGAGATTACTCGAGCGCTGCGCGTGCCGGGCGGCTCCTACCTGATCCCGCCGACTGACACGATGTTCGTGCAGCTTCGCATCCGTAAGTACCACCCGAACCCTGAGACGGGCACCACGACGCTCACGCTCGCCTCCGAAGAGGTACGGCTGCACGACTTCCGGCGCACGTACCCGGCGGTGTGGGTCAACCCGTTCGTGTACATGCGTGACCTCGTGGCGTGGATGCTCAACGAGCTAGCGGTCGTCGCAGCGTTCGCGCAGGTGATCGAACTCGCGCCCGGCCAAGACGTGCGCATCGCGAGCGGGCAAGAGTGGGAGCCCGGCATGACCGCGTGGGAGTTCCTACACCCGATTCTTGAGGTTGTGGACTGGGCGTTGTACGCCGACGAGGCAGGCCGCTACCGGCTTGAGCCGCGCACCCCGTCACCTGCACCCGTGCAGCTTGACCCTGAGCTCAATCTCATTAAGCACGAATACGACGACGACCGCGCCGGGGACTTCTACGACGGCGCAGTAATCGAGTACACCGACGCCGACCCGCTGAACACGGCGCAGCGCTACGACTCGTATGCGCCTTGGGCAACCCGCATCGCCCACGAAACCCGGCCCGGGATTAAGACGATGCCCGGCGCCGCCCGCGCCTTCGTCGAGCGCGCGCAGACCCGGGGCAAGTCCGGCACCGCCGAAGCACTCACACTCCTCCCGGTGCGCCCCGGGCACCGACTCGCAACGTACATGGGCGAGCGCGAAGCACACGGCGAAACGTTCCCGTACTTCCACTACGGCACCGTTCGCGCGCTCACCCACAAGTTCCCAGCTGGCGAAATGACGATCAGCCTCCGCGACATCACCACCTAGAAAGGCTCCCGACATGGCATACGACAACAAGGGCATATACAAGTACACCGAGGCAGACGATGCGGTCACGATGTCCGCGCTTTTGAACCTCGGCCAAGACTCCGTATCGAACACGCTCAAGTACTTCGCCGACACCTCAGCAAAGCGCATGGCCCTCGTGCCGCCCCCGCCCGGCGCAATGTGGCAAGACACCGACAACGGCGAACGCCTGTGGTCTGTCGGCCCAGACGGCGCGTGGCGACTCCACGAAGGCCGAGTATCCGTTATCGCGGGCGCATGGGCGACCTCGCAAACGCCGTTCTTTGGCCGCACAATCACTTGGGACTTGCCGACCGTTCTGGCCCCAACCGAAACGCTCATGGTCACGCAAGACGAGGGATCCGGCACCGGGTTCTCAGCGGCCTCGCTCGCGAGCATCACTCGCTACACCGACAAGACCCAGATCACCGTGCGCCACCTGGCGTTTGCATCGAACGTGACGCAGCCCCTTAGCATCACTTGGCGCATTGTGAAGCGGGCCGTCTAATGGCAATCAAGCTCCTCCACCCCGTACCCGGCGCGCCTGTCACGGCACGGTTCGGCTGGCGTCCGGCGTTCACCGAGAACGGCGTATGGGTGCCCGCGATGCTCCACAACGGCACCGACTACGCCGCGAAGGCAGGAACCCCGATCCGGGCGATGCACTCGGGCCGAGTCACGTTCGCCGGATGGGACTACGCAGGCGGCGGCAACGCGATCAAGATCGGATCTGCCCAGTACTCAACGATGTTCCTCCACATGCAGAGCCCCACGAAGCTCCGCCCCGGCGACCACGTGAGCGCAGGCCAGATCGTCGGGTATGTCGGCTCAACCGGAATGAGTACCGGCGCGCACCTTCACGCGATGCTCCAGATCGGCGGGCAGTGGGTAGACCCGCTCCCGTACATCACGGCCACACCAGCCCCAGCACCCAAGCCCAAACCGAAACCCAAACCGATCCCCCAGGAGGATGAAGAAATGGAACCACAGTTCATCGCAGGCAAGAAGGACGGCACCAACGGCAAGGTGTACCAGCTCACCGCAGCGGGCAAGCGCCGCCTTGTGCCGTCGCCTGAGTGGACGGCCCGCCGCGCTGTCGAGGCCGCGAGCGGCAACAAGATTCCCGTGGGCCTCGTGCCCGACGCTGAACTCGCGAAGATTCCTCAGGCATGACCGACCTCACCCCGCTGATCGTGGCGGCGGTCGCCGCCGCCGCCGCGCTCGGCGCTGCGCTCATTGCCGCGGTCGTGACGGCGTGGGTGTGGACGATGCGGCGGATGCTCCGTGCTGAGGCCCACAACGTGCAGTTGTGGCGCTACACCCGCACACTGATCGACCACATCTATCGCGGCCTCGGCTCGCCCCCGCCCGAACCGCCCGAGTCCATCCGACACATCTACGAATCAGGAGATCCGTCATGACGACCCCCAAGCCCCTCAGACGCGACCGCAGCCGTCGCGGGAGTGTCTTTACGCTCAAGCTCCGTAGGTGGCTGTACGGCGTCGCGGCGGCGCTCGTGCCCGTCGCTACCGTGTACGGACTCACCACCGACGCGCAGGCCGCGGCGCTCCTCGCGCTTGCGGGCGCGCTCCTCGGCGTGACCGGGCTCGCGCTCGCGAACCCGACGGCGGACTAGATTGTAGAAACCCCTGTAGCCGGCGCGGTGCCGGCTACAGGGGTTTCTACAATGAGGGCGCTACTCGGTTCGCTTACCGAGCCCCGCGACGATGCCCGCCGCTGCGAGCAATGGCGTGCAAGTGAGCAGCAGCACGGCTGCAAAGACCAGCCCGCCCGGGTCACCTGTACCGAAGCAGAGCACGACGACGAGTAGGGAGACGCCGAGAAGGGCGAGGCCACCCCAGAGCAGCCAGTTAAACGCGGACTGCGCAGCGGGCACGAGCCGCGTAGCGGGGGTTTGGGTTTGCTGTGTCATGGCTTGATCCTAACTATGCTGCGAGGCCGAGCGATAGAGCGCTAACCGCCGCTACCTTGGCCGACCAGTGAATATCGGTGTAGAGCTGGGTTGTGCTCACGTCAGCGTGACGCATCAACTCCTGAACGACGCGCAGGTCTGCCCCTGCCCCGAGTAGTTCGGTGCCGTAGGAGTGGCGCAGCATGTGCGGTTTTGCGTGCCCGTATCCGGCTCGCCGCATCGCGCCTTTGATCGCCGTGTAGATCGCCTTGCGCCCGACACACCCCTCGACGGTATACGCCGGGAACCAGTACCCGGCCCGAGGCATCCGTAGCGCGAGGGCGCGCAGGTCGTCGTGCAGCGGCACTATCTCGATAACGCCGCCCTTGCCTTCGATCACGAGCGTTCCCCGGTCAAGGTCAATATCTTCACCGCGAATCTTCGCGACCTCGTGAATGCGCATCCCCGAGAGCACCGCGAGGAGAATGTAGGCCCGTGTGCGCTCACGGTTGGCCGCAGCGTAAACGGCGCGCACGGCCTCGAAGCTGAGCGGGCGCGGCTTCGTGCGTGGCCGCTTCGGTCGCGGCGTCTCCGAGGTCGGATCATCCTCACGCACGCGGGCACGGATCATCCACGCGCAGAACGCCCGGATCGTCGCGTGGTAGCTCGCCCGGCTCGCGTCGGACAGATCGGGCCGACCGCAGTACATGATGATGTGGAATGGCGCGAGCGTGCGCGGTGTCGCCTTCGTGAACTCGAACAGGTGGCGCATCACTGCGTCACGCTCGGTGTAGGTGCGATCGGAAAGCCCTTGCGCTACCTGCCAGTGTCGCCATGTTTGCAGCAGTGCCTCGGTGTCATCCCAGAGCGTCGGCTGTTCGGTCAATTTGTTCCCTCGTTCTCGGGCGTCCGCCCGTATCTCTGTTGCGCGCCTTGCTTCGATATGCCCAGCGCTTCGCCAATCGTGGCCCAGCTTCGGCCCTGTGATCGCCACGACGTGACGGCGGTAGCGATCACTTCATCCACGTCATTACGGAGGGCCGCGAGGTCGGATAGTTCCACCTCGTCAGCCTCAGCGACGCGACGCCCGGCGGCGCGCAGCATCCGCCGCACCATCGCCAGAAACTCGCCCGTCTCAACGCTCATAGCGCGCCCGTCGCGTGTGGCGAATCGGCGTCAATGTTGGGTTGACGCTTCGGCCACACTGCGCGGCGTCGTGCGTCGCGTTCCCGCCGCACGGCTTCGAGCTGCGAACGGCACCGCGCGCAAGTGATCGCGTCATGGTCGAAGGACAGCATGACCGTGCCACCTCGCCCAGCTCCGCACCCGGCCCGCGACCCGGGAAGTTCGATGGGCTCCTGCCCGCCTTTGTTGTACTGATCTTCCTCAGCGTTGAACATCCACCCGAAGTGAACCTTGCGTGTGCTCATGATGCGGTCACCGCCCAAAGCTCAAGCAGCTCGGCGGCGGTATCGGGGCAAGTTGCGTCCTTGTAAAGAACAGGTCATCGGTTCAAATCCGATAGGCGGCTCCACGATGAAAACGCAGCGCGTTTTCGATCCTCTCCACGCCGCCTCGAGCCCGAGGTGCGGGATCGCGCCCAATCCGCTAAACTATTGAGGTTTGTGTCCGCGAATTGTCGCGGCTGCAACAACACCGCGCGCCGGAACGGCCGGCGAGGCGGGAGAACGGGCGCGACCGCGCTCGTTCGGCGAAAGGAAACAATCATGGCAAAAGCCAAGAAGGTTACCGGTCTGATTAAGCTTCAGATCGCAGCCGGCGCCGCCAACCCGGCACCCCCCGTGGGCCCCGCCCTGGGTCAGCACGGCGTCAACATCATGGAGTTCTGCAAGGCGTACAACGCTGCGACGGAATCCCAGCGCGGCAACGTGGTCCCCGTTGAGATCACTGTCTACGAGGATCGCTCGTTCACCTTCATCCTGAAGACCCCGCCGGCGGCGGAGCTCCTCAAGAAGGCTGCTGGCGTACAGAAGGGCTCGGGCACCCCGCACACCGTCAAGGTTGCGAAGGTTACTGCTGAGCAGGTTCGCCAGATCGCCGAGCAGAAGCGCGCCGACCTGAACGCGAACGACATCGACGCAGCAGCGAAGATCATCGCGGGCACCGCTCGCTCCATGGGCATCACGGTCGAGTAAGGGTACGAACATGGCACAGAAGTCGAAGGCGTACCGCGCCGCTGCCGCAAAGATTCAGGCAGACAAGTTCTACACTCCCGCTGAGGCAGTTGCCCTCGCGAAGGAGACCGGTTCGGCAAAGACCGACGCGACCGTTGAGGTTGCTGTTCGTCTCGGCGTCGACCCCCGTAAGGCCGATCAGATGGTTCGCGGTACCGTGAACCTTCCCCACGGCACCGGCAAGACCGCACGCGTCATCGTGTTCGCAAACGGCCCGGCAGCTGAGGCTGCTCTCGCCGCTGGCGCAGACGAGGTCGGCGGCGACGAGCTCATCGAGAAGGTGGCCGCTGGCTACACCGACTTCGATTCGGCTGTCGCGACCCCCGAGCTCATGGGCAAGGTCGGTCGTCTCGGTAAGGTTCTCGGCCCGCGCGGTCTGATGCCGAACCCCAAGACCGGCACCGTCACGATGGACACCGCTAAGGCTGTCACCGACATCAAGGGCGGCAAGATCGAGTTCCGCGTCGACAAGCACGCTAACGTGCACTTCATCGTCGGCAAGGCGTCGTTCTCGCAGGAGCAGCTCAACGACAACATTTCGTCGGTTCTCGACGAGATCGTTCGTCTCAAGCCGGCTTCGGCAAAGGGCAAGTACGTCATCAAGGGCGCTGTCTCGACCACCTTCGGTCCTGGCATTCCGCTCGACGTTTCGGGCCTCTAAGGTTCGAAACGAGGCGTAACGCTTCAGCGAGACGGCCCCTCCACTTCGGTGGAGGGGCCGTTTCCGTTACGTGGGAGGTGGCACGTCGGCGCTGCGCCGAGCGGGGCCGCGTGAGGCCGGCTTAACTTATTCACAACCGGTGCGCTCCGGGCGCGTCTCCATCTTCCACTGCGTAAGATAGCTGTATGTTTGTAGCCGAATTCCCCGTCCGTGCGCAGGCACGCTCGGTGGAGTAGCGAGATGGCTGAGCCCCAGCTGAGACCGCCCGGCATCCCGGGGTTCTCGTACGTGCGCCCACTCGGTTCCGGTGGATTCGCGCAGGTGCATCTCTACGAACAAGACATGCCGCGTCGCGTCGTTGCGGTGAAGGTACTCGACGCCGGTGAGGGCGCTCCGAACGCGCAACGGCTGCGAGAGGTGTTCGAGAGCGAGGCCGACGTGATGGCCAGGCTCTCAAGCCACCCGTCGGTCGTGACGATTTACCAGGCGAGCATTTCGCTCGACGGGTCGCCCTACATCGCGATGGAGTACTGCCCTGCATCGATGGGCGCGCTGACGAAGGGTAAGCCCGCGCAGCTCGCGGAAGTGCTCGACGCGGGCGTCAGGATCGCGGGCGCGCTCGAGACCGCGCACCGGGCCGGCGTGCTGCACCGCGATATCAAGCCGTCGAACGTGCTGCTCACGACGCTCGGCAAGCCCGTGCTCGCCGACTTCGGTATCGCCTACGTCACTAAGCGCGGCCAGCCCGAAGAGGCCGAGGTCGCGATGTCGATTCCGTGGTCGGCGCCCGAGGTGCTGAGCCTCAAGGTGAGCGGCTCGGTCGCCACCGAGATTTGGTCGCTCGGCGCAACCCTGTACACATTCGCGGCGGGTCGGTCACCGTTCGAGCTCCCCGATCGCGGGCTGAACACCCGGTCGAAGCTTGCTGACCGAATCTCGAAGGCCGTGTACCAGCCGGTGCCGGGGGCGCAGGGCTACGCGCCGTTCGACGGCGTGATGTCTCGGGCGCTGAAGCGTGACCCGGCTGCGCGGTTCACCTCGATGCGAGAGCTCGGTGAGGCGCTCCAAGAGCTCCAGCGGCACTACGGCTACGAGGTCACACCGCTCGAGGTCGTGGCAGAGGCCTGGCTGCCGCGCGTTGAAACGATCCCGGTCGGCACGCGCGGCCCCGTCGTGAGTACCGTCGGCCACGCGTCGCGCGCGGAGCAGCGGGCGGCAAAGCGCGCCCAGCAGTTGGAAGCGGGTCGCGGCACCGACCGTGACGGCGTCGTGCACGACCGCGCGCCGCTGTCGCCGCTGAAGGCGGGCCTGATTGGCGCAGGCATCGGCGTCGCTGTAATCGCGGTCGCCGGTGCCGTGCTGTGGGCCGCGCTCGGCGGCGGGCTATGAGCCGGCGGTCCGCGCCCAAACGGGCGGCGGGCTCACAGCGCGTGCGCGGGTGGATCGCGGGCGCCGCAGCCGTCGCGGTCATCGCGACGGTGGCTGTCGTGTCGAGCGGGTTCGACTCGCGTGAGACGCCGCGGGCCGAGCCGAGCGTCTGGGTCACCCGCGACGCGGGCCAGTACGCGCGCGTGAATACCGAGACCGGCGAGATCGACACGGTTCGGAAGGTCGCCGAGCCGAGCGGCGTCGTGCAGCGTGGCGCAGACAGCCTCGTGCTGAGCCACGGCAATGGGCAGGCCTGGCGGGTGGACGCCGCGAGCCCGCAAGACCTGTCTGACGACGCAGCAGCGAAGGGTGCCGGTGATGACATCGCGCAGGAAGACGGCGGCACCGCCTCCGCTGAAGCAGGGGCGGCCGACGGCACCGCCGCGACGAACGCCGCGCTCGCAGACGCAGCGGCGAGTGTTCTCCCGGACGGCGCGCGCGATGTGCTCGGAGCGGGGGAGTACTTGCTGGTGCGCACCGAGTCCGGCCGCGTGTACGTCGGGACGAGCGTCGAGGCGCTGAAACAGCTCGACCCCCGTGCGCCCGACGGGGCTGGCAGCGGCGAGAGCGGCGCCGGCGACAGCAGCAACGCCGCCCCCAACGCGGGCGACCGCGCGAAGGCCGGCCAAGACGGCTCCGCGCTCGAATTCTTGACCGACGCCGTCGCGCTCGACGCGAAGGGCAGGGTCGCGCTGTACTCCGCGAGCAGCGACACGCTCTGGCAGTACGACATCCGCGCAGAGCGCTTCCTCGGCGTCGGAGACCCGCTGCCACGCGCCGCAACCGGGATCGAGCAGCCCGAGCTAGCCCTCGTATCGGGCGACTGGGTGCTGCTCGACCCCTCGACGGGCCGCGTCTTCCGCGCGGGTGAGAAGCCCCAGCGCATCGATGCGGTCGGCGCAGCCCGCCTGCAGTGGAGTGGCGAGGGCGACGGGCCGGGGGCCGGCGGCGGCACCGCGGCGCTCATCGCCGACACGGCGGGCCTCTGGCGTGTCCCAGCGTCGGGTGAGCCGAAGCGGATCGCGGAGAGCTCGGGCGCACCCGCCCGGCCGAGCGTGGCCGACGGTGTGCGCGTCGCGGCCTGGGTCGACCAGACGCGGGGCCAGCTCTGGCGAAGCGACGCCGGGGCGGGAAGCGCGCTCTCCGACCTGCAGTACGACGAGGCGGCCGGCACCGTTGGTGATCCCGAACCCACGTTTTTCACGAACGGCGAGCGCACCGTGCTCGGCGAGACCCGCAGCGGCATGCTCTGGACGCTGCCTGACGGGCGGCTGATTCCGCTCGCCCAGTGGACAATCTCGGACCCGCCGAAGGAAGACAGGGGCACCGTCGTCGTCGACGAGGTGACCGAACAGGTGCCGCCCGTCGCACAGGACGACGCGTTCGGCGTGCGCGCGGGCGAGCCGACACAGCTGCAGGTGCTGCTGAACGACTACGACGCGAACAAGCGCGACGTGCTCACCATCGTGCCTGAGTCGCTCGGCGAGTCGCCCATCCCGGCGGAGTTCGGCACGATCGAGCTACTGCCCGACGCGCAGTCGCTCTCGGTGCGGCCGGCGAGGGGCGCGACTGGGTCGGCAACATTCAGCTACCGCATCACCGACGGCGCGCTCGAGTCCGAGCCCGCGACAGTCACCCTCACGGCCGTGAGCGGCGACGTGAACACGGCGCCGGAGTGGTGCCCGGTCGCGGGCTGCCAGCGCGAGTGGGGCGTGCCAGATCTCGCGCCCGGCGGCACGCTCGTGCACCCGGTGCTTGAGGGGTGGGTTGACCCCGAGGGTGACCCGATGCTGCTCGCGGGCGTTGAGCTGCTGCGGCCCGAAGACCCCGCGCGGGCGATGATCACCGCCGACGGCCGCCTCGCGGTGAAGCACCTCGACCCGAACGCCGGGGCGTCCGAGCTCATGCTGCGCATCACGGTGCGGGATGCGCGGGGTGCGGAGGCGCACCGCGACCTGCAGGTCGCGATCCAGCCCGGCGCCCTCGCCCAGTTCCTCGGCACGGCTGTGACGGTGCAGGTCGGCCCGACGGCGGCCGTGGACGTGCTCGATCGCGTGTCGGGCGGCTCAGGCTCGTTCGTGCTGCGCGATGTCAATGTGTTGAGCGGCAGCGACCGCGTGCGCGCCACCGCGAAGCCGGCCGACGGGACCGTCGAGGTCACCGCGACGAGCCCCGGGCAAGCGCTCCTCTCGGTCGGGATCACCGACACTGGAACGGGCGCTGAGCTCACCGGTATCGTGCGCGTCACAGCAACCGAGGGGAGCGCCCCCCTCGCGCTGCCCCCGCTGCGCGCGTTTGTGCGGCCCTTCGCCGACTCCACCGTCGAGGTGCTCGACGCGATCGCGGGCGCTCAGTCGCGCTCACTCGCAGTCGCAAGCGCCACGGTCACCGACGGGCAGCTGCGCGCGGAGGTCATTGACCACTCCAAGGTGCGCGTCGCGGGCAGCACTGAAGACGGCGCTGCGGGCCGCATCGGCGCGGCTGACGTCGTCGTCACGGAGGGCACCGCGCGCGCGACGGGGCGCCTCACCGTGTTCCAGGTGCCCGAGTCGGGCCTCGCGGGCGCCGTCGCCGTCGCCGACACCGCGACCGTGCGCGCGGGCGACGTCGTCGACATCCGCGTGCTCGACAATGACATCTCGGCCCCGGGGGAGCGGCTCGTGCTGCACCCCGAGATCACCGGGTCGGGCGCGAAGGGCGAGCTCGCCTTCGCCTCGGGGAGCGTGCTGCGCTACCTCGCGCCGCAGAAGGCAGGCACGTACGAGCTTCGCTACACGACCTACGGTGCCTCCTCCCCCGAGGCGAGCGACACCGGCTCGGTGACGGTGCGGGTGATTCCGCAGGGCGCGAACTCCGACCCGCAGCCGCGCGAGCTCACCACGCGGGTCGCGCCGGGCGCCGTCGCCGAGGTGCGGGTTCCGCTCTCGGGTGTCGACCCCGACGGCGACCGAGTGCGCCTGTCAGGCGTCACTCAGGGCGATGATTCGCACGTCGCGGCGGCCATCACCCCGACGGGTAACGGCATCGCCGTGACGGTGAGCGGTGACGCTGAGCCAGGCCTGCACACCGTCACCTACTCCGTCCACGACGGGCGCGGGGGCACGGGGGAGGCGAAGCTGCGCGTCATCGTCGCGGAGCAGCAGGAGACTGGCGCCCCCGTCGTCTCGAGCGACTATGTGCGCGTCGTTCTCGGGTCGCAGACGCCTGTGGTCGTCTCGCCGCTCGACAACGACGTCGACCCGGCAGGCGGCAAGCTCGAGATTCTCTCCGTCGAGCCCAACCTGCCCGGAGGGGCAAAGCACCCCGAGTATGCTCGCGCGGCCGCAAGGATTGACCTGTCAGACCTCGCCCAGGGGCGGGTCTCTGTGACCGCCGGCGCTGAGCCGGGCACCGTGTCGTACCGCTACACGGTGAAGTCGGGTGCCTCGTCGAGCACCGCTGATGGGCTCATCCTGGTGCAGACGTCTGACAGGGTTGGCTCGCAAGCGCCCACCGTGACCGACACGATTCTCAGCGTGCGCGACCGCCACAACCTCGCGCGGGGTGGCGTCGACGTCGTGACCGACAGGGTGCGCTGGGCCGCCGGCGACGTGTCTGCGCTGAAGCTCACGCTCTGGGAGGGCGGCCAGCCCGGCTACACCGTGAAGGGCAACCGGATCGTCGGCGCCTACAAACCCGAGGGCGACCTCGTGGCCTTTAAGCTCAGCGGCGCCGATGCGGCTGGAAAGCAGGTAGCGAGCTACGGGTTCTTGATCGTGCCGCCACTCGACGAACTCAGGCTGACGCTTCGGCCGGGCGTGCAGCCCATCACCGTCGACGAGAACAAGACGGCCGACGCGACCGTCGCGTCACTCGTCGACGTGGGGGCGAACGATACCGTCGAGCTTCGTCAGGGCTCCTTCTCGGTTGGGCGCTCTGGGGCGAGCTGCCAGGCGATCTCCCCAGGGGCGCTGCGTTACTCCGCGGGCGCCGAGGCCCCCTGGTCTGACGTCTGCGTGATTGACGTGCGTTTGGCGGGCCAGACGACCTGGACGGCGCTTCCGATCCCCGTCACGATTGTGCCTCGCGACCCCGTCGTGAAGCTCGAATCGTTGACCCGCACGATCGCGCCGGGTGACGCCGAGCGGATCAACCTTGCCGACATGGTGCGGTGGGAGGGTAACCGCGCGGGCGACGTTTCGAAGCTGAAGTTCTCGGTCTCGGGCGGCGGCTCAAAGTTCACGGTCAGCGCCTCGGGCGCGGCCGTCTCGGTCGAGGCCTGGGCTGACGCCGCGCCGGGCAGCCAGGAGAACCTCACGGTGACGGTGAGCGGCGCGGGTGAATCGCGCGCGCCGCTCGTGCTGCGCGTCGGCCAGGTGCCCCGCGACACCCCGCGGGGCGCGACCGTCGACCTGCGCTGCACGGTCGGCGGGAACTGCGCGACAGACGTCATTGGCCAGCCGGGCGAGTACGACCCCTTCGCTGGGAAGCAGGGCGGCGGCCTGAAGCTCGACACCGTGAACTCCGCGGGCTGCTCCGTCGGCACCGTGCGGCGCGCGGGCGACCGCGGCATCTCGGTGTCGTGGGCTGACTCCCGCGGGCCGGGCGGGCGCTGCACCGTCGGCTTCACCGTGCGCGATGCGCAGGGCAGGGTCGGCGAGGGCAGCGTTGAGCTCGACGCCCAGGGCGTGCCGCGTGCCCCGGTGAGCGTGACCCCGACGGGCGCGACGGGCGACAGCGTGAGTCTCGCGGTCGCCCTCAACCCGCAGGCGGCGCACCCCGCCGTCACGGGCGTCGAGCTCGTCACCAGCGGCGGCGCGGCGGTTGGCACCTGCTCGGTCGCTGGCGGCACTGCCAGCTGCACGGTCTCGGGGCTCACCCCGGGTAAGGCGAACCAGCAGACCTACTACGCTCGTGCGGTGAACGGCGTCGGCGCCTCAGATCGCACTGCGAATGGCGCGGCCACGTGGGCGTACACGCCACCCTCGGCCCCGAAGGTCGAGGCGACGGCAGTGAAAGACAGCACGAACACCTCTACAACGCAGGGGCGCGTCGAGGTGCGCGTTTCCGGGGCCGATTCGGCAAGGCGGTTCCTGCTCACCGTCGGTGAGCACTCCGCCGTCGAGGTCGGCAGGCGAAGCGTGCACCAGGTGAGCCCGGGCTCACACACCGTCACTGTCATCCCCGAAGACGCAGACATTCCGCCCGGCTACTCCGGCTCCGCGCAGGGCGGCGCAGGCACGGCCACTGTCACCGTGGGGGCCGCGCCCATCGCGGCCGCGAGCCGCATCGTGCCCGACGCGGCGGGCGATGGCTCCGCAACGATCGTGTATGACGAGTGGGGCGCGAACTACGCATCGAACGTGGAGTACACGTTCGGCCTCGCGCGCGAGGGCGCAGGCAAAGCGCGGTGCTCGCAGAGCTCGCCCCAGTTCGGTGGGCTCACACGCTTCGCGACGTACACGGGGGTCATGTGTGCGACGAGCGACTCCGGCACGACAACCGTGCAGCTCGCGCCCGTCTGGGTGGGAGGCGTGCCCGAGGCCCCCACGGTGCAGCAGGGTTACGTCGTGGCCCCCGATGCGTCGGGCGCCGACAGGGTGCGGGAGTACACGGGCATCGCCGCGCAGCCGGTGTTCGGCGGCAAGGTGCCCTCGGCCCGACTCGTCTTCAGCAACGGCAACACCGACACGCTGCTCACCGCCCCCGTCGGGGGCACCCTCACCGTGAAGCAGTGCGTCGGTGACCCAGCCGCACCGAGGTGCTCGCCCGAGGTGCCGGTCGCGCCGCGAGACGGCGGGCCGACGGGCGTGAGGATATCGCTCGTCGCTCAGTGTGTGCCGGCCACCGGCGACCCCGCCGACAGCTTCCAGCTCGAGGGAACGGGGCCGGGTGCTCCGACCTACACCGCCGTCGGCAGCGACATCGAGGTTGCGTGGCCGAATGCGCAGTGGAACCCGGTAACGTTCACTGGAGTGGTCTGTGGCACGCCGTAGCAGCACCTCGCGGGCTGCGAGGCGGCCCCTGGCCAGCACACCGATTCGAAGGAACCCATGAGCAGCGAGACCTCACCCCAGCGCCCCAGCGCCTCAGAGACCCTCACGCCAGAGCAGGCGCAGTGGGTCGCCCAGGTATTCGAAGCGTGCGCCGACTCGATCGAGCAGGCGATCCACGGCAAGCGCCGCGTCGTCGAGCTCGTGCTCGCAAGCGTGCTCGCTGGCGGCCACGTGCTGCTCGAGGACGTGCCGGGCACGGGCAAGACCGCGCTCTCGCGCGCTCTCGGCCAGGTGATTCAGGGGACATCGGCCCGCATCCAGTTCACCCCAGACCTGCTGCCCGGCGACGTCACCGGCGTCTCGGTGTTCGATCAGCGAGCCGGCACGTTTGAGTTCCACGCCGGCCCCATCTTCGCAAACGTCGTCTTGGCCGACGAGATCAACCGGGCGAGCCCGAAGACCCAGTCGGCCCTCCTCGAGGTGATGGAAGAGGGCCAGGTGACCGTCGACGGCCACACCCACGAGGTCGGCACCCCCTTCATTGTCATCGCCACGCAGAACCCGGTCGAGCAGGCCGGCACGTACCGCCTCCCCGAGGCGCAGCTCGACCGCTTCGCGATCAAGACGTCGATCGGCTACCCCGATGACGCGGCGATGATGCGCATTCTTCAGGGGTCGCGGGCTGAACGCGAGGAGATCCGCCCCGTCGTGACGACGGCGATGGTGACGCAGGCGCAGCAGTTCGTTCGTCGCGTGCACGTCGGCCCCGTCGTCGCTGACTACGCAGTGCGCATCGTGGAAGCGACGCGCCGGGCAAGCGAGGTGCGCCTCGGTGCGAGCGTGCGCGGCACGATCGCGCTCGTGCGCCTCGCGTCGGCGTGGGCAGCCGCGCACGGCAGGCACTTCGTGACACCCGACGACGTGCGCGACCTCGCGCTCGTCGCACTCGCCCACCGCCTTGTGCTCGAGCCCGAGGCCGAGTTCGACGGGGTCTCGGCGGAGGACGTTGTTGGGCGCATTCTGCTCGACATCCCCGTGCCGCAGGAGAACGGCGGCGCGTGAGCGTGGACACCTCCCGCGCTCCTGACAGGGGCGGGTGGAGCCGAACCCAGACCCACGGCACGACCCGATACGGGGAGACTGCCACGCGGGCGCAGGGGCCCGGGGCCGAGCTGCGCGCGACGCGCAGGTCACGGCTTCGGCGCTCATGGCGTCGAACCCGGCAGCGGCTCCGCCGCGTTCTCGCGCGCGCGACGAACACCGTCACCCCGGTGGGCTGGCTCGCGCTCGGCGCCGCGCTCATCGGCGCCGCCCTCGGCGCGCTGTTCGGCTGGGTTGAGGCCTGGTTTGTCGCGATCCTGTTCGGCCTGCTGCTGCTCGTCGCGCTTCCCTTCCTGCTCGGCAACCGCGCGTACCTCGTGCGCATCGCGCTCGACAGGATGCGCGTCGTCGCCGGTTCGGCGTTCGAGGTGCGGCTCGAGATCGAGAACGCGAGCCGCAGGCCCGCGCTGCCCTCGACCGCCGAACTTCCCGTCGGGAACGCGCTTCGCGAGGTGCCCATCCCGTTCGTCGCAGGCAACGGAAGCGTCGAGGTGCCGCTCGCGGTCCCGGCGCCCGCCCGAGGCGTGATTGAGGTCGGCCCGCTGACGCTCGCGCGGCAGGATCCGCTTGGGCTGCTACGCCGTGAAGTGACCTGGCGCGACCGCCACGTTGTGCGCGTTCACCCGCGCACGGTGCCGCTCCCGCCGGGGTCGGCCGGCATGGTGCGCGACCTCGAGGGGGCGGCGAGCTCCCGCCTCACCGACGCCGACCTCTCGTTCCACGCGGTGCGCGAGTACCTGCCGGGCGACCCGCTGCGCCACGTCCACTGGAAGTCGACCGCGAAGAGCGGCACGCTCATGGTGCGCCAGTACGAGGAGTCGCAGACGGCGCGCGCCGCCGTGCTGTTCGACTCAGACCTCGATTCGTACGCGGGCGAGGACGAGTTTGAGCTCGGGGTGAGCGTCGCTGCCTCCGTGTCGCTGCAGGCGGTTCGCGAGGGGCGCGAGCGCTTCATCGCCGCGGGCGCTGACTTCGCGGTCGCGCGTGGCCGCGCCGGTACCCGTGGGCTGCGCGAGCTCCCCTCGCACACCCCCGAGCAGCTGCTCGACGCGTGGGCTGAACTGCTCTCGCCGGAGGAGCCCGCGCCCATAGAGTGGCTCGCCCGCAGCCTCGCCGAATCGCGCCGCTCGCTGTCGGTCGTCACGATCGTCACGGGCTCTGTCCCCGACATCGCGAGACTGCGGCGCGCGACCCTCGCGCTGCCGAGCGGCGTCGCGGTCGCCATCGTGCGCTGCGAAGAGCTCGCCGAGCCCACCGTGCGGCTTGCCGACAGCGCGGTCTTCTACACGGCGGGCGCGCTCACCGACCTGCCGCAGTTGCAGCTGCGCGGGAGCAAGCTGTGACGGCGCAGGCCGGCGCTCCCGCCCGCAGGCGCCGGGCGCGCTCCGCGGGGGCGGTGAGCGCGGGCGTGCTCGCTCTCGCTATCGCGCTCATCTCGGTCGCCGCGGCCTGGCCGATCTACGAGACCCCGCGCCTCTGGCCCGTCGCGGGTGTCGCCGCAGCCAGCGCCTACGCGATCGTCGTTGCGGGAAACCGGTGGCGCTGGGGCGCGCTCACGGTCGCCGCGCTGATCGCCGCGCTCGTGATATTGCTTGTGCCCGTCGCAACCCCGCAGGCGCTCAGCTCAGACTCCGCTGCGGGCGGGTGGGGGCTGCTGCGCGGCCTCGGCGACGCCCTCGCGGCTATCGCGCTCGGCTGGAAGCAGCTCCTTACACTGACGCTCCCCGTCGGCACCTATCAGACGGTGCTCGTGCCCTTCTTCGTGCTCGTGTTTGCGGCCGTTGCCGTCTCGACGGCGCTCGCTGGGGCGCGCGGGAAGCTGCCCGTCATCGCCGCGCTGCCGCTCATGGCCCCTGCGGTGTTTGGCACGACCTTTGGCTCTTCCGCCGTGAGCGCCCCCCTCGCGCTCGGCCCGCTCACGGTGCCGGCGCCGCGCGAACTCGGGATTTGGATCGCGGCCCTCGGCATCGTCGCCGTCTGGCTGAGCTGGGCCGCGGGCCGAGAGCGGCGTGCGGCGCTGAAGCGCGGCAGGCGACCAGACGACACGGCGGGATCGCCCGGCCGGGGCGCCGTGCGAAGGAACAGTCTCGCCCGCGGCGCAGCCGGGATCCTCGTTGTCGGTGTCGCGACCACCGCCGCGGTGCTGGCCGCCCCCGCGTTCGCCGGCGATACGCGCGCCGTGCCGCGCGACAGCATCGACCCCGAGGTCGTCGTGCGTGACCAGGTGAGCCCGCTCGCCGAGTTTCGCGTGCTCAAGCGTGACGACACGCTGTCGGCGGAGCTGTTCAGCGTCAGCACAGACGGGCCGACGCCAAGCCGGCTACGCCTCGCGGTGCTCGACGGGTACGACGGCGTCGACTTCTTCGTCGGCGACCCCGCGAATTCGGGGCGCTTCACCCGGTTCCCGAGCGGCGTCACCGTCGCGAAGCCAACGGAGCTGCACGTGAGTGTTGGGCCTGGCTACTCGGGCGTCTGGGTGCCGCTTGCGAGCCCGCTTGCGGAGCCGCCAACGTTCGGGGGCGCCCGGGCGGCACAGCTCGCCGATAGCTTCTACGTCAACCGCGACACTGGAGGCGCCGTCGCTGTGCCAGACGGGGCAGGCCTCGCCGAGGGCGACGAGGTGACCGCGCTCGTCTCGGCCGCCCCCGACGCGCGCGTCGGCGAGAAACCCGCGAGCGCGCAACCGCTCGTCGACCGTGAGACGCTGCCGCAGCTCTTCCGCTGGCTCGAGCTGCAGTCGGTTTCGCCGACGGGGGCCGGGCTCACCGACGCCATCGACAGGCTCCGCGCCCGCGGATACCTCAGCCACTCCCTGACCGACGGTCCCGGCGAGGGCGCCTGGCTGACCGAACTCGGGCCAGACGCGCCCGCCGGTTTCGTCTCGAGCCCGGGCGGGCACTCGGCGGCGCGCATTGAGCAGCTCTTCACCCAGCTGATCGAGCAGCAGGAGGGCGCCGGTGAGCGCGCGGGCGATGCCGACCTCGTTGCCGCGATCGGCGACGACGAGCAGTTTGCGACGGCCGCCGCCCTCGTCGCGCGGGCGCTCGGTTTCGACTCCCGGGTCGTCGTCGGGGTGCGGCTCGCGGGCAACCCCGTGCCGGGCACCCCAACCTGCGCCGACGTCTGCGAGGGCAAGCACGTTGCCGCGTGGGTCGAAGTGAGGGGCGCCGACGACGTGTGGGCGCCGATTGACGCGTCACCGCAGATCGCGGTACCGCCGCTGCTGCTGCAGAAGGGCGAGCAGCTCCCCGAGTTCCCGACGACCCCCGAGGAGCGCGACGCGAGCGAGAGCGACCCGCCCGTCGGGTCGGCGAATGACGACGGTAGCGCCGACGACGAGCCTGAGAAGACCCAGGACGTGTCGCTCTGGCCGCTCGTACGCGCCATAGGTCTCGCTGCCCTCGCCCTCGCGCTCGTTGCGCTCGCGGTGCTGTTCATTCCACTGCTGAAGGCCGTGCGCAGGCGCTCGCGCAGGTCGCAGCGTCGGCCTGAGGCGCGGGCCCTCGGGGCCTGGCACGAACTCCTCGACCACCACACCGACTCGAGAGGCCGGGCGGCCGCACCCGTGCGGGGCGAGAGCCGACACGGTACGATCGAGGCGCTTGCCTCCGCAGCTATCTCGGTGCCAGACGGGGAGTGGATCGCCGCGACGGTCGACAGGGCCGTGTACGCTCGCGAAGGGATCTCTGAAGAGACTGCCGACCAGCTCTGGGCAACGGTCACCGAGCATGTGCGAGCAGACAGGGCCCGGATAGGGTTCTGGGGGAGGCTGCGCTCGCGCTTCGGGCTCGGCTCCTTCGCGGCAGCGATCCCGAGACCCCGACGAACCTCATCCCACACCCCTACCGAAAGAAGTCGCCAATGAACAGCCTTGAGCTCGACTTCGCGGCGCTCACGGACGTGGGGCGGAAGCGGCAGGTGAACGAGGATTCGGTGCTCGCGAGCACCCCCTGCTTCCTTATTGCCGATGGCATGGGCGGGCACGAGGCGGGCGACCTCGCGAGCCAGGCCGCGCTCGCGGCGTTCGCGGCGGGCATTCCCGAGGGCGCGCCGGCGAACGTGGCGCTCGCCGGCGAAACTCTCAACGCGGCCCGGGTCGCGGTCGCGGAGGTTGCCGCCGGGCGTGAGCGGGGCGCGGGCTGCACCCTCACGGGGGCCATCCTTGTGCTGCACGAAGATGAGCTGCACTGGCTCGTACTCAACATCGGCGACTCGCGCGTGTACCTGCACCGCGGCTCCGAGCTGCGGCAGGTGACCGTCGACCACTCGCTCGTCGAAGAGGTCAGGCGGACGGACGCCGGCGCCCAACTCCCGCCACGAAACATCATTACCCGGGCGCTCGGCTCGGCAGACTCCACGGCAGACTCCTGGCTCATCCCGGTCGAGACGGGCACGCGCATGCTGATCTGCTCAGACGGGCTCACCACGGAGCTCCCAGACGAGGAGCTTCGGGCCGTGCTCACGATGGGCGGCCGTGCCGATGCCGTCGCCGCCGAGCTCGTGCACCGCGCCAACGACGCTGGGGGCCGCGACAACATCTCCGTAATTGTGCTTGACACGCTCGCTTGCGATCGAACGTGGCACGTGAACTCGACGATCTCGGGTGGCGCGGGTGACACCGCTGGCGACGAGACTGTCACCGCGACGCGGCCCGTTCCGCGGCCGGCGACCGGGGCAGCAGCATGAGCGACTCGGTAGACACGGGAAGCTCCTCGGGCGGGCCAGCGGCCCACGCCTCCGCGCGACCGCGCGTGGCCGGCCCGCAGCCCGGGGCGGCGGTGCCTGAGCCCGTCGAAGAGCTCTCGCCCGAGCTGCGCGCGCAGATGTTTAAGCCCGCGATCGATACGCGGCACCGCGCGCCAGCCGCCCCCTCTCCGGCCGAGGAGGGAGCGCGGCCGAGAGCCGGCGTGCGGGCCGGGCTGCCCGTCATGTACGGCCGCCGCTCCGAGAAACTCCGGGACGCTGGCGGCGATCTGGCCCCAACGCCCGGCACGATCGGGGTCGCTCCGACCGGCTACGAGATCCCACTCGCCGACCGCGCCGACCTCCCCTCGCTCGCCGCACTGAACCGGCGCTTCGCGATCGCGGCCTTCGTGGGCGGGGTCGCGGTGTCGGCCCTCGCGGTTGCGGGCGTCTGGTGGGTTGCGACTCAGCTGCTCTGAACGCGTGTGGATCGCGCGCTCCCTGTACACAGCACCCGCCAAGCCACGGTACCTTAGATATAGCAAACGTCTGCTGCGTAAGGTGAGGAACATATGGCCAACGATGCGGGGATCCCAGGGTTCGGCGGGGCGATCATCGCCATTATTGGTGTCTGGTCGATTGTCGGTATCGGGGTCTATGTCTGGTACCTGTGGTCGCTCGCTCGCCTCTTCCCACTGATCGGGCTGCCCGCGGCTCACGGCTGGATCCCGGTGTGGAACCAGTGGCGCCTCATCGAGCGCGGGGGGCTGCCCGGTTGGCTCGCCGTGTTCATGCTCGTGCCCGGCCTGAGTCTCATCGCCTACGTCGCATCGATCATCGCGATCCATCGGATCAACACCGAGCAGGGTGAGGGCGCCGGGATGACGGTGCTCGGCGCGGTTATCGCGCCGCTCTGGGCGACGCTCCTCGGGACGCGCATTCAGGATCGCGGCTACGCCGCGGGGCAGCGCCCGGGCCGCTACGCGGCCGGCGCAGGGCTCGTCGAGTACGGGCCCGATGGCCAGGTGTACCCGCTGCTGCGGCCGGAGGGCGCGCCCGCACCGACTCCGACGCAGGGGCAGTTCACGATGCCGCCCGTGCCTCGCACGTTCGCTGCCCCGGAGGCGTCCGCGGCGGCCGCTCAGTCCGCTGGCGTTGCCCCGGTTGCTTCCGCCGTCCCGGTTGCCCCCGTGGCTCCCGCAGTTACGGCTCCCGGCGGGCTGCCCGCCGCCCCGCCGCGGCTGTCGCGGTCGACGCACGCACCCGTCGTACCTCCCGTTGCCCCGCCCGCGCAGCCCGCCGCACCGGGCGCCGGGGACCAGAGCGCCGTCGGGGGCGAGCCCGTGTACGAGGCGAACCCGTGGGGGCTCGGGAAGACGACGGAGGGGAACTTCCTCCGCCTCGCGGGCGAGGAGCTGCCAGCCCGCGACCCCGGCTTCGGCGCGGGGCAGGATCTCAGGCCGTTCTCGTGGCCGGAGCCAGCTCCGGCTGCGCCTGCCGTACCCGCGGTGCCGGCTGTGCCCGCGGCGCCGGCTGTGCCGGCCGTGCCCGCTGCCGCCCCGACCGCACCCGAGGCTTCGGCGGAGCCCGCCACCGTCGGTGAACCCGTGACCCCGGTTGTGTTGCCCGAGCCCTCGCAGGCTGAGGCCGCAGCTTCCGTGGCCGTGGTGGAGGAGCCCGTAGCGGCCC
The DNA here is from genome assembly GCF_006716085.1 of Leucobacter komagatae. Taxonomy (NCBI): domain Bacteria; kingdom Bacillati; phylum Actinomycetota; class Actinomycetes; order Micrococcales; family Microbacteriaceae; genus Leucobacter; species Leucobacter komagatae. Next base: position 2,224,579 of record NZ_VFON01000001.1, on the reverse strand, counting down.
CCGCGGTTCCGCTCCCAGATTTCTGGGACGAACACCTCGCGCCTGACGCGGCGTCAGACGAGGCCGCGCCTTCGACGCTCACGGACGAGAGCCTCGATCTTGATCCGGCGGGGCTACCCTTTGCTCCCGCACAGCCAGTCGCTCCTGCTGCTCCTGCTCCTGCTGCTCCTGCTGCCCCTGCTGCCCCTGCTGAGGCGCTGGCCTCTGAGCCTGTTGCCCCTGAGTCTGTTGTCTCTGAGCCTGTTGCCCCTGAGTCTGTTGTCTCTGCACCGGTGGTCGCGGATCCTGAACCGGTGGTTGTGGACCCCACTCCGGTAGCTCTCGATTCTGCTCCGGTGGCCGTCGATTCCGCGCCTGTCGACCCTGCCCCGGTCGTGGTCGAGGCTGATCCTGCTCCCGCTACTCCCGCTACTCCCGCTGCTCCCGCTGCTCCCGCTGCTCCCGCTGCTCCCGCTGCTCCCGCTGCTCCCGCTGCTCCCGCTGCTCCCGCGCCCGCCGATTTCGCGCCGGCCCCGGTCGCGAGGCCTGTCGCGCCGCCGAGCGCTGCGGAGCTCCTGGGGCTCACCGACGACGACCTCGATAGCACCGTTGTGGTGACTCGGGCGGCGCGGTGGGTGCTGGAGCTGCCCGGTGGGCAGCTTCACGAGCTGCAGGGCGACGACATCGTGCTCGGGCGCAAGCCTGTCGCGATTGACGGTAGTGAGGTGCTGGTCGTGCAAGACCCGACGCGCACCCTGTCGAAGTCGCACGCGCGGCTCCGGCGGGAGGGCGATGGGTGGACCATTGAGGACCTCAACTCGACGAACGGTGTGTTCATGATGAACGAGGCCGGTGAGCAGGTCGAGCTGCACGCGGGCCAGCCCGCGCCGGTCACGGGTGAGCTGCTGATCGGCACGCTTCCGGCGGCTCTTCGGGTGGCGGAATAACGAGGGAAACCCGACTGGTTGCCTCACCCGGTTGTGCTGCCCAGGCAGGACCGTGTCGGAATTGTGACCTGTTTTGTTTGCGCTCTCCTTCTGAATCAGTAACATTGCACTGACGGGTACCTGCCGGTGCCGCGCTCATAGCCAACGTAGGCTGCGCGGCGCGAAACGCACTTCCCGCTCAATATTCAATGATGAATGATTGGAAGGAATCGTCAATGATTTCACGTTCACACTCACGCGGGCGGCGCCTGGTGACCCTCGGCGCGATCGCCGCATCGGCTGCTCTGGTGCTGACGGGCTGCTCCGGCGGCCTCGCGGGCGGCGACAGCGGTGGATCGAGCGACGGCCCGATCAAGCTCGGCATGCTCGCGCCCTTCTCGGGCTCTGAAGCAGCCTTCGGTGACTACATGAAGTACGGCGCCCAGCTCGCCATCGACGAGATCAACGCCGACGGCGGCGTCGACGGCCGTGAGCTCGAGCTCGTGACCGAGGATGACGGCTGCGATGCGACCGCGGCGGTCGCGGCAGCGAACAAGCTCGTCAGCGCGGGCGTCGAAGGGTCGGTCGGCGGCTACTGCTCCGGCGCGACGCTCCCGACCCTTCCCGTCTTCAAGGAGGCGGGCATTTCGATGGTGATCCCCGCCGCAAACTCGACGAAGCTCGTCGGCCAGGGCGCGTTCCTCATCAACGGCACCGGCACCCAGCAGGGCAAGGCTGCCGTCGCGTACGCCGAGAAGCTCGGCGCGAAGTCCGTCGTGCTTATCGATGACAACACCGATTACTCGGTCGACCTCGCGAACGCGTTCGAAGAGCAGGCGGGCAGCCTGAACATTGTGAAGCGGGAGTCGGTCAACCCCGACGAGAAGGACTTCGGCGCGAACACCAACAGCGTCATTGGCGCGAACCCCGACTTCATCTACTGGACCGGGTACTACCAGGCCGGTGGCCTGCTCATCGATCAGCTTCGCGCTGCCGGCTACGACGGCACGATCCTCGTCGGCGACGGCTCGGTCGACGCGCAGCTCGCTGCGATCGCTGGCCCCGCGATCGAGAACGTGTTCGGCACGTTCACCCGCACCCCCGACATGCTTGAGGGCGGCGACGCCTGGGTGGCAGCGTACACGGAGCTCGCGAAGGCTGACCCCGGCCCGTACTCGATGCAGACCTACGAGGCCGTGAAGGCGATCGCGCAGGCGATGGACGACGCCGGCAGCACCGACGCGGAAGCGGTCGACAAGGCGCTGCTCGGGCTGAAGGCGTTCCCGCTGCTGTCGGGCGACCTCACGTTCGCGGAGGACGGCTCGCGTGAGGGCGGCGGCTTCGTCATTGTCTCCCCGACGGGCGAGAAGGGCGCGTTCGTCCTGTCCGACGACCTCTCCTAGGTTCCTGGCGACCGGCCGCCGCGAGCGACGGCCGGTCGCCGTCTCCATCTCAACCCCTCCTCAACGTCGCAGAGAGGTTCTCCTGTGTTCCAACTCATTTGGAACGGGCTCTTCGTAGGCTCGTTCTATGCTCTCGTCGCCCTGGGCTACAGCATGGTGTACGGCATCATCAAGCTGCTGAACTTTGCACACGGCGATCTGTACATGCTCGGCTCATTCCTGGCCTTCGTCGTGCTCGGCGGCTTCACCGGTCTCTTCGGTCTTGGCTCGATCCCGATCCTGCTCCTCGTGCTGCTCATCACGATGCTCCTCACCGGCGGCATCGGCGTCGCGATTGAGCGCATCGCGTACCGCCCACTTCGCACGAGCCCGCGTCTCGCGGCGCTCATCACCGCGGTCGGCGTCTCCTTCACGCTTGAGTACGCGGTTCGCCAGATCTTCGGCGCGAGCCCCCTCGTTTTCCCGATTCGCCTGCAGGGCGAGCCCGTCATGATCCTCGGCGCGCGCATCACGATGCCGCAGATCGTGCTCATGGTCGTCGCCGCCCTCCTCATGTTCGGGCTGCAGCGCTACGTCATGCACTCGCGCGAGGGCCGCGCGATGCGCGCGATTGCCCTCGACCAGAAGGCGTCGCTGCTCATGGGCGTGAACGTGAACCGGGTCATCTCGCGCACGTTCTTCATCGGGTCGGCGCTCGCGGGCGCCGCCGGCGTCATGGCCGCGGCGTACTACGGCACCATCGACTTCCTCATGGGCTTCGTGATCGGGCTGAAAGCCTTCACGGCGGCCGTGATTGGCGGCATCGGCAACCTCTACGGGGCCATGCTCGGCGGTATCGTGCTCGGCCTCCTCGAGTCGTTCGGCACCTCCTGGTTCGGCGGCCAGTGGCGAGACGTGTTCGCCTTCGGCTTCCTTATTCTGTTCCTGGTATTCCGACCCACCGGCCTGCTCGGCGAGCGCGTTGTAGAGAGGGTGTGATCGACAATGTCGCGTACCACAACTCCTAGGCTGCAGGCGCCGAAGCCGTTCCTGCAGCGGCCGGCGCCCGTCTCCGGCTTGCTCGCCCCCGACCGCTTCATGAAGCTCGTCGGGCTCGTGCTCTTCATCGCTGCTGCGGTGCTGCCGTTCATCACGGCGACGCCGTACATCATCTCGATCCTCACCTCGGCGATGATCTACATCGTGCTCGCGATGGGCCTGAACGTCGTCGTCGGCTACGCCGGCTTGCTCGACCTCGGCTACATCGCGTTCATGGCCGTTGGCGCATATACGAGCGGCGTGCTGACAACCCAGTTCGGCCTGTCGATGCTCGAGACGATCCCGTTCGTCGTGCTTGCCTGCATCATCGCGGGCGTCGTCATCGGCGGGCCAACGCTCCGTCTGCGCTCCGACTACCTCGCGATCGTGACGCTCGGGTTCGGTGAGATCATCCGCATCACAGCGAACAACCTGAAGATCACCGGCGGCCCCTCGGGCATCCACGGCATTCCGACCTGGCGTTTCTTTGGCTGGTCGTTTGCCGACGGGCTCGACATCGGCGGCGTGCACTTCAGCTCCAAGATTCTGCTCTACTACTTCGTGCTCTTCGTCGGTATCGGCCTGGCGGTCGTCGCCGTCTCCCGCCTCGGCAGGGGCAAGCTCGGCCGCGCGTGGAAGTCCGTGCGCGACGACGAGGATGTCAGCGAGGCAATGGGCATCAACGGCTACACGACGAAGCTCGCCGCCTACATCATCGGCGCGGTCTGGGGCGGATTCGCCGGCACGCTCATGGCGAGCCACCTTTCGGCGATCTCCCCGAACAGCTTCGAGTTCCTGTACTCGGCGCTCGTGCTGATGGCCGTCGTGCTCGGCGGCATGGGCTCAACGCCGGGCGTGATCATCGGCGCGCTCTTCGTGTCGCTGGCACCCGAGTTCCTGCGCGAGTTCTCTGAGTGGCGCTTCCTGCTCTTCGGCGTGCTGCTCGTCGTCGCGATGATCTTCCGCCCGAAGGGAATCTGGCCCGCGAACGCGGTGCTGCCGTTCCTGAAGAAGCGCGAGATCCCTGAGATCCCGCCGACGGCTGCCGTGTCCGTCGTTGGCGTCGACGCCGACTACGAGGGGGAGACCGTGGGGTCTGCTGGTGGTGCCGGCTCGGCCAGGTCTGCCGCCGGGAGTGACTCGAATGATGAGGAGGGGAAGCGATGAGCAACACCCACGCAACCACCGCGCCCGCTGGCGTGGCTAGCCCGGCTGGCGCTGCTGGTGCGGCCGGTCAGGGCACGGGCCGGGGCGCCTCCGGCAAGCTGCTTCTCGAGGTCAAGGATCTCGCGGTCTCGTTCGGCGGCATCAAAGCTGTCGCGGGCCTTTCGTTCTCGGTGCACGAGGGTGAGATCGTCTCGGTCATCGGCCCGAACGGCGCTGGCAAGACGAGCGCGTTCAACTGCATCTCGGGGTTCTACCGCCCGAACGAGGGCTCCGTCGTCTTCGACGGCGAGTCCGTCACGCGGAAGAAGCCGTCACACATCACGAAGCGCGGCATGGCCCGAACGTTCCAGAACGTGCGCCTGTTCCGTGATATGACCGTGCTCGAAAACGTGAAGACCGGGATGCACTCGCACCTCGGCCAGAACGTCTTCGACGCGATGCTGCACACGCCGCGCTACAAGCGCAGCGAGGCGCAGTGCACGGAGGATGCGCGCGGCTGGCTCGACTTCGTCGGGTTCCGGGCAGACGATGAGCTGCTCGTCACCCAGCTGCCCTACGGTGAGCAGCGTCGCGTGGAGATCGCGCGGGCGCTCGCGACGCAGCCGAAGCTGCTGCTGCTCGACGAGCCCGGAGCCGGCCTCAACCACAACGAGAAGAACGAGCTCATGGAGCTCATCCGCAAGATCCGTGACCTTGGCGTCTCGATTGTGCTCATTGAGCACGACATGGGCCTCGTCATGGAGATCTCCGAGCGCGTGGTCGTGCTCAACTACGGCAAGGAGATCGCCGATGGCACGCCTGCCGAGGTGAAGACCAACCCGGTCGTCATCGCCGCATACCTGGGGGAGGAAGAGGATGAGTAACCTCGTACTCGAAAACGTAGACCTCTACTACAACCGCGTGCACGCCCTTCGGGGGCTGAGCCTCGAGGTGAACGAGGGTGAGATTGTCTCGCTGCTCGGAAACAACGGCGCGGGCAAGACCTCCACGCTCTCGATGCTCTCGGGCCTCGAGCGGCCGCGCAACGGCCGCGTGACGTGGGGCGACAAAGATCTCACGAAGCTCCAGCCGTGGGACATGGTCGAGGCAGGTCTGCTGCACATCCCCGAGGGGCGCCGCATCTTCTCGACGATGACGGTTCACGAGAACCTGCTTATCGGCGGCTACCTCGTGAAAGACCAGAAGCTCATTGCCGAGCGCGCGGCCCACGCCTACGAGCTGATGCCGCGCCTCGCCGAGCGGCGGGACCAGCAGGGTGGCACGCTCTCGGGTGGCGAGCAGCAGATGCTCGCGCTCGGGCGCGCGCTCGTCGGCGGGCCGAAGCTGCTGCTGCTCGACGAGCCCTCGATGGGGCTCGCGCCGCTCATCGTGAAGCAGGTGATGGAGATCATCCGCGAGGTGAACAAGCAGGGCACCACGGTGCTGCTCGTCGAGCAGAACGCGAAAGCCGCGCTGAAGATCGCCGACCGGGCGTACGTGCTCGAGTCGGGGCGGGTCACCCTGCAGGGACCTGCGGCGGAGCTCGCTGAGGATCCGCGCGTCATCGAGGCCTACCTGGGCGCCTAGGTAGCGCGGGGCAGGCCCCCGGCCCGGCCGCCCGCCTGACCCGCCTTGCCCGGCCTGCCCTGGTCCGCCCGGCTCGCCTGGTCCGCCCGGCCCGCCTGGTCTGCCCGGCCCGCCTGGTCCGCCCGGCCCGCCTGGTCCGCCCGGCCCGCCGATGTACCCGGACGGCACCGATTCACCCACAATGTACGTGTGAAAAGCGGGTGAATCGGTGCCTTCCGGGTGATTCCGCGAACGACCGAGTGGTGGGCCAGTGGGCCCGACCGAGGGGTGGGCCAGTGGGCCCGACCGAGGGGTGGGCCGGCGGGCGGGCCGGCGGGCGGGCCGGTGGGCCGGTGGGCCGGTGGGCCGGTGGGCCGGTGGGCGCGGTAGCCTGGGCGTGGGGCCGCGACCCCCGACCTCGGGCCCGCGCCCGAACAGAGGAGCCAACATGGCACGACCCACGACCCGAGCCGAACTGCTCACAGCCGCAGGTGAACGGTATGACGCGCTCACCAAGCTCATCGCGGGGATGAGCGAGGCCGAGCGCGAGGCCGACCTTACCTACGGCGACGGCTTTGAGAAGCCCGAGGCCCACTGGGAGCGCGACCGAAGGCTCCGCGACGTGCTCGTGCACCTCACCGCCTGGCACGGATTGCTCATCGACTGGGTTGAGGCCAACGAGCGCGGGGAGACGAAGCCCTTCCTTCCGGCACCCTACACGTGGCGCGACTATGCAGGCATGAACGTGGGCTTCCGCGACGCGAAGTCCGATACCACCACCGACGCCGCCCGGGCGGCGCTCAAAGGCAGCCACCGCGCGGTCGTGGAGCTCATTGAACGGTTCAACGACGAAGAGCTCTTCGTAAAGCAGTTCTTCCCGTGGACCGGAACGACGTCGCTCGGCTCCTACTGCGTCTCAGCGACCTCAAGTCATTACGACTGGGCCGCGAAGAAGCTACGTGCGGCCATGAAGGCCGCACGCGCGAGCAACTAGTCCTGCAGGTCGCGCAGCGCGCTCAGCGGAAGCGGCTGAGCAACCGGACGCTTCGCGGACTGCGAGAGGGAGTGGGCAGCAGACTCCGCCGACGGCACAGCTTCAGCCCCAACGGCCCCGGCCCCGGCCGACAGGCACGAGACTGCGAAGCCGCAGACGCGCCCCTGGCACCAGCCCATCCCCGCACGGGTGAGGCCCTTCTCGGTTCGCAGGTCGTCCGCAGCGAGCTCAGTGTGGGCGTGGCCCAGCTCGCCAAACGAGACCTCTTCGCAGCGGCACACCGTCGTCTCGGGAGTGAGCCTGTCAGCCCAGCCAGCCGGTACGGGGTGCGCGAGGTGCATCGCCTCGGCGAAGCCGCGGTTGCGGGCGAGTATGCGGCGTTCGGAGGCCGTCACCGCGCCCTGGGCGCCAAGCACGCTCGACGCAGCGGAGCGACCGGCGATCTCGCCCTCAAGCACTGAGAGTGGGGCGCCGCCGACGCCCGTGATCTCACCCGCGAGGTACAGGCCAGGAACAGTCGACAGGCCGGTCTCATCGACGATGCCAACGAGCGAGCCGTCGACGTCAACGCGCGTGCTGACCCCGAGCTGCACCGGAAGCTCGAGCTGCGGGGTGAAACCCCAGCCGAGTCCGACGCCGTCGATTCCGGTGATCTCACGCTCGCTTCCGGGGATGGTCTCGCCCGTCGAGCGCACGCGTGCGGTCCGCACACCGGTCACGTGTTCGGTTCCGAGGATCTCGGTGATGACTGTGCGAATCCGGTACGGGATCCTGTTCTTGATAAACGCGGCGACGTAGCCCGCGCCCTCAATGCCCTTGGCGGGAACCCCCGCCGCGCGATGAGCGCGCGGCAGCCACCCCATGAGCGACGCCGACTCCAGCACGGCGGCAACCGAGCCACCCGCCTGCGTAATGTTTGCGGCGACCGGCAGCAGGAAGGGCCCTGTGCCGGCGATCACAAAGCGTGAACCCGGCAACATGCCGTTCTGCTTCACGAACGCCTGAATGCCGCCGGCAGCCATCACACCGGGAAGCTGCCAACCGGGAACGGGGAGCTGCCTGTCGTAACCGCCCGTCGCCAGCACCAGTGCTGCGGCCCTGATCGAAGGGACCGGGCTTGGCCCGCCGCCGTGGGCGGGCGTGAGCTCGAGCGCGAACGCGGGGTGAGACGCCAAAGGCCCCGGCGACCCGGCGCCAGCACCCGCAGCCCCAGAAGCACCCGCAGCCCCAGAAGCACCAGCTGCCCCAGAAACAGCCCCCGCAACCGGCCGCGCCATCCACACACTCGTCGACGGCAGGTAGGTGATGCGCCCCGCCGCAATACCCGAATCGAACCGGGCGCGGAGCGCGAGGTACTGCTTCCAGCCGTGGTGATACTCGCCGCCCTCGGGCACGCCAGCAGCCTCAGAACGGTGGCGCCAGTACTGGCCGCCGGGCTGTTCAGCGGCGTCGACCACAGCGACGCGTGCGCCGCTGTCGGAAGCGGCCGCTGCTGCCGCAAGGCCTGCGGGGCCAGCGCCCACGATGGCGACGTCAAAGTGCGGTGCGCGCCCAGTGGGGCGTGGCGCATCGGTTGCCTGCGAGTTCATTCCCCGGCCTCCTCATCGCGCGCGTCGCTAACCGCGTCGCCAAGCGCGTTGCCAAGCTCCTGGCCACGCGCATCGCCACGCGGCTCCTCGCCAGTGCCGCCCGGCCCCTTCGCCTGGCGCACGTCCATCCCCTCCCGGAGCGGAATCATGCACGACCGCTGACCCGACTCGCCGTCGATCTCAACGAGGCAGTCGAAGCAGACGCCGATGCCGCAGAAGAGGCCGCGCGTCGCGCCGCTCTTCGTCTCGCGCCAGCCGCGCTTGCCCGTCGCGATGAGGGCGGCTGCAACGCTCGCCCCGGGGGAGCAGCTGATCGGCTCGCCCTCGAAGGTTGCTCGAACCTCGCCCTGCGCGGGGTCGATGGGTTGTGCGCTCACGCGTGCACCTCCGTTGCGTCGTGGTCGGCGAACCCTGGCTCGTCGAAGCGTTCGGGTCTAAATTCCGTGAGCGGCATGTCAGGCTCGAGGCCTGCGAGCGCTTGCCCGAGCAGCTTGCCAGTGCCGACGGAGAGGCCGATACCCGCGCCCTCGTGGCCGGCCGCGTGCCAGAGCCCGGGAGCCCGCGGGTCATGGCCGATGACGGGCAAGTGGTCGGGGCAGAAGGGGCGGAAGCCGTGGTAGTGACGCAGGATCCGCGTGCGCTCGAGGAACGGGAACAGCTCGATGGCGTTCGCGGCGATTTGGCGGAGCGCGTCGGGGCTCACGGTGCTGTCGAAGCCGATGCGCTCGCGGCTCGAGCCGATGAGGATCGTGTCAGCTGGCGTCCCCTCGACAACCGGCGAGGACTGCAGCGATGCGTCACCGCTCCCCACGTTGTCTATGTACTCTGCGGCATAGACCTTGTGGTGCACCATCGGAGGGAGCGGTTCGGTGACGAGTACGAAGCCGCGGCGGGGGTTCACTGGGACGTTCACACCGGCGAGCGCGGCGATCTCAGGCGCCCAGGTGCCGGCGGTGTTGACTATATGCGCCGCGGAGAATTCACCCCGGGCCGTGCGCACGCCGGTGACGCGGTCACCCTCGCGAATGAGTCCGGTGACTGGCGCGTTCACGACGAGCTGCGCGCCCCGCTCGCGCGCGAGGCGCAGGAGGTGCGAGGCCGCGAGGATCGGCTGGACCTGGCTGTCTTCGGGGTAGAACGCGGCGCCGAGCGCGCGGTCGGTGACGTGCGGTTCGAGCTCTCGAAGGGCGGGGATGTCGAGCGGTTCGGCGACGATGCCGTGGGATCGCTGTGACGTCGTGACCCTGTCGAGTGAGGCGAGACTTGTTTCACGTGAAGCAACGATGATGCCGCCCTTGGCCTCAAACTCCCAGAGGTGCCCAAACTCGGCGAGCTCGCCCTTCCAGACGTCGAGGGAGTAGCGCATGAGCTCAAGCTCGGGGCCGAGCTCTTTGTCTGAGACGAGGATGTTGCCCTCGCAGCGCGAGGTCGTGCCACTCGCGGGGAGCCCTCGTTCGACGACCGTGACCGAGAGGCCCTGCAGCGTCGCGAAGTACGCGGTGGCGGCACCGATGATGCCGGCGCCAATGATGATTACGTCAGCGCGTTCGCTCACGAACCAACTCCGTCCTGGGTGTGGTGCTCCTCCGATCCGGTCGCCCAGACGCGTCGCGCATGACCGATGTGGTCGCGCATGAGCTGCTCGGCGCCGGCGCCGTCACCCGCGCGCAAGAGCGCGATGAGCCTGTGGTGCTCGCGTGCGCTGTCGCCGAGGCGACCCTTGCTCGCGAGCTCCTTCAGCCCGTACAGTCGCGTGCGCGTGCGCAGCGATGTGGCGAGTTCGGTGAGCTGGGGGTTATCGATGTGAGAGAGGATGAGGTGGTGGAACTCGCGGTCGGCGCCGAGGTACCCCTGAAGGTCCTCGGTCTCCGCTGCCGCGAGGCAGGCATCGGCCAGCCGCTCGAGCTCCTCGAAGCCCTCGTCGGAGATACGCCCGACGGCCGCTGGCATCGACGGGGGCTCGAGGAGCAGGCGGATCGCCGCCAGGTCGTCGAGCTCTTTGTCGGTCATCGCGGTGATCCGGAATCCCTTGTTCTTGATCGTCTCAACCAGGCCCTCCCGCGCGAGATCCATCATCGCCTCGCGGACGGGCGTCGCCGAGACGCCGAGCGCCTGCCCGAGGGTCGGCGCCGAGACGAGGGATCCCTCTGCGATCTCGCCCGTGATGATGGCGGTGCGCAGCTGCTCGAGAACGGTCTCGCGCAGGTTCAGTGGCCGCTTCAGCGGGGTGAGGCGGCGGGAGGGCAATGGTTGAGTGGACATAGGTGCTCCTGTGGTGGCTAGGGGCGCTTGCGCGCTGCGTAAACAGCGCTTGCGCACACAAGATCCTCCCACGACATCCCAACGCCGGTATAGAACGCGGGGCGCCCGAGGGTTCGCGTGAAGTTGCCGCGCACGAGATCCTGCAGGTTCGCGGGTGGGTTCGATGCCCACTTCGCCTCGTCGAACGCGGTCGCCAGGTTGCCATTCTCGCGCTTCGCTGAGCCGCGGCCCTCGACCGCAACGTCGGCGCGATTCACGAGTGCGTCATCGACCTCGCGGGCGTCGAGCCCGTGCGTTCCGGTCGCCGCGACGATCGCGTTCTCGCCGACGAGGCTGCCGTCGAAGACGGGGGAGGTCGCCGTGGTGGTGAGGATGATGATGTCGGCCGCAGCGATTGCGGCGTCGGCGTCGGCGGGCGCGGAGACCTTGACGTGCGAGGTTTCGGGGGCGGCTGCCAGGGCATCAATCATCGCGGTGACGCGCTCGGGCCGGCGGCCGATGACCTCGAAGGTCGCGTCGGGGAAATCGACGAGCGCGGCGCGGATGTGCTCGATGGCCTGGGTGCCCGCGCCGAAGAGCAGGATCCGCGGGTCGATGCCGAGCCGCGCGCCCTCGGGCGCGAGGCGGGCGAGGTGGCGGATCGCGGTGAGCGTCACCGCGGGGGTGCGGATCGCCGTGAGGCATGACCCTTCCATCACCGCGATGGGCGCGAGGGTGTCAGACGAGTAGAGCAGGTAGAGGCCCTGGATTTTTTCGAGCCCGCGATCCGGGTTCGACGGCGCGATGGTGAGCGCCTTGACGCCGCTGAACTTCGCGCTCTGCGCCGGCATGAGCAGAAACTCGCCGTCGGGGGCGTCAGCGAAGAGGCGCGGCCCGTCGTCTTCGGGGCTGAGCCCCTCGCTGAGCGCGGCCTCGAGCGCGTTGATCGCGGTCTTGAAGCTGAGGAGCTCGCGCACCTCGTCGGCTGAGAAGAAATCGATACTCGGCATTGCTGTCACAGCAGGAATCCCTTCTGGAATGGGTCGGTTGGGTCAAGCATGTACTGGGCCGTGCCGGTGATCCAGGCGCGGCCGGTGATCTTCGGGACGACCGCGGGGCGCCCGGCAACGGTCGTCTCCTCGATGAGTCGGCCGACGAAGCGCGAGCCGATGTACGACTCGTTCAGGAAGTCTTGGTCGAGGGGCAGTTCGCCGCGGGCGTGGAGCTGTGCCATGCGCGCGCTCGTGCCAGTACCGCATGGTGAGCGGTCGAACCAGCCCGGGTAGATCGCCATCGCGTGGCGCGAGCGTTCGGCCGTCGAGCCGGGGGCCTGCAGGTACACGTGGTGGCAGTCGCGAATGTCGGGGCGCTCAGGGTGCACGGGCGCGTCGGCCTCGTTGATCGCGTCCATGATCGCGAGGCCGGCCTTCAGCAGCTCGTCCTTGTTCGAGCGGTCCTCACGGAACTCGATGCCGAGCTTCTCGAGCTCGACGATCGCGTAGAAGTTCCCGCCGAACGCGAGGTCGTAGGTGACGGTGCCGAGGCCGGGGACCTCGACCGTCGCGTCGAGGCGCTCGGAGTACGACGGGACGTTCGTGATCGTGACGCTGTCTGCGTGGCCGTCGGTGACGGCGACCTCGGCGATGACGAGCCCCGCTGGGGTGTCGAGCCGGATCGTGGTGACGGGCTCGGTGACCTCGACCATGCCGGTCTCGACGAGCACCGTTGCGACGCCGATCGTGCCGTGGCCGCACATCGGGAGGCAGCCCGAGACCTCGATGTAGAGCACGCCCCAGTCGCAGTCGGGGCGGGTCGGGGGCTGCAGGATCGCGCCGCTCATCGAAGCGTGGCCGCGCGGCTCGAACATGAGCAGCTCACGGAGTTCGTCGTTGTTCTCCATGAACCAGGTGCGACGTTCGGCCATCGAATTACCGGGGAATACCGGAGCACCCCCCGTAATGACGCGGGTGGGCATGCCCTCGGTGTGCGAATCGACGGCGTGGTAGACGCGGGAGGTGCGCATCGGCGGCCTTTCTCGGGGAGTGCGGCTCAGAGAGCCAGCGTGGATGCTTCGTTGAATCTTCGTCCTCGGGTGCGATCCCGAAGATGGGAATGGATCGTGCGGCGAAACCGCCGCACGATCCACCCCGAGGCTACTGCCTTGGGTTACTTGCCGTAGCCCTTGGCCGCAGCCGCGCGGGTGTCCGCGATGATCTGGTCGGCGACCTCCTTGGGCAGCGGGAGGCGCGGCGGGCGGCAGGGGCCGCCGTAGAGGCCGAGCTCGTCCATCGAGAGCTTGATCGACTCGACGAACTCGGTCTTCGTGTCCCAGCGCAGCAGCGAGTGCAGGTCGCGGTAGATGACCTTCGCGCGCTCGAGATCGGCGACGTTGCCCGAGGTCGAGAGCTTGTAGAGCTCGACGGTTGCCTGCGGGATAGCGTTCGGGTAACCAGCAACCCAGCCGACGGCGCCCGCAATGCCGACCTCGAGCACCGAGTCGTCGGTGCCGATGAGGATGTCGATGCTCGGAGCGAGCTCCTGGATCGCGTAGATGCGGCGCGGGTCGCCAGTGAACTCCTTGACGCCGACCATGTGGCCCGCCTCGTGGATCTCGGCGATGAGGTCGGGAACGAGGTCGACCTTCGTGTCGATCGGGTTGTTGTAGCCGACGATCGGGAGGCCGGCCTTCGCGACGGTCGCGTAGTGGTGCTTCACCTGTTCGCGGTTCGCGCGGTAGGTGTTCGGCGGGAGCAGCATGACGCAGTCAGCGCCTGCCTCGGCGGCCTGCTCTGCCCAGCGCAGCGACTCCATCGCGCCGTACGCGCCGACGCCCGCCATCACCGAGAAGCCCTCGGGCGCAGCGTCGACGGCGACCTCGACGACCTTCGCGCGCTCTTCGGGGGTGAGGTTCTGGTACTCGCCGAGCGAGCCGTTCGGTGCGATGCCGTCGCAGCCGTTGTCGGCCAGGAACTGGACGTGCTCTGCGAACTTGTCGTAGTCGACGGAGAGGTCTTCCTTGAACTGGAGTGCGGACGCGACGATGACGCCGTGCCAGGGCTTCTTCTCAGCCATTGAGATGTTCCTTTCGGGAATGGGTGGGGGAGTTCTTGGGCCGCACGTAGTGTGTGACATTGCACAGATTACCCAGGTTCTGGTCGGAACGCAAGAAGGGTTCCTTTATGCGCCGAGTCAGAGTGAGAAACAAACCAGAGCGCGTCAGGCTGGTGGAGCCAGCCGGACGCCCGGAGACTTACCGGTAGTCCCGCCGGGGAGCGCTGCAAACAGCATGTGAATCCCGAGCGTTTCAGTGGGATCGCTGACAGGGACACCCAGATCTGCTAGGCGTTCGAGCCGAAGCTTCACAGTGTTGCGATGGATCCCAAGGTGTGCGGCGGTGTCGGTGGCTGAACCTAGGTGAGCGGCATAGCACGTGTAGAGATGGATGAGCTCGTCCCTATGTTCGTCAGAAGCAAGCGCCGGGTACAACGAGTGCAACGTTTCCTCGGCGAATGAAGGTGGCAGTAAACGAGGGAGGAACCGGGCCGGAATTTCGTCGTAGCTCACGATGGCGTGCGGTTTACCAGCTTCGGCTACACGCGCCGCCAGCCAGGCTTCCCGGATAGCCGGCCGGACTTCAGCATCTCCATAGTGTTCGAGAGAAACTCCTACCTGGAGGTTCAGCAGGTGTATCTCGGCCAGGCGCCCGTGTACTTTCGCCACGAGGGCGCCCAGATCAGTGTCGTCTACCGGAACAAAGGCAAGCCAACCGTCTGCTGCTCGCACAAGCGGCCAATCACGAAATGCGGCTAGCCACAGGTGGTGCAGGGCCGCGCCGTACCGGTCGGCGTGGTCTGAGAGCAGGCATAGGGTCACAAAGCTGGTGCCGCTGGGCCACGCAGGCCAGCCTGGATCGCCGGGGTGCTGGGGAAGTCGAGCGTTACTCTCAGCGAGTGCGGCGATGGAAATCGGCGGGAGTGACTGTTGTAACGCATGAAATTGTTCTTCGGCGATCAGCGTGCGGAGCTTCGAAGCGCATATCTCCAATACGGACGCCGCGTGATCCCGCAAACTAGCTGGCACATTCGCAACGAGTAGGCCGTGGCTCTTGGTGCCCCGCCCAACTCGAACTGAAACCCTGCTCGGAAGAGTGTGTATGTTGTTCGGCACATCGGGCCGGTTGGTTGTGCCCATTGCTGAGCGGACAACAGCGCCAGAAGATTCCAGTTCGACAGGCGCCCCTTGGAGCCACACTGAAGCAAACTCGAGTACCTCGGTGATGTCTTCGCTTGAGCCGACCCTGCTGGTGAGCCGGTGCAAGCTTGAGACCAATTGGGCACGAGCCATTCCGACTGCGGTCGCCACCTCAATCGCGGCCAGGGTGATCTCTGCTGCAGTGGTGAATAGCGAAATCTGAAAGCGTTCTGCGAGCTGCGTCACGCTCGGGTTGAGGGCGCGATCTGGAACGATAAGAGCGCACGCGTTGCGTTCCCAGGCATATCGCAGCGCAGCGGAGACCATCCAGCTGCCGCGCGCGACATCGGCGCTGAGCACGATGATGGTGTCCGGCTCGATCGATGTGATTTCGTCGATGTCCGAGACGAGCACCACTCCTCGCACAGCGCGTGCGTCGGAAGCGACGCAGAGGTGGTTGAGGTCGACTTTCATCGGTTGGGCGAGTAGCTCCCCCAGGGTGACCGCTTGTTGTGGTCTTGGGCTCACTGGTGCCTCCTGTGGCGGTTACGCAGCAAAATGTGGTGAGCATCGGGCCCAGCGAGTTCGAGCCCCTTGTCGGTGTACCACTCGGGTGCTGCGGGCAACATCATGAGGTCGAGACGATGCCCGACCCAAAGGTCCTCGAAGTTCGCGACTCGCGCCCCGTCGGGGTCGACCATGGTGATGATGTCGGGCATCACGGCCTCGACTGCGCCGTCCACCATCAGCATGAGCAACTCGTTCTGAATCTCAAGTTGGATGATGCGGCCGCTCCCAACCTCCTCGAGAATGACGCTCGATGGACGGTCAGGTTGGCCGGGAGGCGCCGGTCGCGAGAGCCCGGTGACATCAGTGACGCGCGCGTGAATAATGCGTCGGATCCCTTCCTCGGAGATGAGTCGTCGGTACTTTCGATCAAGCGGGTCGGGGCTGTGCAGGATGCTTCCGATTCGGATGTTTCGACTGAGGGTGCCGTGCAGCCCATGCGCGCGAAGTTTGGCTACTGTCATCGGATACAGCGCAGTGGCAGACCAGCCGCCAAACTCGCTCGCGAGAGCCCGAACGAGCCGCTCGGCCCGGAGTGGTTCTGTGACGCGCACCACCGCGGACTCTCCGGTTGGGCCAGTTGCTGCGAGCGGGCCTGCGGCCAGTCCGGCGAGGGTGAACACCGACTGGTAGAGCAGTGAGAACACGCGTCCCATTTGGTCGGCATCGATCACCGGTACCCCAAGTAGCATCGCTGTCTCTACTGCGACGATGACGTTGATGTTGGCTCCTGCTAGCGGGATTAGGCCGCTGAACGTTACACCGAGTTCCGTTTGGAGTTCACGAACGCTGCGAACGAACTCATCGCCGACCGGGTGCAGATCTGACGGCGGGAGTCCGTTGTTGACAAAGCCAACAGAGACGACGTGTTCACTATCGTCTAGCTCATCGGCCGCAACGAATTCAGGCAATGAGTGACCGAGTTCGAGCTGCGCACGAACGCGTTCGAACGCTTCGGCGAGCCAATCCGCATCCACGGAGCACGCCAGAAACTGTGAGCCTGTTGCAAGGTGCAGCAGGTCTGCGTCGGTGAGCTGTGTCATCGCGGCTCCCCGCGGTGAGAGACAGCTAGGTCGTTGTGTGCGAGCGGTCGCTCCTCGTGGGCGATCGCTCGAATTCGCAGGGCGATGACCTCGGGGTTTCCATAACTGGTTGCCGTGACGAGAGACTCCACAGTGCGCACCTGTTCAGGCGGAACGCCGGTCGAAACGAGTCGTGCATGGAGGCGTGATTCGGCCGCCTCCTTTGCGCGGATCATCTCCGTTTCGTTCGCAATCTGGATCAAACTCATGGTCCAATCGACGCGGGGTAGGTTGGCGGCGCCGCGGGCAGCCAGCCCCTCGTGGTGAGGGATAACAACTGTGTGAAAGTCTTCAGCATGAGCGTGGTCCTCGCCCCCGGACGATGCGGTGCGCACATTGCTCGCGGGCGTCGCGAGTTTGCCGAACGATTCGCTCTGCAGAGCAGGTACGACCGACGGGAGCCCGCGGTCAAGTTCGCAGGATTGCACCGTGCCCCCCACTTCGAACGAGAGGGCGCCAGACGTAGCTCCGAGGAATGCCGCCGCCCCTACTGCTTCGGTCGCTCGGAGCGAGGCTGCAGCATCAACCGGGGTAACCGCAAGCCGCGTAAGCGGGATGCTGCCGCCGCAGTTGGTGGCTACGAGTAGGCGGGCGCGTGGAAAGGCTGAGCTTGCGGCGACCGACAAAGACGTGACGATCGCATCGGCTTGTTCCCGCAACGCCAGATTGACGTATGCGGTTCGTTCCCGCACGGCGAAGGAAGTGTGGTGAAAGCTGTGGCCGTACTCGATGTTTGCGCCAGGAAATTTGGCCAGCAGTGAAGTGCCAACCTGAAGTTCGTGTTCGGGGTTCAGTAGTGACCCGACAGCCGTTACGACGAACCGGGGCGCCACGACCGTTGCGGGTGGCAGGTCTTTGAGCCCTGAGGCATTCAACGCGACGATTTCTTGCCCCCGCGCATCGTGTCCGCCAGGTAGATGCAAGATCATTGGTGTGGCCGCGCCGGTCGCAGCGAGCCAGGGTAGTGAAAACGGATCGTGGCCCCCAGTCGCGCTTCGCGGGCTAATGCGGATGAGGTGGGCGGGGGTTGCGATGTCGGCTTTCAGCATCTCTGAGACCTCGAAGGTAAGGCTTGTCGCCCCATCGTGAGCGTTTGCTTGGGGAAATAAATCCCCGAGCTTCGAGAGCAGCTGGACCGTGGCGGCAAGTGGATCGCCCCCGAGAAGCGGGACGCTGACCTCACTGCGAATCGCTCCGCGGTCGTGGGCCGCGGCGACAACGCGGTCGCCGGCGCAGTGAAGACCGAACCTCATGGGAAGAACGATAGCAATATGCATTCTGAGGATGTCAAATATTCGCCTAAATGCACATCTCGTGACGTGTGAGCGAGGGTAGCGTCACTGCAGATCCATTCGGTCCAGTCACAACGGAGTTTGACACATGATTCGCACGCTTCTCACCCTCACCCCGCAAGACGGTCGCGCGCCAGCAATTCTGCAGCTCTATCGATCGGAACAGATCCTTCAAGAGTCGCTTGACCTCACTCGGGCGATTGCTTCAGAGATCTCTCTTGCGACCGACGGCAGTGGGGAAATTCTGGTCACCGCGGTGTGGCCTGATGAGGCTGCCTACCAGGAGTGGATTGACCACCCGAACCGGGGGCGCGCGGCTCCAGAGCTTCAAGCCCTACTTGACGACGCAAAGATCGGCATCGGCCGTACGTTCGCGATCGACCACAGCGTTTCGAAGCCCAACGCCTATTAGCCTCAACCCTTCTCGAAGTAAGACCCCGAATTACCAACACCCCAGAACACCCAATTCAGAGTGGAGATGCAATGAAGCACACCAAGACCCTGTTCGCCGGATTGAGTATCCTCGCCCTCGGCGCCACCCTTACGGCCTGCTCGCCTGGTTCGGGAGATGGCGCGGGCGGAGACAGCTACGAGATCGTAGTTCTCGCATCCTCCTCGCAGAACGGCTACAACCAGGCAGTGTATGAGGGCGTCGAGACGAAAGCAAAGGAGCTCTCAGAGTCCCTCGGAGTCACGATCAAGACGAAGATCCAGGACGGCCAGTTCGACGCGAATACCCAGTTATCGCAGCTGCAGAACGCGGGCACCAGTGGAAGCGTTGATGGCATTATCGTCGTACCACACGACGGACCGGCGCTTGCAGCAGCATTCCCGCTCGCGAACCCCAAGCCCGTTGCGGCGGTACTCAACCCCATCGGGCCAGAGATCAGCGTTATGGAGCCGCAGGTTGAGGGTGTTGTTTCGACGGTGGCCTCACCGCCAGCGAACGGTGCGAAGCTTCAGGCAGAATCTGTTGTTGAATACTGCAAAGACATCGACCCCTGCAAGGTCGGCTACCTGGCTGGCCTGCTGAACTCCCCGCTCGACGTTGAGCGCGTTGCCGCGTGGGACTCGGTGATCGAAAAGCACAAGAACATCACCGTAGTCGGAACGCTCGAGGGCGCCTACGACCGTGACAAGTCTCTCACCGCCGTGTCGAACCTGTTGCAGGCTCACCCTGACCTTAACGGCATCCTCAGTAACGCCGATCAGCAGACAATGGGTGCGCAGATCGCGCTCGAGAATGCTGGAATCGACCCCGCCTCGGTGTTCCTCACCGGCGGCGGCGGCACGATCGAGGCAGTGCAAGCAGTGCTCGACGGCAAGTGGACGAACGACTTCCTGAACTTCCCCGTGTCGATGGGGGAGTCAGCGCTTGAGCAAATCATGAACTCAATTCTTGGTAAGGACGTCGCGCCAGTTGTCGACGCAGACAGTCTGGTCGACGTCGGCCCAATCGCTGATCGTTCTGTGCTGGAAGCTGCTGCGTTCACCGGGCAGTGGAACGGCTGAGCCCAAGATGACCACCTCTCCGGAAAGCCCGCCACTCGTCGAGCTTCGAGGCATCAACAAGCGGTTCGGCGGAACGCAGGCACTAAACGAGGTGTCGCTCAGTGTCGCCCCGGGTGAAATACACGCGTTCGTTGGGGAGAACGGCGCCGGCAAGTCAACACTCGGCAAGGTCATCGCTGGAATCTATGCCGCCGACTCGGGGGACCTTATCGTCGAAGGTTCCCCGGTCGATCGGTGGAATCCTGGGATCGCGCAGCGTCGAGGCGTTGCAATGATCGCGCAGGAGCTTGCCCTCGTTGCCGACCTCACGGTCGCTCAGAACGTCTTCCTTGGGGCAGAGCGGCATTTCCTGGGATGGGAGAAGCGCGACCTGGCCGCGCGGTTTGCGCTGCTCGAAGAGCAGATCCGTTTCGGCCTCGACCCGCACTCGAAGGTGCGGGATCTCCGCATCGCTGACCAGCAGAAGGTTGAGATCATGCGAGCGCTCGCCAGAGACGCTCGTGTGATCGTAATGGACGAACCGACTTCCTCGCTGACAGCCAAGGAGATGGAGCAGCTCGAATCACTAATGAGAAGGCTTCGTGATCGTGGCTGCTGCGTCATCTATGTCTCGCATTTTCTTGATTCTGTGCTCGCCGTTGCAGACCGCATCACCATCATGCGTGATGGCAGAAAGATTGACACGGTCGTCGCTAGTGAGGTGTCGAAGCAGGAGGTTGTTACCTCGATGCTTGGCCGCTCTCTCGGGCAGGCCTATCCCGAGCGTTCGGCGCCGGTCGCTGGCGATGTTGCACCTGTGCTCGTCGCGAACGGGGTTGCGACCGACACAGGCGTGGCCGATATGTCGTTTGTCGTGCGGCCAGGCGAGGTCGTCGGGCTCCTCGGTTTGGTTGGTAGCGGTCGTTCGGAGTGCGCACGCGCGGTATTCGGTGTGGACCGACTCCTTGCCGGCACCGTCGACGTTGCAGGTCAGCGCGTAACCAAGCACTCGCCGAGAGCGTCGATCGAGCGTGGTTTCGTACTTGTCTCAGAGGATCGGCACCGCGATGGCCTTGTGCTGCAGCGCTCGGTGCGCGAAAACATCTCACTCTCGAGCCTTGCTCAGTTCTCAAACGGCGGCGTTGTCAACACGAAGCAAGAGAAGTCTGCGGCTACTGAGCTCGCTCACGCGCTCGAAATGCGGCCGGCCAACACTGAGCTCCCCGTCTCCTGGTTTTCAGGTGGTAACCAGCAGAAGGCGCTGCTTGCCAAGGCCCTGTCGACGAACCCGAAAGTGATCGTGCTCGACGAGCCGACGCGCGGGGTCGACGTCGGGGCAAAACGAACAATTTACGAGCTCATTGTGAAGCTCGCCGAGCAGGGGATCGGGATCCTGCTCATTTCATCCGAACACGAGGAGATCATGGAACTCGCGCACCGCGCCTACTTGGTCTCCGAAGGGAGAACGATCAGCGAGATCGTTCCCGCAGACACCACCGTGGAAGACGTGTTGTTTCAGCTCTTCCACGTTTCATCCGGAGAGGAGTCAGCAGCATGACTCAAGCTGCCAACACCACCGTCACCCAGACGCGTGAGCGGAAGCGGTTCTCGGTGAGAGAGATCGCAATCGAGTACGCAGTGCTTATCTTGTTGGGGGCAGTTATCGTCGCCCTCGCCATTCTGTCGCCATCGTTCTTCACCTTCGGCAACATCGTGAACATTCTCAACCAGAATGCTCCCCTCGTGATTATTGCGTCGGCGGGTACCTTTGTGATTGTTTCAGGCAACTTTGACCTCTCGACGGGCGCCATCTACGGTGTCGCAGGGGTCGTGTCTGCATGGCTCGCGGTCTCTACGGGGAACGTCGTGCTCGCGCTCGCTGCGGCGCCGGTTGTCGGCGTAGTTCTCGGTTCCTTCAACGGCATTGTGATCACGAAGCTCCGCGTCCACTCGTTCCTCGCGACGCTTGCGTCATCGATGATCTTCACGACGATCGCGGTTCTTATCACCGGTGGCAGCCTGATTACCGTCACGACTCCGGGCTTTACCGCACTCGGACGGGACCGCATTGGGGGCGTATTCATCGCAGTGTTCGTGATGATCATCATCGCCGCTGCTTTCTGGCTGCTGCTCTCACGCACTGTCTTCGGTCGTCATGTCTACGCCGTCGGCGGTAACGACGAGGCTGCGGAACTGTCGGGCATCAACGTGACACGCACAAGGGTCTTTGTGTTCATGCTCAGCGGGCTTGCCGCGGGCACCGCAGCCGCGATTGGGGTTTCCCGCATCGCGTCGGGCCAGCCGCTGTCTGGCGCAGGCCTTGAACTCTCGGCGATCGCCGCAGTGATTCTCGGCGGCACGAGCATCTACGGCGGCGTCGGTGCGGTTTGGCGTTCGATCGCTGGCGTGTTCCTCATCGCGCTTATCGGCAACGGGTTCGACCTGCTCGACCTAAACCCGCAGCTCAAAGACATGGTCACCGGTTTCATCATCCTCGCGGCAGTGGGGCTCGCAGCCGCGGGCCGCAACCGTCGCTAACAACCACCAACAATTCACAGGAGTACACATCTCATGTCACATCAGGTTCGCGTAGCGATCGATGTCGGAGGCACCTTCACCGACGTAGTGAAGCTCGTGCCCGGAACAGGCGAACTTCGTTTCGAGAAAGTGCCGACGACGCCGTCGGAGCCCACCGCCGGTGTTCTCGCCGCGTTCGACAAGGCGGAAGCCGACCCCAGCACGGTAGAAACGTTCAACCATGGCTCAACCCTCGGGCTGAACTCCCTGCTCACTCGATCGGGCGCGCGCATCGCGATCATTGGTACTCGGGGATTCCGGGACGTTTACCTGCTCGGTCGCACCGATCGCAAGGTCATGTACGACTTTGCATACCAAAAGCCTGAGCCTCTGCTTGAGCGCTATGACACCTTTGAGGTGACCGAGCGGAGTATGTTCGACGGCAGCGTTATTGCCCCGCTCGACGAGGAAGACGCGAGGAGAGTTGCGCGTGAGATCGCAGCGCGTGAATACGACGCGGTTGCCGTCGCCTTTCTGCACGCCTACGCGAACCCCGCGCATGAGCTCAGGATGCGCGAGATTCTCACCGAAGAGGCCCCGAACGTTGAGGTGACGCTCTCGAACGAGCTCTCGCGTGAGTACCGCGAGTACGAGCGAACGAGCACCGCTGTGCTTGACGCATACATCAAGCCGATTATGCGCAGCTACCTGCGTGCGCTTGAGGGCGAACTCGCTGAGCGCGGCTTTGAGGGTCGCTTCCTGATGTCACGTTCCGGGGGTGGCGCAATGACCGCCTCGGCCGCGCGTGAGCAGCCGGTAAACCTCATCCTCTCTGGCCCGGCTGGCGGAGTCGTGGGCGCCGGGGGGTTCTCTCGGCTAATCGATCGGCCAAACCTCATCACAATCGACATGGGCGGCACCAGCCTTGACGCCTCACTCGTGCTTGAGGGCGCACCGGTGCTTTACCACGGTGCTGAGTTCGAGGGTCTTCCAATTAACACGCCATCGCTCTACATTCACACGATTGGCGCAGGCGGAGGATCGCTTGGTTACCTCGACGAGGCCGGTGCGTTACAGGTCGGCCCGAAGAGCGCTGGCGCGGTTCCTGGCCCTGCTGCATACGGGCGCGGCGGTACACAGCCAACGTTTACCGACGCGGCGCTCGCCGTCGGTTACCTTGGCGTCGATACACCACTCGGCGGTGAACTCACGCTCGACCGCGAGAAGTCGGTGATGGCGCTTGCGCCGATCGCCGAGGAGCTTGGGCTCTCTGTCACTCAGCTCGCTCGCGGCATGGTGCAGATCTCGAACACCAAGATTGTTGGCGCTGTGCGGGCGATCACGATCGAGCTTGGTCATGATCCAAAGGACTTTGCGCTGCTCTCGTTCGGTGGTGGTGGTGGTCTGGTTGCCGTCGATGTTGCGCGTGAGCTCGGCGTTCCCGAGGTCATCGTGCCGCCGGGGCAAGGTGCGTTCTCCGCGCTCGGGATGCTCATGGCCGATGTTCAACACGACTACTCGCGTACCACGATTCAGCCGCTCGATGAGCTCGACTCCGCTGCAGCGGACGCGCTTTACGCCGATATGGAGTCGGAAGCGTCTGTCGCGCTTGAGGGCGAGGGGTTCGGCGTGGACCGCCGCGCCTTCAGCAGAGTAGTAGCCGTGCGTTACTCGGGGCAAGAACACTCCGTGACCGTTGACTACCCGTCTGACGGAACCGATCCGCGATCCGTGATCCGCGAAGAGTTTGATCGCCTGCACCTGCGTCAGTACGGACACACGATGGATGACCCCATCGAGATCACCACTCTTCGACTCCACGCCGTTGGCGTCGTCGACAAGCCGGATCTGCCGCAGGTCGCCGCGCGCACTGCCGGTGATAGCTACCCGACGGCGACTCGCACGGTGACTCTGCCTGACGAGAGCCAGGCAGAGTACGCGCTCGTCGCGCGCGAATCGCTCCTCGCGGGCGACGTGGTCGAGGGCCCTGCCGTGATCACCGAACACACTGCAACAACCGTGATGCATGCAGGCGACCGACTCGAGGTCGGCCCGTACGGTGAACTCGTCATTTCGATTCAGAAGGGAGCCTAACTATGGCCGATGCAATTACTACCGAGATCATCAGGCACGGCCTACTCGCGGCGGCCGAGGAAATCGCGAGAAACCTCTGCCGTACGGCTTATAACACTGTCGTGTATGAGATCCACGACTACGGCATTGGATTGCACGATGCCAACGGTGACGTGGTTGCCGATGCGCCTGGCATCGCGGTCTTCACCCGCGGCAACGATGCAGGAATCAAGCACTCGATGGAGTTCCTGGGCGTTGACGCTATGGAGCCCGGTGACGTGTTCATCATCAATTACCCCTATTGGTCGAGCGCACACACACTCGACCCGCTGGTATTTGCGCCAATTCACGCCGAGGACAAGCTCATTGGGTTCGCATCTTGCCGCGTGCACGTTACGGACCTGCATCAGAAGGATCCGGGCTACGTGCTCGACTCGACTGATCGCTCGCAGGAGGGGCTCGTCATGCCCGCTTCGAAGCTGTACCGCCGCGGGGTGAAGAACGACGATGTCTTCAACATTGTCCGCTTTAATAGCCGGATGCCGAAGCACACCATCGGGGATATCCAGGCTCAGGTGTCAGCATGCGTCACCGGCGTAAAGCGCACTCAGGAGCTCGCAGCGAAGTACGGCGTTGCCACACTCGAGGAGGCGATGGCGACGATCAACGACCACGGTGAAAAGCTCGCGAAGCTCGCGCTGAAGAAGCTCCCGAAGGGCACCTGGACAGCAATCGACTACGTTGACGACGACGGGATCTCGAAGGATCAACTGGTCGAGCTCAAGTGCACCGTCACGGTTACCGATGAGGAAATGATTGTTGACTGGACCGGGTCTGCGGAGAACGTGGTCGGCCCAATCAACCTCCCTGTTGGACAAACTGAGGCGCTATCGAGCTTGATTTTCAAGTCGCTTACCACGCCTGATTCGCCGGTGGTTGCCGGCAACTTCGCGCCTCTTCGCGTGATCACGGTACCTGGTTCGGTAATGCATGCCGTGCCACCGATGCCGACCTTCACGCTGTGGACCGGCCTGCTGGCCGGCGAGGTCATCCTCAAGGCGCTGGCACAGGGTATGCCCGAGCTCGTACCGGCATGCTCGGGCGGCGATGTCTGCTCGATGATGGGGCTCGGCATCAACCCGCGTACCGGCGAGCCTTGGCAAGAGGCCACCAACGAAGCGGTTGGGTACGGCGGAACTGCTCATCACGACGGCGAAGATGGCATCATGCATCTCTCCGAGCCAGGGTGCCGCAATAACCCGGTTGAGGTGCTCGAGACGAAGTCGTCGATGATCATCGATCACTACGGTTACCGCCCAGACACCGGAGGCGCTGGCAAGCACCGGGGCGGGGTCGGAGTCAGCCGCACGTACCGTTTCACCGCACCATCGACGGGTATCTGTCTGGTGTACAAGACCAAGACAGAGCCATGGTCGATTGACGGTGGCCACGAGGGTAAACCGAATCAGGTAGTGCTGAACCCTGGAACATCGCGCGAGGTCGTGCAGGGCGGCAGTTACAACCACCTCGAAGCCGGAGACGTGCTTGTCAACGCAACTGGCGGCGGTGGTGGGTATGGCAATCCGTTCGACCGTGACCCCGCAGCGGTCGCGCGCGACGTGCGCAACGGGTTCGTCTCACCTGACTCTGCTACCCGGGATTACGGGGTCGTGGTTGGGGCAGATTTCGTCGTAGACGAGGACGCGACTGCGGCCGCCCGCGGTCGATAGCACATCCGTTGATAGGTGTCGCGGGGCTACCCGCGGCACCTATCTGACAGAATTCACCAAGGGCAGGAACTGTCCGCCGTCACACAGAGGAGACACGTTGAAGACGCAATCGCTTTCGATTCTTGGCGCGCAGGTATGGAATGGCGAGGGTTTCACGTCTCGCGATGTGCACATAGCCGATGGCGTCGTCGTTGATGTCCCTGCTGAAGGGGCCGAAGAGCTCGACGGCACCGGTGGTTGGCTGCTTCCCGGGCTCATCGACGCGCACTTTCACGCCTATGCGACGAGCATGGACGGGCTCGAAAACGAGCGCGGGCCGCTGAGCTACGCTGCCATCAACGGCACCCGCAGGCTTGAGAAGGCGCTGAAGCGTGGCTTCACGACGGTGCGCGACGTCGCCGGCGGAGACATCGGGCTCTCGCGTGCCATCGACGCGTCACTGTTCGATTCGCCCCGCTACCTCTTCACGGGGCCGGCGCTGAGCCAGACGGGCGGCCACGGTGACCCCCGCGCAGAGCACGTCGACATCTGCTTCTCGCACGGTCACATGTGCGAGGTCGTGGACGGCGTCGACGCCCTCCGGGTTGCGGTGCGGAACCGCCTGCGGACGGGTGCACACGCGATCAAGATCATGACCTCGGGCGGCGTGTTCTCACTCGCCGACCCGCTCCGCATCCCGCAGTACTCCCCAGAAGAGGTGCGTGCCGTCACCGAGGAAGCCGCCCGCCGCGGCAGCTATGTCGCAGCCCACGCCTACTCATCCGAGGCAGTGATGCACTCGATTGAGAATGGGGTGCGCTCGATCGAACACGGCAACCTCATCGACTCGGCGACCGCCGAGGCTATGGCGGCGAAGGGCGCGTTCCTCGTACCGACCCTTGCGGCATACGACGCGATGGATCGCCGCGGCGCCGAGATCGGGCTGAACGAAATCTCGCTCGCGAAGAACTCCGAGGTGCTCTCGAAGGGACAGGAGGCTGTGCAGCTCGCGCTCGCCGCGGGCGTGGGGGTCGGCTTCGGCAGCGACCTCATGGGAGACCTCGAAGACGACCAACTTCGCGGCGTGAAGCTTCAGGCCGAGGCGGCGGGCCCGGCTGAGACCATTCGTTCGCTCACCGAGGTGAATGCGGCGCTGATCGGCGACGTGCGGGCAGGCTCCCTCGTGTCCGGAAGCTACGGCGACGCTCTGCTGCTCTCGGAGAACCCGCTCGAGGTCGCGGCGGCGCTCTCGGAGCCCGCAGCTCGGCTCGCGGTCGTGCAGGGCGGCCGCGTCATTCGCTCATAGGGGTTGGTTTTCGTTGCCCGGGTCGCGCAGGTTGTGCGGGGCCCGGGCTTTAGTGTTTGTCGCCAGCAGCTTCCCCGGGCCCCGGCACCGTTGCCGCGAGATCGGGGGAGCTCCAACCTGCGTGGTGGAGGTGGCGCAGGTGTACCCGCATGAGGCGTTCGACCTCGGCGGCGTCGCCCGCGAGCAGTGCGTCGAGAATTTCTGCGTGCTCGCAGAGCTGAGCTCATGAGCTCGCCCAGCTCTGCGAGCGTGTGGATGCCGAACTGCCGCGTCTGGTCGCGGAGCGAGCCGATGAGGTCAGTGAGTCTGTCGTTCTCGAGCAGCGAGAGCAGGCCGAGGTGGAACGCGCGGTCGACCTCAAGGTAGGCGTTCATGTCGTTCGCGCGGGCCTCGGCGAGGAGGTCAGCGACGAGGCCCTTGAACTCCTCGCTCCGCGCGTGCAGGGCGGGTGAACCCGCGAGCCGGGCCATCGAAGGGATCTCGATGAGCAGTCGAAGCTCGGCGATGTTCTGCCGGTCTCGCTCGCTCAGCGACACGACGCGGTAGCCGCGGTTACGCACGGGCTCCATGAGCCCCTGGCTGACGAGCTCGAGCATCGCCTCGCGCACCGGTCCGTTCGAGACGCCGAGCTCGACGGCGAGGGCTGCTGCTGAGTAGACCTGGCCGGGCTTCAGCGCGCCGCGCACGAGCTGCGCGCGGATCTCGGCGAGCGCCTGCTCGCGCAGGCTCGTCGAGCGCAGGTGCCTAGGGTTGATCGCCAAGAACGCCCTCCATCGTTTCTGTGTGGGTAGGGCAACTCTAGCGACTTCGCGGGTGCGCCGGCACCTGTCGGGCTGGGAAGCGCAGCCAGGCGAGATTGACTTGACGTAGTTAGTTATCGGTAATATGTTACATAGCGAGACGGGGTCGGCCACGACCCCGGATCGCCATCGCCCACCGCAGTGCACCCGTGAGCCCACAGACAATACAGCTTCGGGGTAGTGCGAAGGGCTCGTCCTCCCCAACGAGAAAGGTGTCAGTGTTGACACGAGAAGCACAGCAGTCGACGCAGCAAGAGCCCGCTTACCGGCGGGCGCTCGCCGCGAGCGTGAGCGGCCAGGCCCTCGAATGGTACGACTTCGCGCTCTATGGCCTCGCCGCTGCGATCATCTTCCCGAAGATCTTCTTCCCCGACGTTGACCCGGTTGTCGGCGTGCTCGCCTCGTTCGCGACCTTCGCTGTCGGCTTCGTGGCCCGGCCGATTGGCGGCTTTGTCTTCGGCCGGCTCGGTGACAAGATCGGCCGCACTCGCACGCTGATGATCACGATCATGCTCATGGGCGTCGGCACGGTGCTCATCGGCCTGCTGCCGACCTACGGGCAGATCGGGCTGTTCGCGCCGCTCATGCTCGTCGTGCTGCGCCTCGTGCAGGGCATGGGCATCGGTGGTGAGTGGTCGGGCTCGGCGGTGCTCGTCGTCGAGACCGCCCCGAAGGAGCGCAGGGGCTTCATGTCATCGCTCATCAACTCGGGCGAGTACATCGGAACGCTCATCGCGTCGGGCCTGTTCGCGGTGCTCTCGCTCGCGATGCCGGAAGACGCGTTCCACTCGTGGGGCTGGCGCATCCCGTTCCTGCTGAGCGCCGTCGGCGTGCTCATCTGTTGGCTCATCCGCCGCAAGCTCGAGGAGCCGGAGACCTTCACCGCCGCAATCGAAATCCCGACCGAGAACCCGACCCTCATGCAGTCGATCCGTTCGGAGTGGCGCCACATCCTCGGCATCATCGGCATCCGCATGTTCGAGAACGCTGGCGCGTACATCATCCTCGCCTTCGCGGTGACCTACGCCGAGGGCGTCGGGGTGCCCACGAGCACCACGACCTTCGGCGTCTCGGTCGCGTCGGTCGTCGCGATCTTCATGATCCCGATCTTCGGCAGGCTCTCCGACAAGATCGGCCGCCGCAAGGTCTACATGATCGGCGCCGTGTTCCTCATCCTGTTCTTCTGGCCCTTCTTCCTGCTGCTCGACACGACAAACGCGTTCTGGGTGTGGTTTGCCTTCGGCGTCGCGTACGGCCTCGGTATGTCGCCCATGCTGTCGGTTGAGCCCGCGTGGTTCGCCGAGCTCTTCCCGACCCGCTTCCGCTACTCGGGAACCGCGATCAGCGCGAACATCGCTACGGTGCTCGCGGGCGGCCTCGCGCCGTTCATCGCCGTCGGGCTCATGGCGCTCACGGGCAACCTCGTGCTCGTCATGGTCTACCTCGCCGTGCTCGCTGTGATCTCGCTCATTGCCGCGAAGCTCACGCCCGAGACCGTCGGCACCGATCTCCGCTAACCCGCGACACTCCACTAACCCGCGACACCCCGCCAACTCCCTCACCTACGAGCCCCACGAGCCCTACAAAAAGGAGCACACACATGCAGATCACCGGCATCAGAATGTTCGGCTACGACCTGACCTACAAGCACGGCACCTACGTGATGTCGGGCGGCCGCGCCGCGGCAGCGCAGGCATCGACAGTCGTGGCGGTCGACACGGATGCCGGCCTCACAGGCTGGGGCGAGGTCTGCACGCTCGGCAGCACCTACCTGCCGGCCTTCGCGACGGGCGTGCGGGCCGGCATCGCCGAGCTCGCGCCCGCTCTGATCGGGCGCGACGCACTCGACATCCGCGGCGCGCTCACCGCGATGGACGGTGCACTGCTCGAGCAGCGCGCGGCGAAGAGCCCCGTCGACATCGCGCTCTGGGATCTGCTTGGGAAGGCGGCTGGCATGCCGGTTTCGGCGCTCACCGGCGGCATCCAGAACCCCGAGTTTCCGCTCTATGAAGCGGTGCCGCTCGAGTCGCCCGAGCAGATGGTCGCGTTCGTTGAGGCGCGCATGGCTGAGGGCATCAAGCGGTTCCAGCTGAAGGTCGGCAACGAGCCCGAGCTCGACGCGGCGCGCACGCGCGCTGTTGTCGCGGCCGTGCCCGACGACGTCGTCGTGATCGCCGACTCGAACGGCGGCTGGGACGTGCACGACGCGATCAAGGCCGTGAAGCTCATCGGCGACATCCCCGTGTACATCGAGGAGCCCTGCCGCGGTATCGACAACAACATCCTCGTCGCGAAGCAGACGAGCCAGCAGCTCATCCTCGACGAGTGCATCATTACCCTCGACGACCTCTACCGCGCGAAGTACGAGGCGGGCATCTCAGCGATCAACCTGAAGTACTCGCGCGTGGGTGGCTTCAGCCGCGCGCTGCAGCTGCGCGACGCGGCAGAGAGCCTGGGGCTCAAGGTGTCGATGGAGGATACGTGGGGCGGTGACATCACCTCGGCTGCCGTGAACCACCTCGCGGCGACGACCGACCCGACGAAGCTGTTCAACGTCTCGTTCATGAACGACTGGACGAACGAGCACGTCGCCGGGTACGAGCCGCGATCGGTGGATGGGCGCGGCACCGCGCTCACCGGCCCGGGCCTCGGCATCACCGTCGATGAGCGCGCGCTCACGCTCCTCGCCGATTTCAACTAGCGGGATCAGCGCGGGATCAGCGCGGGATCAGAGCAGGATCCTCGCTAGCGAAGTGGCCGGCCCCGTGCGGGCCGGCCACTATGCGTTACTCGCCGGTGTCGGGCTCGACCGAGGCCTCGAGGTCGGGGAAGGTCCACCGGCTCCACCTGAGGTACTGAAGGTGGCCGAGCATGAGCCGCTCGACGGCCTCCACGTCACCGGCTAAGAGTGCGTCGAGGAGGTTCCGGTGATCCTGCGCTGAGTCGACGAGCTCGCCGCGCACCGCGAGCTCGTAGATGCCGTACTGACGCGTCTGATCGCGGAGCGTCCCGACAAACTCCGTGAGACGCGGGTTGTCGAGGAGCGCCAGTAGCCCGAGGTGAAACTCCCGGTCGGCGTCAAAGAACGCCACAATATCCTCGGCCTTCGCCGCGGCAAAGAACTTGTCGACGATCGCGGCGAACTCGTCGGCTCGCTCGATCACGCGCGGCGAGCCCGCGAGCTTCATCATCGACGGCACCTCGAGGAGGGTGCGGATCTCGGCGATGTCCTCGCGATCCTTGCGGCTGATGGTCACGACGCGGTAGCCGCGGTTGCGCACGACCTCCATCATGCCGTCGTTCACGAGCGCGAGCATCGCCTCCCGCACGGGGCCGTGCGAGACCCCGAGCTCTGCCGCGATGGCCGTCGCCGAGTAGACCTCGCCGGGCTTGAGCACGCCCGACACGAGCAGCGAACGCAGCTGCACGAGCGCCTGATCGCGCAGCGTCTGGGGAGGGAACCGCAGCATCTCGATCACAGTCGTTCCCTCTCTCAGTTCGTGGCTGAAACTCTATACCGCTTCGGCCGTGCTGCCGCTGAGGGAAACGAAAAGTGGCCGGAGGAAGATCCTCCGGCCACTGTCGTGGGGGGCGCGTCTACCGCAGCGTGAACCCGGTGCCCAGGGCGTCTGCCGGGTCGAGCATGAAGCGGTGCTCGCCGGTCTGGTGGGCGGTGCCGGTAACGCGCGGGATCACGGTCGCTGTGCCGTCCTCGCGCGCTGGCCCCGCCTCCCACGTTGCCGCGAACACGGTATCGACGATCGAGCGGTGCTCGAGTGTTTCGCCAGCGCCGAGGATGCCAGCGTCCGCGAGCAGCGTGACGCGCGCGCCGGTGCCCGACCCGCAGGGGGAGCGATCGACCTCGCCGTCGGCGAAGACGGTGACGTTGCGCTGCTTCGGGCCGCCATCGTGGCGCCCGAGGTCGTCCCAGAGAATCGTGCCGTAGACGCCCGAGAGACGGGGGTCGTCCGCGAACTGCGCCTCGTCCGACTCGTTCAGCGCCCACTTGATCTCGCGGCCGAGCGCGATGAGTTCGGTGTACTGCTCAGGGCCGACGGTGAGACCGAGATCCTGCGCCCGCACCGACGCGTAGATCGCGCCCGAGTAGCTGATGTCGGCCGTGACCTCGCCGCGCGAGGTCTGCACCGAGACGCCGCGCGCGATGACGTGCGACGAGACGTTTCTGAACGTCGCGCCGACGAGCTCGCCGCCCTTGCGCTCGACGAGCGCGGCGACGCGGCCCGAGGGCACGTCGATGACGACCTCGGTGATGCCGTCGGGGTCGCTCTCGACGAGGCCGGTGTCGGTTGCCCACACGCCGAGCGCGATGGTGCCGTGCCCGCAGGCCGTCGAGAAGCCGTCCTTGTGCCAGAACAGCACGCCGAACGCCGCGCCCTCATCGTCTGGCGGGGTGATGAAGCCGCCGTACATGTCGGCGTGGCCGCGCGGCTCGTTGCAGAGCAGCGCCCGCAGATCATCGATCCCGTTCGCGTTGTCGATCGCGGCGACGCGGCGCTCGCCAACGGTCGACCCGGGAAGCTCGGGGAGCCCCTCGTGGACGATGCGGAACGGCTCACCGGCCGTGTGGTAGTCGGTGGTGTGGATCCAGGTTGGGCTGGAGGGTGACTGCGTCATTGCGGCTTGTCTTTCGGAACGTGATGGTGGGTGGGCGGGGAAGTCCCCGCCCACCCGGGGTTACTTGTCGGCGCTTGTGGCGCCAGGGATCACGAGACTCATGGTCGTCGTAAATTCGGTGTCGATCTCGTCATCGTGCTTGAACGTGAAGAGGCTCACGATCATGGCTGTGGCGAGGGCGAGGATGAATGCGGGCAGCAGCTCGTAGAGCCCGGTGTCGAATGCCTTCCACACGAAGACCGCGACGGCGCCGACGAGCATGCCCGAGAGCGCACCCCAGTTCGTGAGTTTGCGCCAGTACAGGCTGAGCAGCACGACCGGGCCGAACGCCGCCCCGAAGCCCGCCCAGGCGAAGCTCACGAGGCCGAGGATCGAGTCGTTCGGGCTGATCGCGAGGAGCGCCGCGACGACCGCGACGGCGAGCACGCCGAGGCGGCCGAGGATGACGAGCGTTTTCTCCTTCGGTGGCGTCTTGCGCATGATCCGGTAGAGATCCTCGACCAGGGCGGAGGAGCACACGATGAGCTGGCTCGAGAGCGTGCTCATGATGGCGGCGAGCACGGCGGCGAGCACGAGCCCGGAGACGAGCGGGTGCAGCAGCACCTGGGCGAGTAGCAGCACGATGGTCTCGGGGTCGCTCGGGGCGCCACCGAACTTGTCGAAGTAGGCGATGCCGACGAGGCCGGCGGCGACGGCGCCCGCGAGCGAGAGGAACTGCCACGACGTTGCGATGCGGCGGGCCGACTTCGCCTCGCCGGGGGTGCGGAGGGCCATGAAGCGCACGATGATGTGCGGCTGCCCGAAGTAGCCGAGCCCCCAGGCGAGGCCCGAGGCGATGACGAGCACAACGGCGCTCGTCGTCATGCTGCCGCCGCCGAAGAGTGAGAGGTTCGCGGCGCCGACGGTCTCGACGATGCTGACGGTCTCTCCCCATCCGCCGATCGTGATGATCGCGATGACGGGTACGACGACGAGCGCGACGACCATCATGAGACCCTGGACGACGTCGGTGAGCGAAGCACCGAGGAATCCGCCGAAGAGCGTGTAGCCGAGCGTCACGGCGGTGACGAGGAGCATGCCGACGAAGTAGTCGCCGCCGAACGCGCTCTCGAAGAACTTGCCGCCGGCGACCATGCCAGACGAGGCGTAGAGGGTGAAGAAGACGAGGATGATGACGCTTGAGATGCTGCGCAGCAGGTGCGAGCGGTCGCGCGTGCGGTTCTCGAAGAAGCTCGGCACGGTGATCGAGTTGCGCGCGACCTCGGAGTAGGCGCGGAGGCGCGGGGCGACGAGGCGCCAGTTCAAGTAGGAGCCGGCAAGTAGGCCCACGGCGATCCAGCCCTCGATGAGGCCCGTGGCAAAGATGGCGCCGGGGAGCCCCATGATGAGCCAGCCCGACATGTCGGAGGCACCTGCCGAAAGCGCGGCGACCCACGGCGGGAGCCCCCTGCCAGCGAGCATGTAGCCCTCGTGGTCGCTCGTACGCCTGAACGCGAGCCAGCCGATGAAGAGCATGACTGCGAAATAGATTCCGAGCGCGAGGTAGAGGAAGAACTGGTCAGACATCGGTGTCGCCTTTCCGTTGTGGCGTTGGGGCGGAGCTGCTGGTTGTGGGTTCTTGGTGGTGTTGCGGTGAATTGCTGATGGGCTAGCTGCATTCCAGCCCAGGATACGCAAAGGGGTCGGGAACCTTGCGGGTCCCGACCCCTTCGCCGCCGAGGACCTTAGATCAGGCCCTCAGACAGCTTGTTCGGCGTGCCGAAGCGGTGCGCGGTGATCGAGACCGCCTGCTCGTGCATGAACGGCAGCATCTCGACGCGGCCCGCCGACACGACGTCGCCGCCGTAGACCGCGATGTCGGGCTTGCCGCCCGTTGCCGCGGTGATCGCCGCGAGGCCCTCGGCGCGGCTAGCGCCCGCGATGAGGCGGATGCGCGCGCTCGCGTTCGGGCCGTCCTGCGCGGCGATGCGGCCGAGGCGCGCGGCCCATGCTGCGTCGTCCTCGAACACGATCTCGACGCCGGCAGCCTTGAACGCCTTCGAGATCGGCTCGGGCAGAGCCGCCGGGGTGCTCACGCTCGGGCGGCTGCCCGCAGCGACGCCAGCGGCGACGGTACGCACGACGTGGTGGATCGGCGCGTCTGCCGCAGCGCGGACCGTGACGGGCACGGGACGGTAGCGAAGCAGGTTGCGCTCGACGCCGACGCCCGAGGCGTCGCGCGCGATGCCGAACTCCGACTCCCACGCGGTCGCGTCGGTGCCGAGCGCGGCGCGCAGCCACTCGAGGTCAGCGCCGGCGACGCCGGCCTGCTGCGCGGCGGTGAGGATCGGGGCCGCAGCCGGGCGGGGCGCGGTGAGCGCTGCCGACACCGGCGCGTCCTCCCACTCGCCAAGGCCGTACAGGTAGCTCGGGCCGCCGGCCTTCGTGCCTGCGCCGATCGCCGACTTCTTCCAGCCGCCGAACGACTGGCGGCGAACGATCGCGCCGGTGATGCCGCGGTTGACGTACAGGTTGCCCGCCTGGATGCGGTTCAGCCAGAGCGCCATCTCGTCACGGTCGAGCGAGTGCAGGCCGCTCGTGAGGCCGTAGTCGATCTCGTTGACCATGTCGATGGCCTCGTCGAGGGTCGCCGCGGTCATGATGCCGAGGATCGGGCCGAAGTACTCGGTGAGGTGGTACTCGGAGCCGCGCTTCACGCCCTCACGGACGCCGGGGCTCCAGAGCTTGTTGCCACCCTTCTTGTCGGCAGCCAGGGGACTGTCACTCTCAAGCGGCTTCGGCTCGATGAGCCACTTCTCGCCGGCGCTGAGGGTCGTGAGACCGCGCAGCAGCTTGCCGTCGGGGGCGGTGATAATCGTGCCCATCTGCGTCTCGAGGTTCTCGGGGGTGCCGACCTTCAGCGAACGCGCCGCATCGAGCAGCTGTCCGCGGAAGCGCTTCGAAGTCGCAACGGAACCGACGAGGATCACGAGCGACGCGGCCGAGCACTTCTGGCCCGCGTGGCCGAACGCCGACTGCACGACGTCCTTCGCAGCGAGGTCAAGGTCAGCGTTCGGGGTGACGATGATCGCGTTCTTGCCGCTCGTCTCAGCGAGGATCGGCAGGTCAGCGCGGAGCTCGCGGAAGTTCACCGCGGTCTCGTACGCACCGGTGAGGATCAGGCGGTCGACGCGGGGGTCAGCGACGAGCTTCGAACCGAGCGCGCGGTCGGCGAACTGCACGAACTGCAGCACGTCGCGGGGCACGCCGGCCTCCCACAGAGCCTCGATCATGACCGCGCCCGAGCGCGCCGAGTTCGACGCGGGCTTGATGATCACGGCCGAGCCCGCAGCGAGCGCGGAGAGCGCGCCGCCGGCGGGGATCGCGACGGGGAAGTTCCACGGCGGGATCACAGCGGTGAGCTTCTGCGACTTGTACTTCGCGCCGTCGACCTGGCCGATAACCTGGCCGAGCATCGCGTAGTAGTTCGCGAAGTCGATCGCCTCCGAAACCTCGGGGTCGCCCTGGTCGAGGGTCTTGCCGCACTCGGAGCCCATGACCTCGAGCAGCTGCGCGCGGCGCTCTTCGAGCTTCTCGCCGGCGCGGTACAGGATGCGGGCGCGCTCGTCGGCGCCGAGCGCCTGCCAGCCGTCAGCCGCTGCGACGCCGCGCGCGACGATCTCCTCGAGATCCTGTGCCGACTCGACCATCGCGTCAGCCACGAGGTTGTCGCCGAGCTTCGACGCGACCATACGGTTCGCGATCTCGCGGCCCCAGACGTGGTTGCCCGGGAGATCGGGGTCGCTGTCGGGGGTGTTGTCGAACTCACCCTTGCGGCCCATCTCGACGAGCGCGTCAACCCGCGCCTCGACGCCTGCCTGGTCGAAGACCCGGCGATCCTGCACGCGGTTTGACGGCGGCACGGCGTAGTTCGCGGGATCGCCGTCTGCGGTGATGCCCTCGAGGTCGCCGAGCGACGCGAGGAAGCGATTCTTCTCGCGCTCGAACAGCTGCGAGTTGTCGTTCAGCTCGAACACTGCCGACATGAAGTTCTCCTGGCTCGCGCCCTCCTCGAGGCGGCGAATCAGGTAGGCAATTGCGACGTCGAACTCCTCGGGGTGCACGACGGGCACGTAGAGCAGCAGGCCGCCGACGTCGCGGCGCACCGCCTCAGCCTGGCCTGTCGCCATGCCGAGCAGCATCTCGACCTCGAGGCCCGACTCTGCGCCGCGACCCTTGGCGAGCAGCCACGCGAGCGCGAGATCGAACAGGTTGTGGCCTGCGACGCCGAGGCGCACGTTCTTGACGCGCTCGGGGGTGAGTGCGTAGTCGAGCACGGCCTTGTAGCTCGTGTCCGAATCCTGCTTCGAACCCCAGGTCGCTGCGGGCCAGCCGTGGATCGCGGCGTCGACGAGCTCCATCGGGAGGTTCGCGCCCTTCACGAGGCGGACCTTGATCGCTGCGCCACCGCGTGCGACGCGAGCGGCCGACCACTCCTGGAGGCGCATCATCGCGCCGAGCGCGTCGGGGAGGTAGGCCTGAAGCACGATGCCTGCCTCGAGGTTCAGGAACTCGGGGCGGTCAAGGATCCGGGTGAAGACCTCAAGCGTGAGGTCGAGATCCTTGTACTCCTCCATGTCGAGGTTGATGAACTTCTGGGGCGATGCCGCCGCGGCGCGCTCGAAGAGCGGCACGAGCTGCGACTCGATGTGCTCGATCGCCTCGTCGAATGCCCAGTGGTTGTGCGGTGCGACGGTCGACGAGACCTTGATCGACACGTAGTCGACGTCGGGGCGCGAGAGCAGCTTGTGCGTGCCCGCGAGCCGGCGCTCTGCCTCGCCCTGGCCGAGGATCGCCTCGCCGAGGAGGTTCACGTTCAGGCGAACGTCGTCGCGCTTGATCTTCGCGATGGCCGGCCCGAGCTTCGAGTCGGTCGCGTCAATGATGAGGTGGCTCACCATCTGGCGCAGCACCTTGCGGGCGATCGGCACGACGACGCCGGGCATCGGCTTTGCGAACGCGCCGCCCAGGCCGATTGCGCCGCGCATGACACCGGGGAGGAAGCCGGGAGTCAGCGGAACGAGGTCCTTGAGCTTCTTTGCTGCAACACCGAGGTCCTCGGGGCGCACGACGCCGTCGACGAAGCCGACGGTGAAGTCGAGGCCATTCGGGTCGCGGAGCACGCCTGCGAGGCGGGCAGCCGAGGCGTCGGCGGGAATGGTGGCGGCTTCGGTGATCCACTTCCGAGCGAGCTTTACAGCCTCGTCAGCGAGGTCCTGGGGGCGTGGGGTTGCCTGAGACAACGGCGTTCCTTTCATACATGGGTGCGGGCGCGCGCGGTTGCGGAGGCCCTTCCCCGATGAGCTAAGTGTGGATCCTCCGGAGCTTGAAGTAAAGCGATCCTTTCTGAGCAATAATATGAAGTAAGGCTTAATGATTGAAGGGAGCCGTTCGTGCTCGAAATGAAACGCCTGAGGCTGCTCTGGGAGCTCTCGGAGCGGGGCACCGTTGTGCAGGTCGCGGAGGCCCTGAATTACAGCCCCTCAGCGGTCTCCCAGCAGCTCGCGCTGCTCGAACGCGAGGTCGGAACGCCGCTGCTTCGGCGGGTCGGTCGGACGCTCGAACTCACCGCCGCGGCCGACGCGCTCGTCGCCGAAACCGCCGAGCTGCTCGCCGGCCTCGAGCGCGCCGAAACCGCGGCCCACCGGGTGCGCGGCGAGGTCGCGGGCTCGGTGCGCGTCGCCGTGTTCCAGACGGCCGTGCTCGCGATCATGCCGCAGGCGCTCCGGCGACTCCGCACCGAGTACCCGAGCCTGCGCGTCGAGATGGTGCAGCACGAACCCGAGACCGCGCTCCACGAGACGAGCGTGCGCGGCTTCGACCTCGTCGTCGCCGAGCAATACCCGGGCCACGCCACGGCCCAGTTTGCGGGCCTCGACCACGCCCCGCTCACGTTCGACGCGATCCAACTCGCCCTCCCGCGCCTCGGCGCAGGCGACGCCGAGTTCGATCTCGTTGAGCGGCTCGAAGACGCCGCAGCCCTGCCGTGGGTGATGGAGCCGCGCGGCGCAGCCTCCAGACACTGGGCAGAGCAGGCGTGCCGCACCGCGGGCTTCGAGCCCGACGTGCGCTACGAGACCGCCGACCTCCAGGCGCACGTGCGGCTCATCGAGTCGGGGAACGCTGTCGCGCTACTCCCCGGGCTCGTGCGAGCCGAGACGCGGCTTCGCATGATCGACCTGCCCGGCGACCCCCACCGATCCATCTTCACCGCCGCGCGCGTATCGAACGCGGAGTCGCCAGCTGTGCTTGCGGTACGAGAAACCCTCGCAATTGAGGCGGCTTCGCTGGCAAAATCCGCAGAAAACACGTACACGGTTGAACCATAGGCTTCGCGACGTATGCTTGGCCGAGTGAAGACGATTAGTTACAACCTGCGCAAGAACCGCGCCATTGGTGAACTCGCTACCCTCGTCGACAATCACGGAGCGGAACTCCTCTGTCTCCAAGAAGCCGACACCGTGAACCTCCCCTCGCGAATCGGATCGCTCTCGCTCGTGCGTGCGACCGAGAAGAACCGCCTCGGGCTCGCAATGTACGTCGATGCGGAGCGCTTCGAAGTGCGGTCTGCACAGGCGTTCCAGCTCAAGAAGTCGCTGCACGACCGCGTGCTGTCGCCCGCGCACGAGCGGCTGCTCGGTGCGCGCATCCACGACCACGAGACGGGCTCCGACTTCATCGCGGCCTCGTTCCACGCGGCACCCCTGACCGCGCGCAACTCGCTGCGCCGCGTGCAGATCAGCGCTGCGATTGACGAGCTCGCGGCGATCGGCCCCGGCCTGCCGTCCATCATGGTCGGCGACTACAACTACCCCGTCTTCCACAACCGCCTGACCGCGCACGTGCAGGCGTCGGGCTACGACACGAACTTCTCGGACAAGCGCACGTACAACCGCTACTTCCTGTTCCGCGGGCACTACGACTTCGTCACCTCGACGGGGTTTGAGATCGCGCGCGTGCAGACGCTCGGCCGCGGCTCGTCAGACCACCTGCCGATCATGGTGACGGCGCAGCGCCACGAGGCGCTCCTGCCGCTCGCGGCGTAGGGCGGCCCTTGTGCGGTGCCCGGCGCCCGCCCGGCACCCGACCCGGCTGTGCTCGGGCACTGGGCTCTCGCCGGGCTTCCGGTTCTCGCCTGGCCTGGCCCGCCCACGCCTATCCGCCTCAAATTTTCCGTTGCACCCCAAATGCCTGAGGTATTTGGGGTGCAATCGATTATTCGGGGCGGGTGAGCGGGATGGGCAGCCCGCGTATGCGAGAGTACTTGGTGGTGCATGCGCGACCCAGGGTCGGTGACCCGGTTCCCCGCCCCGCTGCACTCCAAATAATCCGTTGGCCCTCAAATTCCCGGGGAATTTGAGGGCCAATGGATAAATTGAGGCGTTATGGGTGGAGCGGTGCCGACCGCCGAGCCCGACCGCCGGGCCCGACCGCCGAGCCCGACCGCCGGGCCCGACCGCCGAGCCGGCCCGGCCGTCGAACCGGCGCCGCCGAACCTGCCCGGCCACCGAGCCGGCGCTAGACCCCCAGGTAGGCGGGGATCGCCGCGACCGAGTCGAGCACCGCGGTCGGCCCCTCGGCCTCCAGGCTCGCGCGGTCGAGCTTGCCCGTCAGCACCCCGACCGAGATCGCAGCGCCCGAGTTGAGGCCCGCCCGCACGTCGACGGCGGTGTCACCCGCAACGAGCACCTCGGCGACGTCGGTCACGCCGGTCGCTTCCATGACGCGGTGGATCATGAACGGCGCAGGCCGGCCCGCAGCAACGTCATCGCCGCACGAGAGGGCGTCTACGCGGACTGCGCCCGCGGAACCGCCAGCGCCCGCGCCGCCAGCAACCCCAGCGGAGCCAGCACCCGAGCCAGAAACCCCGTCAGCCCCAACCGTCCACCCGAGCCCGCGAAGGATGCCCTCGGCGACATCGCGGGAGAATCCCGTCGTGAGAGCCACCTTGATTCCGGCCGCCTGAAGCTTCGCAATTGCCTCGGGGACCCCGTCGATCGGCGTCGGCGGCTCCGCGGTGTAGTACTCGTCAAGCAGTTCGCGGAAGCGGGCGAAGGTTGCGCCCACGAGATCCTCGTCAGCGACACCCCCGCCGAGCTCAATGAGCGCGGTGATGGCCTCGCGCTTTTCGACGCCCATCCACGTCTGCAGGTCCTCGGGCTTCACCAGAACACCCGTCTCGGTGACGGAGTCTTCGAGCGCACGGTAGACGGCCCCGCCGTCGTTGATGGTCGTGCCTGCCATGTCGAATGCTGCGAGGGAAATCATGCTGGGTCCTTCAGAAGTGTCGCGCCGCCCGCGGATTCGCGAACGAGCTGGGTTCGGTGCGCCGCCGTGTTTTCGATGGCGAACGTGGTCATGGAGGGGAGGTGCCTGTCGTCTGCGTACTCGATGACGGTGCCGTCGACCGTCGTCGAGGTTCGGCGAGCGCGCAGCAGCGGAAAGCCGGGGGATACGCGCAGCCACTCGGCATCGAGCGGGTGGGCTGCCACGGCGTCGATGACGTGGCGGGCGCGGGCCGGGACGACGCCGATGCGCGCGAGTTCTTGGTAGATGCTGCCCCCGTCGAAGTTCGCGTCGAGCATGTGGCAGCCGATCGCGTAGGCGAATGAGGTGCGCTCAAACAGTGCGGGTTCACCGTCGAGGGTGCGAAGCCTCACGATCTCGACGACGGTGTCTTCTGGCTTGACGCCGAGCTCGCGCGCGACGGTCTCCGAAGCCGGCCGTTTCACTGCCTCGACGACGTGCTGGCCGGGCGTGAAGCCGGAGAGGCGTGCCCACTCCGTGAACGACAGGAACGTGCCGAAAGACTGCGAGGGCACCCCGCGCTGCACCCTGGGAGGGGCGCCCCTGCCCCCGGTGATGACACCCTCCGCGCGTAGCGCGGCGAGCGCCTGCCGCACGGGGCCACGCGAGGTGCCGAATTCGGCGACGAGCGATTTCTCGCTTGGCACGCGCTGCCCCGTCTGCCACAGGCCGGAGCGAATGCGCTGTGCCATCTCTTCATAGAGCTGGATATGCAGCGGCTGGTTCTCGGTCATGTTGGTCAG
Organism: Leucobacter komagatae; assembly: GCF_006716085.1. Classification (NCBI taxonomy): domain Bacteria; kingdom Bacillati; phylum Actinomycetota; class Actinomycetes; order Micrococcales; family Microbacteriaceae; genus Leucobacter; species Leucobacter komagatae. The sequence goes on along the minus strand of NZ_VFON01000001.1, from coordinate 2,182,966 downwards.
CGTACAACTTGTCGATACCGATTTCGGGGCCCTTTGGTGCCGCCAAGGTGAACGGTCGGTGAGCGTTTTCTGGCCGGAAATCGCGTCGGTGAACGTTCGGCGAACAGGCTTCCAAAAAGTTGTCATGACTACTTTTAAACCCGCATCCTCGAACCATGACTTCGCATATCGCAATCGTCGGCGCCGGGATCGTGGGCCTCTCCCACGCGGTCGCCGCACTCGACGCCGGTTACCGCGTCACCGTCATCGAGCAAGACTCGAGGGCGGTGCTCGCGAGCATCCGCAACTTCGGCCACGTCTGCACCTCGGTGCAGGCTGGGGAGGTCGGCGAGCTCGCCCGCGAGGCGAACCCGCTCTGGCGCTCCCTCGCCGAGCGCACGGGGATCGAGGCGCGGGTGTCGGGTACGCTCGCGGTCGCCCGTTCGGCCGCGGAGGAGGCCGTGCTCGTCGAGCTCGCCGAGCAGAAGGACGCCGCTGAGGGCGAGCTGCTCACCGCCGGGCAGGTTGCTGATCAGCTCCGCCTCGCGACGCCGGGCGAGATCCGCTCCGGGATCCTGCTCGCCGGCGACCTCACGGCGAACCCGCGCACGGTGGTCGCCGATCTCGCGCGCTGGATCGCCGATCACGAACGCGGCGAGGTGCGGTTCGGTACGACGCTCTTCGGGGTGCGTGAAGGCCAGCACCTCACGCTCGAGACGAGCCGCGGGAAGATCGCAGCGGATCGCGTGATCATCGCAGCGGGCCACCTCGTCGGCAGGTTGTTCCCGGACCTCGCAGGCGACGTCCGCGAGTGCGTCCTGCAGATGGCTCGCGTGCGCGCCCCGCACGACATGGGCCTCGGGCCGGCCGTGCTGAGCGGTACATCGATGCTGCGCTATGGCGCGTTCGCCGGGCCGGCGCAGGATGCGCTGCGCGAAGAGACCGAGCGGCTGCGCCCCGAACTGCTCGAGATCGGCGCGAACGTGATGTTCACGCAGCAGCCCGACGGCACGCTGCTCGTCGGCGACTCGCACGACTACTTCGACGCTGCGCCCCCGTTCCTCGACGAGCGCTGGTCTGACCTGCTGCTCGCGGACGCGGCGGCGCTCCTCGGAACCGACATGCTCGAGGTCATCGAGCGCTGGCAGGGCATCTACGCGTCGAGCTCCGAGCGTGAGCTGCTGCGCGAGGAGCCGATTCCCGGCGTCTCGGTCGTGACTGTCACGACCGGGATCGGCATGACCATCGGCCCGGCGCTCGGCGCCCGCACGATCGCCTCATTCTGACCCCAATCCCGCTTCACACCAACAACCCGCTTCACACCAACAACCCGCTTCACACCAACAACCCGCTTCACACCAACAACCAAGGAGAACCGTGAAGAAGAACACCATCCTCGCCGCCTCGGCGGTCGCGCTCATCGGGCTCGGCCTCACGGGCTGCACGGCGGCCGCCGACGAGAGCGGCGCGAACGCCGACGCGGCGGGCGTGACCTGCCCCGACGGCAAGATCCGCTTCGGCATCCTCCCCTACGAGGACCCTGAGCGCCTTGAACCCGCGTACCAGACACTCGCGGCGGCGCTCTCCGAGAAGCTCGACTGCGAGGTCGAGGTCTCGATCACCGAGGACTACGCGGCCGAGGTGCTCGCGATGGAGAACGACCAGCTCGAGATCGCGCAGTTCGGCCCGCTCGGGTTCGTGTTCGCGAACCAGCGCGCAGACGCGACCGCCATGGTCTCGTTCGGCGACGCTGAGGGGAACCCGACCACGTACACGGGTGGCATCTGGGTGCCGAAGGATTCGCCCGTCCAGACGATTGAGGACCTGAAGGGCAAGACGCTCGCGCTTGGCAGCCCCGGCTCGACGTCGGGCGACGCGCTCCCGATGTCGGCGCTGAAGGACGCCGGCATCGACGAGGACGTGACCGCTGACTACGCAGGCGGCCACCCCGAGGCGCTGCTCGCGCTCGTCAACGGCACGGTCGACGCCGCGCAGATCAACTCGCAGACGCTCGCGACCGCGACCGCTGAGGGCACCTTCGACGAGTCGAAGTTCCGGCAGGTCTGGAAGTCCGAGGAGATCCCGAACGACCCGATCACGGTTCGCGGCAACATGCCGCAGGAGTTCAAGGACGCGGTCTCGGAGGCGCTGCTGAGCCTCGACGCGGCCGACGTTGAGAAGGTCTCCGGCTTCCTCGGGGTTGACCCGGCCGGCCCGCTGATCCCCGTCACGAACGAGACCTACAAGCCGCTGTTCGACCTCGCCGAGACCATGGGTCTCACCGAAAAGGACGTGTAACCCTCATGTCGATCACCGCGCACAGCCCGAGCGCCCACGCAGCCCGAATCACCGAGCCCGAGGTGCTCCTCGACGTCCAGGCGATCTCGAAGAGTTTCGGCGGTCGCGTCGTGCTCTCCGATATGAGCATGCGTGTTCACGCCGGCGAGGTCGTCGCGTTCCTCGGAGCGAACGGCTCTGGGAAGTCGACGACGCTGCGCGCGGTGAACGGCATCATCGAGGCGGACTCCGGCGACATCGAGATCGCCGGCGTCCGCCTCACCGAGGCGAGCGCAGCGAGGCGGGCCGAGGCGCGCCGCTCGGCGGCGACCGTCTTCCAGAAGATCCACCTCGTTCCCCGTCGCACCGCGCTCCAGAACGTGTGCGCGGGCGGCTTCTCCAGGCTCCCGGCCTGGCGCTCTATCCCGCCGCTCTTCGGCGCGGAACTCAAGGAGGAGGCGATGGCCTGCCTCGAGCGCGTGGGCCTCGCCGACCGCGCCCACGACCGGGCCGACAGCCTCTCGGGCGGCCAGCAGCAGCGCGTCGCAATCGCCCGCGCGCTCTGCCAGCGCCCCCGCATGATCCTCGCCGACGAGCCGGTGTCGGCGCTCGACCCGCGCGCGGCCGACGACGTGATGCGGCTGCTCCGGCAGCTCGCGGTCGAGGAGGGGCTCGGCGTCGCGGCGGTGCTGCACCAGCCGCACCTGGCCCGCGCCTACGCAGACCGCGTCATCGGGCTCCGCGACGGCCACCTCGTATTCGACTGCCCGGTCGCCGAGCTCGACGACACCGAACTCGCAGCCCTCTACCTCTAGGACCCCAAGTGATACACAGCACCGCCCCCACCCGCCTTGAGGTGCCGCGCGACCCCAAGACCGTCTACCGCGCTGGCTCGTGGTCCGTGATCCTCGTCGTGCTCGTCGCCCTGCACGTGCTCGCGTTCCAAGCGACCGAGTTCCGGCCCGAGGCGCTCGTCACCGGGGCGAAGGGCATGGCGAACTTCATCTCTGAGGCGTTCCCGCCCGACCTCAGCGCCGAGGTGCTGCAGAAGGGCATCGAGGGCGCGCTCACGACGCTCTGGATCGGCCTGCTCGGCACGACCGTGTCCGTGCCGTTCGCGCTGCTGCTCGCGGTGTTCGCGGCGCGGACGACCACGCCGAACCAGGCGGTCTACCAGGTCGCGCGCGGGATCCTCTCGTTCTTCCGAGCCGTGCCCGATATCGTCTTTGCGCTCATCTTCGTGACCGCGGTTGGCCTTGGGCCGTTCGCGGGGGTACTCGCGCTCATCTGCCACAACACCGGTGTGATGGGCAAGCTCTGGGCTGAGGCGATGGAGGACGTCGACCAGGGGCCCGAGCAGGCACTGCGAACCGCGGGCGCGTCCCGCTGGCAGGTTGTCGCGAACGCGACGATCCCGAACGTGCTCCCGCAGCTCACCGGCCTGCTGCTCTACCGCTTCGACGTGAACGTGCGCTCATCGCTCGTGCTCGGCCTTGTCGGCGCCGGCGGCATCGGGTTGCTCATCAACAAGGCGATCAAGACGTTCCAGTTCGACGAGATGCTGACCTACCTCATCATCATCCTCATCGTGATCATCGCGGTCGACCTCGCCTCGGCCTGGATCAGGAAGCGGCTCCAGTAGCCGCGCCACTTCCGCGCTGGTAATCTCGCACGCGTGACCGACACAGCGCACCAGACTCCCGAACTCGTGACCTACGACGGCCTGCCCGCATCGAAGGGTGGCGCGCACTCGCTCCGCACGCGGCGGGCAGCCGGTGGGCTCGAAGCTTTCGAGCGTTTCCTCGCTGAGTGCGTTGTCGAGCACGCACCCGTGGAGTGGCGTCTCGTCGTCATCCACGCTGCGCGCCCCGACGAGGTGAGCCCGTTCGAAGCTGCCATCGCCGAGCGGCTCGGCGGGCGGAGCGCCCGCAAGACCGTGATCGACAGTTGGAGCGTGCGGGATGACCAGCTCACCGCGGCGCTCGACCTGTTCGACGTGAAACGGAACCCGGCGCTGAAAGCACCCGCGCACCTGCGGCCAACGCTCACGGGCTCGGTGATGGGGCTCGCGAAGGATCCCGGGGCAGGGGCCCCGTATGCCGGAATCTCGCCTGCGGAGTGCGGCGACTTCGCCGTGGACGGCTACGGCGCTCGGCTCGGTGGGAGCGCCGCGCGAGTCTCGCTCGGTCAGGCGAGCGCGAAGCTCTCGCTGCAGCTGAGCCTGCCGGGCGACGACCGCCTGGCAGGAGCCGCGCGGCACGTGCAGGAGCACCTGCCGTTCGCCCTCTCCGAGAAGCACTGGAAACGATGGCGGCTCGCGGCGAACGGTGAGTACCGTGATCGCCGCGAGCCGTCGCCGCTTGTTGTTCCGTAACCTTACGCTGCGGGGTCGGTCTCCGTGGCATCCCGGGTGTCGCCGGTGTCCCCCGCATGCCGCGCGCACCGGGCCGCGGGCCCATCCGTCGGCAGCGTGTCCGCAGACGCGTTGAATCGGTGCAGGCCCGAGCGAAGCGACTCGAGCTCTTCCTCGCTCCAATCGGCGAGGCGCTCGCGGTACGCGTTCGTCCAGCGCTCCCGAACCCCGTTCAGCAGCTCGGTCGCGTGCTCGCTCACGGTCAAGACCTGCACGCGCCTATCCTCGGGCGACTCCGTCGCGACGATGAGGCCGAGGTCGCGCAGCTTCGCGACGTGCCTGCTGACGAGCGACTTGTCCATGTCGAGCCAGTGGCCGACCCCTGTCGCGGTGATCGGGCCGCGCCTGAACACGATCTGCAGCACGAGCATGCTCACCCCGCTGAGCTCAGCGCTCACCTCGTTCGCGTAGCGCGTCCAGCGGGTACGCGAGAACGCGAACGCCTCGGTGAACTCTGAGATGATCCCTGCGACGATCTCCTCTTCGGGGGCTGCGGAAGACATGCTGCGTCCTATCGTTCGGCCGTGCGGTCCGTGCCGGGGCGGTGATGCGGGAGCACGATAGGCCCCGTGGTGTCGATAAGAACCCTATCGACTGGCCGGGGCTCCCCGGCCCCCTCCGAAGATCCTTCACCGGAGTTTGCAAGGTTCGCGGCCTCCGCTTCGTGCAGCTCCGCGATCCGCTCGGCGTTGCTTTTGTTGTTGAGCGGGATGTTCGGCAGCATGATGATCGCGATGAGCGCGACGATCGCGATGGGGGAGACGGCGAGGAAGATGTTGCCGATCGCGTGCCCGTAGGCCGACTCGACGACGTCGCGGATCGGGGCGGTGAGCTCGGCGATCTTCGGGAGCTTCCCGTCCGCGAGCGCTTCAGCGCCCGCGAGATCCTTCGGCGGAAGCTTCGCGAGGCCTTCCTTCACGTAGTCAGCGACCTGGTGGCCGAGCATCGCGCCCATAACTGAGATGCCTGCGGTGCCGCCGACGGTGCGGAAGAACGTCACGGACGAGCTCGCGACGCCCATCTCGAGGGGCGAGACCGTGTTCTGCGTGACGAGCACGAGGTTCTGCATCGTCATGCCGACGCCCGCGCCGAGCACCGCCATCGAGACGCCCACGTACCAGTAGTTCGTGTCGTAGCGCAGCTGGCCCATGAGCAGCATGCCGCCGAGCAGCAAGACCGCTCCAGCGACCATGTAGCGCTTCCACTTGCCGGTGCGCGTGATGATCTGACCGACAATCGTCGACGAGATGAGCACGCCCGCCATCATCGGAAGTGACAGCAGGCTCGACTCGATGACCGAACGGCCGCGCGCGAGCTGCATGTACTGGCCGAGGAACACCATGGTGCCCATCATCGCGAGGCCGACAGCGATTGACGCGATGGAGGCCATCGTGAACGTGCGGTTCTTGAAGAGCGTCATCGGGATGAGCGGCTCGTCGACCCTGAGCTCGACAAAGACTGCGATGACGAGCGCGATGACGCCGCCGCCAACCATGAGCGCCGACTGCCACGAAACCCAGTCGAAGTTCGTGCCCGCGAGAGTGACCCAGATGAGCAGGCTCGAGAAGCCGAGCGAGATGAGCGTCGCGCCCCAGTAGTCGATCGTGATCTTACGCTTCGTCGTCGGCAGGTGCAGTGTGCGCTGCAGCATGATGATTGCGACGATCGCGATCGGGGCCGCGACGTAGAAGTTCCAACGCCAGCCGATCGTGTCGGTGAAGAAGCCACCGAGCAGCGGGCCGCCGACGGTCGCGACGGCCATGATCGCGCCGAGGATACCCATGTACTTGCCGCGCTCGCGGGGGCTGACGATCTCGGCGAGCACGATCTGCGCGAGCGCGCCGAGGCCGCCGACGCCGATGCCCTGGAAGACGCGGCAGATGATGAGCCAGGTGGGATCTTGCGCGAAGCCGGCGAGGGCCGACGCAAGGATGAAGACGATGAGCGCGACCTGCAGGAGCATCTTCTTGCTCGTGAGGTCGGCGAGCTTGCCCCAGATCGGGGTAGCGATCGCGCTCGCGAGCATCGTCGCGGTGACGACCCAGGTAAAGGCGGCCTGGGTGCCGCCGATGTCGGCGATGATGATCGGCATCGAGGTGCCGACAACGTTCATGGCGAGCATCGATACGAAGTTCGCGAGGAACAGGCCTGCGAGGGCGAGGTTCTTGGCGCGGCCCGTCAGGATTTCGGGTTTGTCGTCCAGTGCGGGGGCGGCGGGGGTGGTGCGGCTCATGCGGGTGAGATGATCCTCTCAAAAGTTGATAACGGTCAACTATATAGCGATGGTTGATCGATGTCAACTAACACAGAATGGCCGCGGAGCATTCCCAAGGGAGTGCTCCGCGGCCACCTGTCGAGGCCGACTGCGCCTGCGAAGCCCAGCGCCTACGTGTCGGCGCGCTGCGCCCGCTGCGAGAAGTAGACGGGGATGAGCGACAGCAAGATCATGAGCGTTGCGACGACGTTCACCTGGTTGACCTCGTTCGGCCGGCCCATCTGGTTCATGATCCAGAGCGGCAGCGTCTCGGTGCCCGGCGGGGCGGTGAAGATCGTGACGACGATCTCGTCGAACGACAGCGCGAACGCGAGCAGGCCGCCCGCGATAAATGCCGGCCGAAACTGCGGGAACGTGATGAGGCGGAAGGTCTGGCCAATGCCGGCCCCGAGGTCTGCCGACGCCTCTTCGAGGTTCGGGTTCATACGGCGCAGGCGGGCGATGACGTTGTTGAAGACCATCACCACACAGAAGGTGGCGTGCGCGATGATCATGCCCCAGTACCCGACATGGATCCCCATCGGCTTCAGCACCTGGTGGAACGTGTTCGAGAGCGCGACACCGGTGACGATGCCGGGCAGCGTGATCGGCAACACGATGAGCAGGTTCACCGTGTTCTGGCCGAAGAACTTGAAGCGCTGGAGGGCGAACGCCGCGAGCGTGCCGAGCACGAGCGCGAACGCCGTCGCGACCGAGGCAACAATCACCGAGTTGAGAAACGCGGCGTGCATGGCCGGGTTCGTGAGCGCCTTGCCCCACCACTCGAGCGAGAAGCCGGGGATCGGCCAGCCCGAAACGCGGCCCGAGTTGAATGAGTTCATGACGATCACGAACATGGGGATATAGAGGAACCCGAGAACGACGACGGTGACGGCGCCGAGCGCGACCTTGGTTCCGCGATTCAGACGAAGCATTGCGTGCTCCCTTCCGCTCAGAGGTTGTTCAGGGCGCCCGTGCGGCGGACGGCCCCGAGGTAGACGATGACCAGCACGATCGGCACGAACGAGAACGCGGCTGCGAGCGGCGGGTTGAGGTTGATGTTCTGCGCGATGATGCTGCCGATCATCTGCGTCGAGCCGCCGACGTACATCGCTGAGATGTAGTCGCCGAGGCTCAGCGAGAAGGTGAAGATCGAGCCCGCGATGAGCGACGGCATGAGCAGCGGCGCGACGACGGTGCGGATCGTGCGGAAGCCGCGGGCACCGAGATCTGACGACGCGTCGAACAGGTTCGGCGGGATTTGAGCGACCGCCGTGTAGACCGGGATCGCCATGTACGGGAACCACAGGTAGACGAGGGTGAGCGTCACCGTGAGCACGCCGAAGCCGGGCCCCGAGATGCCGAGCGGCTCGAGCGCCCAGTTGAAGAAGCCGTTCTCGGTCCAGACGAGACGCATGCCGATGACCTTCACGAGGTAGCCGGCCCACAGCGGGAGAGTCACGAGCACGGCGAGTACGGCGCGCAGCTTCGGCCCCGCGACCTGTGACATGAACACGGCGAGCGGTACTGAAAATGCCGCGCAGATGAGGGTGACCGCGAGCGCGATACCGAGGGTGCGCAGCGCGGTCATCCCGTACGCGGGCACCGTCGCGAGCTGCGCGAAGTTATCGAGGGTGAACCCTGGCTTCACGCGCGACGTGAACGGGTCCGTCGTCCAGAACGCCGTCACGAGCATGATCGCGAGCGACAGGATGTAGACGCCAACGAGCCAGGTCATCGGGAGGGTGAGGAGCGACGCGAGTCGGCCCTTCGGGTGGCGGTAGAGCGCGGTCGAGATGGGCCGCGGCTTGCGTTGAAGAGCTGACTGAGTGCTCACGGTGTCCTCGCTGACGGGGTGGGGTGGGGAAGAGAGGGGGTGCGGGGCGCCCGAGGGCGCCCCGCCGGTGGGGTGTTAGCCCTTGACTGTCGCCCAGGCGTTCGTCCAGTCCTGGTAGTTCGTGCACTTCACGTCAGTGCGGCCGTCGAGGCACTGGTCGATGGGCGTCGTCCAGAACCACACCTGCTTGTAGTACTCCTCGTCGGTGGCGTTGAAGTAGTCGCAGTGCGCCTTCGCCTCGTCGCTGAGCTCGCAGAACGCGCCGTTCGCGGGGCCCATGCCGAAGTTCATCGCGATCGCACCGTTGACGTCGGGCGCCGAGGTGTAGTCCATCCATGCGTACGCGCAGTTCGGGCTCTTCGAATCGGTCGCGAGCATCCACGCGTCAGACCAGCCCGTCGCGCCCTCCTTCGGCAGCACGCTCTTGAACTTCTCGTCCTGCGTGGCCTTGCGCAGCACCTCCCACGAGGTGCCAACGACCGAGTTGCCGCCGGTGAACGACGTTACGTTCGTCGCGGGCGACCAGTACTCGGAGACCATCGCGTTCTGCTGCTTGAGCAGCTCGGTCGCGGCCTTAAGCTGCTCCTGATCGAGCGCGTACGGGTTCGTGATGCCGAGGTCGGGCTGGTGCTCCATGAGGTAGATCGCCGCGTCGGCGATGTAGATCGGGCTGTCGTAGGCCGCGATCTTGCCGGCGTACGGGCTGTCCTTCTCCCACACGACGCTCCAGCTATCGGGGGTCTCGGTGACGACCTCGCTGTTGTACTCGAGGATGTTCGCGCCGCGGCCGATCGGGATGCCGTAGACGTTGCCGTTGAGCGTATCGTACAGCTGGCCCTTCATGCCCTCGACGATGTCGTCGCCGAAGTTCGGGATGAGCTCGGTGTTGAGCGGCTGCACGTTACCGTCGACGATGAGGCGGAGGCTCGCGTCACCCGAAGCCGAAACGAGGTCGTACTCGCCGGTGCGCATGAGCTGCACCATCTCGTCGGAGGTCGCCGCGACCTTGCGGTTCACGACACAGCCGGTGTCGGCCGTGAACTTGTCGGCCCAGGCGGGCTCAACGAAGCCCGACCACGCGACGATGTTCAGCTCTTTCTCGTTCGCGCCGAGCTTCTCCATCATCGGGACGTCGGGGACATCGATCTGCAGGCCGCCGTCGCCGCCCGCGGCGGTGCCGCCGTCGGTCGAGCAGCCCGTGAGGGCGAGGCCGAGCGCCGCCGCCATGGCGATCGGTGCGGCGAGTAGTTTCTTGTTCATCGGTACTCCTTCGTAGGGGATGAGTGGGTCTTCGGTGAGGAATTTGGGGAGGGGGCCGCGAGGGATCCTGATGCGCGGGCGGTTACGCGTGTTGCGGCGCGCTCGCCGCAGGAGCGGGGGCGCCGGGCGCGGTCGGGATCGGTGTCGCGTGGCCGCGCTCGAAGCGGACGCTGACGGTGTCGCCGCGGCGAATGCTCGCCTCGGTGCGCGGCGTGTGCGAGTTCTGTTTCTCGGCGATGATGCGCGTGCCGTCAGCGGTGTCGAGGAGGTAGCGGGTGTGGGCGCCCGCGTAGACGGTCTCGGCGACCGTCGCGGGGATGGCAACGGTATCCGGATCTACCGCTGCCGTCGGGTCTGCGAGCTGCACGCGCTCGGGGCGGAGGCTGTGCGTCGCTTGGGTGCCAAGGAGTTCGCGTGAGAGCTCGGCGGGGAGCAGGTTCGTGACTCCGAGGAACCCGGCGACGAACTCGGTCTCGGGGAACTCGTAGACCTCTCGGGGCGAGCCGACCTGCTCGATCTTTCCGTTGTTGAAGACCGCGACGCGGTCGGAGAGCGTGAGCGCCTCCTCCTGGTCGTGGGTCACGAAGATGAAGGTGATGCCAACCTCGCGCTGAATCTGCTTGAGCTCGATCTGCATGTGCTCGCGCAGCTGCTTGTCGAGGGCGCCGAGCGGCTCGTCGAGGAGCAGCACCTTCGGGCGGAGGATCAGGGCGCGGGCGAGCGCGATGCGCTGGCGCTGGCCGCCCGAGAGCTGCGAGGGAAGGCGCGTCGCGACGTGCCCGAGGCGGACCTGCTCGAGCGCCTCCGAGACGAGGCGCGCCCGCTCGGCCTTCGTGACGCCGCGCACCTTCAGCCCGTAGGCGACGTTCTCGGCGATCGTGAGGTGCGGGAAGAGCGCGTAATCCTGGAAGACGGTGTTGACCTCGCGATCGAACGGCGCCGAGCGGGTGACGTCTTCGCCGTGGAGGAGGATCTCGCCTGAGGTCGGCTCCTCGAAGCCCGCGATCATGCGGAGCACGGTTGTCTTGCCTGAGCCCGAGGGGCCGAGCATCGAGAAGAACTCGCCGGCGCGGATGTCGATGTCGAGATCTTTCACCGCGGTGACATCACCGAAGTGCTTGTGCACGCCGCGCAGGGAAACTGCGCTTGTGGGCTCGGTGCTTGGGGTGTGGGCCATGGTGCCACTGCTCCTCAACGTCGTTGTCGATCAGGTTGGTTAGAACATTAACATAGGGGATTAGATGTTTTAGGCACAAATCCATCTTCGCCGTCACGTTTTGATTACGCTTAGGTGCGAGGGCTCATTCCAGCCCGCTGAACGGAGGCGCGCCCTTGACCACACACGTGCCCGCTGCGACCCCGAGCCGGCTGCGCACCGCGGCGTTCGCCCCCATTGGCGAGGAGGGGCGCACCGACATGGTGGTCTCGCGTCTCGTGCAGGCGATCTCGGTCGGGGCGTTCACTGAGGGGGAGCGGCTGCCGAGCGAGAATGAGCTGTCGACCCTGCTCGGCGTCGCGGTCGTTACGGTTCGCGAAGCCCTGAGCGAGCTTCGGCACCGCGACCTCATCGAGACGCGGCGCGGGCGGAACGGCGGAAGCTTCGTGCGGCCGAGCCTCGCCGCCGTCGAGGAGGTCAACGCGCGCACGCTGCTGCAGGAGTCGCGCGTCGCGATCGCCGACCTCGGGGTGCACTACGAGGTCGTCTCTGCCGCCTGCGCCGAGTACGCGTGCCTGCGTGCAACCGACGAAGAGCTTGAGATCGTCGCCGCCGTGCTGAGCGAGTCGCGTGACGCGCCCGTTGCCGAGTGGCGTCGCCGAATCACCGAGGCCCAACTTGAGCTCGCCGCGCTCAGCCAGTCCGTGCGGCTCACGAACGAGCACGTGCGGTTGCAGACCGAGTTCACGCCGCTGCTCGCGCTGCAGGATCTCGACGACGTGGCCCGCCGTCAGACGCACGAGGCGATCGTGACCCAGGTTGACGCAACGCGGGCAGGCGACGTGCCCGCGGCACGCGCAGCGGTGCGTGAAAGCGTGCGAGGTTCGGTACGCTGGCTCATTGCCTTCCGTGACGAATTGCTCGCGGGTTCCCGAGACTCCGATCTTCGTGGCACACTTGAGGCGCGACGCAGACGACGCGAACGGGAGAAACGAGATGAGCAGTGAAGCGCATCAGCTGGCCGACGGCATAGCCGTCGTCGACGCCTTCTTCGACGGCGTGTTCGCCCCGCTCGAAGCCTGGATACCGCAGCTTGAGGCCGACCTCCGGGCAGCCCAGCTCCCACTCTCGGGCCCCGCACTCGCGGACCTCACGAGAGAGGGCGCGTTCCGCGTGCTCGACACCGGAGACCGCCCGCTGTACGGCGCGGGGTTCTGCGGAAGCGCCGCAGTCGTTGGCGAGGGCAACCCGCTCGCCTGGTGGCAGGGCGCCGACAGGCACCTGCTCGCCTCCTCAACGTTCGGGCCCGGTCAAGCGGTCATCGACCTCGCGCGGCTCGAGTGGTTCCGCGTCCCGAAGCAGACCGGTGAACCCCACATCGCGGGCCCCTTCGTCGACTACCTCTGCTCGAACGAGATCACCCTCACGTCAGCGATTCCTGTGGTCGTTGGCGGCGAGTTCTGGGGCGTCGCGTGCGCCGACGTGCTCGTCGCAGGGATTGAGGAGTCCCTGCTCCCGAGCATCCGCGGCATCGACTCTGCCGCGCTCGTCAACGCGCACGGGCGGGTCGTGGTGTCGACCGATCCTGATCGCGAGACCGGCGACCGGCTGCGCGGCCTCGGCTCCGAGGACAGTGACGCCGATGTCGCCGCGATGCACATCGTGCGCTCGGAGCGGTACCCATTCGCGCTCGTCGCGCCCCGCTAGCGACCCCCAAATCCACCCCTGAACCGGCCCTGAGGAGACCCTGAGTGACCCCCGAAACTCAGGAAGGCTCCAAGCGCGGGCGCATACGCTTTTGGGCGTGACGAGACCGGAAGACGACGCCGACAGGGCGAAGCGATTGGGGCAGCCCATCGCGCGATTTATGGCGCGCTGGCGCGGATTCATCCGCAGGTACCCGTGGCTCGACGTGCTCTATCGCGTACTCATCACGCTGCTTGGCGGGCTCATCGTTGTCGTCGGCCTTATCCTCGTGCCGCTCCCCGGGCCCGGCTGGCTTATCGTGTTCCTCGGGCTGACGGTGCTCGGCTCTGAGTACCACTGGGCGAGGAGAATGCTCGGCTGGCTCAGGCGGACCCTCGCGCGCTTCTGGGAGCGCTGGAACGCGTGGCGAGCGAGCCGGGCGGCGGCGCGTGACGGCGGGTCGGGGCCTCGCATGACCGAGTCCTAACCAGGCCCGCCACACGCAAACGGGCGGCCTGGCTTGTGCCAGACCGCCCGTGTGTATGAGTGAGTTACTTTACCATCGGCGCGTTGAAGAGGAACGGGTCCCCGCCACCTGCGCGGTAGGTCTCATTGAGCTTCGCCGCCGCCATGATGTGGAAGATGAATCCGGCGAGGTGCGCGAGGCCGAGGAGCAGCGGTCCGAGAATCGGAACGATCGACAGGAACCACCCGAGCACGAACAGGGCAGAGCGCAGCAGTGAGAAGTTCAGGTTCGCCGCGTGGAGCGCGCGCACCTGCGGGGTCGCGCGGGGGCTCTCGATGAGGTAGAAGATGAGCGCCGGGATGAACAGGAAGAAGACGGAGAGCCAGTAGCTTGCCGTCAGGTTCGGGAGCGGGTCGGCCTGCCCCGGCTGCTGCTGGTAGTAGCCCTGGGGCTGGCCTGGCTGGCCGTATGCGGGCTGCTGTGGCGCGCCGTAACCCGGCTGCTGGGGCTGGCCGTAGCCCGGCTGGCCTGGCTGCCCCTGCGGCTGGACATAGCCCTGCTGGCCGGGCTGGCCGTATGCGGGCTGCTGCGGTGCGCCGTAGCCCGGCTGTTGGGGTGCGCCGTAACCGGGAGGCGGCGTGGGGGCACCGGGCTGCTGCGGCCCAGCCGGAGGCAGCGGGGCGTCACCAGGGGGAGGCGTGGTGAAACCGGGCTGTTGCGTGCCGGTGTATGGCTGTTGCGGCGCCGAGTAGCTCGGGGGCGTCGCGGCCTGCTCGGCGTCTGCCTGAGGCGTAGCAGCGGGCGCCGACTCCTCGGCGGGTGCGGTCGATGCGCCCTCTGCGGGCGTGCCCGGCACCTTCTCGTTGTCTTCAGGGGGAAGCGTAGTCATCGGAGCCTTCTCCTTCGTGTTGCTGCGTACGCGCGCCCGCGGTCACGCTGAGGTGGCCGCCTGCGGTACTTCGAGACTACAGCGAACGTCCTGTGGGGCCTAGATGAAATCTGGGCTCGGCGACGAAGCAGGCAGGATCGACACGTCGGCGTGGCGGTCGAACCGGTAGCCGGTGCCGCGCACGGTGCGCACGATGTCTTGGTAGTGGGCGAGCTTCACGCGCAGGCGGCGAATGTGCACGTCGATGGTGCGGGCGCTCGGGATCTCCTCGCCCTCTGCGTCGGCCCAGAGGGTGTCGATGATCTCGTCGCGCCCCACAGTGCGGCCCTCGCGAAGCACGAGGAACTGCAGCAGTTCGAACTCGCGGAACGTGAGGTTCGCGGGCACGCTGTCGAGCAGAACGCGCTTGCGCGAGAGGTCGAGCACGACGCCGCTGGCAGCCCGGTCGGGGTTGGCTGCCTGGGGCTTGCGGTGCGCGTGAGCGGCGGCGGGGTCGCCGAGCGCGAGGCGCACGACGTCAACGTCGCGGCCGCCGGTTCCCTCAGGGGCGAGGGCAACTGCGGCATAGGTCTCGGCGTTCGGCGCGAGCTGCGCGACGAGTCGCTTGATCTCGCTGACGACGGCGCCGATCGAGGGGTCTGTCGAGTTCAGCTTGTCCTCTGACAAACCGACGTAGAGCGCGAAGCCGCGAATCTCGTTCTCGATGGTGGTCTGGGGTGCGGGTGCGGCGGTGATAGCCATGATGATGAAGTCCTTTGGTGTGCCCCGTTGCGGGGCGTGCTGCGAATGGGTGCGGCGTACCAGGCGGGGCTCAGCTAGCGATCAGAAGATCGCGCGGCCCGAGAGCGCCGGGTTACCAGAAACGGTCTAAACGTGTGTGGCGGCTACTTGCACATTCGGCAGCACATACCGTCGCGACCGGACATCATCATGCCGGTCATCCCAAAGTTCACCTCGGAGGCGGACTGGGTGCGAACGAAAGTATGCATGACGCTAAGTTAAGCGGGCGTTACGCCCCGTGTCAAGGCGCGTGACGAGATTGTGTGCCAGATCGGGCCGGTTCGGGCCAGATTGGAGTCGGTTGAGGCTGGCAGTGTGGCGTTTGTAACGCGGGTGGCGCGGATGCCCACGGGCTCGTGATCCGGGAGAATACCTAGGAGACGCCGAACCCCGTGGAAGGACGCCCAGCGATGAGCACCAAATCTTTTGCCGCCCGAATTGATGCAACAACGGCCGCCGACCTGCGCGCACTCGGAGGCACCAAGTGGGCCGACCCGAACGTCATGGGCGCGTTTATCGCAGAGATGGACTTCGGTGTTGCCCCCGTCATTAAGGAGGCGCTGCACGCCGCAGTCGAGGAGGGTGCGTTCGGTTACACGCCGCCGAAGTACAGGGAACGGTTGAAGGAAGCGACCGCCGCGCGTCTGCGCAGGCTCCACGGCTGGGAAGCCGCACCCGAGCACGTCTTCCCCGTGCCCGACGTGATTACCGCGTACGAGGTCGCAATCAATCACTTCTCAGAGCCCGGCTCGAAGATCATCGTGCCTACCCCGTCGTACATGCCGTTCCTCTCTGTGCCGCCTGCGCATGGTCGGGAGGTCATCGAGGTTCCCATGCGCGACGAGGATGGCATTTGGCGGCTCGACCTCGAGGGGCTGCAGGCGGCGTTCGATGACGGTGGCCGTTGCCTGGTGCTGTGCAACCCCTTCAACCCCGTTGGGCGCGTGTTCACGCGTGAAGAACTTGAGGCCGTGAGCGAGCTTGTTGAGCGCAACGGCGGGCGGGTATTCTCGGACGAGATCTGGGCTCCCCTCGTGTTCCCCGGTAACACCCTCATCTCGTACGCGACGGTGAACGAGGTTGCCGCCGGCCACACGATCACCGCCACGGCCGCATCAAAAGCATGGAACCTGCCCGGGCTCAAGTGCGCTCAGCTCATCGTCTCGAACGCTGCGGACCAGCGAGTCATGGACGAGATCGGTTACATGGCGGGCCGCGGCACGGCAACGCTCGGTCTCGTCGCGAGCGCGACGGCCTACGACCACGGTGACGAATGGCTCGGCGAGGTGCTGAGCTACCTCGAGGGGAACCGCGACGAGCTCATCGAGCTCGTGGCGAAGGAGCTTCCGGGCGTTCGGCTCACGGTTCCCGAGGCGACGTATGTCGGCTGGCTCGACTTCCGGGAGACCGGGATCGAGGATCCCGCGGCGTTCTTCCTTGAGAACGCCGGAGTCGGGCTCACCGACGGTCGCGCCTGCGGTGCGGCGGGTGCTGGGAGCGCGCGCTTCATCTTTGCGATGCCACGGCCGCTCATGCGCGAGGCGATCCAGCGGATGGGCGAGGCGCTCCGCGCGCGGTAGCTGCCGCTGTGCGGTCGCACGCGAGCGGGCCTGGGAGAATGGGTGGGTGAGCGACACCCCACTGCCTGAATCCGAGACCCATCCCGAGCGCACGACGGCCGGCGTTGGGCCGTGGCCGGGTGGTCGCGAGGCGTGGCCAACCGAGGAGCACTTCGACCCCGAGCTGCTCGAAACGGGCGATAGCCGCAACGTCGTTGACCGCTACCGCTACTGGCGCATGGAGGCGATCGTCGCAGACCTCGACGAGCAGCGTCACCCGTTCCATGTCGCCATCGAGAACTGGCAGCACGACATGAACATCGGGTCGATCGTGCGGAGCGCAAATGCGTTCGCGGCCGACACCGTACAGATCGTTGGGCGCCGCCGCTGGAACAAGCGGGGTGCCATGGTGACCGACCGCTATCAGCACGTCGAACACCGAGCCGACATCGCGGAGCTCGTGGAGTGGGCGAAGGGCGAAGGTATCCCGATCATCGCGATCGATAACGTGCCGGGCTGCGTTCCCATGGAGACCTTCGACTGGCCCGAGCGCTGCGTCATGCTGTTTGGGCAGGAGGGCCCGGGGCTCTCGGAAGAGGCAATCGCGGCGGCGGAAGCCGTTGTCGAAATCACGCAGTACGGTTCGACGCGCTCGATCAACGCGTCGGCAGCGGCCGCCGTAGCCATGTACTCGTGGGTGACGGCCCGCTCGACCCAGGTACCGAGGGCGAGTTAGAAGAGGCGCCCAGCCTCAGCTGGCTCGGGCTCTTCAAGTCTCAGCAACTCCCGTTTCCGGTCGAGGCCTCCCGCGAAGCCCGTGAGTGAGCCGTCGGCGCCAAGTACGCGGTGACAGGGGATGATGATGCTCACAGGGTTGTGGCCGACAGCCTGGCCGACCCGTTGCGCGAGCGCCCGGTTCCCGAGCCTCAGCGCGAGCTCGCCGTACGTCGTTGTCGCCCCGAACGGGATGGCCTGCAAGAGCGCCCACACCTGCTGCGAGAACTCGTCGCCCGCGGGTGCGAGAGTAACATCGAATTGCGTCCGCTCACCGCGCAGGTACTCCCGCAGCTGGCGCGCGGCCTCCGCGAGTACGGTGTCACCGGGCTCAGCGCCGAGGTCGTCGCCGACCTGCTCGGGGTCTGGCGGGTAGCGGTGCCCTGGGAAATAGACCCCCGTGATTGCTTCACCCTCGGCAACGAACAGCAGGTCTCCGAGGGAGGTTGCGAACGTGCCGTGTCGAGTCGTCATGGCGCCCAGTGTAACGCCCGGGGCGCGCCTCAGGCGCTCTCGCGCCCTCTGTCTGCAATCGGCTCAACATATGCCCCGGCTAGCCCGCATGGGCTTGTGCAACGCTGATCACAGATGTTGAGGCCGGCGGGTGCCAAGGGGCAGGAGTAGCCGGGCGAGACAGGCAGTAGTGGAGGGGCCGACGGGAATCGAACCCGCGTTCTCAGCTTGGGAAGCTGATGTCTTACCATTAGACGACGGCCCCGAGTGGGGCAAAATCAGGCTGTAAGCCCGACCGATACGAGCGTAGCAGAATCCGGAGTGCCGCCTCGCCACCGAAGCGGCACTCCGAGGAAAATTATCCCTCCGCTGCCGGCTGGCAGACGGCGAGCTCGGTGAGGCGGCCGCCCTGATCCTCAGCCGACCACGGCAGCTCCGCGCCGGAGAGCGCGGCGAGCTGGAACGCGAGCGCCTGCGAGAACGCGGCCCCGGCCGAGGAGTTGTTCAGGGCCACGACAACCGTCAAGCCGGTCGCCGGGTCGGAGTACGCGGCGGTGAGCGAGCCGGTCATCGCGCCCGCGCGGCCCTGCAGCGGGCCAACCTTCTCGATGCCGAACCCGATCTGCGTGCCCTCGGTGTCGGGCTCGGAGGTCGGCTCGCCGGCCTCGTCGCGCTCGGGGTTCTTCGCGGGCTGGAACTCGGTGACGTGCTGAGCCGACTTCTTGTCGCCGAAGCCGCCCGACAGGTACTTCGCGTAGAAGTCCTTCAGGTCAGTGACGGTCGTGAGCGTTGCGCCAGCGCCGCGCAGCATCGAGGGTGAGAGTGCGGTGATCTCGGCCACGCCTGCCTCGCACACGGGCTTGTCGCCCGAGCTCGGGTACGTGAGGGGCTTCAGGCTGCCCTTCGGGATCTCAGTCTCAGCAAAGCTGTCCGGGTACGAGGTCGCGGTCATCCCTGCCGGGTCGAAAACGTGGCTCTGCAGCAGCTCGTAGGTGTCGCGGTTCTCTTTGAGGCGGATGGCGCGATCGAGCAGGACAGCGTTCGTGTCTGACATATACACGTTCTTGCCCTGCCAAGCGAGCGGGGAGCGGGCGAGGCCGTTCGCGAGCAGCTCTTGCTCGGGCCAGGGCCGCGTCGGGTTGTTCGCGAAGCGGTCGCCGAAGCCGCCCTTGAAGTCGGCGAGAGCTGAAGTCTGGTTGCAGAGCTGCGCGTAGCTGATGTCGGCGATCCCTGCTTGCCTCGGGAGATCCTTCGAGACCTGGCGGCCGAGCGCGATCTGACCCTTGCCAGCGAGGTCGAGCAGCATTGCGCACATCACGGGCTGCGATGCCTGTGCGCCCCGGAACGTCGTTGCCCCGGTGACGCCCTCGCCGTAGCCGCGAACGTACGCCTTGTCGTCGCCCTGCCAGACGCCGACGACGGCCTCTGTGGAGCCGCTGAGCTCAAGCGCGTTGGCGACGGCCTCGTCGACAGCCGTCGCGAGCTCGGGGCTCACCGTGTTCTGGTCTGAGTTGCCGGAACCCGCGTTTCCGCTGGTGCAGGCGGTCAGGGTGAGGCCGACCACAGCGAGCATGCTGAGCGCCGCCACCGGGCCAACTCGTTTGACTCTGGAAAACACGAAACCGCCAATCTCTACCCGCGGGCGCGCGGGAGCACGAAATTCGATGATACTCCGTGCGACTCCCGGAGTCGCTGAGCACCGCGGGGTGCGGGGGAACTCCCAGTGTCTTGGGGCGTTCAAGGAGCGTAGAATGAAAGATGTGATGAATTTTGATGCTGCGGTGATTTCTGCCGTGACGAGCCACATGAATGACGACCACGTCGCTGACAGCCTGCTCATCGCGAAGGCGTTCGGCTTTCCCGAGGCGACTGCGAGCATGATGGTTGGGCTCGACGAACACGCCGGCATGTGGCGAGTGACCGACGCTGCGGGCGAGCACGACCTGCGCGTTGAGTGGCCCACCTCTCCGATCACCGAGCGGCCGCAGGTTCGCCGCCAGGTTGTTGAGCTCTACAAGGCGGCCTGCGCGAAGCTGGGCGTGCCCGCGCGCGAAGAGCACCAGCCGGCCGAGGGCGGGCACGGCGCGCACGGTCACGGCGGCGCGAACCCGCACGGCGGGCACGGCGCGCACCCCCACGGGGCGCACGGCGGCCACCCGCACGGCGGCAACCCGCACGCCGCCGAGCCTGAGGCCGACGGCCACAAGCCGTTCTCCCGCGTCATCCGAGAGAGCTCGTGGTCTGATCACTCGAGCTCAGAGGGCGCGAACTTCATGGAGGACATCATGCGTGGTGTCGCGACGAAGCAGGACTACATCGACCTCGTCGCACAGCACTTCTTCATGTACGAGGCGCTCGAAGAGGCATCGCAGCAGCTCGCTGCAGACCCCGCATACGCAGACCTGCACCCCGCAGCGCTCGTGCGCCTCGGGACGCTTGAGGTTGACCTCGAGCACCTGCTCGGCTCCAACTGGCGAGACGAGATCAGCCCCGTCCCCGCGAGCGAGGCGTACGCCGCCCGCATTCGCGAGGTTGCAGCCGAGGGTTGGCTGCCCGGAATCGTCGCGCACCACTACACCCGCTACCTCGGAGATCTCTCCGGCGGGCAGATCATCGCGAAGCGCGTCGCCCGCCAGCACGGCTTCGACGGCCCCGGGATCGAGTTCTACAACTTCGAGTCGCTCGGTGACCTCAAGGCATTCAAGGAGACCTACCGTGAGGGCCTCGACCGACTCGGCGAGACCCTCAGTGATGACGACAAGCAACGCATGATTGAAGAGGTGCGCGAGGCGTACTCCTTTAACACGCAGGTGTTCGTCGACCTCGCGAAGCAGAAGGCCGCGGCCTAAGCACCGCAGGTGTGGGCGTGCGCCCGGCCTATTCCGGCCGGGTGTGCGCCCACACGACTGCCTGCAGCCGGTCGCGTACCCCGAGTTTCTGCAGCACATTGGAGACGTGCGTCTTCACCGTCGCCTCGCCGAGGAACAGCTCGGCCGCGATCTCTGCGTTTGTTCGACCCTCCGCGAGCAGCACGAGCACGGCCCGCTCACGCGGCGTGAGGCCGACGTCAGCCATCGCCCGTTCGAGCGCGGAGACCTCGAGTGCAGAGCCCTCCGGCGCAGCTGGTGCCGCACCGGCACCCGCCGACCCGGCGGGCCCCGTGTCGCGGACCCGGGCGAGCACGGCGCCGGTGACCTCGGGCCCGAGTAGCGAGCCGCCCGCCGCGACAACCCTGACGGCGTCGATGAGCTGCTCGGCGCGTGACGTCTTGAGCAGGAAGCCGCTCACCCCAGCGGCGAGGGCATCGAAGAGGTACTCGTCGTGCCCAAAGGTGGTGAGCACGAGCACGGCCGGGCTCGCGCCAGGAGCGGAGAGGATCTCGCGCGACGCGACGATCCCGTTCATCTCGGGCATCTCGACGTCCATGCAGATGACGTCGGGCGTGAGCGCCGCCGCGAGCGCGATCGCCTGCGTGCCCGTCTCGGCCTCGCCGACGACCTCAATGTCAGGCTCTGACTCGAGGATGATGCGAAAGCCCGAGCGAACGAGCGCCTGATCGTCGACGAGCAGCACCCTGATCGGAGCGCCCACGGATCCTGCCCCGATCACGCCGCCACCGCCGGGACCTCGGCGAGCGGCACGCGCGCCCGCACCATGAAGCCCTCGCGCTCACGCCGCTCCGCCGAGACGGTGCCCCCGACTGCGCCGATCCGTTCGCGCATGCCCCGCAGCCCGAGCCCCGCGCCCTCGGGCGATGCCGAGGCGCGTTCTCCGCGGCTCGTGAGGCGCCGCGCGATCCCGTCGTCGGTCACCTCGACCTCGACCGCGTCGTCCATGAACCTGAGCCGCACGGCCGCCTCGGCGCCCCTGCCCGCGTGCTTTCGGACGTTCGTGAGCGCCTCCTGCACGACCCTGTACAGCGCGACGTCGACGAGCATCGGAAGGGGCCGCGCCTCGCCCGCCACGATGAGGGTCGTCGGGACTCCAGCTCCCTGCGAATCCTCGACGAGCAGGGGGAACTGGGCGATGCCGATGGTGGTCGACCCCTCCTCGTTCTCGGGGGTGCGCAGGGTGTGCACGAGCCGCCGCAGCTCCTCGACCGTCGCGTGCGCGCTCTCCTCAACAACCTCGAGCGCCGCGGCCGCCCGCTCAGGGTCGCGCTCGAGGCTACGCCTAGCGGCGGCGGCCTGGATCCCCATCACGGAGACGTGGTGCGCGACAACATCGTGGAGCTCGCGGGCCACGGCGATCCGGTCGAGGGCGACGGCCTGCGCCGCGCTCGTCTGGCGCTCAAGCTCGAGCTCCCTACCCTGCGCGACGAGCTTGGCCTGCGTGCGCGCCGCGCGCCACGCGCGCAGCCCGAACCAGATCGCGCCACCGAAGTACAGCAGGTTCGTGATGATCTGGATCACGGCAAACGTCGCGTAGGCCGAGAAGATGCCGTAGCGGGGAGCGCCCATGAAGTCTTCGGTCGAGGACGAGGCGATGATGAGCGAGACGACAAGCCAAATCATCATCGCGGAGGTGATGGCGAGCAGACTCCAGGCGGCGAGGGCACGCCTCGGCTCCCAGGCGGTCACCGTGTAGATCGCGATGAACAGGCAGATGTTAATGACGAGCACCTCGGGCACGCCGAACTGCCCGCACACGAAGAAGCCGGCGGCGGCGAGGATCACGACCGGGATCGGGGCCACCCTGCGGAAGGCGAGCGGCAGCGTGCAGAGCGCGAGACCGAGAACCCAGACCCACAGCGCGGGCGTCTTCTCGAAGATGCCGGTGCGGGCGTAAAGGAGCGACGTGGTCGTCGCGCCGACCGCCAGCGCGAGCGCGAGGAGGGCGTCGAGGCGCAGCTCGGCGCGGCCGGGCCGCGGCCTCGCCCACTGTGCTGGGGCCACGGCGGCAAAAGACTCTCTCATGGGTTCAAGCGTAGGCGCATGGGGGAGCAGCGCACGTCCGCCTCCCGGCGGAGGTTCTGTCGCAGGCCCCGCAGTGATTCCGCCGACAGGGGGAGGCGCCGCCCCTGGCGTCCCGCATAGCCTGGAAGTAACGAAAGGAGCGAGATGATTGACATCGTAGGAATTTCCCGCAGCTTCGGTGACCGCAAGGTGCTCGACAACGTGAGCTTCCGAGTCGAAAGCGGCCGGATGACGGGCTTCGTCGGCGCGAACGGCGCGGGCAAGACGACGACCATGCGGATCCTGCTCGGCGTGCTCTCCGCCGACAGCGGCACGGTCAGCCTGAACGGCCAGCCGATCACCGCCGGCGACCGCGCGCGCATCGGCTACATGCCTGAGGAGCGCGGGCTGTACCCGAAGATGGCGGTGCTCGACCAGCTCATCTACCTCGGACGCCTGCACGGCATGTCGACGGGTGCTGCGCGCGAGTCGGCGACGGGGCTGCTCGACAGGCTCGGACTCGCCGAGCGTGCCGGCGACAACCTCGAGAGCCTCTCGCTCGGCAACCAGCAGCGCGCGCAGATCGCCGCGGCGCTCGTCCACGAGCCGATCGCGCTCGTGCTCGACGAACCGTTCTCGGGCCTCGACCCGATGGCGGTCGAAGTCGTGCTCGGCGTGCTGCAGGACTACGCGGCGAAGGGCGCCCCCGTGCTCTTCTCCTCGCACCAGCTCGACATCGTCGAGCGGCTCTGCGACGACGTCGTGGTCATCGGCGGCGGCCAGATCCGCGCCCAGGGGTCGCGTGAGGGCCTCCGCGCTGAGCACGCTGGTCGGGTGTTCGAACTCGAGCTCACCGGGCCCGCGGCCGACGCCGGATGGGTGCGCGAGCAGCCGGGCGTCTCCGTGACCCACCTCGACGGTGGCTTCGCCAGGTTCGATGCCGACAGCGACGAAGCGGCGCAGGCCGTGCTCTCGCTCGCCGTGCAGCGCGAAGCGACCGTCGTGAAGAGCTTTGCGCCCGTCACCCCGTCACTCGCACAGATTTTCAAGGAGGTCATCCGATGAGCCACACGCTGAAGCAGACCGCCAGCCACCGCCAGTTGAGCGCTCCACAGGGCGCCTGGATCGTTGCCGAGCGTGAGATCATGACGAGGCTGCGCAGCAAGGCGTTCATCATCTCGACGGCGATTCTGCTGCTCGTCGTGCTCGCGGGCGTCGTCATCGGCGGCCTCGTGTCGCAGAACGGTGGCTTTGGCGGCCCGACGAAGATCGCCGTCGCCGAGGGCGCGGTCTCGGGTGAGGCCGCGACCGGTCTCGGCGAGGCGTTCGAAATGACCGAGGTCGCGGATCGCGCGGCCGCCGAGCAGCTCGTGCGTGACGGCGACGTTGAGGCCGCGATCGTTACGGGTGGCGATACGTCTGTCGGGCTGACCGTGATCGCGAACGACAGCCCGCCCGGCGGCCTCGTCCAGGCGCTCTCTGCATCGCCCACGGTCGAGCTGCTCGACCCGAGCGAAACGAGCTTCATGCTCGGCTACCTCATCGCGATGGGCTTCGGCATGGTGTTCTACATGACCGCCCTGACCTTCGGCACGACGATCGCGCAGAGCGTCGTCGAGGAGAAGCAGACGCGCATCGTCGAGATCCTGCTCGCCACGATCTCCGCGCGTACCATGCTCGCCGGCAAGATTCTCGGCAACAGCATCCTCGCGCTCGGCACCGTCGTCGCGACGCTCGCGCTCGCGTCCGTCGGGATGCTCGCGACAGGGCAAGATATTTTGCTCGGCGAGCTCGGCACCGCGCTCATCTGGTTCGGGATCCTGTTCGCATTCGGATTCGTGCTCCTCGCAGCGATGTACGCGGCAGCTGCGGCGCTCGTCTCGCGGCAGGAAGACATTGGTTCGGTGACGAGCCCCGTCATGATGCTCGTGATGATCCCGTTCTTCTTGATCATTTTCTTCTTCGACAACCCGCAGGTGCTCGCGGTGATGAGCTACGTGCCGTTCTCGGCGCCGACCGCGATGCCGATGCGTCTGTACTTCGGCGACGCGGCCTGGTGGGAGCCGATCGTGTCGCTCGGCGTGCTGGTGGTTTCGATCGGGATCGTGCTCTGGGCCGGCTCACGGATCTACGAGAACTCGATCATGCGCACGGGTGCCCGCGTGAAGCTCGCTGACGCGATCAAGGGCTAGTAGCGGCGGCAGCAACACGACGAAGCGCCCGGGGGAATGCTCCTCCGGGCGCTTCGTCGTTGCAGACTGCTTCGGCGCTGCGGGTTAGGCGACCGAAAGCTGGTGGGCCTCGCAGCGGGGTGCCTCGTGTGAGGCGCAGGCGACGAAGCGCGTGCGGCACGAGTTCTCGGCGCAGTCGACGAGGTTTGCGGTTGGGGCGCCGCACTCCCGGCAGACGCCGATCACTGTCGCCCCGGGCGCAAAGTCCATCGTCTCGCGGCCGTCGAATACGGCGAGCGAGCCCTCCCACAGGCCGTCGTTGCCGAAGGCCTCACCGTAGCGGACGATGCCGCCGTCGATCTGATAGACCTCCTCGAAGCCGCGCGCGACCATTGCGGCGGAGAGGATCTCGCAGCGAATGCCGCCGGTGCAGTACGTGACGATCGGCTTGCCCTTGATGTCGTCGAACGCGCCGGACTCGATCTGCGCGATGAAGTCGTGGGTCGTGCGGACGTCGGGCACGATTGCGCCCTTGAACTTGCCAACCTCGGCCTCCCACGCGTTGCGGCCG
Source organism: Leucobacter komagatae (assembly GCF_006716085.1). Lineage (NCBI taxonomy): Bacteria > Bacillati > Actinomycetota > Actinomycetes > Micrococcales > Microbacteriaceae > Leucobacter > Leucobacter komagatae. The sequence goes on along the minus strand of NZ_VFON01000001.1, from coordinate 2,157,546 downwards.
TCGAAGAACACGACGTCGTCGCCGCGCTCGGCGACGAGTTCGTTCACCTTCTCGGGAGACAGGTGCACGCCGCCGCCGACGACGCCAGACTCGTCAACGACGGTCTCTTCGGGGATACCGAATGCGACGAGCTCGTCGCGCACCTTCACGCTGAGCTTCGGGAAGTCTGAGATCGCCTGCCACGGCACGGTGCGGTCGATGCCCTTCAGCACGGTGGGGGTCGTCGCCTCGAACCCGGTGCCCTCGCTCCACTTCACATCGAGCCCCGAGAACGGGCCGTACTCTCGGGTGCGCTTGAGGTACTGTTTGCACGCGTCAATCTCGCCGCCGACGGTGCCGTTGATGCCGTGCTTCGAGATGATGATGCGCCCGCGCAGGCCGAGCGACTCGCAGAGCTCGCGCTGCCACAGCATCACGGCCTCGGGGTCGGCGACGGGGGCGAACGCGTAGTACAGCAGAATCTTTGGGTGGCTCACACCACCAATGGTACGTCGTCCACCTGCGCGTGTGTTCCCGGGCGCGTTGCGCTGCCGGTCGAATTCGCGTAAGCTTGACCCTTGGTCGTGCGCCGTCCCAGTGCATGTACCGCGAGAACCGTTACCGGAGGCTTGCCTCGGCGGATCTTGCAGACAAGAAATCTTGGGTGAGGCCGTCCGGTCTCACGGTATGAGAGGAAACATCATGGCAGCAGTGTGCCAGGTGACCGGCGCCGTTCCCGGCTTCGGACACAACATTTCGCACTCGCACCGTCGCACCAAGCGTCGGTTCGATCCGAACATCCAGAAGAAGACCTACTTCGTGCCCTCGCTCGGCCGCAAGGTGACGCTCACCCTGTCGGCTAAGGGCATCAAGGTTATCGATGCTCGTGGCATCGAGGCTGTTGTAGCTGATCTGCAGAAGCGTGGGGTGAAGTTCTAATGGCTAAGGATAAGGACGTACGTCCGATCATCAAGCTCCGTTCGACGGCAGGCACTGGTTTCACTTACGTGACCAAGAAGAACCGTCGCAACACCCCCGATCGTCTCGTGCTCAAGAAGTACGATCCGGTCATCCGTAAGCACGTCGAATTCCGAGAGGAGCGCTAAGCATGGCTAAGAAGAGCATGATTGCAAAGAACAAGCAGCGCCAGGCGATTGTTGCGCGTTACGCTGAGAAGCGTCTCGAGCTCAAGAAGGCGCTCATTGACCCGAACGGCACCGACGAGAGCCGCGAGGCTGCTCGCGTGGGCCTGCAGAAGCTGCCCCGCAACGCGTCGCCCGTGCGCGTTCGGAGCCGCGACGTCATCGACGGCCGCCCCCGTGGCGTGCTGACGAAGTACGGCGTTTCGCGTGTTCGCTTCCGCGACATGGCGCACCGTGGCGAGCTGCCCGGCATCACCAAGTCGAGCTGGTAAGCAGCCGCTGGTAGCCCAGTAGCACCGCTTTCGAAGAGGGGCGGGATCGATCTTTCGGGATCGTCCCGCCCCTCTTCGCGTCTGCCCGACGGTGTTCACCGAGAGCGAATATGACACGCGGTCCGAAGAAATCCGCGTAATCGCGCCGCTTTTTGGGAAACGTAGGGTAGATTCATACCGATCAAACTGATCGGAACCTCTCTAGCGGAGGTGACACCCCGAATAGATCAGGGGCCGGCAGGCCAACGGTCACCGCCCTGAAAGGACACAACATGGCACTCAACAAGACTGAGCTCGTTGCAAAGATCGCCGCTGAGACTGGCCAGAGCCAGGCAGCTGTTTCGAACGTTCTCGACGGCCTGTTCGCGGCTGTTTCCGAGACCGTCGCTGCAGGCGAGAAGGTTTCGATCCCCGGCTGGCTCTCGTTCGAGACCGCAACCACCGCTGCTCGCACCGGCCGCAACCCGCGCACCGGCGAGACCATCGACATCCCCGCTGGCAAGCGCGTCAAGGTGTCGGTTGGCTCGAAGCTCAAGGCTGCCGTGAAGTAGCTTTCGCTTTCATCGAACCCCCGGTGCGGCTCTTGCCGCACCGGGGGTTCGCTGTTTTTCCGAGGCGTAAGCTGGTGCGGTGCGTAAGAACTTCACCGATCCATCAGAGATCCGCCCGTGGGCGGCGCTGTGGACGCTCGTCCTTGGATTCTTCATGATCCTCATCGACACAACGATCGTGTCGGTCGCGAATCCGACGATCATGGAGAGCCTCAATACCGATATGACGGCGACGCTGTGGGCGACGAGCGCCTACCTGCTCGCCTACGCGGTCCCGCTGCTCATCACCGGCAGGCTCGGCGACAGGTTCGGCCCGCGCCGCGTCTACCTCGTGGGCCTCACCGTCTTCGCGCTCTCATCGCTCGCGTGCGGGCTGTCACCCACGATTGAGGCGCTCGTCGTCGCCCGAGTCTTCCAGGGCTTCGGCGCCGCGCTCATGACGCCGCAGACGATGTCGGTCATCACCCGCATCTTCGCGCCTCGCGAGCGCGGCCAGGCAATGGCGGTCTGGGGCATCACCGCGGGCGTCGCGACGCTCGTCGGGCCGATTCTCGGCGGCTTCCTCATCGACGCCGTCGGGTGGGAGTGGATCTTCTTCATCAACGTGCCCGTCGCCGTCGTCGCGTTCGTACTCGCACTGAAGTACGTGCCCAGGCTCGAGACGCACGCGCACCGGCTCGACTGGCTCGGTGTCGTGCTGAGCGCGGCCGGCATGTTCCTCGTCGTCTTCGGCATCCAGGAGGGCGAGAACTTCGACTGGGGCCAGATCTGGGGCCCGATCTCGGTCTGGCTGCTCATCGGCGTGGGCCTCGTTATCCTCGCGCTCTTCGTCTGGTGGCAGCACGCGCAGAAGGGCGAGCCGCTCCTGCCGCTGCGCATCTTCCGCGACCGCAACTTCTCCGTCGGCACATCGACGATCACGACGGTCGGGTTCGCGGTGACAAGCATGAGCATGCCGCTCATGTTCTTCTTCCAGCTCGTGCGCGGGCTCACGCCGACGCAGTCGGCGCTCATGCTCGTGCCGATGGCCGTTATCTCCGCGGCCCTTGCGCGGCCGGCGGGGATCCTGATCGACCGCGGCGACCCGCGCCGCATCGCGACCGCGGGGCTGCTGCTCCTCGCCGCGGGCATGCTGCTGTACTTCGTGATGCTGAAGCCAGGCACGCCGCTCTGGCTGCTACTCATCCCGAGCGCGATTCTCGGCGTCGCGAACGCGGGCATGTGGGGGCCGCTCTCGGCGATCACGACCTTCAATCTGCCGCTCGATCTCGCGGGAGCGGGATCCGGCGTGTACAACACGAGCCGCCAGGTCGGCGCGGTCTTGGGCTCAGCGTCGATTACCGCGCTCATGGCCTCGCGCCTCACCGCCGAGCTTGGCGCGGGGGCCGCCGCGGGCGGGCCTGGCGGGCAGCTCCCGCCGCAGGCGCAAGAGGGGTTCGCCGCCGCGATGGGGCAGTCGCTCTTGCTTCCCGTCGCCGTGATCGCGCTCGGCGCCGCGCTCACTCTGCTGTTCGCGCCTCGGCCGCCGCGAACGGGGCCGGTGCGCGTCGTGCAGGATCCCGCCGAGGCGGCGTAACCCCGGCCGTCTCAGGCGGGCCGCGGCCGCTCCTGGGCGACGCCGGTAGAACTTTGTTGATGGGAGTTCACGCGGTTCGTCTCACCCTGCCGGTACGCTCAACACATGAGCATGGGTGGAGGCGGCGGTGGCCGCGGCGGCAGGGTATCCGGCGGTGACTTCGCGGCGCAGCGAAAGCTGAACGAGGCCGCCCCAAAGGTCGCAAACCTTGGCGGCAGGATCGCCGAGCTCTTCAGGCCGTACCGGGGGCCGCTGAGCGTCATCGTCGTGCTCGTGCTGACCTCCGCGGCGCTCGGCATCATGCCGCCGCTCATCACCCAGCGCGTCTTCGATGACGGCCTGTTCCCCGTTGACGGCAGCGGGCCCAACATGCCGGTGCTTGCCTGGCTCGTCGGCGCGATGATCCTTGTCTTCGTGATCTCGGCGCTCATCGGTATCGTGCAGACGTACTTCACGGCGCGCGTCGGCAACCGGGTCATGGGCGACCTGCGCGTGAAGCTGTTCTCGCACCTGCAGTCGATGGAGCTCGGCTTCTTTACTCGCACGAAGACGGGGATCATCCAGTCGCGATTGCAGAACGACGTCGGCGGCGTCGCGAACGTGCTGACGAACACGGTCTCGAACGTGATCGGCAACACGGTGACCGTGATCGCCGCGGCAGTGGCGATGATCCTGCTCAGCTGGAAGCTCACGATCATCGCGCTCATCCTGATGCCGGTGCTCGTCATCGCGCAGCGCCGCGTCGGCCAGGTGCGCGCGCGGATCGCGGGGAAGACGCAGGAGTCGCTCTCCGAGATGACCGCGATCACGCAGGAGGCGCTCTCAGTGTCGGGCGTGCTGCTCGCGAAGACGTACTCGCGGCAGAGCGCCGAGACCGAGCGCTACGCGAGCGAGAACCGCAACCAGATCGCGCTGCAGGTGAAGCAGGCGATGAGCGGCCAGGTCTTCTTCGCGCTCGTGAATGTCTTCCTCTCGGCGGTGCCCGCGATCGTGTACCTCGTGTCGGGGTGGCTCATTGAGCGCGCGACCGGCCAGGGCCTCGACGCGGGCATCACCGCGGGCACGATCGTCGCGTTCACCACGATCCAGTCGCGCCTGCTCTTCCCGCTTATGGCGCTCATGCGCGTCGCCCTCGACCTGCAGACCTCGAGCGCCCTGTTCGCGCGCATCTTCGAGTACCTCGACCTCACGCCGCAGATCGTCGACAAGCCCGACGCGCTCGAGCCGACCGAGGAGCCCGGCCGGGCGGGGCGCATCGTCTTCGACGACGTCGTGTTCGCGTACCCCGACGCCGGGCCTGACGATCGGCCGACGATCGACCACGTGTCATTCGTCATCGAACCGGGCGAGTTCGTCGCGTTCGTCGGCGCATCGGGGTCGGGCAAGACCACGATCGGCTCGCTGATCCCGCGCCTGTACGACGTGACCGGCGGTGCCGTGACCTACGGCGGTGACGACGTGCGCTCCCTGAAGCAAGAGGCGCTCATGGACCGCGTCGGCGTCGTCACGCAGGAGCCGTACCTCTTCCACGCCTCGATCGCAGACAACCTGCGGTATGCGAAGCCCGACGCCACCGACGAGGAGGTCGCCGCCGCCGCGAAGCTCGCGAACATCCACGAGACGATCGAGTCGTTCGCCGAGGGCTACGACACGATCGTCGGCGAGCGCGGGTACCGGCTATCGGGCGGCGAGAAGCAGCGCATCGCGATCGCGCGCGTGCTCTTGAAGAACCCGCGGGTGCTCGTGCTCGATGAGGCCACGAGCGCGCTCGACACCGTCAACGAACGCATCGTGCAGCGTGCCCTCGATGACGCGCGCGAGGGGCGCACCACCGTGGCGATTGCGCACCGGCTCTCGACCGTTGAGGGCGCCGATCGGATCTTCGTGCTGGGGGCGGGCCGCATCCTCGAGCAGGGCACCCACCAGGAGCTCCTCGCGCTGGGCGGGGCGTACGCGGAGCTCTACGCGCAGCAGAGCTGAGGCTGGGCGGGCGGCTGGCGCCGGGCCGCCTTGGGTTGCGCCGCCCGGCGGTTACCCGCCGTTCCAGCTCGCCGCCACCCGCCGTGCCACCTCAATTTCTCGCAAACACGCCAAACTCACGCGGTAATTGGCGTGCATTGGAGAAATCGGGGTGGGTTGGGAAGAGGGAAGGGTCGGGGCGAGGGTAGGGAAAACCCGAAAAGAGTTCTCCGGCCAGCGGGGTAGGGGAGCGCGCGCCAGCGCTCTAACGTAGAAGCATGAGCAGCGAAAAGTGGGCAGGCGCCCCTACGGCCCCCACCGCGGGATATCCGCAGGCGGCACAGCCCCCGCATACCCAGCAGGCCCCGCAGGCACAGCCCCCGCAAACCCAGCAAACCATGCAGGCCCCGCAGGCCCAGGCCCCGCAGGCCCAGGCCCCGCAGGCCCAGGCCCCGCAGGCCCAGGCCCCGCAGGCCCAGGCCCCGCAGACCCAGCAAACCCAGGCCCGCCCGCCCCGGCGCATCGCCCTCACGATGCTGCACCTCGCGGCACTCGGCTTGCTCGGCTGGGCGTTCTTCGTGTCGGCCTTCGCGCTCCTCGGGCTCGGGCTCGGGCTCACCCTCGTGTTCGGTATCGGCCTCCTGTTTTTGGTCGCCCTCGTCTACGTGCTGTTCGGCACCGCGTGGTTCGAGACTGAGCGGGTCGACGGGCTGTACCGCCTCGGTATCCCAGCGCTCCGCGCAGTCCCGCAGCGCACCCCCGGGTTTGCCGGGTTCCTCCGCATGATGTGGGCGCAGCTCGGCGACGGCCGCATGTGGCAGTCGATCGCGAGCTTCACGGTCGCGACGTTCCTCGGCCTGTTCTTCCTTATCTGCGCACAAAACCTCGTGTGGGGCGCGGCTGCCGCGATCCTCAAACTCACGGGCGGCAACGTCGCCTACCACCCGAACACCGGGCTGCTGCTCGCGCCGTTCATCACCGAGCTGCCGTGGTTCGCGTTCGCGCTCGTCGCGATCCTCTGCGCCGCGTCGATGGTGGGGCTCGCCCTGCTGCACCGCGTGCTGACCGTCTGGATCGCCCGGGCGGGCGCCGAGGCAGACCAGGCCCAGCAGCTGCAGGAGGCGGCGAGGCTTTCCGAGCAGCAGCGCGTCGGCGCGGTCAGGGCAGCCGACGTCGAGCGGACGCGCCTCGAGCGCGACCTGCACGACGGCGTGCAACCGCGGCTTGTGTCTGTTGGCATGACGCTCGGCCTCGCGCAGCAGCAGATCGATTCCGACCCCGAGGGGGCGAAGGCGCTCATCTCTGAGGCGCACACGTCGACGAAGGCCGCGATCACCGAGCTGCGGCAGCTCGCGCGAGGCATCCACCCGTCGGTACTCGAAGACCGCGGTCTCGACGCGGCGCTGTCGGCACTCGCCGGCCGATCCCACGTTCCCGTCTCGCTCGACGTGCGCCTCGAGGGGCGCTGCAGCCGCGAGGCCGAGACGGCCGTGTACTTCGTCATCGCAGAGTCGCTCACGAACGCCGCGAAGCACTCGCGCGCGAGCGAGGCGCGGGTCACCGTGCGGCTGCGTGACGGCGGGACGCTCTGGGCCCGCGTCGAGGACAACGGCGTTGGCGGAGCCCGCGTCGTTCCGGGCGGTGGCCTCGACGGCATCACGAACCGGGTGCTCGCGGCTGGTGGCACTTTCCGCCTCGACAGCCCGCTCGGCGGCCCGACGTCGCTGGAGGTGAGTGTCCCGTGCGCATCCTGATCTGTGAAGACTCGGTGCTGCTCCGCGAAGGCCTCGTGCGCCTCCTTGAGCACTCCGGGCACGAGGTGTCGGGCGCTTTCGCTGACACCGCCGGCGTCGCCGAGGCCGTCGAGCAGGATCGCCCAGACCTCTGCATCCTCGACGTGCGCATGCCGCCGACGTTTACCGACGAGGGCATCAGGCTCGCGCTCGATCTTCGCGCCAGGCACCCGCAGCTGCCGGTGCTCGTGCTCTCGCAGTACGTCGAGGAGCGGTACGCGAGCGAGCTCATCTCGGGCCAGGGCGGCGCGTTCGGGTACCTCCTGAAAGACCGCGTTGCCGACGTCGCCGAGTTCGTGGAGGCTGTCGGCCGGATCGCGGGCGGCGCGACGGTGCTCGACCCGGAGGTCGTCGCACAGCTGCTCACGCGGCGCGGCAAGGACGCGAGGATGGACCGGCTCACCGCCCGCGAGCGCACCGTGCTCGCGGTGCTCGCCGAGGGCAGGTCGAACCAGGCGATCGCCGCCCAGCTCTTCCTCTCGGAAGCGAGCGTCGAAAAGCACATCACCGCGATCTTCCAAAAGCTCGAACTAGACCAAGACGAGTCGGGCAACCGCCGGGTGCTCGCCGCGATCGCCCACATCCAGAGCGCGGGCGCCGCAGCGGCCCCCGACGCCCAACAGGCACCGCAGACACGACAGACAGGATTCACATCATGAGCACGCAGCAGACACCCACCGGGCCGGGCACAGGGAAGCGCGGGATCGGCACCGTCGGAATCGTCACAGCCGTCGTCGGCGGCGTGGTCTTGCTCGGGGTCGGCGCCTCGGCGGCCTTCGGCATGGCCATCTCGTCGCAGCGTGCCGTGGCGTCGCAAGTCGAGGGCGGGGGAACCGTTGATACGGCGGGCGTGACCGGGGTCGACCTCAACATCGGGGTCGCTGAGCTCACCCTTGCCTTTGGCGACGTTCAAGACGCGACGCTCGTCGCACGCGGCGGCTCCGCTGACAGGTGGGAGCTCGGCCGCGACGGCGACGAGATCACCGTTCGCGCCCCGAAGATCGACAGCTCGGGCTTCTGCTTCTTCGGCGTCTGCCCGAGCACGCGCGGCCAGCACGTCTCGGCGACGCTCACGCTGCCGAACGCGCTCGCGGATCGCCAGCTCGACGCGAACATCCGCGTCGGGGTCGGCGAGGTGCGGGCGGCGGGCGACTTTGGCGACCTCGCTGTACAGGTCGACGCCGGCGAGGCGACCCTTTCGGGCTCTGCGCAGAGCGTGAGCGCGACGATCGGCGTCGGCTCAATCGATGGTGAGCTCGACGGAGTGAGGACGCTCAAGGCAGACGTCGCGCTCGGGGAGCTCGAGATGAGCCTCACCGGAAACGCTCCGGCAGACGTGGCGCTCACCGTCAGCGCGGGTTCGATCGACCTCGAGGTGCCCGATGGGGTCTACGACGTCACCTCCCGCGGCGGCGCCGGCAGTATCGAGAACCGTTTGCGGACGATGCCCGGTGCACCGAACCGGATCTCAGCGCAGGTCGACCTCGGCGACATCACGCTCACAGCTGCGCGGTAACCCCCGCGACGGGAGTAAACTCGGCCCGTGAGCCCGAAGACGCGTCAGATTACTCAGTCCAGCAAGCTCGCCGGCGTACGCTACGACGTGCGCGGGCCGATCCTCCAGGAAGCGGAGCGGCTCGAACGCGGCGGCGAACAGATCCTCAAACTCAACATCGGCAATCCCGCGCCGTTCGGGTTCGAGGCGCCGCCCGAAATCGTCGAAGCGCTCCGGTCCGCGCTCCCGCACGCGCAGGGGTACACGGATTCCCGCGGGATCCTCCCCGCCCGCGAAGCGGTCGCGAGCCACTACGCGACGCTCGGCGTCGCGAACGTGAGCCCCGACGACGTCTACCTCGGTAACGGCGTGAGCGAGCTCATTTCGCTCGTGCTGCAGGCGCTCGTGAGCCGGGGCGACGAGATCCTCGTCCCCGCGCCCGACTACCCGCTGTGGACGGCGCAGGTGACGCTGCAGGGCGGTCGCGCGGTTCACTACCCGTGTGACGAGGCGAACGGGTGGATGCCGAACCTCGCCGAGATCGAGGCGCTCGTCACCCCGCAGACCAAGGGCATCGTGCTCATCAACCCGAACAACCCGACGGGCGCCGTGTACTCGCCCGAGCTCGTGCGCGGGTTCGCCGCCCTCGCCGAGCGGCACGGGCTCGTGCTCATGGCCGACGAGATCTACGACCGGATCCTCTACGACGGCGCGACCCACGAGCACGCCGCGCTGCACGTCACCGAGACGCTCTGTCTGACGTTCAGCGGGCTGTCGAAGGCGCAGCGCGTCGCCGGATACCGCGCCGGTTGGGTGATCGCATCTGGTGACAGGGAACTCGCCGCCGACTTCCTTGAGGGGCTCACCCTGCTCGCGAACATGCGCATGTGCTCGAACGCGCCCGCGCAGTACGCGATCCCGGTCGCGCTTGAGATCGAGTCGTCCATCGACGCGCTGTGCGCCCCCGGCGGAAGGCTGCTCGAGCAGCGCAATGTCGCTCACCGCCTGCTCACCGAGATCCCAGGTGTGAGCTGCGAGCTCCCCGGCGGCGCCATGTACCTCTTCCCGCGCCTCGACCCCGAGCGCTACCCGATTGCGGACGACCAGGCGTTCGTCATAGACCTGCTCCGCGCCACGCGGGTGCTCGTGACGAACGGCCGTGGGTTCAACCTGCCGACCCCGGACCACCTCAGGTTCGTGACCCTGCCCGAGGTAACGGTGCTTGAGGAAGCCATCGGGCGAATCGCCGAGTACCTCGACACGGTGCGCGTGCATTGAGCGTCAAAGTGCTCGCCGTCGGTAAGAAACACGAGAGCTGGGTGAAGGAGGGCATCGACAGGTACGAGAAGCGGCTACGGAAGCCGTTTGACGTTTCGTGGCAGCTGCTCCCGCACTCGGCGCGCGAGGGCGAGGCGGCGCGGGCCGAGGAGTCCGAGCGCATTCTGCAGCGGGTGGAGCGCGACGCGTTTCTCGTGCTGCTCGATGAGCGCGGCGCGAACGTTGACTCCCCGGCGCTCGCGGCCCGGATCCAGGGCGCGTTTGACGCAGGCAAGCAGATCGTTGTCGTGATCGGCGGGGCGTACGGGGTTGACGACAGCGTGCGCTCCCGCGCCCAGTTCGTGTGGAGCCTGTCACAGCTCGTCTTCCCGCACCAGCTCGTGCGGCTCGTGCTCGCTGAGCAGCTCTACCGGGCGCAGGAGATCGCGGCGGGGCGGCCCTACCACCACGTGTAAGGGGGGCTCTGGCTGGCTGCGTGGGCTCTGGCTGGTTGATTGCCTGGTTGGTCTGCCTGCGTCTTCTTGCGCCAGCTGTTGCTCTGTCGGAGGTCGCGGGTATGGTCACGGCATGTCTCTATTCCGACTCAGCACGCGAAGCGTGCCGGAGCGCCCGCCTGGGCCGGCGCCGCCGGTGCCGGTGCCGTGGAGCGTTGTCCGCCGCGCGCTCGGGGTCATCGAGATCGAGCACCGGGGGAGTGAGACCGCGCACTCGGTGAGGTTTGCCCTCGCGGGAGCAGGCATGCTCGGGCTGTCGCTTCCGCGGGCCGTGCACCCCGGCGAGCGCATCCGGGTCGCGGTGCGTGGCGCGCAGGCTGAGGAGGCCTCGGCAGCGCGCGACGCCATGCTCGTGCTGCGCTGGTTTGAACCCGACGGGACGGAGCTGCTTTGGCCGATATCGGTCGAATAGGGGCAAACGAGCGTGCAAAATGGGCGAGACGAGGGCTCTCATACGGGCATAAAAGGCCCCGCCGGGGCGTTGCACTACATAGCGGTGTGGCCACGATTCCGACACGCCGAGATGTGCCGGTGGATGAAAAATCTTTTTGCCTCCCCAGCTTGTGGATAACCTGCAGACGGGGGCGTAAATGAGCCAAAAGTTCTCCCCAACCCGCACGAATCGTCGGTGGAAAGCTCGTGGAAAACTACATCGGTGTAACTACATCATCTTGTGGTCAGCCCCGGTGTGGTTCACTATATGTTGTGGCTCACACGGGCCAGGACTTTTGAGGGAAGGGCATAAAAATGGCAGTAACGGTCTACACCAAGCCGTCGTGCGTGCAGTGCACGGCAACCTACCGAGCTCTCGACAGCAAGGGCATCGAATACGAAGTTCACGACCTCTCTGAGGACGAAGCAGCGCTGCAGGCGGTGAAGGAACTGGGCTACCTCCAGGCTCCCGTCGTGGTGACCGATGACGAGCACTGGTCGGGCTTCCGCCCCGACAAGATCGCGGAGCTCGCCGGTCGTCTTCTCTAGCCAGAGGATGTGTGGGTACCGTGACTGACCTGGTGTACTTTTCCAGCGTCTCCGGGAACACGCACCGCTTCGTAGAGAAGCTCGATGTTTCCGCAAAACGCATCCCGCTGTACGCCCGAGAAGAGCACCTGCAGGTCACCGAACCCTACGTGCTTCTCGTGCCAACCTACGGCGGTGGGCCCGCGCTCCGTGCGGTTCCGAAACAAGTGATTAAGTTCCTCAACGACGAGCAGAACAGATCACTTATTCGGGGCGTCATGGCCGCGGGGAACACCAACTTCGGAGAGGCCTACGGCATTGCGGGCGACATTATCGCCCGCAAGTGCCAGGTCCCTTTCCTGTATCGATTTGAACTCTTTGGAACACCGGACGATGTGACAGCCGTCCAAGAAGGATTGGAAAAGTTTTGGAAACAGCAGTGATGGAGCCGGGGCTTGAATCGTCGAAGATCAGCGAGATGGATTACCACTCGCTGAACGCGATGCTCAATCTGTACGACGCAGACGGCAAGATCCAGTTCGACAAGGATCGCGAGGCCGCGCGGCAGTACTTCCTGCAGCACGTCAACCAGAACATGGTGTTCTTCCACAACTTTGAGGAGCGCCTGCGCTACCTCATCGACAACGACTACTACGAGAAGGCGCTGCTCGACCAGTACTCGACGAAGTTCATCGAGCAGCTCACCGACGAGGCCTACGCGCTGAAGTTCCGCTTCCCCGCGTTCCTCGGGGCCTTCAAATTCTTCACGTCGTACGCGCTGAAGACGTTTGACGGCAAGCGCTACCTCGAGCGGTTCGAAGATCGCGTCGTGATGGTCTCGCTCGGGCTTGCCCAGGGCGACCAGGAGCTCGCGCGCGGTTTCATGCGCGAGATGATCTCGGGCCGGTTCCAGCCTGCGACCCCGACCTTCCTGAACATGGGCAAGGCGCAGCGCGGCGAGCTCGTCTCCTGCTTCCTGCTCCGCGTTGAGGACAACATGGAGTCGATCTCGCGTGGCATCAACTCGTCGCTGCAGCTCTCGAAGCGCGGCGGCGGCGTGGCGCTCTCGCTCTCGAACATCCGCGAGGCCGGTGCTCCGATCAAGAAGATCGAGAACCAGTCGTCGGGCATCATCCCCGTGATGAAGCTGCTCGAAGACAGCTTCAGCTACGCGAACCAGCTCGGTGCGCGCCAGGGTGCTGGCGCGGTCTACCTGTCGGCCCATCACCCCGACATCATGAAGTTCCTCGACACGAAGCGCGAGAACGCGGACGAGAAGATCCGCATCAAGACGCTCTCGCTCGGCGTCGTCGTGCCCGACATCACCTTCGAACTCGCGAAGAAGAACGAGGACATGTACCTCTTCTCGCCGTACGACGTCGAGCGCGTCTACGGTGTGCCCTTCGGCGACCTCTCGGTGACCGAGCACTACTATGACATGGTCAACGACTCGCGCATCTCGAAGACGAAGATCAGTGCACGCCACTTCTTCCAGACCGTCGCCGAGCTGCAGTTCGAGTCGGGCTACCCGTACATCGTGTTCGAAGACACTGTGAACAAGGCGAACCCGATCAAGGGCCGCATCAACATGTCTAACCTCTGCTCCGAGATCCTCCAGGTCAACACCCCGACCACCTACAACGAGGACCTCAGCTACCGAGACATCGGCAAGGACATCTCCTGCAACCTCGGGTCGATGAACATCGCTATGGCGATGGACGGCGGCAACTTCGGTGAGACCGTCGACCTCGCGATCCGCTCGCTCACCGCAGTGAGCGACATGAGCTCGATCACCTCGGTGCGCTCGATCGAAGATGGCAACGCCCAGTCGCACGCCATCGGCCTCGGCCAGATGAACCTGCACGGCTACCTCGCTCGCGAGCACATCCACTACGGCTCCGAAGAGGGCATCGACTTCACGAACATCTACTTCTACACGGTGCTGTTCCACGCGCTCACCGCGTCGAACAAGATCGCGATCGAGCGGAAGCAGGTCTTCGGCGGCTTCGAGGATTCGAAGTACGCATCGGGCGAGTTCTTCGACAAGTACACCGACGAAGTGTGGGAGCCGGCGACCGAGCGCGTCCGCGAACTGTTCGCCGACGCGAACGTCGAGATCCCGACCCAGGCTGACTGGGCCGCGCTGAAGGCCTCCGTCATGGAGCACGGCATCTACAACCAGAACCTGCAGGCCGTGCCGCCGACGGGCTCGATTTCCTACATCAACAACTCCACGAGCTCGATCCACCCGATCGCCTCGAAGGTTGAGATTCGTAAGGAAGGCAAGCTCGGCCGCGTCTACTACCCGGCGCCGTTCATGACGAACGACAACCTCGAGTACTACGAGGATGCGTACGAGATCGGCCCCGAGAAGATCATCGACACGTACGCCGCGGCGACGCAGCACGTCGACCAGGGCCTCTCGCTGACGCTGTTCTTCAAGGACACGGCGACGACCCGCGACATCAACAAGGCGCAGATCTACGCGTGGCGCAAGGGCATCAAGACGATCTACTACATCCGTCTTCGCCAGCTTGCGCTCGAGGGCACCGACATGACCGAGTGCGTCAGCTGCATGCTGTAACTCCTCGCGAGCAACAACGGGGCGTCCTTCTGCGGAAGGGCGCCCCGTTGTTGTGTTTCTCACCCTCGATCTCTCCCTCAGCCGCCCGCGCGCGGTCAAATTGCGCAGGCCCGCGTGCAAATCGCGCACGCTTTCGGCATATGCCGCGAACTGGCCCCGAATCTCCGGTGAAATGGACTGTTGGCCCGCGCGCGGAGGCGCGGCGCAACCGGATGGATGAGGGGGATCCAAGATGAACGGTCCAAGCAAAGTGCTCGCCGCGTGCGTGCTCGTTGGCTTGCTTTCTGGTGGCGTCGGCGCAGTCGCGGCAACGGCGATTGCGGGCGGAGGGGCGGTGCGCGAAGGATCCCCAATGCAGGGCTGCCTTGACGTATCCGAGGGGACACTGACGCTCGCCGATGCCGGGAGTGCCTGCGACAGCGACCTGGTGCCGGTCGCGTGGCAGAGCGACAAGCCTGCGACGGGCGCCGCGGGAACGGACGGCGCCGATGGGGCCGACGGCGCCGCCGGTGCTATAGGGAAGGACGGCGCGGCGGGTGCTGCCGGTGCCGCCGGTGCCGCCGGGAAGGATGGCGGCGCAGGTCAGGCCGGTGCGTCTGGGCGCGACGGCGCGGCTGGAAGAGTCGGATCAGCTGGTGCGACGGGTGCGGCTGGCGCTACTGGCGCGCCGGGTTCGCGTGGGGCGACCGGGGCCGCCGGGCGCGACGGTGCAACTGGCGCGAACGGCGCTGACGGCAAGGACGGCGCAGCGGGGCGCGACGGCATTGACGGAAAGGATGGCGTCGACGGCAAGAACGGTGCCGCCGGAGAGGCCGGCGCTGAAGGGCGTCAGGGCGACAAGGGCGACAAAGGCGAACAAGGCGAGCGCGGTGAACAGGGCCAGACCGGCGCCACTGGGGCGGCCGGCAAGGACGGCATCGCCGCCTGGGAGTTCGTCTCGGATTGGAGCGCCTCGGCGACATACACGGCGGGCCCCCCAACCTCGATCGTCACCTTTGGAGGCGCAACCTACGTAGCCGCACGTTCGTCAGTCGGGGCTCCACCGGCGGGCTCGCCTTCCGACTGGATCCTGATCGCCGCTGCTGGATTGAAGGGTGAACGCGGCGAGAAGGGTGAGGCCGGTGCCGCGGGCGCAGCAGGTAAGGATGGCGCTGATGGCTCAGACGGTGCTGATGGCGCAGCCGGCGCGCAGGGGTCTCAGGGCGCGCAGGGTATCCAGGGCCTGCGTGGGCTGACCGGCGTTGCTCCGTGGGTCTTCACCGGGGCGTACGATTCCGAGGTCGAGTACTCTGGCGTCGCCCCCGCGAGTGTCGTCGAGTTCGAGGGGTCGACGTACGTCGCCACTCGCGAAGAAACGTTCTCTGGCGTGGCGCCGACCGACACGACAGCCTGGGAGCTGCTCGCAGCGAAGGGTGCGACCGGCGCGACGGGTGAGCGAGGCGTGCCCGGACCGCAGGGGCCGCAGGGTGCGGCAGGCAACAACGACCTGCAAAAGCTCTTTGGTACGAACACACACCGGGCGGCCCCGGGCCATGCCACGGACTGCATGGTTGGCTCAGTCCTGCTGACCGCTGGTGCGGTGACGGATGGCCTTCCAGCCAACGGACAGATTCTTCCCGTGCAGGGGTACCAGGCGCTGTATTCGTTGTTCGGGACCACTTACGGCGGCAACGGTAGTACCACCTTCGGCTTGCCCGACATGCGAGGGCTCGCGCCAAACAATATGACGTACTCCATCTGCGCGAACGGCATCTACCCGCAGCGCGACTAGGCCACAGGATGTAGCGGTGCGTGCCTCAGTGCACCACAACATGTAGTCGAAGATCTCTCGGAGCGGCGCAGGCAATGGCCGGGCGAAACGGGTAGGATTTGAGGGCGCCTCGGCGACATTCGCGCACACAGCGCGGAGCCCCGAGATTGCCACCAAACTTCGTGTTTCGCCCTGGCCGGGCGTGCGGTGCGAGTAAGTGAGAGAGCAGAGGGAACCGATGAACTTCAAGCTGGGCCATGCAGTTCAGGCAATTAACTGGAACCGCATTGAGGACGAGAAGGACCTTGAGGTCTGGAACCGTCTGGTGAACAACTTCTGGCTTCCCGAGAAGGTGCCGCTTTCGAACGATGTGCAGTCGTGGGCGACGCTCACGCCTGACGAGCAGCTGCTCACGATGCGCGTCTTCACCGGGCTCACGCTGCTTGACACGATTCAGGGCACCGTCGGTGCTGTCTCGCTGATTCCCGACGCGGTTACGCCGCACGAGGAAGCCGTCTACACGAACATTGCGTTCATGGAGTCGGTGCACGCGAAGAGCTACTCCTCAATCTTCTCGACGCTCGCGTCGACGCAGGAGATTGACGACGCGTTCCGCTGGTCGACTGAGAACGCTGCGCTGCAGAAGAAGGCGCAGATCATCGTTGACTACTACGAGGGCGACGACCCCCTGAAGCGCAAGGTGGCCTCGACGCTGCTCGAGTCGTTCCTGTTCTACTCGGGCTTCTACCTGCCGATCTACTGGTCCTCAAAGGCGAAGCTCACGAACACCGCCGACCTCATTCGCCTCATCATCCGCGACGAGGCCGTGCACGGCTACTACATCGGCTACAAGTACCAGCTTGCGGTCGCGAAGGAGACCCCGGAGCGCCAGAAGGAGCTCAAGGAGTACACCCTCGCGCTCCTGTATGACCTCTACGAGAACGAGATCCTGTACACGCAGGATCTCTACGATCCCGTAGGCCTCACTGAGGACGTCAAGAAGTTCCTCCACTACAACGCCAACAAGGCGCTGATGAACCTCGGTTACGACCCGATGTTCCCGAAGGAAATGACCGACGTGAACCCGGCGATCCTTTCGGCGCTCTCGCCGAACGCTGACGAGAACCACGACTTCTTCTCGGGCTCGGGCTCGTCGTACGTCATCGGCAAGGCTGAGGCCACCGAGGACGAGGACTGGGACTTCTAAGAGTTCCTGACCGATGGCCGTTTGAAACGGCGGAGGGTCCCAGGTTTGCAGGAGATTGCAAACCCGGGACCTTCTTTTGTTTCAATGAGGTGCCGGCCTCGGAAGGCCGTGCGGAGGTCAGCGCCACTTATCAGCAGCTCTGAAGCGGCTAGTCACTGAAGAGGTGATTGCTCGACTCGTGAAGAACGCAGAGGAGGGGTTCCCTGGTGCGGCGTTCAGGGCCCCGGGACGACCAGCGCGCTCGGACGAGCCAACCCGCGCAGTGACTGTGCGATTGACCGAGTCGGAGCTCAACGCGGTGATGGCGCGCGCAGCTCGCGAGCATCGCACTCGTTCTGAAGCGATCCGCGCGGCGTTGGCCGAGTGGGCGCAGGAGCCCGCTTAAGCAGAAGAGTGTTCGCCAAGGGCCGAGCGCATTACCAGCAAGCCCACAGCGCGAGCCCTACCGCGGCACAGCGCCGGTTGGTAGCGTGGGCGGCATGACAACCCAGGCATCCAAGGCCCAGCGCCTCTCCGAACTTCACGCAGCCCCTGAGATTCTTCGCGTCGTCAACGTCTGGGACGCGATCTCGACGAAGGCCGTCGTAGGCCTCCCCGAGACGCGTGCGATCGCGACCGCCGGGCACTCGATCGCGGCGACGTTTGGCTACGCCGACGGGGAGATCCCGCTCGAGCTGACCCTCGACATGGTCGGGCGCATCGTCGAGGCTGCGGGGGACCTGCCGGTGAGCGCTGATCTCGACGCGGGCTACGGCGACGCGGGTGAGGCGGTGCGCCGCGTCATCGGCGTTGGCGCTGTCGGTGCGAACATCGAGGATCGGCTGCGGCCGCTCTCGGAGTTCGTCGCTGAGGTCGAGGCCGTCGTTGCTGCCGGCGCCGTCGAGGGCGTGCCGTTCGCGCTCAACGCCCGCACCGACGCGTTCGTGCGCGCGGGCGGGCGGCCGCTCGAGGAGTCCATCGCCGACGCGATCGAGCGCGGGCGCGCCTACCTCGACGCCGGCGCAGACGTCGTGTTTGTGCCCGGCGTGCTCGACGCCGACACCACGCGCAAGCTCGTTGAGGGGATCGGCGAGCGGAAGATCAGCGTGATCGGGCTGCCTGGCGCGCTCTCCGCGCGAGAGTACGAGGATCTCGGGGTCGCCCGCATTTCGTACGGCCCGATGACGCAGCGGGTCGCGCTGACCGCGTATCAGGATCTCGCGATCGACCTCTACCGTGATGGCGCGATCCCGGCGTCGGTGCGCGAGCTGAACTAGCGATCGGAGTGCCGCGCTTCCTGAGCCCACACGTGAGCGCAGGAAGCGCGGCACTCTAGCGAGTCGGGGATACCCTTAGAAGTATGCACCTGAATGAAACACGCGAGTGGAATCGGTTCTATGCCAAGGGCACGCCGATCGACATCGAGCCCGTCACGGGATCCCTCGCTGACCTGCTCGACGAGCGCTGCGCGCAGTGGGCTGACCGCGACGCGATCAGCTTCTTCGGCCGCACCGTCACCTACCGCGAGCTCGGCGAGCGAGTCTCCCGCGTCGCCCAGGGCCTCGCCGACCTCGGCGTTGGCGCGGGCGATCGCGTCGCGCTCATCATGCCGAACGCGCCGCAGCACGTGATCGCGTTCTACGCGGTGCTCAGGCTCGGCGCGATCGTCGTCGAGCACAACCCGCTGTACACCCGGGACGAGCTCGAGACGCAGTTCCGCGACCACCGCGCGAGCGTCGTCATCGCGTGGACGAACGTCGTCGAGACCGTGCAGTCGCTGCCGAAGGACCTCGGCATCGAGACCGTCGTCGCCGTCGACGTCACTCGCGCGATGCCGTTCGCGACCCGTGCGGCGCTGCGACTCCCGATCGCGAAGGCGCGCGAGGGCCGCGCGAAGCTCTGGGCAGAGACGACGGGCACCGTGCCGTTCGCGACCCTTGAGCGCGCGCAGGCACTCCCCGCGAGCCACCCGCGCCCGAGCCGTGACGATATCGCCTGCCTGCAGTACACCTCGGGCACGACGGGTACGCCGAAGGGCGCGATGATCTCGCACGGCAACCTGTGGGCGAACGCTCGCCAGGGCGCGGCCTGGATGCCCGACTTCACCCGCGGCGAGGGCTCGATCTACGGCCTCCTACCGATGTTCCACTCGTTCGGCGTGCTGCTGTCGATCATCTACTCGATTGAGACCGGCTCGCGCGCGGTGCTGTTCCCGACGTTCGACCCCGAGCTCGTTTCGCAGGCGGCGAAGCGCTTCCCGCCGACGTTCGTGCCTGCTGTGCCGCCGATGTTCGACCGTCTCGCCCGCGTCGCGCGCGACGGCAAGCTCGACCTCACGGGCGTCGTCTACGCGATCTCGGGCGCGATGACGCTTACCCCCGCGGTCGTGAACCGGTGGGAGGCGCTCGCGGGAAGCATGCTCAACGAGGGCTATGGGCTCACCGAGACGAGCCCGGTCGCGCTCGCGAACCCCTTCAGCGACGCGCGCAGGATCGGTGCCATCGGCATCCCCTTCCCCTCAACCGACATTCGTGTCGTGAACCCCGACCAGCCAACCGAGCAGGTTGAGCTCGGCGAGGTCGGAGAGCTACTCATCGCTGGCCCCCAGGTCTTCCAGGGCTACTGGAACCGGCCCGAGGAGACCGCCGCGACCCTGCTCGAGGGCGGCTGGCTGCGCACTGGGGATCTGGTCGTGCAGGATGAGGACGGCTTCGTCACCGTCGTCGACCGCAAGAAAGAGCTCATCATCACAGGCGGCTTTAACGTCTCGCCGAGCGAGGTCGAGCGCGTCGTGAACACGGTGCCCGGCGTCGCGGAGAGCGCCGTCGTTGGCGTCGCGCGCGGTAGCGGGGCCGAGATCGTCACCGCGGTGGTTGTGCTCGAAGAGGGCTCGACGTTTGACGAAGACGCCGCCCGCGAGACCGCCCGCGAGCACCTCGCCGAGTTCAAGCGCCCGAGCACCTACGTGGTGTGGGAGGAGCTTCCGAAGTCCCTCATCGGCAAGGTGCTTCGCCGCACGGTGCGAGACACGCTCGTTGCCGATCGCAACGCGGTGCGCGCGCAGGTGGATCCGGAGGCGTAGCCGGCCCCGGCCCTCGCCGCAGAGCGAGTTCCCTGCACAACACCCCCTTATCAGCCATGGATAAGGGGGTGTCTTGCCGGGTAGGGGTGTCCAGAGGGCGTGGCCTGTGGCCCCTGGCCGGGGGTACTCGGGGTCAGGAGTCGAAGATGTCGCCGAGGAACTCGAACGGGCTCTTCTTCTTGCGGTAGCGCGGGTCGCCGTAGCCGCCGCGCCCGCGGTCGTCGTAGCGGGGCTTGCGGTCATCGCGGTCATAGCCCCGGTCGCGGTCGTAGCCCCGATCTCGTCGATCGTAGCCCCGGTCCTCGTGCCCGCGATCGCCGTACCCCGATGGCTGCGGCGGGACGGGCTGCGAGTAGTGGTCGGGGAGGGGCGCAGCAGGCGGCTGCGGTGCCTGGTGCTGCGGCGCGGCCGGGGCCTGCTGAGCGGCGAACGCCTCCGCCTCAGCCTGGGCGCGCTCAAGGATCTTGTCGAGCTCTCCGCGGTCAAGCCAGATGCCGCGGCACTCGGGGCAGTAGTCGATCTCGATTCCCTGGCGCTCGCTCATGAGCAGGGTGGTTCCGTCACTGGGGCAGTTCATGGCTTCAGCGTAGAGAAAGCGGGCCGCGAAACACCTGAGACGGGGCCACTCTCAAGGCCGATTCAAAGGGACCCGCGATCAGGAGCGCCCGAGCCCGAGCCCGAGCCCGAGCCCGAGCCCGAGCCAGCGCCCGACAGCGCGATGAGCGCCCTGGCGGCGTCCCGCGGCACCGTCGGGTCCATGCCCGTGAGGTCGTGGAACGCGCGAAGTCGGTTCACGACGGTGTTGCGGTGCACGAACCCGGCCTCGGCGGTGTGCTTCACCGAGCCCGTCTCGCAGTACGCGAGAAAGGTCTCAACGATGCGGCCGCGGTCGCCGGGCGGCACCGCGCCGAGGCCCGCAACGGCAGCGGGGCTGAGGCCCGGGAGGATAGGCGAGAGCGTGGCGGCCGCGACGGGCGGCCAGAGCTCGTGCTCGTCGCTGAGTCGCCCGTCTGGGGCGTAGGGCGCCAGGAGGTGGGCGAGGCGCGCGGCCTCGGCAACCCCCGCGAGACCGGTGATCTCGTCGACCACGACACCGCGGATCGCCGCGAGCGGGTGCCGCCCGAGTACGTCGGCGCGCGGCCGCACGAAGAGCACGCCGTCGTCGAAGTCCCACACCAAAAACCGGGCCCGGGTGTGCTGCAGGTCGGCGACGAGTCGGTGGGCGCCAGCGGCGTCGGCCGACGGCACGAGCACCACCTCGTACTCGGCCTCAAGCGGAAGCCCGAGGTCGGCGGCGACGTCGGCCGCGACCTCCTCCGGGTGCTCCGCCGCGAGCAGCCTCGCGATCGCCCGCGTTTCGGCTGCGCGGGTGTCGAGCGCGAGGGTCTCAAGCTCGTCAAGGAACGCGACCTGCACCTCGCCGATGTAGTCCTCGACGACAGACAGCACGACCTCGGCGTGCGCGACGAGCAGCGCGGCGTCGCCCGCCGACACGACGCGGGTGAGCCCGGCCCAGAGCACGCGGTAGTCGAGGCGCACGGCCTCGAGCAGCCTGTCGCGATCGACCCCCTGCCGCGCGCGCCGCACGCCGAGCCTGCGGGGCAGGTCTTGGAGGTGGTCGGGGAGCGGTTCGCCCCGCAGCTCGGTGATGAGCAGGGTGAGCGTCTCGCGCGCGGTCGCGCGGATGTCTCCCGCTGAGATATCCTCGTAGCCGCTCCCGACGGCCCGCAGCCGGGCCACAAAGTCGTCGACGAGCGCGTCCATATCGTCGCGGAGGTCGGCGAGGGTCGCGATCCACCACTCGTCCGGGGGCGCGCCGCCCGCCGCTGTGCTCGTCACTCGGTTCCTCCCTCGGAAGTGCTCACTCCCATAGTATTGAATTTTTACACACTCGAAACGGCGAATTCGGGTGCATAACCGATCAAGGATGTGCAGATGCATAATCTGCGGGGTCAACCGTGTGCGAATGTCGATTGCCGCATTCGCGGGAACAAGCGAACGTTGATAGGTGGGCCAGCGACGTGCCCAACTCGTATTCCATGGAGGAAACAATGACTGCACAGCTAGCTACGGACGAGGCTGTCCCAAACGCACGCCTTGACCAGTCCAAGATGCGGAAGATCGCCACGGCGAGCGTCATCGGAACGACTGTTGAGTGGTACGACCTGTTCCTGTTCGGAACGGCCTCGGCCCTCGTCTTCAACCAGGTCTTCTTCCCCGACCTGCCCCCGGCCGTCGGCACGATCCTGTCGTTCCTGACGTTCGCGGCTGCGTACGTCGCGCGCACCGTCGGCGCGATCCTGTTCGGCCACTTCGGTGACCGCCTCGGCCGCAAGTCGATGCTGCTCGTCTCGCTCCTCACGATGGGCGCGGCGACCCTCGCAATCGGCCTCGTGCCCGACTACAACACGATCGGCATCGCGGCGCCCTTCATCCTGCTGACGCTCCGCATCATCCAGGGCCTCGCGCTCGGCGGCGAGTGGGGTGGCGCGGTGCTCATGACCGTTGAGCACGCACCCGAGAATAAGCGCGGCTGGTACGGCTCGCTCGTGCAGGTCGGCGTTCCGTTCGGCACGCTGCTCGCGAACGTCGCGTTCCTCATCGTCACCGCCTCGGTGTCGCAGGAGGCGCTCATCTCGTGGGGCTGGCGCGTTCCGTTCATCGCCTCGATCCTGCTCGTTGCTGTCGGCATCTACATTCGCCTGAACATCGAAGAGACCCCGAGCTTCCAGCAGGTCCGCGAGCAGGGCGCGAAGGCCAAGCTGCCGTTTGCGTACCTCATGAAGCACTACTGGAAGCAGGTTGTGCTCGGCGGCATCGCGACCCTCTCGACAGGCTCCACTTTCACCCTCATGGTCGCCTCGGGCATGAACTACGGTACGAGCGAGAAGGGCTTCTCGGCAAACCTCATGCTGTGGGTTGTGCTCATCGCTTGCCTCCTCGGCCTGTTCCTCATCCCGTTCTTCGGCAGGCTCTCCGATAAGTACGGCCGCAAGCCGATCATCGCCGCGGGCATCGCCGCCGAGGCACTTCTCGCGTTCCCGTTCTTCTGGCTCATCAACACCGGCAACACGGGCGCCCTGTTCCTCGCGTACGGCCTGATGATGGTCGCGTTCTCGGCGAACTACGGCCCGATCGCGACGTTCCTCGCTGAGCTGTTCGGCTCGAAGGTGCGCTACTCGGGGCTCTCGATCGCGTACATGCTCTCCGGCCTGCTGGGCTCGGCGATCACCCCCGCGGTCACCGTGTGGCTGCTCGACCTTACCGGTCAGAGCGACTCGATCGCCTGGTACATCGCCGCCGCCGCGGCGCTGTCGTTCGTCGCGCTGTTCCTGCTGAGCGACAACCACAAGCGCGACATCGACCGCGTCGGCGCGACCACGGCAATCTCGGTCGACCATTGATTCGGCGGATCGACTCGGCGCCGGGGCTCGCCCCGGCGATCGGACCCTACTCGCAGGCGGTCGTCGCGAACGGGTTCGTGTTCACGACCGGGCAGGTGCCGTTCCACGCGGACGGCACCGCGCCCGCGGCGTTCGAGGATCAGGTGCGTGTGTGCGTCGAGAACCTCCGCTCAGTGCTCGAGACCGCCGGCTCCGGCCTCGATCTCGTGGTGAAGGTGAACGCCTACCTCACGGCCCCCGAACAGCGGGACCCGTTCAACCGGATCTACGCCGAGTACTTTGGCGAGGCGAAGCCGGCGCGCACGACCGTGTGCGTCGACATCTGGGACATCCCGTTCGAGATTGAGTGCGTCGCCGTCGTGCGCGAGGAGGCATCCGAATGAGTCGATCCACCGATGAACTGATCGCGGCGCTTCGAAGCGTCGAGATCCCGACGCTCGGGCACTTCCTCGAGGAGGGATTCTGCGATCAGGATCTCCGCCCGATGAACAGCGGCCCCCAGCTCGTGGGGCGGGCCCGCACGCTCGATCTCACCGAGCCCGACGCGTTCGCCGTGAACCGCGCGCTGCTCGCGCTTGAACCGGGCGACGTGCTCGTGATCCGCGTGGCGGGTCGCGGGCACGCCCCGGTCGGCGCGGTCACCGCCCACGCCGCGATCGCGCAGGGCGCGGCGGGCATCGTCGTCGACGGCCCGGTCACCGACCAGGCCGCGCTGCGCGAGCTGCAGGACCGCCTCCCCGTCTTCGCGACGGGCCTCACCTCCCGCACGACCAAGCGCTCGGGCGCCCTCGCGGGCGAGGCCGACGGCGCGCTGGATCGGGCGATCGAGGTTGCCGGTGTTTCTGTGCGCCCGGGAGACCTCGTGCTGGGCGACGCCCAGGGGATCCTGATCCTGCCGCCCGAGGGCCCGGGCGACGGTGTCCTCGACGCCGCCCTCGCGTCCGACGCCGCTGAGCCAGCGCTCGTCGCGCGCATCGCCTCGGGGGAGCCGCTCTCGGCGATCCTCGCCACGGGCACCGACTGATCCGCCCCGACGCCTAGCCCCGCGCCCGGCCCCGCCGACCAACCGTTCGAATTCCGCGACGACGCGTCGCACCGCTTCACAAGGAGAGACCATGACCACGCAGCACGCACCTGACGCAGCACCGCACTCGGCAGGGCACCTCATCGTCCGCACGCTTGAGGCGCACGGCATCGAGCGCGTGTACGCGGTGCCCGGCGAGAGCTACCTCGACGTGCTCGACGGCCTGCACGACTCGGGCGTCGAGACGGTGGTCTGCCGTCAGGAGGGTGGCGCCGGCTTCATGGCGCTCGCCGAGGGCCGCCTCACGGGCCGGCCAGGCATCGCGATGGTCACGCGCGGCCCCGGCGCCGCGAACGCGATGATCGCCGTGCACACGGCCTACCAGGATGCGACGCCGCTTGTGCTGTTCGTCGGCCTCGTGCCCGTGAACGACCGCGAGCGCGACGCGTTCCAGGAGTTCTCGCTCACAGGCTGGTTCGGGTCGACCGCGAAGCGCGTCATGACGATCGACAACCCCGACAGGGCAGGCGAGCTCGTCGCCGAGGCGATGCGGATCGCGGCCTCGGGCCGCCCGGGCCCCGTCGTTATCGGCCTCCCCGAAGACGTGCTCGTGCTGCCGGCTGCCCCCTCAGTCGCGCTTCCGGTCGCTCCCCCCGCACCGGCTCCGCACCCCACGGAGATTGACGCGCTCGTCGGGCGGCTCGCGAAGGCTGAGCGCCCCGCGATCGTCGTGGGCGGCGACGGCTGGCACGACGGCCAGGGCGCTGAGCTCATGGCCTTCGCCGAGGCCGCCGGCGTGCCCGTCTTCTGCGACTGGCGCGCGTACGACGCGGTGCCGCACGCGGGTGGGGCATGGGCTGGCTGGCTCGGCTACGGCCGCACCGACGCCGTCGCCGAGGGCTACATCAACGCCGACGTGCTCGTCTTCGTCGGCTGCGGCCGCGCTGACGTACTGAGCGACGGCTACACGCAGGGCTTCGACGCCGAGACGGTGCTCGTTACCGCCGACCCAGACGCGACGATGCACTCCGGCCGCACCGACCAGCACGTGCTCGCAACCCCCGCGACGTTCGTGGCGGCGCTCACGGGCGTCGACGCGAGTGCTGCCCGAGGTGGCCGCGACGACGCCTGGATGGCCGGCCGCGCCCAGGCGCAGCTCGCGACCGAGGCCCACCGCCCCGACGCGTCGATCGACGGCGTCGTGCAGCAGATGGACTTGGGCGTCGCCTTCGGCGAGCTCGACGACCGCCTCGCGGGCCAGGCCGTGCTCACGTTCGGCGCGGGGAACGCGACGATCTGGGCGCACCGCTTCGTGAAGCACCTCGCCCCGGCGAGCCTCGTCGGTGCCCGCAACGGCGCGATGGGCCTCGCGGTCCCCGCTGCAGTCGCCGGCTCGCTCATCTTCCCCGAGCGCAACGTTGTCGCGGTCTGCGGCGACGGCGACTTCCTCATGAACGGCCAGGAGATCGCGACCGCAGTCGCGCACGGCGCGAAGCCCCTCGTCATCGTCATCGACAACGAGATCTACGGCACGATCGTGCAGCACCAGGAGAACCACTACCCGGGGCGCCGCTCGGGCACCCGGATGGCGAACCCCGACTTCGCCGACTGGATGCGTTCGTTCGGTGGGCACGGCGAGCGCGTCGAGCGCACCGAGGAGTTCGGCCCCGCGCTCGATCGCGCGCTCGCGGCTGACGCCCCCGCGCTCATCCACGTGCTCATCCCCGACACCGTGATGCCGCCCGCCTCGAGCGACGTCCCCGCAACCGGCATCGCCCGCGACTGAGCGATTCGAAAGGACAGACAGTGACTGAACAGACTGCACACGAATCGTTCCTCGCCGACTGGGCGATTCACTCGCGCTTCGGCGCGGTCGAGGGTACGAACGGCGTCGAGCGGCAGGCCGCGAGCGCCGCCGACGGCGAGCAGCGCAAGTGGTTCGCCGAGCTGCTCGAGTCGCGCGGCTTCACCGTCAAGCGCGACGCGATCGGCAACCAGTTCGGGCTCCTCGAGCTCGTGCCGGGAGCCCCCTACGTGCTCACGGGCTCGCACATGGACTCGCAGCCGACCGCGGGCCGCTTCGACGGCGCGTACGGCGTCATGGCCTCGGCCCACGCCTGCTTCCGCGTCGCCGACGAGCTGCGCGCGAACCCCGAAAACGCCAAGTTCAACCTCGCGGTCGTGAACTGGTTCAACGAGGAGGGCTCGCGCTTCAAGCCCTCGATGATGGGCTCGAGTGTCTTCACCGACAAGCTCACGCTCGACGAGGCGCTCGCGACGGAAGATCCGAAGGGGATCACGGTGCGCGACGCACTCGACGCGATCGGAGAGCGCGGCGACCTCGCGGGTCTCGACGTTGCTTCCTACGCTGAGATCCACGTGCAGCAGGGCCGCAGCATGGAGGAAGACGGGGTCACCATCGGCCTCGTGAACGCCACCTGGGCAGCCCACAAGTACGACTTCCGCGTGAAGGGTGAGCAGGCGCACTCGGGCTCGACGCTCATGGCCGACCGCCGTGACGCGCTGCTCGGCGCGGCCCGCCTCGTCGTCGCCGCGCGCGAGCTCGTCGACGAGTTTGAGCCGGAGGCACTGCACACCGCGTGCGGCGAGCTCACGGTGTACCCGAACTCGCCCGTCGTCGTTGCGAGCGACGTGCGGCTGCTGCTCGACCTCCGCTCGCCGAGTGCCGAGGTCATCCGCGAGGCGCACGAGCGGCTCATGGCCGTCATCGAGCGCGTGCAGCGCGAGGATCGCGTCGAGATCGAGATCGTCGCCGAGCACAGCTGGGATCAGAACCCGTACCCTGAGAACGGCGTCGCGCTCGCGCGCGAGGTCGCGGAGGATCTCGGCCTCACGCACGACCGGGTGATGACCGTGGCGGGCCACGATTCGACGAACATGAAGGATCTCGTGCCGACCGTCATGCTCTTCGTGCCGAGCGTTGATGGTGTCTCGCACAACCTCAACGAGTACACGCGCGACGAAGACCTCGTCGCGGGCGTCGACCACCTCACGGGCGTGATCGCTAGGCTAGCTTCGGGGGCGCTTGTCGCCTGACTGAGGCGAGTGTCTGGCCCCCGGAAGGAGAACCGGAGGGACGAATGAGCGAGCCGCGCGGCGCAGGGCACGTGCTCACCGCCGCACTCCGCAGCCTCTTCGTGCTCGCGCCCGGGCCGGGCCGCAGACACTGGATCGCGCTGCGCGCGGCGCTGTCGATGGGCGTTCCGCTCGCCCTCCTGACGCTCGGCGGCAGGCCCGACCTCGGGCTGCAGGTGAGCGCAGGCGCTTTCCTCGCGCTGTTCTTCGCCGGGAACCCCGCGAGGGAGCGCGCGCGGGCGCTGCCCGTGGTTGGGGCGGTGCTGCTCGCGTGCGCCGGAGCAGGCGCCGTACTAGCGCCGCTGGCGTGGCTGAGCGCGGTTGGTCTCGTTGTCGTCGCCGTGCTCGCGAGCGCGTTCGCCTACGCGTACCGGGTTGGCCCGCCCGGCCCAGTGTTCTTCGTGCTCGTGTACGGGCTCGCAGGGCAGATCACGGCCGTGCGCGATGGCGCGCGCGGGGTTGAGCCGCTCGCGCTCCTCGCCGCGCTCTCCTGCGGCCTCGCCTTCTCCTACCTCGTCGCGCTCGCGCCCCTCGCCCGCGCGGCGGAGCGGCGGGTGCCCGCCCGCCCGCTGCGCGAGATCCTGCCCGGCCCGTGGCTCGGACGCGGCGAGTGGCTGCTCGTGCTGCGCGTCTTCCTCGTGGTCGCGGTCGGCACGGCCGTGAGCGTGCTCTGGCTCGACCCCGCGCGGGCGTATTGGACCGTCGCCGCGGGCGTCGCGGTCATCGGCCTGAGCACCGTGCCAAACCACTCGTTCGCCCGCGGCCTGCACCGCACCCTCGGGACCCTCGTTGGGGCCGCCGTCTACCTCGCGATTGCCCCGCTCGCCGACGTGCCGTGGGCGTTCGTGCTGCTCTTGCCCGCGCTGCAGTTCGTGATCGAGCTCGTCGTCGTGCGCAACTACGGGCTCGCGCTCGTGTTCATCACGCCGCTCGTGCTGTTCATCGTGGGGGCGGCGACCGGCAGCGCCGACCACACCTCGGCCGCCATCGAGCGCTTCGTTGACACCGCGTTTGGCTCGGCGCTCGCGATGGCCTCGGGGCTGCTCCGCGAGCGGCGCGCTACCTGAAGAACAGCTCGCGCGGGTGGGTGAGGCGCCACCTGAGCGTTGGGTCTGTGAAGGATCCCTCCCGGTAGACCGGCACGACCGACGCGCCGTCGGGGCCGCTCAGCGTGATGGACTCGCCGCTCGGGTCAATCGTGCGCGTGAGCTCCTCGCCAGGCACGAGCACCTGGTCGACGGTCTCGTCGGCGCTGAGCTCGACGAACTGCCCGTCGACCGAGCTCAGCGTTCCCAGGTACTCACCGGCGCTCGTGACGGCGAGCCGCTCTGGCGCGTCCGCGAGGCGGTTGAGCAGGGCGCGGGCGTCGCGGGCGCGCTCCTCCTCGGTCTCGCGGCCGAGCACGACGGCGATGCGGGTGAGCTCGCGGTCGGCGTATGACCCCGTTGCGGCCGCGGCGAGGTTGTAGCCTGCCACATCGGTGTGCCCTGTCTTCACGCCGATGGCGCCGCCCATCGAGCCGAGCAGGGGGTTCGTGTTCTCGACCTCGCCGATGCCCCAGGGCAGCGTCGCGCGCTGCATCGAAACGATCTCCGAGACAACGGGATCAGACAGGGCGAGGCCCGCGAGCCGCACAATGTCGGCCGCGCTCGCGACGTTGCCATCATCCATGCCGCTCGGCTCGTTCACGACGAGCGACTCGAGGCCGTTGCGCTCTGCCCAGTCGGCCGCGGCCGCGACGAACGCGTCGTTATCGCCGAAGATCGAGTGGGCGTACGCGGTCGCGAAGTCGTTTGCGGACGGGACGAGCGCGAGCGTGAGCATCTGCTTGCGGGTGACCTTCGTACCCTCGGGGATGGGGAAGACGATGCCGTCGATCTCCTCGAGCGCAGCCTGAAGGTCGGTGTCGGCCTCCGTCCAGGTGTAACTCGGGCCGTCCTCGCCTGGTTCGAGCGGTTCGGCCTCCTGGCCAACGAGCACGGTGACGAGCTTCGTGATGCTCGCGAGCGGGTGCGCGGCCTCGTCGTTCGACCAGACCGTGCCGCCGTCGAGCCAGCCGACAGCGCTCGGTTCGTCGTACCCGTCGACGGCCTCCTGCAGCGGGGCATCATCGACCGCGATCACCTGCGTTGCGGGGACCTCGAGCTGCAGCGTCGGGGCGGGCAGCGGGATCGCGGCGCAGGCCGCGACGTAGCCGGCGCCGAGGGCGACGATGATGGCGGTGGTGATGCCGGCGACGCGGCGGCCGCGGTGTGCCCGAGGGGGATGTTCTGTGTGCATGTCGGTCCGTGCTCGGTGGTGTGAGTGTTTGGTCTGTGGGATCCCTGGGGCGTGTCTAGCCTGCCTGGCCTCCCCAGCCGAAGAGCTCGCTGGGATGGGTGATGCGCCACCATAGGTCGGGCTCCGGGAGCTCACCGTCGCGTTTGAGGGCGACCTCGATCGGGCCTGTGGGCGCCTCCACACGGATCGTGCCCGGGCTCTCCGCAGTCGCGGCGTCGTCGCGTAGCTCGACGGTGCGCTTGGTGGTTTCTCCGGGAAGCAGGGTGGTGGAGGCGGCCGACGCGGCCGTCACGTTGACCGTTGCGCCGTCGACGCCCGTGAGCGTGCCGATCTGCTCGCCCGCTCGGACGACCTCGACGGGCAGGGGAAGCTCGCCGATTGCCGCGAGCATTTCCCTGCCCGACTGCGCTCGGGCCTGCAGCGAGGGGCGCGCGAGCGTCACCGAGATCTTCACGACCTCGCGCTCGCCGGCCATGTCGCTCTGCGCGGCGATGAAGTTGAAGCCCGCGGAGTCCGAGCGCCCGGTCTTCACGCCGAGCATCCCGGGGAGCTCGCCGAGCAGGGGGTTTGTGTTCTCGATGACGCCGATGCCCCAGGGCATCGTCGCCGACTGGGTGCCGGTGAACTCAGAGATCGTCGGGTTGTTCAGCGCCATCCGCGCGATCCGTACGAGGTCGGCCGCGCTCGCGCGGTTGCCCTCGTCCATGCCCGTGGGCTCGACCATCTCGAGCGACTCGAGGCCGTTGCGTTCCGCCCAGTCGCGCACGGCGGCGACGAACGTGTCGTTGTCGCCGAACACGGAGTAGGCGTATGCCGCCGCAAAGTCGTTGGCGGAGGGCAGGAAGATGAGGGTGAGCATCTCGCGGAGCGTGACCTCGGTTCCGACCGGGATCGGGTAGGCGACGCCGTCGAGCGCGATGTAACCGTTTTGCCGGTCACGGTCGGCGGCGCTCCAGGTGTAGGTGCGGCCTTCGTCTCCCGGGGCGAGCGGCTCGCGTTCCTGGCAGACGAGCACGGTGATGAGCTTCGAGATGCTCGCGAGCGGGTAGACGCCGCCGTCATTCGACCAGACATCGTCGGTGTGGAGCCAGCCGATCGCGGTTGGGAGCTCCCGCTCATCGACGACAGCCTGCGGGGCGTCGGCGCGTGCGGTGATGGGCTCAGCGGCGGCCGCCTGCGTGAGCGTTGGTTCGGGGAGGGGTGCGTTCGCGGCGGCCCACACGTACCCGCCGGCACCGAGCAGCAGGGCAGCGGGGAGGGCCCACGCGACGACGCGAACGCCGCGCCCTCGGCGGGAACGGACAGTCGGGTCGGCGGTTCGCATGTCGAATAGCCTAGCCTTCGAGCGCGCCACATGTGGGCTTGCACAAAGCTGTGAAGTTGTGCCACTTTTGCCCAGTTGAAGGGCCGGTTTCTGGGCGAAGAATGCGTGCATCTTCAGGTGAGACCGGGCACAATGAGGGGAGAGAAGACCGTCGTAATCGAGGAGGATTCCCATGACCGCACTCATCGCGGGCTACGCACGCACGCCGTTCACCAAGTTCACCGGGCAGCTCGCCGGCGAGACGGCAGTCGCGCTTGGAGCGCACGCTGCGAAGGCAGCGCTTGAGCGCGCAGGTGTCGCAGCCGACAAGGTCGACACCGTTGTCGCGGGTCAGGTGTTGCAGGGCGGTGCCGGGCAGAACCCCGCGCGCCAGACCGCTGTCGCCGCGGGCGTTCCGATGAGCGTTCCAGCCATCACGCTCAACGCCGTTTGCCTCTCGGGTACCGAGGCCGTGTCGCAGGCCGTCAGGCTCATCAACTCGGGCGAGGCCGAGGTCGTCCTTGCCGTCGGCCAGGAGTCGATGACGCTCGCACCCCACGTCATGCCGCTGCGCGCGGGCACCAAGTACGGCCCGGCGACCCTCATCGACACCGTTGAGCACGACGGCCTCACCGACGCGTTCGACCAGGTCGCGATGGGCGCGCTCACCGAGACCGGTAACGGCCCGCTGAAGCTCACCCGCGAGGAGCAAGACGAGTTCTCGGCCGCCTCGCACCAGCGCGCTGCGGCCTCGGCCGAGTTCCTCGCGGCAGAGATCGCTCCGTACACCGTGAAGACCCGGCGCGGCGAGACCGTCGTCTCGGCCGACGACGGCGTCCGCGCAGACACGACCGCGGAGGGCCTCGCGGGCCTCCGCCCCGCGTTTGCGAAGGACGGCACGATCACCGCGGGCAACGCATCGCAGATCACCGACGGCGCCGCGGCCCTCGTCATCGTCAGCGAGGCTGCGGCCGAGCGGCTCGGGCTCAAGCCCATCGCGAGCGTCGAGGCGACCGCGTTTGTCGCGGGCCCCGACTCGCACCTGCACTCGCAGCCGTCGCGCGCGATCGCGGCAGCCCTCGCGAAGACAGGAAACTCGGCCAGCGAGCTCGCTGCGGTCGAGATCAATGAGGCGTTCGCCGCCGTCGGCATCCAGTCGACTCGCGAGCTCGGCATCGACCCCGCGATCGTGAACCAGCACGGCGGCGCGATCGCGCTCGGCCACCCGATCGGCGCCTCGGGCGCGCGCATCGTCGGCACCCTCGCGCGTCAGCTCGCGGAGGCGGGCTCGGGCTCGCTCGGTGCAGTCGGCATCTGCGGCGGCGGCGGCCAGGGCTCGGCGGTCGTGCTCCGCGCACTGTAACGAGTCCGCGCGCTGCAACAGCGCCGAGCATCGCGAGCGGGGAGGGAGCCCAGACCGGGGCCCTCCCCGCTCGCGTTTCTGCCGGTGCCGACTAGGGCGCGAGCCGCACGGTTCGCCCGTCGCGGAGGATCCACCCGGCGGTCAGATGCAGCGCGAGCGCCGCGACCGACACGACGAGCGGCAACGCCCAGCCGCCGCTCAGGTCGTGCGCCCAGCCAAACAGCACGGGGCCGAGCGCGGCGATGCTGTAACCAACAGCCTGCGACATCCCGGAGACCGCCGTCGCGGTGCGCGCGTCGGGCGAGCGCTGCGCGATGAGGGTGAGTGAGACGCTCAGTGCGGCGCCGCAGCACAGCCCGAGCGCGACGATCCAGACGAACGTCGCGCCGGGCGCAAGGACGAGCCCGATAACGCCCGCGAGCTGGATCACGGGGAGCGCGACCTGCAGCAGCGAACGGCCGTCGAAGCGCAAGAGCAGCGGGGCGACGAGCGAGCCGACCATGCCGCAGATGTGGAACAGCGTGATCCCGGTACTCGTGACCACCGCGCTCGCGCCACGGGAGAACATGATCGGCGCGATCCACGTCGCGAGGATGTAGAACGTGGTTGATTGCGCGCCCATGTAGCACGCGAGCAGCCAGGCGGTCTTCGAACGCCACACGAGGCGGCCAACGGGGGCCGCGGGGCTCGGCGCCTCGAGCGCCGCTCGCCTGCCACCCCGCTCGGCGATGAGCAGCCAGGCGACGAGGGCGACGGGGATGGTGAGCCCGGTCGCGAGCAGCCCGGCCTCCCAACCGAGCGGCGCCCCCGCCACCTCGGCGCGGGAGACGGGGATCGCGATGGCCGTACCGATGCCGGCCGCGCCACCGAGTGCTGCGGAATACACGCCCATGACGGCCGGGGTGCGCGGCCCGAAGTCGCGCTTCACGATCGCGGGCATGAGCACGTTCGCGACCGCGAGGGCCGCCCCGATGAGCACGGTGCCGAGCCACAGGTTCGCGGTTGAGAAGTCGAGGGATCGCCAGATCGTGCCAAGCGCAAGCACGACGAGCGACACCGTGACCGTGCGGTCCATGCCGAGCTTCGCTGAGATGCCGTGGGCGAGCGGCGAGACCGCCGCCCAAGTGAGGAGCGGAATCGACGCCAGCAGCCCGAGCGCGCCCGCGCTCACGCCGCGGCTGTCGGCGATGTCGTTCAGCAGCGGGCCGACACCGGCGATCGTCATGCGCATGTTCAGCGCGACGAGGAAGACGGCGACGAACTGCCAGACCAGGCGTCTCGAGGGGCTACTCACTCACTGATGCTATCCGCTCCCGGAGGTGCGCTTCGCCGCCTCATCGGCGAAACTGTCACTATGAATCACTCTCAGGGCTGGAACATCGACGCGCTCGACGGTCAGGAGCACACCCTGCTCTCGTTCTCACTGGGGGAGTGGGAAGCGATGCTCGGGGGCGGGCCAGACCGCTTCGTCGTGACGGCCTCGGCGGGCGGCAGTTCGCGCATCGCGAACGCGCGCACGCTGCGCGAGGACATCGACGACGAGGAAACCGTCGATTTGACCGTTGGCGGTCAAAGCATCGACTACCCCTGGGAATACGCACTCACGCGCGAGGAAGCGCTCGCCGCCATGACCGACCTCGCAGCGGGCCAGCTGAGCGGCGAGCAGTGGGAGGTCATCTCGTAGCGTGTGGGATCGGCGTGCGCCGCTCGCGCGCGAGCACGGTGATCGCCCCGCCGACCACCGAGAGCACGGCCGCAACCGAGAAGACGAGCCAGAAGCCGCCGACGAGGGCGACGAGCAGCGCGCCGATCACGGGGCCGAGAAGCTGGCCGAGGGCCGCCGCCGTGTTCACGAGCCCGAGGTCGCGGCCGTGGTCGCGCTCGCTCGGGAGCACGTCGGTCGCGAACGCGAGGCCGACCGTTGAGAACGCGCCGTAGCCGACGCCCATGATGCCGGCCGCGAAGATCGTCATCCCGAACGTCGGCGAGACGACGAGCAGCACCCCTGACAGTGCCTGCACGACCGTCGCCGCGAGCGCGAGGCCGCGCCTGCGACCCAGCTTGTCTGAGGCGAGGCCGGCGGCAACCGAGGCCGCGACGACGAACACCGTGTAGACGACCACGACGATGAGCAGGTTGTCCTCGGCCGCCGCGTGCTCTTGCCCGAGCCCGTAGAGGAGGAAGAACAGGAAGAGTGAGGTGCCGAGCGCGTTGCCCACGTTCACGACGAGCCTGCCGATGAGCACCCAGCGGAAGTCGCGGTCGCGCATGAACTCGAAGCCGCGCCCCCTCCGCCATGCCGCCCCTCGCGCCCCTCGCGCCCCTCGCGCCGCTTCGCCCAGCGCTGACGGCTCCTGTGCCGTGCTGTGCCCGGCGGTGCCTCCCGAGGGGTCGGGGAGCAGGATCGCGGTGAGCGTGCCTAAGACCGCGACCCCGATCGCGAGCATGACGTAGCCCGCCGCGACGCTGAGACCGAGGAGCACGACGGCGCTGACTCCGAGCACGATGCCGAGGGCCTGTGCCGACGACGCGGCCGAGGACGCCGCGCCGCGCTGTTCGGGCGGGAGCTGGTCTGCGATCATCGCGGCAAACGCCGCGGAGGCAACGGCCGTGCCGATGCACACCCCGACCCAGGCGGCGCCAATGCCGAGCGCGCTCGTGCTCGCTCCGGTGACGAGCAGGCAGGCGGCCGCGATCCACACCCCGGCGAGCGCCCAGGGGCGGCGCTTGGGCCGCGATCCTGATTGCCTGTCTGACAGCGCACCGGCGATCGGGCCCGCGAGCACGCCCGCGAGGCCCCCGACGCCGAGTACGATGCCCGACGAAACCACGCCCCGCACCCAGCCCGTGGCGCTGTCTGGGGTGTCGAGCTGGAGCGGGAGGAGCAGCTGCAGCGGCGTGAGCTGCGCCGTCCAGAGCACTATCCAGGCCAGCGTGAAGAGGGTGAACCAGGAGCGGCCGACCCTGGGCCGCGTGATCTGTGTTTCGGACATCTTTATCCTTTGTGCAGGGTGGCCGCGGGCAATGCGCCGGGCTGAGTTTGCTGGATGAAGTTTACGCCCGCACGAGCGTATGGTGGGAGTATGCGTGCGATCATTGCGAACCAGTCAGGCGGACCAGAGGTACTCGAGCTGGCGGAGGCGCCCGCACCGCAGGCTGGCCCCGGCGAGATCCTTGTCGAGACCGCCGCGGTCGGCGTGAACTTCATCGAGACCTACCAGCGGTCTGGGCTCTACCCCGTTTCGTTCCCGTTTACCCCCGGCGCCGAGGCAACGGGGCGCGTCGCCGCCATCGGCGAGGGCGTCGAGGGCTTCGAAACCGGCGACCGCATCGTGACGGCCGAGGCACGCGCGAGCTACGCCGAGCAGTTCGTCGTTGCCGCCGAGGCCGCGGTGCGCGTGCCCGATTCGCTCGCGGAGGTGCTCACCGATGAGCGGGCCGCGGCGCTCCCACTGCAGGGGCTCACTGCTCACTACCTCGGGAATTCTTCGTCGCGCCCGGAGGCGGGCGAGACCGTGCTGCTGCACGCCGGTGCTGGCGGCGTCGGCCTGCTGCTCACCCAGCTGCTCGCCGCACGTGATGTTCGGGTCATCACCACGGCCTCGACTGAGGAGAAGCGCGAGCTCAGTCGTGCCGCCGGAGCGTTCGAGGCGATCCCGTACGAGGGCTTCGCAGAACGCGCCCGTGAACTCACCGACGGCGTTGGCGTCTCGGTCGTGTATGACGGCGTCGGCAAAGACACGTTTGATGACTCGCTGCGTGCGCTGAAGGTGCGTGGCAACATGGTGCTGTTCGGCGGCGCGAGCGGGCCGGTGCCGCCCTTCGACCTGCAGCGGCTGAATGCCGCAGGGGCCCTGAGCGTGACGCGGCCCTCGCTTGCGTTCTTCCTCCGCAGTGCCGAGGAACGCGCCTGGCGCTACGGCGAGCTGTTTGGCGCGTTGAAGGCGAGCACACTCGACCTGCGGGTGGGCGCATCGTTCCCGCTCGCGGAGGCCGCCGACGCGCACCGCGCACTCGAGGGGAGGGCGACGACCGGCAAGGTCGTGCTCACGGTCTAGCGGGGCTGCTCCTGGAGTGCTCGTGTGCCGGCCTGGTGCTAGTGCAATGTCATTTGGCGTCACGCAACTGGGCTGCGCCCCGAACGCCGGATAGCTTCAAGGTATGACACGGATCGAGACCACCACAGCCGGCAGCCTTCCCCGCACCGAGGCGCTCATCGCGGCGAACGCCGCACGCACCTTCGAGGACGATGGGTTCACGCTCAAGTCGACCCCCGAGTTCGAAGCGCTCGTCGCCGAGGCGACCCGCGACGTCGTCGACCGGCAGCGCGAGGCGGGCATCACGCAGCCCGGCGACGGCGAGTTCGGCAAAGCGATGTCGAACGCCGTCGACTACGGTGCGTGGTGGACGTACTCGTTCCAGCGCACCGCTGGCCTCGAGATCACGGGGAAGGACATCTTCAGCCAGGAGCCCGTCCGCTCCGAGCCCGGCAACGTGCGCCTCACGACGTTCCCCGACCGCCGCGACTGGACGGCGTTCGCGGCTGCCTATCAGGACCCGGAGGGCGGCATCAGCGTCGGCAAGAACGCGACGGCCTTCCCCGCGACGACCGGCCTGATCAGCTACACGGGGCACGACGCGATCGCCGCCGACACCCGCAACCTCGTCGCGGCGCTCAAACCGGGGGAGCGTGGCTTCCTCACCGCGATCGCCCCGGGCTCGGCGGCGCGCATTGAGAACGAGTTCTACGCGACCGAGCAGGAGCACATCGACGCGTGGGTGGATGCCCTGCGCGAGGAGTACCGCGCCGTGACCGACGCGGGTCTCATCCTGCAGCTCGACGACCCCTCGCTCGCCGAGAACTGGGATCAGATCAACCCGGAGCCGAGCGTCGAGGACTACCTCGCGTTCACGCAGATCAGGATCGACGCCATCAACCGCGCCATCGAAGGGCTCCCGAAAGAGCAGATCAGGCTGCACCTGTGCTGGGGCTCGTGGCACGGCCCGCACACGACCGACATTGAGCTGAAGCACATCCTGAACACGGTGCTCGGGGCCAACGTTGGGCAGATCTCGTTCGAGGCGGCAAATGCGCGCCACGAGCATGAGTGGGCCGTCTGGGATGAGCAGCGTGACCTTATCCCTGATGACCTGATCCTCGTGCCCGGCGTCGTGAGCCACGCGACGAACCTCGTCGAGCACCCAGACCTCGTCGCGCAGCGCATCGAGCGGTTCGCGAAGATTGTCGGCCCCGAGCGGGTCATCGCCGCGACCGACTGCGGCCTCGGTGGGCGGGTGCACCCGCAGATCGCCTGGGCGAAGCTCGAGTCGCTGGGTGAGGGCGCGCGCCGCGCTCGGGTCTAGGGGGTTGGCCGCCCGGCCCCAGCCGCTCACCTACGCCGCCAGCCCCGCACTCACTCACACCGCATGTGATCTGCAGTTCCTATGCCGCCCGCCCGGCGTGTCCGGCATAGGAACTGCAGAACACAGACCTTGGGCGGGACGGCGCTCTGGGCAGGGCGGACTGCGGTGTGGCGTTTCGGAGGCCCTGTGTGCGGGCCCTAGTGGGGGTCGCCGATGCAGAACTCGTTGCCGTCGGGGTCAGCGAATGTGTCCCACGAGAAATCGGACTCGCCGCGCCTGCCGAGGTGGGTCGCGCCGGCGGCGATCCACTCGGTGACCATCGCGTCGCGGTCGACGTCCGGGGTGCGGTCGAAGTCAAGGTGCACCCGGTTCTTGCCGGGAGTCGGGTCCTCGACCTTCTGGAAGCCGAGCGCGACAGGCACCTCTGGGGCCCGCACCATGCAGAACCAGCCGTCGGCGTCGTGCACAATCTTGCCGCCCAGGCGCTCAGCCCACCACGCGGCGAGCGGCCGGGGGTCTGTAGTGTCGATCGTGACCATGCCGAGTCGAATCATGCGGGGCTCCTTGTGGTGCTGTGGTGCTGGGCGGGGCTACGGTACGCGCCGCAGCCACTCCTCGGATGAGAACTTCTGCTCGACGAGCCGCTCTGCCGCGTCCCACTCGCCCTCGGTGACCTCGCCCATCACGCCGCCGTGGCGCCGCTGGAAGACCTCGATCATGCGCTCGACGATCTCCTCGCGTGTCTTGCCGGTCTGGCTCTTCAGCGGGTCGACGCGCTTCTGCGCGCTCGCGGTGCCTTTATCGGAGAGCTTCTCGCGCCCGATCCTGAGCACGGAGGTCATGGCCGTGGGATCCATATCGTAGGCCATCGTCACATGGTGCAGGATCGCGCCGGAGCCGAGCCGCTTCTGCGCCGCCCCGCCGATCTTGCCGAGCGGGCTTGTGATGTCGTTGAGCGGCTTGTAGACGGCGTCGATGCCGAGCGACTTCAGCGCCTCGAGTACCCAGTCGTCGAGGTAGGCGTAGGAGTCGGCGAACGACATCCCGCGCACGAGCTCGCCCGGAATATAGAGCGCGTACGTAATGCTCGCCTCGGGCTCCATGTACATCGCGCCACCGCCAGAGATCCGGCGCACGAGCGTCGCGTTGTGCTCTGCTGCCGCCTCCTCGTCGACCTCGTTCTTCACGGACTGGAATGAGCCGATGATGACGGCGGGTTCGTTCCACTCCCAGATGCGCAGCGTCGGGCCCCGAAGGCCCTCGCCGACCGCGGTCGTGAGCACCTCGTCGAGCGCGGCGTTGAGCATCGGGGTGACTGCCGGTTCGCGCACGATTTGCCAGTCGTAGTCGCGCCAGTGGGCGGCGCCGGTGACGCCGCGGCGGATAGCAACACCAACCGAGTCGGGCGTGAACCCGAGCAGGTGCACCTCGCTCGGGAGTGCCTGTCTGATCGCGTTCGCGAAGTCCTCGATCGTCGAGTTCGGGTTCATGCCCTCGATCGCAGCGTTGATGTCGAGGAGCGCCTCGTCGGGTTCGAGAAAGAAGTCTCCGGAGAGCCGGAAGTCAGCGATCTTGCCGTCGTCGACCTCGAAGTCGACGACCACGAGCTTGCCTCCGGGAACCTTGTATTCGCCGTGCATGTCACCCTCCTTGTGCCGTAGTCATAGGGTACTCCTCGGCGCTCGCGAGGGCTATGCGGGCGCGGTCCGCGGCGACCGCAGGAGTAAGGTGAACAGAATGAACAGGAACCGTCGTGGCTGAACCGATCGCGAAGTTTCTGCTGCGGCTCGCCCCGATGATCTACGGGCCGACACTGCTGTTTGCTCTCGGGCAGGGCGCGCTGATCCCGCTTATCCCGACCATGGCGACCCGGGCTGGCGCCGACCTCGCGACCTCCGGTCTCGTCGCGTCGGCGCTCGTCGTCGGCCAGCTGTGTGGCAACATTCCGGCGGGTTGGCTCGTCGCGAAGGTCGGCGAGCGCATGGCGATGGTCATCTCAGGGTTCCTCGCGCTCGCGGGCGCCCTGATGCTCCCGTTCGCCTCGAACATCGGTGTGCTCGCGCTCGCGATCTTCATCAACGGGTTCTGCGCGGCGGCGTTCGGGCTTGCCCGGCACTCATTCATGGCGACGCACGTGCCGTTCCACTTC
The DNA here is from genome assembly GCF_006716085.1 of Leucobacter komagatae. Classification (NCBI taxonomy): domain Bacteria; kingdom Bacillati; phylum Actinomycetota; class Actinomycetes; order Micrococcales; family Microbacteriaceae; genus Leucobacter; species Leucobacter komagatae. The sequence goes on along the minus strand of NZ_VFON01000001.1, from coordinate 2,117,462 downwards.
CGCGCGCGGGCCCTCGCGCTCCTCGGCGGAAGTTACCGCTTCGGCATGTTCCTCGGCCCGTTCGTCGGCGCACTGCTGCTAGGGTCGAGCGGCCACGAGAGTGCCGTCATCTGGTTCCTCATCGCGTGCCTCGCCGTGACTGTGCTGCTCGTCTGGTTCGGCCCCGACCCTGAGCGTGAGTTCGAGGCCGGCGCGCGCGAGCCCATCACGGGCGAGGCGACCGCGGGCGTGAGCCTACCCGACTCGCCGAACGCGAAAGAGGGCGTGTTCAGCACAATGGTCCGATTCCGCGCTGTTCTCGCGAGGCTCGGCCTCGCGGCATCGACGCTCTCGGCGCTACGCGCGGCGCGCCAGGTCGTGCTGCCGATCTGGGGCGTCGCGATCGGCCTCGACGCGCAGACGATCTCGCTCGTTGTCGGGATCTCGGGCGCCCTCGACTTCGCGCTGTTTTACGCGAGCGGCCAGGTGATGGATCGCTTCGGCAGGCTGTGGGCGGTGATCCCGTCCATGCTCATGATGAGCTTCGCGTTCCTGATGCTCGCGCTCACCGGTGGCTGGGACTCGGCAACGGCCTGGTTCATCGCGCTCGCCGCAGTCATCGGTGTTGCGAACGGGCTCTCGAGCGGGCTGCTGCTCACGCTCGGCGCCGACCTCGCTCCCAAGCAGAACCCGGCGCCCTTCCTCGGCTCGTGGCGCACGCTCACGAGCGCGGGCGCCGCCGCAGCGCCCGTGCTGTTCTCGGGCATGGCGGCCGTCGCCCCAATCGGGGTCGCGACGGCGGCGATGGGCGTGATCGGGCTGTTCGGCACCTGGGCGTTCCTCCGCTGGATGCCGCGGAAGGGCGGCCGGGCCTAACCCGACCTCTCCTCTTCCCTCGGCTCGAATCCTCTGGTCGAACTCACCCCTCCGAAGCGAACGTGACGCTCGCACGAGAATTCTCGATGAGCGCGCGCATGTCTTCGCCTTGCTTCGGGTATTCGTGATCACCGCAGGTGGCGACGGCAATCAACGCGTAAGAACCAGCACGATAGGCGTAGGTCGTTCCACCGAGCTGCGGTTCTGCTTCAGCAGCAAAACTGGCCTTCGCGAAAGCAAACTGTGCTTCGAGTGCTCCGTCGTTGACGAACGCCCCCAGCATCACCGGCTCTTCTTGCTGCACAGTGACTTCCGTGTTGAAAGCTTCCTGGCCGAGTTCCAATGTGAAGTCTCTGGCGACCTCCGCCGAGTCCGGTGACTCCGAATCCGCATGTCCAACCGACTGATGAAACTGAATGATGCAATACGGTGAAACGGTCACTTGAGCGACTCGCTCCTCAGGGAAATCCTCAATCTCCCATCCATCAGGAAGTGGTTGTGGAATGCTCCAGAAGAGATCATCAGGGGCCTCGCCAGCGACGATCTTCGCAGTAAGTTCTAGCTCTTCATCTGCAAAGAACTCCTCTGCCGGGTCGGCTTTTGGAACTGAGACCTCGGCCACGGGGCTGCAGCCAGTGAGGGAGACACCCGCGGTAAGCAGGGTGAGGATCGCGGCCCTGCTCACAGTGGCCCGGGAAAGATGTTGTTTGCGAGGCATGACTCGATCTTAGCTGCCTACGTATTCTGGATCGGATACATGAGTAGCCTTTCTCGGGGCCCTGCGGGCAACCGCAGGAAGGGGGGCCAGGGCTAACCCGACCGCCCCTTCCGCCCGCGCCTCACACCATGTAGTTCGCGTCGGGCACGTCGGTGACGAACATATAGCCGGGGGCGTGCGTGAGCGCGAACGGCGGCTTCGACGCCATGATGGCGGCCTGGGGAGTCACGCCACAGGCCCAGAAGACGGGCACCTCGCCAGTGCGAATTTCGGGGGCGTCACCAAAGTCGGGCGCCTGCACATCGGCGATGCCGAGACCTGCTGCGTCACCGACGTGCACGGGGGCGCCGTGCACGGCCGGGTACCTGCCAGAGATCTGCACGGCGTCGGCCACCCGGTCACCGGGAATCGGGCGCATCGAGACAACTAGCTCCCCGGTGAGCCGACCCGCGGGGGTGCAGGCGCGGTTCGTTCGGTACATCGGCACGTTGCGCCCGAGGGTTTGGTGCCTGACTTCGATGCCCGCATCCACGAGGCCGGCCTCGAACGTGAAGCTGCAGCCGATGAGAAACGACACGAGGTCGGGGTGCTCCTCCCACGCGGTGGACGCGTCGGTCGGCTCCTCCGCGAGCTCGCCGTCGCGCCACACGCGGTACTGGGGGATGTCGGTGCGAAGGTCTGAGCCGGGCGCAAGCAGCGACTCGGTCGCGCCCGCATCGAGTACCTCGAGCACCGGGCACGCTTGGGGGTTGCGCTGCGCGTACAGCAGCACGTCGTACGCCCAATCAGCCGGCACCGAGATGAGGTTCGCCTGGACGAGGCCGTGGGCGACGCCGCTCGTCGGGGCAATGGCGCCCGCGCGGTACGCCGCTCGCGCGTCTCGGGCTTCTGCCAGCTGGGATGGGGTCGCGAGTATGCGGGTCATGGTGTTCCTCCTACCGTCGTTGGTGAGTCGTACGTTGAGTGGGTACGGCCGCTAGTCGATGTTTCCGATTGCGGCACCCGCTGCGAGGGCGGCCCCGGGCTCGGTGCCGTGCCGAAGCGTGCCTGCGACGGGCGCCTTGACGGGCACCTCCATCTTCATCGCTTCGAGCAGCGCCACGGTATCGCCAGCCTGAACGACGGCGCCGTCTGCGACCGACCACGACGCCAGTGTGGACGCGAAGGGCGCGGTGAGCGCCCCGGCAGTATCACCAGCACCACCAGCCGAGCCAGCACCACCAGCCGAACCAGCACCAGCAGCACCCGCGCCAGCGCCCTGCGTCACGGCCCCGGTCTCGAGTCGAGCGAGCAGGCTCTCGGGCAGCCCGAGCTCGACGATCTTGCCATCGAGCTCGATGGGCAGGCGCGTGAGTCGCGGCACGCCAGGGGCCGCGACGGCTGACGCGGGCTCGAACTCGGCGGTGGATTCTTCTTCGATCCAGCGGGTATGCACCCCGAAGGCTCCGCCCGGCGCTGCGAACGCGTCGTCCGCGACGACGGCCCTGTGGAACGGCAGCACCGTCGCGACACCCTCGACGACGAACTCGGCGAGCGCGCGCCGCGCCCTGCGCAGCGCCTCGTCGCGGTCCGCTCCCCAGACGACGAGTTTTGCGAGCATCGAGTCGAAGCTGCCGGGAACCGTGTAGCCCTGGTACACGCCGGAGTCCACGCGAACGCCGGGGCCCGCGGGCAGTTCGAGCTTGGCGACGGTGCCCGGGGTCGGCAGGTAGCCGAGGCCGGGGTCTTCCGCGTTGATGCGGAACTCGAACGCGTGCCCGAAGGTCGGGATCTCGGTGGGCACGGTCATCGGGGCGCCCGCAGCGATGATGAACTGCTGCTGCACGAGGTCAATGCCGGTCACTACCTCGGTGATCGGGTGCTCGACCTGGAGCCGGGTGTTGACCTCGAGGAATGACAGCGTGCCGTCGTCGCCGAGCAGAAACTCGACGGTGCCGGCGCCGACGTAGCCCGCGGCGGCGCACACCGCGGCGGCGGCTTCGTGGATGCGCGCGCGCAGCTCGTCCGAGATGAACGGCGCCGGTGCCTCCTCGACGAGCTTCTGGTTGCGACGCTGCAGCGAGCAGTCGCGGGTGCCGAGCACCGCGATTCGCCCGTGGCGGTCGCCGAGTACCTGCGCCTCGATGTGCCGGGGCCGGTCAAGGAAGCGTTCGACGAGGCAGTCGCCCCTGCCGAAGGCCGCGGTCGCCTCACGCACGGCAGCGTCGTAGGCGTCGGCGATCTCCGCGCGCTCCCGCACGACCCGCATACCGCGGCCGCCGCCGCCGAAGACGGCCTTGATCGCGAGTGGGAGGCCGTGCTCGTCGGCGAACGCGAAGACCTCATCGACACCCGACACCGCGCCGGGTGTGCCGGGAACGAGGGGCGCCCCGACCTCCGCTGCGAGCGCGCGGGCGCGCGCTTTGTCGCCGAGCGTCTCGATGGTCGCGGGGTCTGGCCCGATCCACGTGAGGCCCGCGTTCTGCACCGCGGTCGCGAAGTCCGCCCGCTCCGAGAGGAAGCCGTAGCCGGGGTGCACCGCGTCTGCGCCCGCCCGGGCTGCGATGGCCAGGAGCTTCTCGATGCTGAGGTAGCTCTCCGCCGGGGTGGTTCCGTGCAGGGCGTAGGCCTCGTCAGCGAGGCGAACGTGCAGGGCGTCGGCGTCGTCATCGGCGTAGACCGCGACGCTCGCGATGCCGGCGTCGTTCGCGGCGCGGATGATGCGGACCGCGATTTCTCCGCGGTTCGCGATGAGGATCTTGGTGAGTGTCACTGTCGTGTCTCCGTTCGTGTGCGCGGCGCGTCCGCGATGAGAGTGAATCGCACGGCGCCGCCCGGGGTGAGCTGCGCGGCGAGGTCGATGTCGTCGTCGTGGACGACCGCGATGACGGGGTAGCCGCCGGTGAGCGGGTGGTCTGCGAGGAAGAGCACGGGCTGGCCGTCTGGCGGAACCTGGATCGACCCGAGTACGACGCCCTCGCTCGGGAGTTCGACGCCGCTGTGAACCGCGTCTCTGCGGAGGGGCTCGCCCGTGAGTCGCACGCCGACGCGGTCGCTCTGCGGCGCGACCCTCCAGGTTTGGTCGGTGAGGCGAGCGATGGCTTCGGCGTCGAACCAGTCGTCGCGCGGGCCGAGTATGACCCGCAGTGTCGTGACGTCGCCCGGCGCGGGGAGGTCAGGATCCTGCCCCGTGGGCGCGCCGACAGCGTGCGTCGCTGCGCCAGCCGGGCGGATCTCGTCGCCGACGGCGACCGGCGCGGGGCCGAGCCCAGCGAGCGTGTCGCGGGCGCGGCTGCCGAGGAAGGCCTCGCCACCGACGCCGCCGCGGAGCGCGAGGATCGAGCGCAGCCCGCGCTCTGCGGGGCTGAGCGTGAGGCGCTCGCCTGCGCTCAGGCGGAAGGGTGCGCCGTGGGCCACGTTTCTCGAGCCGAAGGGGCCGGTGATGCGGCCTGGCCGCGCCGCGCCAGTGAGCGCGAGCACGGTGGTCGCGAGTGCGTCGGCGGCAAAGCCGCCGTGGCCAAGTTCGAGGGCCGCGGTACCCGGGGCGTTGCCCACGAGCGCGTTCGCGGCGCGATAGGCACCGCGGATCGCGGTCCCCGCGCGGCCGACGCCCATCGCGGCGGCGCCGAGGCGCCCCGCGTCTTGCACGAGTGTCTGGAGCCCAGCGTCGACGACGCGGAGCACGGCTGCTGGGAGATTCTCAGCGGGGGCGCGCCGCGGCGCCCGCACCGCGGCGATCGCCGCTTCCTCTCGGGCCACCGTGAAACGGACGCGGCCGCCGGCAAGAAGCACCGCCGGCTGCTCGCGCTGGGTGTCCCACATCTGCGCGCTCGTCGAACCGATGATCTGCCAGCCGCCGGGACTCTCGCGCGGGTAGACGCCGGAGAACGCCCCGGCGAGGCCGACTGACCCGGGGTGGATGCGCGGGCGTGGGGTCTCGCGTCGAGGGACCGCGAGCGCGGGGTCGCCGCCGGAGAGGTATGCGAAGCCCGGCGCGAACCCCGTGAACGCGACCGCGTAGCTCGCGGCGGTGTGGCGCGCGACGACGGCCTCTTCGCTCATGCCGGTGAGGGCGGCGACCTCGGCGAGGTCGGGGCCCGAGTAGTGCACCGGGATGGAGACCTCGGGGCCGGCGTGATCGGCTCGCGCCGCGGCGTCAGACGCGCCGAGCAGCCTCGGCAGCTTCGCAGCGAGCCCGCGCGGGTCGCGGCCGTCGCCCCCGAGCACGAGCACCGTCTGCGCCGCAGGTACGAGCTCGTCGGCGTAAAACTCGCCCCGTTCGCGTGCGACCGAGAGTGCTGCGAACACGTCGAGCGCCGCGTCGAGGGAGTCGCAGTCGACGAGCGCGGCGGTAGTTCCCGCAGGCTTCACGCTCGGTGGACGGGTTGTCATTGAAGCGCCGGCCCGCTGAAGCTCGTGAGTTCGACGCCGGCTTCGAGCAGTCGCGCGCGCACCGCCCGCGCCATCCCGACGGCGTCGGGGCTGTCGCCGTGCACGCAGATGGACTCTGCCTCGACGGCGACGGTGCTGCCGTCGCGCGCCGTCACTGTGCCGTGCTGCACGAGTTGCAGCATGCGCGCGGAGACGAGCTCGGGCTCGTGCAGCACGGCCCCGGGTTCGCTTCGCGATACCAGCGCTCCGGTCGGCTCGTAGGCGCGATCGGCGAACGCTTCGGGCACGGCGCGCAGCCCGGCAGCGCGCGCCTGCTCGACGAGCGGCGAGCCCGCGAGGCACACGAGCGCGAGCTCGGGGTTGACCCGCTTGATCGCCGAGATCACCGTCGCGGCTTCTGCCTCGTTGAACGCGATGCTGTTGTAGAGGGCCCCGTGGGGCTTCACGTAGCGAACCTGGGTGCCTGCCGCCGCTGCGAGCGCCTGCAGGGCCCCGATCTGGTAGATCACGTCGGCCTCGAGTTCGTCGGCCGGAAGCGTCATCGGGCGGCGCCCGAAACCAGCGAGGTCGGGGTAGGCGACGTGCGCCCCAACCGTGACCCCGCGCGCGACCGCGCTCATCACCGTCGTGAACGCGGTCTTCGGGTCGCCAGCGTGGAAGCCGCAGGCAATGTTCGCGCTCGTGACGGTTTCGAGCATGCTCTCGTCGTCGCCCATGCGCCACGAGCCGTAGTGCTCACCGAGGTCGCTGTTGAGATCGATCCGCAGCATCGATACCCCTTTCTCTGTGGCGCGGCTATGCGCCGAGGAACTTGAAGATGGTGCCGAAGGAGACGGCCCCCATGTACCAGGTGAGCGCTGTCATGAGCGTACCGAGCACGAGCAGCCACAACTGAATGCGGTGGCCACCGAGCAGGTCGCGCCTGAACCAGGCGATGTACATGAAGACGGTGAACCCGATCGGCAGGATGAGGCCGTTAAAGCCGCCGGCGAAGACGAGCAGCGCGACCGGGGTCGTGCCCAAGACGAGGAAGACGACGAGCCCGACGGCGATGAACGCGACCGTCGCCCAGCTCCGCGCCCGCATATTGAGCTTCGCGCTGAAGACCGTCATGAACGACACCGACGTGAACGCGGCACCAATGACGCTTGAGATCGCCGCGGCCCAGAGCACGAGGCCGAACGCGCGCATGCCCCACTCGCCGGCGGCGGCCTCGAACGCCTGCGCCGCGGGGTTGGCGGCGAGGTCGAGCATCACGCCGCTCGCGGTGACCCCGAGGAACGCGAGGAAGAGCACGTAGCGCATGATGCCGGTAACCGCGATGCCGAAGAACGCTGATCGCGTGACCTGCTTGATGTGCTCGGGCCCCGTGGTGCCCGAGTCGAGGAGCTTATGGGCGCCGGCGTACGTAATGTAGCCGCCGACGGTGCCGCCGACGATCGTGGTGATCGCGGCGAAGTCGATGCTGTCGGGGAGCACGGTCTGCCGGAGCGCGTCGCCGAGCGGCGGGTTCGCGACGACGGCGACGGCGATGGTGAGACCGACCATGATGATGCCGAGCACGATGATCGCGCGGTCCATGATGATGCCGGCGCGGTGGGAAAGGAAGATCGCGATCGCGAGGACGGCGCTGATCGCGCCGCCGATGCGCGCGTCGAGCCCGAAGAGCGCATTCAGGCCGAGCCCGGCACCCGCGATGTTGCCGATGTTGAACACGAGGCCGCCGAGAATCACGAGTACCGAGAGCAGGTAGCCCGAGTAGGGGATGGCGGCGTTCGCGAGCTCTGCCGCGCGCTTGCCCGAGAGCGTGATGATCTGCCAGATATTCGCCTGGACGATGAAGTCGATGACGATCGAGACGAGGATGCCGAATGCGAACGCTGCGCCGAGCGTCGCGGTGAACGTCGCGGTCTGGGTGATGAAGCCCGGGCCGATCGCCGAGGTCGCCATCAGGAAGATCGCGCCGAGAAGTGAGGATCGCCGGGCCTTCGCGAAGCCGACGGCCCCGCTTGCGACGGTGGCAGGGCCGGGAACGGTGACCTGGCTGCCGCCTGGCTCGCCGTGGTCGGGGGAGTGTGAGGTGCTCATCGCTGAGGGCCTTTCGCGTCGTTGCGGCACGTGCTTGACAGAGAAGTGGAGTGATCCGTTCCATCAGAGTACACGGTTGTTTGAACAATGCAAGATAGATTGCTCAACAATCCTTGGGAATGCGGTGCGCTTGCTACACTTCACGCATGTCGTCGCCACGCCACACCTCGCCAGTTGACGGCGAAACCGTGGCAGTGTCGAGAGCGATGGAGGCCGCGGCAGAGATCCGCGGTCGCATCGCCGACGGAGAGCTCAAGCCGGGCGACCGCGTGCCCGAGGCGAAGCTCGCCGAGTCACTCGGCGTTTCGCGCAATACGCTGCGAGAGGCGTTTCGCACGCTCAGCCAAGAGGGCCTCATCACGCAGGTGCCCCACCGCGGCGCGTGCGTCGCGATTCCCAACATCAACACGATCATCGACGTCTACCGCGTGCGGCGGCTCATCGAGTGCCAGGCTGTCGCCGAGGCACTGCCCCGCCACCCGGCGCTCGCGAAGATGCGCGCCGCGGTCGAGGAAGCCCTCGAGTTTCGCCTACGAGACGACTGGCCGGCAATCGCCGGCGCGAATATCCGCTTTCACCAGGCGATCTTCGAGCTGGCCGACAGCCCGCGCCTGAACCGGCTCTACGGCCAGCTGACGGCCGAGCTCAGGCTCGCATTCGGGCTCATCGACGACCCCGAGTACCTCCACGCCCCGTTCCTCGAACGGAACCTTGAGATCGTCGAACTGCTCGAAGCGGGGCAGACCGAGCAGGCGGCCTCGCAGCTCAAGGACTACCTGTTCCTCGCCGAGCGGATCCTGCTCGCGGGCTACGAGCGCCTCGACCTCGGCTGACCCCGCGCCCCACTACTCGAGGTGTTCGAGCAGCCAGGTCGCGACGTCTGCGTACACGGCGTCGCGGTTGGTCTCGTTCAAGATCTCGTGGCGCGCGCCCGGGTAGACCTTCAGCGCGACCTCGCGGACTCCGCGGGCGCGGTATGCGTCGGCGAGGCGGCTCAGCCCGTCAGCTCGGCTCAGGGGGTCGTCGCTGCCCGAGACGATGAGCAGCGGGACGTCGACCGCGAGCCCCGGGCCAGGCGTGCCAAACAGCCGGAGGCCGTCGCTCACGCCGAAGAGCTTCAAGATGTTCGCCTCGAAGCAGAGGGGGTCGGCGATGAACGCGGCCGCGGTCGCGGGGTCACGGCTCAGCCACTCGAACCCCGTCGCGTTCTCCTCGTGCGCCCAGCTCGCGTTGAGCGCCCCGCTCTCCATGAAGCGCGGTGTCCGATACGCACTGCCCGAGAGCACGACCGCCTCCCACTGGCGCGGGTGTTCGTTGAGGATGCGCTGGGTCATGAGCGAGCCCCACGAGTGCCCGAACTGCGCGACCCTGAGCCCCGGGTGCTCTGCGCGGATGATGCCGGTGAGCTGGCGGATCGCGGCCTCCGCCGCTCGGAGTCCGCCGGGCCCAAGCTTGCCGAGGAGCGCGAGCTCGCCCCCGTGCTGCTTGCGCCCGGTCTCGCCGTGCCCGCGGTGGTCGTTGGCGTAGACGGCAATACCGGCGCGGCTCAGGTAGCGCGCGAACTCGTCGTAGCGCAGCGCGTGCTCGCCGATGCCGTGCGAGATTTGCACGGCGCCGATCGGCTCGGGGCGCGAGCTCTGGTCGGGCAGCCAGGCGTACGCGCTGATCTCGATGCCGTGCTCATCGGTGTAGGTGAAGTCGCGGCGTCCCTGCGAGTGCTGGTTGTTCATGGCTCCATTCTGGCGCACGGAGCGCAAATATACTGGGGCAATGCGGCGAACGTTGAGACAGGCAACGCCTCTCGCGCTCGCCGCCGCGCTCGCCCTCTCGGCCTGCGCGCCAGGCGACACTGAAGGAGAAGAGCCCGTGGCCGGAGTGCACATCACGTCCGTCGAGGTCGCGGGCCCGGGCGGAGCGGTGCCCGGCGCCGTGAACCGCGTAGGATCCGGATCGATCCCCGTCCGCACCTACGAGCCGGGCGGTGGGGCGACCCCCTGGGCGACCCTCGTCTGGGCGCACGGCGGCTCGTTCGTGCGCGGCACGCTCGACTGGCCCGAGGCCGACTGGGTGTCGCGCAGCTTCGCCGAGGCCGGTCTCAGAGTGGTCTCCGTCGATTACGTGCTCGCGAGCGAGACCGTGAAGGCCCCAGCGCCCTCGAACGACGTCACTGCGGTCGTCGCCTGGGCGGGCGCGGAGTACGACGGGCCGCTCGTCGTTGGTGGCGCGAGCGCGGGGGCGCACCTTGCGGTGCTCGCGACGCTCGACCAGCGCGATCGGCACCCCGACCGCGCGGCGGATGCGCTCATCCTCGAATACCCGACGCTGCACCGCGTGCAGCGGGCCGACCCGCGGCTCGCTGACGCGGTCGCCGCGCTGCCCGAGGCGCGCAGGTTCAGGGCCGACCGCATCGCCGAGATGTACGACTTTTACCTCGGCTCCGACCGGATCGGTGAGGTGGCTGGGGGCCCCGCCGTCGCGGGTGAGCTGCCTGCCGCGCGGCTCGCGCTGCTGCCGCCAACCATCGTCGTGAACGCCGACGCCGACGAGCTGCGCGCCTCGGGTGAGGAGTTCATCGAGCAGCTCGGAGCCGCGGGCGTCACCGTCTCCAGCCGGGTCGAAGAGGGAACCGTGCACGGCTACCTCAACCGGCCGACGGAAACGGCTGACGCGGCTGCGCAGTCGCGTGCCACGATCGAGTTCTTCGTGCGCGAGCTCCGGGAGATGGTCGGCCCCTAGACTGAGGCCATGAGCGATTTCGTTGTGTCACTGCCGACCGATCCCGACCTGTGGGAAGCGACCCGCGAACTCGAAGGTGTCGAGTTTGTTGAGTGGGACGTCGAGGGCCCAGCGCCCCGAGCCCACATCGACATCGTCATCCCGCCGTACTGGGGCGGCATCCGCCGTCTCGCGAACCTCTCCGAGGTGTCAACCCAGCTCGTCCAGTGGCAGTCGATCGGCTACAACGGCATCGAAAAGTACCTGCCGAGCGGCTACCCGCTCGCGAACGCGACCTCGGTGCATGAGGCCGCCACCGCTGAGCTCGCGGTGGGGCTCGCCATCGCCGCGCAGCGCGGGCTGCCTCGGTTCATCCGCGATGGCCTCGAGGGGAAGTGGGACCTCCAGACCTTCCCGAGCCTCGCCGATCGGCGAGTGCTCATCGTCGGCTACGGTGGCGTTGGCAAGGCGATCGAGGCGCGCCTCGCCGGGTTCGAGACCAAGATCACGCGGCTCGCGCGGACCGCGCGCGACGAGGTAAATGCGGCGGGCGACGCCGTGCACGTCCACGGCCTTGACGAACTGCACGCCCTGCTCCCGCAGGCTGAGGTGCTCATGCTCGGGCTCCCGCTCACCGACGAAACGCGCGGCCTGCTCGGCGCCGAGGCCTTTGCCGCACTCCCAGACGACGCGCTCGTCGTGAACGTTGGCCGCGGGCCCCTCGTCGACACCGACGCGCTCGTCGCCGAGCTCACCGCCGGCCGACTGCGGGCGGCGCTTGACGTCACCGACCCCGAGCCGCTTCCGCAGGATCACCCGCTGTGGTCCCTCCCGAACGCGCTGATCACGCCGCACGCCGGTGGTGACTCGACGGCCATGATGCCCCGCATGGTCGCGCTCATCGAGCGCCAGATCGCCCACCTGCGCGCGGGCGAGCGGCCGGAGAACATCGTGCTCGGAGAGTGGCCCGCGGCCTAGCGCGTCAGCCGAGGCTGAGAAGGTGCCTTGCGGGCGAGCCAGCCAGGTGCGATTAGCCGAGGCAGGCTAAACTGGGGCGGTGTGCGCGCGGCTGACGCCGCCGCACTTGCCCAAGATCCCCGTCTGCCCCTTGGAGTGAAACTCACATGGCTGAACAGTCCCGCCTCGATAAGGTCATCTCTCTCGCCCGCCACCGCGGCTTCGTCTTCCAGGCAGGTGAAATCTACGGTGGTTCGCGTTCTGCGTGGGACTACGGCCCGCTCGGCACCGCGCTCAAGGAGAACATCAAGCGCCAGTGGTGGAAGGCGATGGTTCAGCGCCGCGACGACGTCGTCGGTATCGACTCAAGCGTCATCCTCCCGAAGCGCGTCTGGGAGGCCTCGGGCCACGTCGAGGTCTTCAGTGACCCGCTCGTGGAGTGCCTGAACTGCCACAAGCGTTACCGCGAAGACCATCTCATCGAGGAGTTCGAGGAGAAGAAGGGCCGCGAGCCGAAGGACGGGCTCTCCGAGATCGTCTGTGTCGCCTGCGGCACCCGCGGCCAGTTCACCGAGCCGCGCGCGTTCTCGGGCCTGCTCAAGACGTACCTCGGCCCGGTTGACGATGAGGCAGGCCTCCACTACCTCCGCCCCGAGACCGCTCAGGGTATCTTCGTGAACTTCGCGAACGTTCTCCAGTCGGCGCGCATGAAGCCCCCGTTCGGCATCGGCCAGATCGGCAAGAGCTTCCGCAACGAGATCACGCCCGGCAACTTCATCTTCCGCACTCGCGAGTTCGAGCAGATGGAGATGGAATTCTTCGTCGAGCCCGGCACCGACGAAGAGTGGCAGGAATACTGGATGAACGAGCGGATGAACTGGTACGTCGACCTCGGTATCGACCGCGACAACCTCCGCTTCTACGACCACCCGCAGGAAAAGCTGTCGCACTACTCGAAGCGCACCGCCGACATCGAGTACAAGTTCGGCTTCCAGGGCAGCGAGTGGGGCGAGCTTGAGGGCATCGCGAACCGCACCGACTTCGACCTCACCACGCACTCGGAGCACTCGGGCAAGGACCTCAGCTTCTTCGACCAGACGAAGAACGAGCGCTACACGCCGTACGTCATCGAGCCCGCGGCGGGCCTCACCCGCTCGCTCATGGCGTTCCTCGTCGACGCGTACCGCGAGGAGGAGGTGCCGAACGCGAAGGGCGGCACCGATACCCGCACCATGCTCGCCCTCGACCCGCGCCTCGCGCCCGTCAAGGCCGCGGTACTCCCGCTCAGCCGCAATGAGAAGCTCTCGCCGCTCGCTCGTGAGATCGCTCAGGAGCTCCGCGAGGACTGGAACATCGACTTCGATGACTCGGGCGCGATCGGCCGCCGCTACCGCCGCCAGGACGAGATCGGCACCCCGTTCTGCGTCACGGTCGACTTCGAGTCGCTCGAAGACAACGCGGTGACCGTGCGTGAGCGTGACACCATGCAGCAGGAGCGCGTGCCGCGCGCCGAGCTGCACGCCTACCTCGCAGAGCGTCTTCGCGGCGCGTAACAGGGAGCACAATGACGCAACCCCCACCGATCGACGGTCACACGCCTAACACCGGAGGGGCAACGCCCCAGGGTGAGCCGAGCCCAGCGCCGGCTCACCCTGAGGCACCCGCGCCCGGGGTTCCCGCCCCGCAGGCCGGGTACCCGCAGCCGGGCGTGCCGCAGTACCTGCCCCCGCAGCCCGGCCAGCCGCCGCTGCCGCCCCAGCCCGGCGTCTCGCCGCAGTGGGCCTGGGCCCAGCCCCAGCCGCAGCTCGTGGAGGTTGAGACCGAGCCGCTCGAGTACCACCGCCTTTACCGCGGTGCGCCGCGCTACGCGTGGTGGAAGCCGCTCGTTGTGCTCGTTCTTGCGGCAAGCATTTACTTCGCGATGAACATCGCGTTCTCGCTCGCGCTCATGCCGCTTCTCGTCGCGTTCGACCCCGACTACGTGAATGACGCCCTGTTCATGCAGGTCGCCCCGATCCTCGACACACAGCACCCCCTCTCGATGGTGCTGAACCTCGGCACGATCGCGCTCATGATCCCCGCGGTGATCCTCGCGATGCTCGCGCTCGGCATCCGCCCGACCGGCCGTGTGTGGTCTGTTGCGGCGAAGATCCGCTGGGGGCTGCTGCTGCGCACCACCGGCGCCGCCGTGCTCTCGGTCATCGTGATGAACGGCGTCGGGATCCTCACCGGGATGGTGATGGAGGGCGCGAGCGGCGCAGCGACGGACACGACGCTCGCCGCCGATGCCCCCGAGTTCAACGCGACCGCCGCACTCATTTCGTTCGTCATCGTGCTCGTACTCGTGCCCTTCCAGGCTGCCGCTGAGGAGGTCGTCTTCCGCGGACTGTTCCTGCAGGTACTCGGCTCGTGGATGCGCTCCCCGTGGCTCGCGATCGGGCTGTCGACGTTTGCCTTCGCGGCGATGCACATCTACGACATCTGGGGCCTCCTCGCGGTGGGCCTGATGGGCCTTACGGCGGCCTGGGTCACCTGGAAGACGGGCGGCCTCGAGGCCGCTATCGCGATCCACGTCATCAATAACATCGCCGCCTTCGGCTTCATGGCCGCGGGCATGAGCGCGAGCACCGGCCAGGTCGAGAGCTCGGGCGGCCCAGAGTCCGTCATTGGCGAGATCGTCGGCCTCGCCCTGTTCGCGTGGCTTGTCGTGCGCATCTTCCGAAAGCACGGCTACGGGCGCGAGCGCATCGATCGGGTGTGGCGGCCCGCGGCAGCACCGGTCAGGTACGGCGCGCTGTGACCGACGTTCTGCTGGTGGGTGGCGGGATTCCCGCATACGCCGCCGCCCTCGACCTCGCGGAGGTCGGCGTACGGATCCACGTCGCCGACGCTGAATTCCCGCTCCCGGCGACCGCGGTGCACGAGCGCGACGGCGATGTGCGACTGCTGCTCGCCGAGATGGCCGCGCCACTCACGCCCGAGGCCCACCCGAACCCCGTGGCGGCTCCGCGGCACCCCGAAACGGGCGCGACCGCCATCCGCTCGCGCGCTGGCTCCTGGACTGCCGAGCCCGCGGGGGCGATCTGGGGGATTCCGCCGGTGCCGCTCGCGACGGACTGCATTGCCGTGCTCGGTATGCGGGGAGCGCTGCGCGCGTACCTCGACAGGCTCAAGCCCGTGCTCACGATCGGCAAGGAGCCGAACCTCGGCACGCTCGTCGACTCGCGCTTCGGCTCGGGCCTGCGCGAGACGCTCGTTGACCCTTTCGTCTTTGAGCGCTTCGGCGTGCGTGCGCACGACGCAGAGGTCGCGCTCGTCGAGCCCGGCCTCAACGAGGCGCTCACCAGGGCCGGCTCACTGAGCGGCGCCGTGGCTCTGCAGGCCGAGGCGCACGCCGCGCGCGATCGCGTCATCGAACCCGCTGCCGGGTGGCAAGCCTTCGCCACCGAGCTGCGCGACAGGCTCACGCTGTACAGTGCGGTGCCGTTCGAGGGTGACGTCGCGACCGTCGAACCGCACGATGACGGCTGGACCGTGACCGACGGGACAGGCGCCACCACGCGGTTCGACGCGGTGCTCGGCGACCTTGCGTCGCTCGCCGGTGTCGTCGCCGACGCGCCCGCGTTGACCGGCCCAGACGCGAGCTCGCTGAGCGAGCTGCTGCGCGCCGCGCAACCTGCGCTCGTTCGGCAATATGCCGAGGTTGGCATTCAGTGGGACGGCGCCGCGGTCGCCGACGCCGCTTCGGAGTATTTCGAGGCCCTCTTCCTCGTATCTACTGAGGGGGGTACGACCTGGGCAGCGCGAGCCGCCCACGACGCCCACGGCGGCGCTCGACTGCGCCTCGCCGGGCCGGTGGGTGCCCCCGGGAACGCCTCGACACCGCCGGTGGCCGCTGCGCTCCAGGCGCTGGGCGCGACAGAGATCGGCGGCTCCCGCCGGTGGACCGTCGCCGCGCCGTTCGCCTCGGACGCCGACCGCGAGGCTTCGAGTGGGGCACGGAACGCACTCGCCGTGGCTTTCCCAAGCCTCATCGTCGCCGACGAAGAGCTCCACGGCGGCGAGCTCGGCTACGCGCTCGCGGAGGCGCGAGCGCACGCGGTGCTGCTGCGCAGGAAGCTGACCGGGATCTCCGAATAGCGCGGGCCCGCTGGTGGGCTCCGAGCGCACCGAGTATATTTCAAATGAGGAATGTATCTTGCCTGGCCGCGAAGAGTAGGCTGGGAGCACGACGGTCTGGAGGCAGGGCATGAAAGGCAAAGTAGGTTTCGTTCTTGGAGCCGCGGTCGGGTACGTGCTGGGCACTCGCGCTGGCCGCGCCCGCTACGAGCAGATCAAGCGCGGCGCGATCGCCGTATGGGAGACCCCGCTCGTGCAGCAGGGCGTCACGGCGGTCAAGGGATCGGTGAACGATCAGGTCCAGAGCGTGAAGGCCGCGGCGGGTCGGGCTGCGAAGTCCGCCTTTGCGGCCGCGACGCAGCCGAACCGTGAGGAGTCGTCCGCGAGCCGGTCGGCAGCTGCGCCGACGGCGCAGCTGCCCTCCCGAACCACGGGGGAGGAGCCCTCAGCATGAGCCGCAAACGCGATGAGGCCGGCACCTTCGAGCTTCTCGCCCGCCTCCCGCAGCAGATTGTCTCGCTCGCGAAGATCGAATACAACAACGCGAAGCTCGAGGCTATCGGGGCCGCGAAGAAAGCCGGGATCGGTGCTGCCGGCGTCGTCGTCGCGCTGTTCTTTGTGTTCTTCATGCTCCAGGCACTCGTTATCGCCGCCATCGCAGCGCTCGCGCTCGTGTGGCCCTGGTGGCTCGCTGCGCTCACGGTAGCCGCCGTACTGCTGCTGCTCGCGGCAGGCGCGCTCTTCGCGGGCTACAAGCTCATCAAGCGCGGTAACCCCGTCCCTGAGCAGACGCTCGACAGGGTTGGTGCGGATGCGGCGGCGCTGTCCGACGTCCGCATCAACGCCGACGCGCAGCCCGGCCACCAGCCGCCCACCGGGCCACGGCCCACGAGCCCAACCGGCTCGAGCGGCTCGACCGGTAGCCAGGGCTCAGCCCCATACGGATACGGAGGCACGCGATGAACCCGCAGGAGCAGCGCCAGCTCGGAATCGCTGAGGCCGAAGTCGCGCGCGCCGAGCTCTATGACACGCTCGGCCAGCTCAGCGAGCGGCTGAACTACGCGAAGCGCATCGACGACGCCACCGAGCGGGTGGGTCTGCGCATCCGTGAGCAGAAACGCGAGCGGCCGCTCGCGTTCATTGCGGGTGTCGTCGGGGTCGCGGCAACGGCGGGCGTGATCGTGTGGGGAATCGCGAAGCGCGCAAGTCGCAATTTCCGTTAGCGCTGTAGCGGTGCCAACTCAGCTGCCGAGGGTACCCGGTATGGATCGCAGTTGAGTAACAGGTCTGTTTCAATCGAGTCGTTGCGCCCCTCAGTTTTGCGTCTTGACCGGCGCGGGGCGAGAATAGGTGACACACGACTCTTGCAGGGTCGTATTTTTTGAGAAGTCGCCCTTGCGCGGTTCATGTTCTTTTCGAGTGATGTGGGGTGTATGTCGGATCAGGCTAAGCTGCTCGGCGGCCTCCGTGTGCTGGTTCCACGCGGTGGAATCTGGGGCGACCTTGTGTCGCAGGCGCTGCGCGACCGCGGCGCACAGACGGTCATCGCCCCGCTTGTGGACTTCTCCCACACCAGCGAGGAAGACAAGCTTGTCGAGGCGCTGAAAGCCCTCGAGGCCGGCGAGTTCGACTGGATGACCGCCACGAGCGCCACCGTCGCCGACGTGCTCAAGCACCACAACGCCGTCTTCCACGAGCGCACGAAAGTTGCGATTGTTGGGGAAGCGACGGCCGTTGCGTTCCGCGAAGCCGGGTATCCCGTCACGCTCACGCCAGACGAAGACAACAACACGACCTTCCAGCTGCTGAAGGAGTGGAGCGAGATCGACTCGGGCGAGGTGCTGCGCGTACTGACGCTCCGCTCGGACGTCGCGACGCCGGTACTCACCACCGGTCTCATCGAGCGCGGGCACGACGTGACCCAGGTGCTCGCGTTCCGCACCATCGGAGTTCCGGCCTCCGTGCACATCCGGGAAGACATTGACTCGGGCCGCATCAACGCGATCCTCGTCGCCTCGGCAAAGATCGCCGAGGAAGTGCGCAAGCAGTTCCCACAGCTACCGGCCGACACGCTCGTCGTGAGCGTCGGCGAGAACACGCTCGCCGCGGCCGAAGAGCTCGAACTCTCGGGGGCCGGTGGCCGCCAGGGCGAGATCGACGCCATCATCGAGGCCGTCGAATCTGCAATCGACCACAGCGACATGCTGGATTAATCATGGCGCGGATCGAGGTGCACACGGACAGGGTGATCCTGCGCCTGACCGCTGCCGAAAAGACTGTTGCTCTGCGCCGCAGGGACATTGTGCTCGACAGGGCCGCGATCCGCTCTGCCGTGATCACAGAGGACCCGTGGGTGTGGATCCGCGGGATCCGTTCGCCCGGAGCCCTGCTCCCGCGCGGGATGGCCTACGGCACCTGGCGCACGCGCAAGGGGCACGATTTCGTGCTCGCGCGGCGAGGCCGCGAGGCGGTCGTCATCGACCTCGATGTGCCCGAGAGCGCAGACGAGAACCGCGGCTGGGTCGGCGAGTTCGACACCTTCTCGCGCGTGATCGTGTCGACGGTGCACGCGGCTGACCTCGTGCGCGCGCTGCGCCTCGACGGGGCAGCGTACGAGGCCGAAACCACCGAGTAGGTGGCCCCGGCCTCGCGGCGGCGCTGAACGCGGCCGAGCGCGAGGCGTCGGCCGTGCGACCGCTTAGTCGTTGACGACGATGAGTTCGTCGACCTCCAGGCGCGAGCGCGGAGCGAGTTCGCGCTCCTTGAGGGGCTCAGCGAGCTGCTCGGGGACGCCGAGCTTACCGATGGTCATCACCGAGACCGCGCGCAGCTCGGTGCCGAGGTCGAACGCCTCGCTGATCTTCTCGGCGTCGAACCCGCCCATCTGGTGCACGTAGAGCCCGTCAGCGTGCGCCTGGACTGAGAGGTGTGCGACGGCCTGGCCGAGGTCGTACTCGGCCCAGCGCTGCGGCTCGCCCGTCTCGGTCTCGACGACTGCGAGGTTCACGATGAGCGCGGAGGCAGCGCCCGCCCAGGCGGCGTTGAAGCCCGCGAGCGTCGACTCGATCTTCGCGAACGACTCGCTCCCGCGGCGCGCAACGATGAAGCGCCACGGCTGCGAGTTGTTGGCGCTCGGCGACCAACGCGCTGCCTCGAACGCGCTGAGGAGGGCGTTCTCAGGGAACGAGTGGTCACCGTCGAAAGCCCGTGGGCTCCACCGCTCCGTGAGCGTGTCGAGGATGGGGGCGCTGGTCGTTGCGTGCTTCGCAGACATGAATCTCCTGGATGAAACGTATCGCGGGGTCATCCCCGCCAGTGTGATGGAACGCACGTGTACCCGGCAGTATTCCTGGCGGTTGGCTGTGTTACGCGAGCGCGCGGCGCGCCTCGTCGGCGACGATCGCGGAGACCGCGTCGAGCACGGGCGAGCGGAGGTTCCACCGCTGCCAGTAGAGCGGCAACTCGAGGGGCCTGTCCGGGGCGAGCTCCACGAGCGCGCCCGTGGCGAGCGCCTCCGAGCACTGCATCTGCGGGAGCATGCCCCACCCCATGCCGAGCTCGATTGCGAGCGCGAACTCGGCCGACGACGGGACGAAGTGGCGCGGAGGAGCGACGTCGGTGTGCCCCAGGCTCGCAAGGAACCGCTGCTGAAACATGTCGTGCCTGTCGAACTCGATCATGGGGGCGCGGGCGAGGGCAGCGGCGTCGAGGCCCCGCGGGAAGTGCTCGCGGAAGAACGCGGGCGCCGCGACGGCGTGGTACTGATCCACTCCGATTCGCTCGGAGGTGCAACCGGGCACGGCCTCCGCCGTCGAGGTGAGCGCGGCCATTACCTCGCCGCTTCGCAGTTTCTCGGTCGAGACCGTCTCGTCGGCCCGGAGCACCTCGAAGCGGGCGCCGGTCTCCGTGGCCGCGCGCGCGAGGGCCGGTACGAACCACGTCGCGAGCGAGTCGGCGTTGATCACGAGTCGCACGACTGAGCCGTGTGGGCTGCCGAGATCCAGCTCGTCCGCGGCGTCGTCGATAACGCGGGCGACCTGCCTCGCGGCGCGGAGCACCGTCGCCCCGGTCTCGGTGACCGTGACGGGTCGGGTGCGCAGCAGCAGCACGGCGCCCGTTCGCTCCTCCATCGCCCGCACGCGCTGGCTCACCGCCGATGGCGAGATGTGCAGGAGCCGCGCGGCAGCCTCGAGCGAGCCCTCGTCGACAATCGCGGTGAGGGTGCGCAGGTGTTCAATGGGAAGGTCCACGACACAATCTTAAGCTCGCCTAATGTTGGGTGAGAAACATTCATCCTGCTGAACTAGCGGTTCGTGCCTCCGAGGCCATAGCGTCGTCTCCGTGATCCTTCCATTTCTCACCGGCATCGGCAGCGGCCTCTCGCTCATTGTGGCAATCGGCGCGCAGAACGCGTTTGTTCTGCGGCAGGGGATCAGGCGCGAGCACGTGCTCCCAGTCGTGTTGATCTGCGGCCTGACCGACGCGCTCCTTGAAACCCTCGGCGTCGCGGGCATCGGGCTTGTCATCGAGCGTGCCCCGCTGCTGCTCGACGTGGTGAGGTGGGGCGGCGTCGCCTTCCTGCTCTGGTACGCCTGGTCGGCCGCACAGCGGGCGCGGAAGCCCGAGGTGCTCGTCGCCGACGGACCGGGGGAGGCGAAGTCGCTCAAAAGCGTCGTGCTTGCGTGCCTCGCGATCACCTACCTCAACCCGCACGTCTACCTTGACACCATGGTGCTCATGGGCTCCATCGGCAACGCGCAGGGCGACCCGGGCCGGTGGTGGTTCGCCGCGGGCGGCGCGCTCGCGAGCATCGCCTGGTTCTTCGTGCTCGGGTACGGGGCGCGCGCGCTCACGAGGTTCTTCGCGACGCCGAAGTCATGGCAGATCCTTGACGGCGTCGTCGCGGTCGTCATGCTCGTGATCGCGGCGCGGCTCGCGTTCGGCGGGATCTAGCCCTGGTTCCCCGCGAGGAGCGCAACGAGCTCGTCGACGTCGGCCTCGGTCGTGTCCCAGGCGCACATCAGGCGGTACAGGCTGGGCTGGGTCGGCCAGGCACCGAACGCGAACCGCTGCTGCGCGCGCTGCGCAGTCGCCTCGGGTAGCTCAACGAAGACCGCGTTTGACTGCACGGGGTAGGCGATGCGCACGCCCGCGGCCGCGGTGGCCTCGATGCCGGCCGCGAGCCGCGCTGCCATGGCGTTCGAGTGAGAAGCGGATCGCAGCCACAGGTCGCCCCCGTAGAGGGCATTGAGCTGCGCCGAAGCGAAGCGCATCTTTGACGAGAGCTGCAGATCGATCTTCCGGAGGTAGTCGATGCCGGCTCCGACGCCCTGCCTGAGCAGCACGACGGCCTCCGCGCCGAGCGCGCCGCTCTTCGTCGCGCCGAGGCTCAGGAGGTCAGCGCCTGCGTCGCTTGAGATCGCAGCGAGGTTGGTGCCGAGGTGCGCGGCGGCGGCGCTGATACGGGAGCCATCGATGTGCAGCAGCATTCCGTGCTCGTGGGCATGGTCTGCGAGCGCTCGAATCTCATCTGCCGTGTAGCAGGTGCCGAGCTCGGTAGTCTGCGAGATCGTCACGGCGAGCGGCTGCGCGCGGTGCTGCGAACCCCAGCCCCAGGCCTCGCGGTCGACGAGCTCGGGGGTGAGTTTGCCGTCTGGAGTCTCGACCTGGAGCAGCTTCAGCCCGCCAGTCTTCTCGGGAGCGCCGGTCTCATCGGTGTTCACGTGTGCGGTCGCCGCGCAGATGACGGCCCCCCAGCGCGGGATGGCCGACTGCAGGGCGAGCACGTTGGCGCCCGAGCCATTGAACACCGGGAAGATCTCGGCCTCGGGGCCAAACAGCCTGCGGGCGTGCCCCTGCAACTCGGCCGTCCATGAGTCGCCCCCGTACGCGACGGCGTGCCCGACGTTGGCGGCGACGATCGCCTCCATAACCTCGGGGTGGACTCCGGCCCAGTTGTCGGAGGCGAAGGCGTGTGGATGCAGTGCGGGGCTCGTATCGGTCACCCACTCACCCTAAACCCAGGGGCGGTGGCGCGGGGCCGTGGCGCTGGGCAGTGGTGCGGGGCAGTGACACAGTGCCTATGTCGTCTGCACACCGTATCGCCCAGACCGTCGTGCGCGGCATACCCTGTGCAGATCCCAGATGGTGGGGCTGGACAGGGGGGACTGTGATGGGGCGAGGGCGCAACGTCGGCGACAAGCGAGGGGTGGGCGAGGGGACAACGTCGCCGGTGCGGCGTAGGGTCAAGGTGATGGCGGGGTTGCTCAACGCGACAACGCTGAGGGCGCGGACGGCAACTGAGGGAGGGCGCGTCGATGCGAATGAGTTCACTACCACTGCGGTGGATTGCCGAGCACCCCGAGAACCCTGTCGACCGGAACGCATGGTTCGCCCAGGTGCCGGCGGTGAGGCAACTGCTTGAGACCGGGCTCGAATTCGGGCCGCTCACGGTGTTCGTCGGTGAGAACGGGGCAGGCAAGTCGACAATCGTCGAGGCCATCGCCGCCGCGTACGGGCTGAACCCCGAGGGTGGTACGCACAACGCGCGGTATTCGACGTTCGCGAGTGAGTCGCCGCTTGAGTCGCACCTGCAGATCGCCCGGGGTGCCGGAGTGGCCCGGAAGGGCGTGTTTCTGCGCGCGGAGACGATGCACAGTCACTTCGGCTACCTCTACAAGATCGAGTCAGAAGACAATGGGCCGCTCGGGCGGCACAACTACCAGAGCCACGGCGAGTCCTTCCTTGAGTATCTCGGAGCGCGTGACGGCATTCGCGGGCTGTGGGTGTTCGACGAGCCCGAGTCCGCGCTCTCCTTCACGAACTCGCTCGGGCTCCTTGCGCAGATGCTTGAGCTTGCTCGGGCTGGCTCGCAGGTGATCCTGTCGACGCACTCGCCCGTGCTCGCCTCACTGCCCGGCGCCGATGTGTACGAACTCGGAGAGTGGGGCATGCGCCGCACGCGCTATGACGACCTTCAGATCGTTGATAGCTGGCGCAGGTTCTTGGCGGAGCCGCAGCGGTACCTGCGGCATTTGGAGTAGCGCACAGCAGAGTCTCAGGCGGCGGAGTGGCGAGAAACGCCAGGTCAGCATAAACTTGAGTCATATCGACTCAGGTTTTGAGTGGCCGTCAGATCGGCCCCTCGGGCCGCACACCACGAAAGGACATCATGCAGGCAAATTGGCAGCCCGCCGAAGGCGAAGGCAAAGAAAGCGCGCTCGAGCAGTTCGGCGTGAACCTCACCGAGGTAGCGCGCTCCGGCAAGCTCGACCCGGTCATCGGGCGCGACAGTGAGATTCGGCGCGTCAGCCAGGTGCTCACCAGGCGCACGAAGAATAACCCCGTACTCATCGGTGAACCCGGCGTCGGCAAGACGGCCGTCGTTGAGGGCCTCGCACAGCGTATCGTCGCGGGCGACGTCGCAGAGTCCCTCAAGGGCAAAGAACTCATCTCGCTCGACATCTCGGCGCTCATCGCCGGCGCGAAGTACCGCGGCGAGTTCGAAGAGCGTATGAAGGCCGTGCTCGCCGAGATCAAAGAGTCCGACGGACAGATCATCACGTTCATTGACGAGCTCCACACGCTCATGGGCGCAGGCGGCGGTGAGTCGTCGGTCGCGGCGTCGCAGATGCTGAAGCCGATGCTCGCGCGAGGCGAGCTCAGGCTCATCGGTGCGACGACGCTCGACGAGTACCGCGAATACATCGAGAAAGATGCGGCCCTTGAGCGCCGCTTCCAGCAGGTCTACGTCGGCGAGCCCTCGGTGGAAGACACCGTGGCGATCTTGCGCGGCCTGAAAGAGCGCTACGAGGCTCACCACAAGGTGACGATTGCTGACTCGGCACTCGTTGCCGCCGCCTCGCTCTCGAACCGCTACATTACCGCGCGCCAGCTGCCCGACAAGGCGATCGACCTGATTGACGAGGCCGCGTCGCGGCTTCGCATGGAGATCGACTCCGCGCCGCTCGAGATCGATGAGCTGCGTCGTGCCGTCGATCGGCTGAAGCTCGAGGAGCTTGCGCTGAAGAAGGAGAAGGACGAGGCCTCCAAGGAGCGGCTCGCGAAGCTCCGCGCTGACCTCGGCGAGAAGCAGGCCGAGCTCGCTGGTCTTGAGGAGCGCTGGGAGCGCGAGCGTGCGACCCTGAACCGGGTCGGTGAGCTGCGCGAGAAGCTCGACCAGAAGCGCATGGATGCCGAGCGCGCGCAGCGCGAGGGCAACCTTGAGCGCGCCTCGAAGCTGCTGTACGGCGAGATCCCCGTCATTGAGAAGGAGCTCGCTGAAGCCGAGCGCGCGGAGCTGCAGGGTGCCGCGGGCCCCGACGGTGAGCCGCGCATGGTGAACGAGCAGGTCACCGACGAAGACATCGCCGGGGTTGTCGCCGCCTGGACAGGGATTCCGGTCGGCCGGCTCATGCAGGGAGAGACCGAGAAGCTGCTCGCGCTCGAGCACGAGCTGTCGAAGCGCGTTGTCGGCCAGGACGAAGCGGCGCGCGCCGTCTCTGACGCGGTGCGGCGCACGCGGGCGGGCATCGCAGACCCGAACAGGCCCACCGGCTCGTTCCTGTTCCTCGGCCCGACCGGCGTCGGCAAGACCGAGCTCGCCAAGGCGCTCGCCGAGTTCCTCTTCGACGACGAGCACGCGATGGTGCGCATCGATATGAGCGAGTACGGCGAGAAGCACTCGGTCTCGCGGCTCGTCGGCGCCCCTCCCGGGTACGTCGGTTACGAGCAGGGCGGGCAGCTCACCGAGGCTGTCAGGCGGCGCCCATACTCGGTCGTGCTGCTCGACGAGGTTGAGAAGGCGCACCCTGAGGTCTTCGATGTGCTTCTCCAGGTGCTTGACGACGGTCGCCTCACTGATGGTCAGGGTCGCACGGTGGACTTCCGCAACACGATCCTGATTCTGACCTCGAACCTCGGGAGTCAGTACCTCGTCGACCCCGAGATGGCGTGGGGCGAGAAGGTCGAGGCCGTGCAAGAGACGGTGCGCCGGGCATTCAAGCCGGAATTCGTGAACCGCCTCGACGAGATGGTGATCTTCCGCCCGCTCTCCGTTGACGCGCTCGCGCAGATCGTCGAGATCTCGATCGACAGGCTGCAGAACAGGCTCGCCGAGCGCAGGCTCACCCTCGCGGTGACACCCGACGCGCGCGCGTGGCTCGCTCAGCGCGGCTACGACCCCGTGTACGGCGCACGCCCGCTCCGGCGCCTGATCCAGCGCGAGATCGACGATCGGCTCGCGCGCGGGATCCTCGGTGGGGAGATCCGCGACGGCGACGTCGCGCGGATCGGCCTCGCCGCAGACGGGGAGGGGCTCGAGCTGCTGCCCGCCGAAACGGCGTAGCGCAGGGACGGAGCCCTCAGCGACAGCGGGGCGGGTGCGATGTGGATCGCGGCCGCCCCGCTGCGCTGTGCCCGCTGCGATGTGCCCGCTGCGCTGTGCCCGCTGCGCTGTGCCCGCTGCGCTGTGCCCGCTGCGCTGCTACCCGCCGGGCCGCGCGGATCGCCGCCGGATCCCCGGCCCCAGAAAAATCACAAAACGGTAACGGGATTCGATAGGGTGTTGGTCACGCGCGACGAAGCGCAGAGACAGGAGCACAGCTTGTACCGAATCCTCGCCGCACGGCTCGCCCTGATGTCAGACTTGATCCTGCCCCGCAGCGCGCCCCTCGCGGCAGTGCGAACCGCGAGCGAAACGCCCCGAATTCGCAGTGTCGCCGCGGCCCGCACGGCGCTTCTCGCCGCCGTGTTCGTGCTCGCCCTCGTCGCGGGCGTCGGCACGAATCCCTACTCCGCGCGCGCGAGTGTGCTCCAACTGCACGGCGCGCTGAGCCGCGTCGAGGGGTTTGGGATCATCTCCCACCGCGGTGCCGCCGCGCTCGCCCCCGAGAACACGCTCGCCGCGATGCGCCTGGCGTTCGATCAGGGCGTCGACTTTGTCGAGGCCGACCTGCATCTGACGGCCGACGGCGTGCCCGTGCTCATGCACGACCCGACGCTCGACCGCACGACGACGGGCTCCGGCGCGGTGGCTGCGCACACGCTCGCGCAGCTCGAGGGCCTCGACGCCGGGTCGTGGTTCGATGGCGCCTACTTGGGCGAGCGCGTTCCGACGCTCGAAGCGTTTCTCGACGAGCTCGCTCCGACGAACAGCCGGGCTCTGATTGAGCTGAAGGGGGTCTGGAGCGACGAGCAGGTCGCGTCGGCGGTCGCAATGCTCGGGGACCGCTACCTCGTCGACCGGGTCGCGTTCGAGTCGTTCGAGGTCGAGAACCTTGAGCGCCTCGCAGTGCTCGCCCCCGAATACGCGCGGGTGATGCTCACGCGCGAGTGGAACCGGCCGACGCTTGAGCTCGCAGCAGCGCTGAAGGTGTCGGCGATTGGCGCGCGGAACGAGGTGTTCGAGCGAGACTTCGCACTCATCGACGAGGCACGGGTGCTTGGCATCGGCACGATGGTGTACACGCTCAACACCCCGAAGCAGTGGGCGAAGGCCCGCGAGCACGGCATCGACCTCGTCATCACCGACGACCCTGTGTCGCTCGACGAATGGCGACAGTCCTCCAGCCCGAGCGTGTAGCGTCGAAAGCGGTGCGCGTTCGGCACCTCTTTCGAAGGAGCAACATGTCCACACGGGTTCGCATCGGTACGTCTGCGCTCGAGGTAGCGCCCCTCGCCCTGGGCGCGAACGTGTTCGGCTGGACGGCCGGGCGCAACGAGTCGTTCGCGGTGCTTGACGGCTTCGCCGCTGGCGGCGGCGACTTCATTGACACGGCCGACGGCTACTCGGCCTGGGCGCCCGGAAACAGCGGCGGCGAATCAGAGACGATCATCGGCGAATGGCTGCGGGCTCGCGGCTCGCGCGACGCGGTGACCGTCGCGACCAAGGTATCGACGCACCCGGAGTTTACGGGCCTCGCTGCCGCGAATGTGCGGGCGGCCGCCGACGCGTCGCTCGCTCGTCTGCAGACCGACCGCATCGACCTCTACTACGCCCACTTCGACGACGCAGAGACGCCGCTCGAGGAAACCGTCGCAGCGTTCTCAGGGCTCGTTGACGCGGGCAAGATCCGCGCCATCGGTGTTTCGAACTACACGGCCGAGCGCGTCGCCGAGTGGTTCGCGATCGCCCGGGCAGGCGGATATCACCTGCCCGTCGCACTGCAGCCGCACTACAACCTGCTCGAGCGCGACTTCGAGACAAACGGCCTGCGCGATGTCGCGGCGGCCGAGCAGCTCGCGGTGTTCCCGTACTTCGGGCTCGCGAAGGGCTTCCTCGCGGGGAAGTACCGAGATGACGCCGCCGCAACCGCGGCCGGTGCGAGCCCACGCGCCGCCCAGGCCGTCACTTACCTTGACGACCGCGGCCGCAGCATGCTCGCAGCGCTCGACGCTATCGCCGAGCGTGAGGGCGTCGAAGTCGCGAGCGTCTCGCTCGCGTGGCTGCGGCGGCAGCCCACCATCGGCGGCCCGATCGCGAGCGCCCGCACCACGGAGCAGTTGGCCGCGCTTCTCGCATCGATGAACCTCGAACTGGGTGATGAGGATCTGCGCGCCCTGAGCGCCGCCGCCGCGTAAGAGCGCCGTCGGGGCGCCCCGCGCCGTGTCTCCGGCCGTGCGTTGCGCCTGAGCGTTGCGCCGAGGAACGCGAAGAGCCGCCAGCACCCGAGGGGGCGCTGGCGGCTCTTTGTTTGGTTCGGAAACCTACGTTGGCCCGGTGCTACTCCGCCGTGCCGTAGAGGCGGTCGCCCGCGTCGCCGAGGCCCGGAACGATGTAGGCGTGCTCGTCGAGCCCCTCGTCGAGGGCGCCGAGCACGAGGGTGACATTCCGGTCACCCGCGGCCTTGCGCATCGCCTCAACGCCTTCGGGGGTGCCAAGGATGCAGATCGCGGTGATGTCGTCGGCGCCGCGCGCGAACAGGAAGTCGATTGCTGCTGCGAGCGAGCCGCCGGTCGCGAGCATGGGGTCGAGCACGAAGCACTGACGCCCGGCGAGCGAGTCGGGGAGACGCTCTGCGTAGGTCGTGGGCTCGAGGGTTTCCTCGTCACGCACCATGCCGAGGAACCCGACCTCGGCGGTAGGTACGAGCTTCACCATGCCCTCGAGCATGCCGAGGCCCGCGCGCAGAATCGGCACGATGAGCGGCAGCGGCTCACTCAGCCGCACGCCCGTGGTCTTGGCGACCGGGGTCTGGATCTCGAGCGGGGAGACGCGCACCTCGCGGGTTGCCTCGTAGGCAAGCAGCGTCATGATTTCCTCAACAAGGAGGCGGAACGTGGGCTGCGGCGTTTTCGCGTCGCGCAGCACCGTCAGTTTGTGTGTGATCAGTGGATGATCTGCAACGAAGACTCGCATACGCCTATTCTATTGCCGTGACCACCATCCCTCCATCACCAGACGAGCTCACAGCCATGGAGCGCGCCCTCGAGTCAGCGCGTGAGGCTGCGGCTGCGGGGGAGATCCCTGTCGGCGCCGTCGTCCTCGGCTCCGATGGCGAGGTGCTCGCGACGGGCCGCAACCGGCGCCTCACAAGCACCGACCCCACGGGGCACGCGGAGGTGATCGCGATTCGTGGCGCCGCGGAGGCGATAGGCGACCGCTTTCTCACCGATTGCACGCTCGTCGTCACGCTTGAGCCGTGCGTGATGTGCGCGGGCGTCATCCTCGCGGCGCGGGTGCCTCGGGTCGTGTTCGGGGCGTGGGACGACAAGGCCGGCGCGGTGGGCAGCGTGTATGACCTACTGCGCGACGGCAGGCTGCCGCACCCCGTTCCCGAGGTTGTCGCTGGGGTGCGGGCGGCGGAGAGCGCTGAACTTTTGGAAGCGTTCTTCTCGGAGCGCCGCTAGGCGGGTGGCCCCGCCACTCCCCGCCAGCCCCGGGCCCTGCCGGACCGCCACTCCGCGCCCGAACACCCCAATCTCTTCTGCGCACATCCTTTTACGCGTGTTTTTGATGTGTGCTCGAGAAAATGATGGGGCGAGGACGAGGACGAGGGTGCGGGTGCGGGCGAGGGCGTGAGCGTGAGCGTGAGCGCGTGCGGGATTACGAGACAGCGACGGGCTCGGCCGCGAACGAGACCGAGACCTGGTCACCCGCGGCGTATGCGATGTCTGCCCCGTGCTGGGCCGCGATCGTCGTGCCGTCGTTAAGCTCAACCACCGTGCGCCTAATCGAGCCGAGGAAGCCGCTCGATACAACCGTGCCACCAGCGCCAGCGCCAGCCCCAGCACCAGCAGAGCCCGGTCCCGGAGACGTCGCCACCAACCGCACGTGCTCCGGCCGAACGTACGCCGTCACTGCGGCACCCGCCCCGGCGCTCGACCCCGCCTGCCCGAGCACGGGCAGCACCGCGCCCTGCACGCGCACCACCGTGCCGTCTGGATGCGAGTCGAGTACCCCAGCAACCCGGTTTGAGAGCCCAACGAAGTCGGCGACGAAGGGTGACGCGGGCCGCCGGTAGAGCTCTTCGGGGGTGCCGAGTTGCGCGATCCTGCCCGACTCCATCACCGCGACCCTGTCGGAGATCGCGAGCGCCTCCTCCTGGTCGTGCGTGACGAACACGGTGCTGATGCCGAGCTCGGTCTGAATCGCCCGGATCTGCTCGCGCAGCCGCACGCGAACCTTCGCGTCGAGCGCCGAGAGCGGCTCATCGAGCAGCAGGGCGCGCGGCCGAGTCACGAGGGCGCGCGCGAGCGCGACGCGCTGCTGCTGGCCGCCCGACAGCTCGTGCGGAAAGCGCTCGGCGAGATGGTCGAGGCCCACGATCTCGAGCAGTTCCCCGACCCGCCGCGTGCGCTCGGCGCGGTCGACGCGTCGCATCCGCAGCCCAAACTCGACGTTTCGCGCAACCGAGAGGTGCGGGAACAGTGAGTACTGCTGAAACACCATGCCGATGTCGCGGCGGCTCACGGGCACTCGGGTGACGTCTTCGTCGCCGAGCAGGATCCGCCCGCCCGAGACCTGCTCGAGCCCCGCAATGCAGCGCAGCGCCGTCGTCTTCCCGCACCCCGAGGGGCCGAGCAGACAGACGAGCTCGCCGGGCTCGAGCGCGAGGTCGACGCCGTGCAGCACCGTGGTCGAGCCGTAGGACTTCGTGACTGCCTCTAACCTCACGGGTGAGGGCGAGGGGGTTGGGGTGTGGTTAGCGGCCACGGGCGGACTCCTTGGGGCTTTGCGCGGGCACTGTGGCGCGCGCCGAATCGGTTGGGGTGACGGAGCTGCTGGACGATCGAGTGTGTCTATGCCCGCGCCGGCGCGGCGGGCCTCCGGTGGCGCTCACGATGAGCAGCAGCACGAACGCCGCGACGAGCGACACGAGCGATACCGCGACCGCCACGAACGGGTCAGACTTTGAGATCTGTAGCAGCGCGGTCTGCAGCGTCGTGCGGTTGAGCAGCGATGACACGGTGAACTCGCCGAGCACGATCGCGATGGTGATGAGCGATGCCGCGAGCAAGCCCCGCCGCACCCCCGGCGCGATGACGCGGACGAGCACGGTCACCCAGCCCGCGCCGAGCGACCTGGCTGCCTCTGCGCGCACCCTGGCATCCATCCCGGTGAGGTCCGAGACAATCGCCCGGTACGCGAACGGCAGCACGAGCACCCCGTAGGCGAGCGCGAGTGTCCACACGCCAGACCCGAACGCCTGCCCGATAACCCTGTAGATCGACGCGAAGCCGACGACGAGCACGATGGCCGGGATAGCGATCGGCAGCACCGTCAGCAGGTCGAGCGCGCGCTGCAGCCGCGGGAACCGCAGGTGCACGAGCACGATTGTTGGGAAGAACAGCAGGAGCACGATCGCGAGCGAGATCACGGCGAGCAAGAGCGAGTTCTGCACACCCTGCGCGAGCACGCGGTAGCCACGCGCCCTGTCAGGGTCGAACAGTGCCGCCCAGTGCGAGAAATCATGCCCGCCCGCGGTGTTGCGCAGCGTGAACTCGAGCATCGCGACGAGCGGGATGAGAAACACGAGACCGATGACCGCGACGACCAGCCGTGCGACGGCGGGCGACGGGCGCCCGGGGATGCCCGCGCTCACCCCTGCCACCTCGCGGTGCGGGCCATGAGCCGGCCGTAGCCGAACATCACGGCGGTCATGACGACGATCATGCCGAGCGCGAGCACGCCCGCGTTCGAGGCGAGCGAAGCGCCGGTCTCGCCGATGAGCGCGGCCCTGATCTTCAGCGGCACAATCTGCGAGCCCTGGCTGATGAGGGCCGCGGCCGTCGCGTACGAGGAGAACGCGTTCGCGAAGAGCAGCAGCAGCGAGCCGAGGAACGCGGGGGTGAGGATCGGGGCGCCGACCCGCAGCCAGTAGCTGCCGCCACGGCCGCCGAGCGTCGCGACGGCCTCGGCCCACCCCGGCCTGAGCGCGAGCACGGCCGGGAGGAACGTGATGACCATGAGCGGCACTTGGAAGTACAGGTAGGGCAGAATCAGGCCGGGGAGCTCGTACAGCCAGACGCCCTCGGCGTAGATGTCGGTGCCGAGGCGCTCCCTGAGCAGCACCGTGATGAGGCCTTGGCCACCGATCGTGGCGATGAACGCAAAGGCGAGCATGACGCCGCCGAACTGGGCGAGGACGGAACTCGCCGAATCGACGAGGCGGCGGAGCGGACCCTCTTCAGGGAGGGCGGCGAGCGCCCAGCAGAGGATCCCGCCGACAACGGCACCCACCACCGCGGTGACGGCGCTCAGCCAGATGCTCGCCCAGAACGCTGACAGCGTTTCGGGGGCGAACAGCACTGGGATGTTCGCGAGGGTGAACCCGCCCTCGGCGGTGAAGCCTGAGCCGATCGCGATGAGCGTCGGCACGACGAGGAACAGGCAGACATAGGCGGTGAACGGGATGAGTCCGAGCGCCGCGACGGCTTTACGCATGGGGTGATGAAGAAACGTGGAGGCCTGTGCGCCGCGGGTTGCGCGGCGCACAGGCCCGAGCACTACTTGACGACCGCGGCCCAGCGCTCTGCGAGCAGCGCGTTCGCGGCGTCGGTCTGCTTCTGATCCGGCGAAACCCAGTCCTCGGAGCTCGTACCGAAGCTGACCTGCTCGATGAGCTTCTCGTCGACCGAGCCGGCCTCCTTCAGCGCGTCGATCCTGACCGGCACCGCGTTGCCCTCAAGGAACAGCGCCTGCGCCTCGTCAGAGAAGATCCACTCCTGCCACAGGCGGGCAGCGGCGGGGTGGGGTGCGTCGGCGTTGATGGCCTCGTTGTAGAACGACACGTAGACGGGACCGTCGAGCACGGTGGTCTTCCAGCTCGGCTTGTCAGCGGCCGCAGCGATGTTGTTGAACGACCAGTCGAAGACCGCGGGGGTCTCGCCCGACGCGATCGTCGCAGGGGTCGGGTCGACGGTGAGGAAGTTGCCCGCGTCGCGGAGCTTCTGCGCGAAGTCGACGCCCGGGCCGAAATCGTCAACGCCACCGCCGTTCAGCGCCGAGATCGAACCGACCGCGGCGAACGCCGCACCTGCCTGCGTCGGGTCGCCGTTGAGTGCGACCGCGCCCTTGAACTCCGCCCCGAGCAGGTCGTCGAGCTTCTTCGGCTCCGAGAGCTTATCCGAGTCGTAGCCGAGCGACATGATGCCCGAGTAATTGTTCACCCAGAGCCCCGTCGATTCCTTGTTCTCGGCCGGAATCTCATCCCACTTCTCGACCTTGTACGCAGCGAACTTGTCGGTGTTCGCGAGTGCGACGGCGGCGCCGAGGTCGAAGACGTCGGGCGCGGTGTCCTGCCCCTTGAGGTTTTCGGCTGCCTGGATCTCCTCGGCGCTCGACGCGTCCGGCGACGCGGAGTTCACCGTGATGCCGTACTTGTCTTCGAAGCCGGCGATGATCTCGCCGTAGTTCGCCCAGTCCTCGGGGAGCGCGACAACGTTGAGCTCGCCCTCGGCCTTCGCCGCCTCGACGAGGCCGTCGAACCCGCCGAAGTCTGCGGCGCTTGTCGCCGTTGCGGCATCGACCGAGCCGTCGGCCCCGCCGTCCGTAGCCGGAGCGCCCGACGAGCACGCAGCGAGGGTGCCGGTGAGTGCGAGCACGCCCGCCGCCAGCGCGGCCCGGCGGATGAAGACACGTGAAGTCACAGTGAGCCTTTCGTTCATGTCGCGGGGCTCACCCGGGCCGGCAATGGCGCCGCCCCGATCCTGAGTTCCCCGATCTGACGGGTCAACGATAGAAAGGCCCGGCGAACGAGAGTGCACCGTAAAGTGGCCGGGCGGTAAACGGCTGGCGATCGTTCTCGAAACTCGCCGGATAGCGCGAGTTCTCCGTTGAGTTCACCGCTGGCCTACGGGCAAGACGTGGTGTGCACTTGCTCCGAAGCACTCACCATTCTGCTCGAAAGTTGACCCCGACTCGCTCGCCTTGTGAGAAGTAGTGGCGGAACGTGTAATACATCGGGTTCCAAGCCTCGAGATTGATGTGTGAGGTTCCTGGCATTGCGAGACACCGGTGCACGTGGGTGCGCAGGACCTTCGCGTGGACGGTCGTGGCGTCCCCTGTGGCACCCAGAGGTGTCATGTTCGTAACGCGAGCCTCTATTTGAACCGGGCACTGAGCGATCCGCGGGGGCGCGACAGCCTCGCTGGGTCGCGGAGTGAACCCGCCGAGTGCCCACTTGTTCGGCTCATATCGGTACCTTTCCTGCTTGAGTGGCGGGACCTTGGTAGCGCCGGTCGTCTTAGCGATCCGCTCGACTGATTCCCAGAGCGGGGCGTCTGGCAGGTTGATAACGAGCTCGCCATTCTCGCGGAGATTGCTCATCGCGTGGCTGAGGTTGCTCAGCCCGAGGACGTAGGTATCATCCAACGCCCAGGCCGACGAGATAGGCGTGATGTTCGCCACGGCATCACTGGCCTTCCCCGTGGTGAGTAGGGCCACGGGAGTGCCAAAGTAGAACACGGAGGGGTCGATCGAAAGAGTCGAGTACATGCGATCCAGTCTGCGGGGCGAACTGTTCGGCCTGGCCCGAACACTGCCGACGATAGAGTTCTCGGCATGGAAGAGACGAGCAGCCCGGCCTTGGCGGCGACGGCCGCCGTACTCGCCAACGACGCCCGTGCGTCGATGCTGCTGCTCATGCTCGACGGGAGGGCCTGGACGCTTACCGAACTGTCTCGGGGCACCGGGATCGCGAGGTCCTCAGCGAGCGAGCATGCGGACAAGCTGCTCGACAGTGGGCTCGCCGAAGAAGTGCGACAGGGGAGGCACCGGTACCTTCGGCTCGCTGGCACACAGGCTGCAGCACTGGTCGAGTCCCTGGCATCGTTCTCCGGTCGAGTCCGGCCTGCCAAACAGTCGCTTGATGCCCAACACCGTGACCGCGCCATCAGAGAGGCTCGTACCTGCTACCGGCACCTCGCGGGCAAACTCGGCGTTGCGCTCGCCGATGGCATGCGCGCGAGAGGCTTTCTTGAGTCTGACTTCAGTCTCGCTCCGCCGGGACGGGCCTGGTTGGAGTCTCTCGGGATCGACCTGCCGGTGCACCCGAGGCGCCCCCTCACCCGTCCATGCCTTGATTGGACGGAGCGACGCGACCATGTCGCCGGGCTGGCCGCAGAGATGCTGCTTGACACGCTCAAGCACAGAGCATGGATCGAATCGCTCCCCTCGAGCACCCGTGCAGTGAGGCTCACCTCAGCAGGTGAGGAAAATCTCGCGAGCATACTGCAGCAAGACCTGCCCCGGCACGCGCCGATACCCCGCAGCGCGCCTGCTTGAGCACCCGAACGGTATCTGGCTCATAGCGACTCAAAGCGCTGTGTCCACGTTCGCTGCGCGCTTCGGTCAGACCGCCGGCCACAGCGCTAGCGGCCTCGCCGCTCCCGCGTCGTCACGCGCAGCCCCGAGGCGATCAATCGCCGCACGAGCTCGCGCCCACCGACGTGGGTCGCGCCCGCTGCGATGAGCGCCGCGTGCATGTCAGCCGGCACGTCGTAGTGGTCGATGTCGAAGCCTCGCCTCGGGATACCGTTCGCCTCCGCGAACGCGTGCAACTCTTCGAGGTTGTCGTCGCTCACGAGGTGCGCCCACAGTTTGCCGTGCGCCGGCCAGCTGGGGTCGTCGATGAGCACCATCTCGCTAGTCGCTTGAGAGCATGACGATTGAGCTCGTCGTCGGCGTCGGCAGGTTCGGGTCGAGCCACACGTCGGGCTCGATGTAGATGACCTTCGCCGCAGGCACCACATCACGGATGCGACGCTCGGCGAGGTTGATGATCACGGAAACCTCGGACATCGTCGTCGTCGCGGGCAGCGAGACCTTCGCACCGACCATGATCTCGTCGGGGCCGAGGTACAGGGTCTTCATGTGAATGATCCTGTCGATCTCCTTCGCATCGGCGAGCGCGAACTGAATCTTCTTCACGTCTTCTTCCGACGCGCCCTCGCCAACGAGCAGGCTCTTGGTCTCGACGCCGATGATCACGGCAACCGCGATGAGCAAGAGACCAATAAGGATCGTCGCCGACGCGTCAAACACGGTGTTTCCCGTGAGCGCGGTGAGGCCGACGCCGATGAACGCGAACGTCAGGCCGGTGAGGGCCGCGAAATCCTCGAGCAGGATCACCGGGAGCTCCGGCGACTTCGAGCGCCGAATGAAGGCGAGCCAGCCGCTCTTGCCCTTCAGCGGCTTGCTTTCCTTGATCGCGGTGCGCAGCGACAGGCTTTCGAGCACGATCGCGATGGCAAGCACCGCGAGCGGCAGCCACCACATCTCGAGCGTGTGCGGGTCGCGGATCTTGGAGATGCCCTCCCAGATCGAGAACAGGCCGCCGACGGCGAAGAGCACAACCGCGACGATGAACGCGTACACGTAGCGCTCACGCCCGTAGCCGAACGGGTGATCCTGATCTGCCTCGCGCTTCGCCTTCCGCCCGCCGAGCAGCAGGAGCAGTTGGTTGCCGGAATCGGCGAGCGAGTGCACGCCCTCCGCGAGCATCGCCGAGGAGCCCGAGAGCGCCCACGCGATGAACTTCGTTACGGCGATGCCAACATTCGCGAGGAGCGCTGCGATGATCGCGCGCTTGCCACCTTCACTGCTCATTGTGCCTCCTGGGTTTCATGCCCTCGGCCTCAAGTGTATGCGTAGCCGTATGCTTTGCCAGGGGGCTGAGGTTTCTGAGCATCGTATGCACACGGCAACGCGCATCTCGGGCAGACTGGAACTATGACGACGCAGCCAGAGCCAGCAACGCTTCCCCGCACCGCAATGATCGGAGTCGGTTCGATGGGAGGTGCGATCCTCGCCGGGCTGCGCAGCCCCGACGTTGACATCGCGCTGCCGATCACCGTCACGACGAACTCAGCCGCGAGTGCCGCAGAGTTCGCGGGTGCCGAAGACGTTGTCGCGCACGCCGCAGAGACCGAGCCCGAGGCAAACCGCATCGCGGTTCGTGATGCCGAGCTCGTGATGCTCGCCGTCAAGCCGTGGATGATCGCGGACGTCGCGCGCGAGATCGCGGCCGACCTGAAGCCCGGAACGATCGTCGTGAGCGTCGCGGCCGGAGTCTCATGCGCGCAGATCGAGGCCGAGCTGCCCGAGGCGCAGGTCGTGCGCGCGATGCCGAACACCCCCTCCCACCTCGGCAGGGGCGTCACGGGCGTCGCCGGCGGCGAGTCTGCGTCGGCTGAGTCGGTCGAGACCGTGCGCCGCCTGTTCGAAACCGTCGGCGATGTCATCGTCGTGCGTGAAGACCAGATCAACGACGTCGCCGCCGTCTCTGGCTCGGGCCCCGCGTACGTCTTCCTCTACGTCGAGGAGATGACAGCCGCAGCGATTCGCCGCGGGTTCACCCCAGAGCAGGCCCGAGTGCTCGTGAACGGCACCGTGTCGGGTGCCGCCGAGCTGCTCGTGCAGAGTGGCGAAGAGCCCGCCCAGCTGCGCCGCAACGTGACGAGTCCGAAGGGAACAACCGAGCAGGCAGTGCTCGTGCTGCAGGACGCGGGGTGGGGAGAACTCTTTGACCGCGCGCTCGCCGCAAACGTGCGCCGCTCTGAGGAGCTTGAGCGCGGGGAGTAGCTCGGTTGCTGCCGGTTGCTTGTGGCGCAGCCCGGATACTGCTTGTGTAGCCCGGTTGCTTTTTGCGCAGCGTATGCAATCGGCAGTAGCTATGCCGACCCGGCCCGAAGTGGGGATATCTCGTGCAGATCCCATGGCGAAGGGCTGAGTCGGGGCTCTTTCGGGCCTGGCCGGGGCTCTTTCGGGCCTGGCCGGGGCCTCGGGGCTGAGCCAAAGCGCCTCCGGGCCTGGCCGGGGTGCCCCGGCCCCGACTAACCGATCGTTGCGAACCTCTCGACGTCTGCCGCCGTGCCCGACACGATGATGAGGTCGTGCCTGGAAATCATGGTCTCCTGCGTCGCGTGCGTGAACGGCTCACCCGGCGTCTTCACGCCAACCACCGTGACGCGGTAGCGGGTGCGAACGCCGCTCTCCCGCAGGGTGCGCCCGCGAACCGAGCGGGGCGGGTACATCTTCGCGATGACGTAGTTGTCGTCGAACTGGATGAAGTCGAGCATCGCCCCGGAGAGCAGGTGGGCGACGCGCTCGCCCGCCTCACGCTCGGGGTAGATGACGTGGTTCACACCAATTCGCTCGAGGATCTTGCCGTGCGAATGCGAGATCGCCTTGGCCCAGATCTGCGGCACGCCGAGGTCGACGAGGTTTGCTGCGATGAGCACGCTTGACTCGATCGAGGCACCCGTCGCGACGACGGCGATCTGAAACTCGTCGGCGCCGATCTGCTGCAGCGCCTCCATCGAGCGGGCGTCGGCCTGCACGGCGTGGGTCACGCGATCCGACCACTTCTGCACGAGCTCGGCGTTGTTGTCGACGACGAGCACCTCGCGATCCTGTCTGTCGAGCTGACCTGCGGTCGAGGCGCCGAACCGGCCGAGGCCGATCACGATGACCGGGGCATCACTTCGAATATCAACCAACGATCGGCCTTTCTTCGGGGAATCTAAAGAGTCTTGAGCGGCTGGTCGCCGCGACGGCGGCGGCGAGGGTGACGGTGCCGACTCGGCCCGCCCACATCGTCGCCGCGAGAACGACCTTGCCCTGGGCGGGCAAGGCCTCTGAGAGGCCGGTACTCAGGCCACAGGTGCCGAACGCCGAGATGACCTCAAACAGGGTCTCGTCGAGCGACGAGCCCGTCATGTGCATGATGATCGTCGTCGAGATGAGCACGATCGTCGCGCCCCAGATGAGCACGGAGACCGCGACGCGGAGCACCTCGGTCGGAATCCGCCGCCCGAAGGCCTGCATATCCTTGTAGCCGCGAGCCTCGGCGTAGGCGGCGAGGAAGAGCACGGCGATCGTCGTGACCTTGATGCCGCCGGCCGTTGACGCCGAGCCGCCGCCGACGAACATGAGCATGTCGATGACGAGCCTCGTCGACCCGTTCATCTCCATCGGGTCGATGATGCCGAGGCCGCCAGACCTCGTCATGATCGACATGTACCAGGCGTCGAAGAGAGTGCGGCCGACGGGCTCGGCCCCCAGCGTGGCCGGGTTGTTCCACTCGAGCGAGGTAATGAGCAGCCAGCCGAGAATCACGAATACGAGGGTCGTCGCCAGCGTCAGCTTGGCGTGGAGCCCGATGTGGCGGCGTTTCTCAGCGCCCTTCACGACGTAGCGGTACAGCGCGAAGATGACGGGGAAGCCGATGCTGCCGAGAAACACGCCGAGCGCGAGCACCGTGAGCAGGTAGTAGTCGCCGAGGTACGGTTCGAGGCCTCCGGCGAGCGGCACAAACCCGGTGTTTGTGAACGCCGAAGCCGCGAGATAGAAGCCATTCCAGAGCGCGTGCCAGAATTCCATGCCCTCGGCCATGAGGCGGGGCGTGATGAGGAGCGTGAGGCCGGCCTCAATGACGAGCAGGCTGATCGCCACCGCAGACAGTAGCCCGCCGATATCACCGAGCCCGACAGCCTGGCTCTCGGAGGCACCGCGGGTGGTGCGGTTCGGGTTGGTGTCGCTCGCGATGAGCAGTCGCTGCCGCAGCCCCATGCGCCGCGTCACGGTGATGCCGAGCATGCTCGCGATGGTGAGGACGCCGACGCCGCCGATCTGAATGCCGAGCAGGATCACGACCTCGCCAAACAGCGACCAGTGCGTCGCCATGTCGACTGTGGAGAGGCCCGTCACGCAAATCGCGGAGACGGCGGTGAAGAGAGCGTCGGCGAGCGGCGTGATCTCAGACGTCGAGCTCGAGATGGGAAGCGCGAGGAGCGCGGTCCAGATCGCTACGAGGCTCGTGAAGACAAGGATCGCGAACCGGGCAGGCGTCGTGTGGATGAGCGCATGGAACCACGACGACCTTTTCCCCTGGAAGGGAGCCCGGTTGGTGAGTGCGCTTGAGCTCACTTCTCCTTCTTTCAGCGAACGTTGGGGGCCAATGTTGTCATGCTACACACTGGTCGGGATACCCTGGTGTCTATGCCAGACATTTTCGGAGTGATCGCGGACGCGACCAGGCGTGACATCTTGCAGGTGCTTCTCGACCGTCACGTCGACGACGCCGAAATGAGCGTCTCCGAGATTGTCAACCAGCTTGAGATCAGCCAGCCTACAGTTTCGAAGCACCTGAAGGTGCTTCGCGACGCCGAACTCGTCACAGTTCGTGAGGAGGGGCAGCACCGTTTCTACTCGCTGAACGCCGAGCCGCTCGAGATGGTTGAGGATTTCGTGATCCCGTTCCTCTCTGCCGGCTTCGACACCGAGGTCACCGTCGAGTACCTCGACGGCAACGGCTCAACCGTGACCGGGCCCGAGGGGTTGCAAGACGGCGAGCCGGTTTTGCCCGAGGAAGCCGCGAGCGCCGCGGAGCGGATTGGTCGCGCTGCGGCTGTCGCTGAACACCGTGTGAAGGAGCTCGTTGCGCGCTTTAAGCTGCGCGAATAGCTCGTGAGTTCGCGCGAGCGCGCGCGGCGTTGTAGACTGTTGATCTTGTGGGCCACGTTACGGTTAGGCCCCGTACGGCCCGAGAGACGTGAGGTAACTGATGGGTTCAGTAATCAAGAAGCGCCGCAAGCGTATGTCCAAGAAGAAGCACCGCAAACTGCTTCGGAAGACGCGCCACCAGCGCCGCAACAAGAAGTAGTCATACTGCAAGCGGCCGGCAACGATGTGATCGTTGTCGGCCGCTTTGTTGTTTCCGCGAGAGGCTGGCCGGTTGCCGGCTAAGGCAGCGCCCTACCCGATGAGGGAGCGCACGACCTCGACCGCGGCCTCGCCGTCGAGCGCCGGAGCCCCCGCCCACTGGCCACCACCAACAGTCGCTTCAACGCCCGGAACCCATACCGTCGTGGCGATCGCGCCGGCCACGGCGGTACCAAGCGAGAGTGAGAACGCGACGCCGCCGTTCGAAGTCACCCAACCGTGCTCCAGCACTTCGCCACCGTCCATGTCTGCGATAAGGCTGGTGTCTGGCGTCTCAGACCCCGCCTCGACCGGGGCGAGCTGCACAGAGACCGCGCGAATATTGTCGGGGTTCAGCTCTCCCTCGGCCGTCTCCCATGAGCAGCTGACGCCCCACTCGTCGACGGTGTTTGCCTCGTTCGGTACGAGGCCCGTGATGTACGGCGTGACGACGGCCTCAACCTGAGCGCACGAGGTGATGCCGTCGAGCGAGAACGGGGTGTCGGTGGGTAGTTGCGATGTCGAGCCGGTTGGCGCGTCGGTACCCCCAGTCTTTGGGGTCGTGCTGGTCGCCGGGCCCGCCCCGGCACAGCCCGCCACGAGCAGGAGGGTGAGCGTGACTCCGGTGGCCTGGATGATTCTGCGCATGGGAACGAGGGTAGCGAATGCTCGCCCTAGACTTGAACCGTGGAACCTGTGCGCGTGACCCTCATCGGAAAGCCCGGCTGTCACCTCTGTGATGATGCCCGGGCCGTGATCGAACAGGTGCGGTCGGCCCTCACCGCCGACGGCGTCGCAACGGAACTCGTCGAGCTCGACATCCTCGCGGACGAAGAGCTCGCACGCCTGCACTCGGAAGACATTCCCGTGGTGCGGATCGGGGAGAAGCGGCACGCCATCTGGCACGTCGACGCCGAGAAGTTCGAAGCGGCTGTGCGGCGAGCGGCGGGCGGCGCGAAGAAGTCCTTCTGGCGCCGCTAGGCCCACGATCCACATAGAGAACTGCCCAGAAACACCTCAAGGAGCCCCCGTGACCGTACGCCATATCGTGAGCTGGAAGATGAACGGCGAGACCCCAGCGGACCGCGCCCGCCAGGCGGCCGAGATCGCCGACGCGCTGCGGCCACTGCCGCAGACTGTGCCCGGGATTCTCGCGCTTGATGTGCGCCTGAACGAGTTCAACGCCGAGGCGAACTGGGACCTCGTGCTGGTGAGCGACCATGAGGACCAGGCGGCACTCGATGTCTACGCGACGCACCCTGATCACCTCGCGGTCGTTGCGCTCGTGAAGGAGCGCTCCGCGGGCCGCGCCGGGGTCGACTTCGAGCTCTAACCGGCCGGCGTCTCCGGGCCGTAGGCTGAGACGCATGCACGGCACACAGCGCCCCGTCATCGTGGCCGCACCCGACTCGTTTAAAGGGAGCTGCTCTGCGGCCGAGGCTGCCGCGGCGATGCTTGATGGGGCCAGGGAGGTCTGGGGAGAGCGGGCCGAGTACCTTGCCATTCCGCTCGCCGACGGAGGTGAGGGGACGCTCGACGCGCTCACTGCCGCCTGGGGTGTCACCCCGCGGGAAGCGATCGCCCAAGACGCACTCGGTCGGCCGCGCGCGGCGCGCTACGGAATCGACGCAGACGGCGCGACGGCGATCATCGAGGCCGCGGAGGCGAACGGCCTTCCGTGGGTGAGTGATCAGCCGCTGCAACCGCTCACCGCCGACTCATTTGGCGTCGGTCAGCTCGCGCTCGAAGCGCTCTCGCGGGGCGCGGGGGAGATCTTGCTCACCGTCGGCGGCTCTGCGACGAGTGACGGCGGCACGGGCATGCTGCGCGCGCTCGGGGTTCGCTTCCTCGACGCGCTGGGCGCTGAGGTGCGGGAGGGCGCTGCCGGGCTCGCCGAGATCTCTACCATCGACACGTCCCGGCTTGACCCGCGCGCGCTCGCGGCGACCTGGCGGGTCGCGGTCGACGTCACCTCCCCGCTCTGCGGCCTAGCCGGGGCCGCCGCCGTGTATGGTCCGCAGAAGGGCGCCGGCAGCGCGGAGATCGCTGTCATCGACGCGGGCCTCGAGCGCCTGGCCACGCTCCTGGCGAACCGCAACGGGGTGCCGACCGCGAGCTACACGGAGCGGCCTGGTTTTGGGGCGGCTGGTGGGATCCCGCTCGCCGCGGTCGCGCTGCTCGGCGCGGAGACCATCGCTGGTGGGGATCTCATCTCGCGTGCGCTCGACCTTCCGCGCCGGCTCGCCAGTGCGAGCCTCGTGCTCACGGGGGAGGGGCGGCTCGACTCGCAGTCGCTCGGTGGCAAGGTCGTTGACCTCGTAGCGCGCACCCGGCCTGCGGGCGTGCCGCTCGTTGTGATTGCGGGAACCGTCGAGCTCACGGCGGCGGAGTGCCGCGCGGCGGGGATCACGGCCGCCTTCTCGATCGCGCCCGGTCCGAGCGATCTTGCTGAGCTCACCGCGCGGGCGGAGGATCGCGTTCGTGAGACGGCGGCGCACGCCGTGGCGCTCGCGGGTGACCTTCGCTCGGCGTGAGCGCCTCGATCGCCCGTAGGAGCGCGGCAGGGTCCGGGCGACGGCGCCGCGGCGCGCAGGTGCGACTGACCTGTGTGGAGAACGGTTTCATAAATCGTATGTTCGTTTGGTACCTTTGGTGAAACAGAGCCTGGACACCCCGTGGCTTTGAGCGCCGCCGCTCCGCCCGAGCGGGAGGGCGCGCCGTCAGGATCGAGGAGCCAGTGAGCATGGACGTCAGGAGCGTGTGGCTTGCCGATCAAGTTTGACGACGCGGTGGCCGACGGCGTGCTCACGGAGCTCGCCCGCTCGTCAGGC
Organism: Leucobacter komagatae; assembly: GCF_006716085.1. Lineage (NCBI taxonomy): Bacteria > Bacillati > Actinomycetota > Actinomycetes > Micrococcales > Microbacteriaceae > Leucobacter > Leucobacter komagatae. Next base: position 2,074,663 of record NZ_VFON01000001.1, on the reverse strand, counting down.
GCCCTCAGGGGGCAGTCCGCGACGAGAAGCTCAGCCGCGGAAATCGCAATGGTGAACTTCGCCGGGGCCTACTCGAGGGTGTTTGCGATCACCCGCAGGGTAGAGGTCGAAGACCGGTTGCGACTTGCGGGGGTGCTCGATGATCTCGCCACGACGATTCGAGACGCGAAGACCAAAGCAGAGGCCGAGCGTAGCCGGCTGAACGACCTGGCGGCCTGGCAGGTTCGCGAGGATCAGCGCGCGGTCGAACGGGCGGCGGACCCAACCGGTGCGGCACACGCGGGCTCGGCGGCTACCGACCCGAAGCCATCGGAGTATGCGATCGCCCCGCCAGAAATCGCGGGTGCGTTTGCGCCCGGGCGGCGTGACAGGTCGGCCCGCGGCGGGCCGAGCGGAGGGAGAAGCTCGGCGGATCCGTCGCGACTTCGCACATTCGTGTCTCGCTCGCGCACGCTCGACACAGGGCTCGAAGAGCATATTCCCGCACTGCAGAATGCCTGGGTGAGTTTCGTCGAGCACTGCTCGTGGCTCAGGTTTGGCACCATGTCGTTCGTGTCAGGCTTTCCCCGGATGGTGACGGAGAATGTGGCGGACGCCAAGTGGGTGGGGCGCATCGCCGATCAGTTTGCGCGTGCGGGAGGGGGAACCCTCAGCAACGCGCGGCTCGACCTGCTTGCTCGCTCGACGGTGCTCGACATCGCTGACAGCCCGAGGTTCAAGCAGCTGCTCAACGGCGACCTATCGCCTGAGGAGGCGGCAGAGTACTGGCACTCGCTCGGGCTCACTCCAGCAGACGTGCAGCTGCTGCCGCCCGCAGCGCTGCTCGCGCTCGCGAGCATGAGCGGGCTGCCCGCCTGGGCACAGGATGCGGCCTCGCGGGAGTTCTTGGACTACGCGATCGCCAACCCGAAGCTCGCCTACGAGCTCATGGGGTTCTCGGATCCGCTGGCCGCGGTGAACGCGCGACATCCCTCGCTCAACGGTGCTGCGGAGGCTCTTCCTGACGTCTCGTATGGCGACTTCGTCAGGCAGCTTGAGGCGATCAAGGGCGCGCTTACGGAAGCTGAGAAGGAAGCCGACCGTATGCCTGGCGCTCCAGCGGTGCAGTTACTTGGGCTAGGTAGTCACGACGGGGCTCTTGTTGCGGGTATCTCGCTCGGGGACCTTGACGCCGCATCGAATATCGGGGTGCTCGTCTCTGGGATGGGCTCAGGGGTGGGCGATATGTTCAATGGCAACAAGGCAGCGCAGGCGCTGTACAACGATGCAAAGCGAAAGAACGACTCAGCATCGTTTGCTGTCGTGAACTGGATCGGGTACCGCTCGCCGACGAAAGTCAGCCAGGTGCGCAGCCTGGAACACGCGGACTCGGGTGCACAAGAACTCACGTCGTTTCTCAACGGCCTGAGCGCGAGCCGCGGCGAATACGGTAGCCCGCCCACGCAGCTCGCCGTCTTCGGGCACTCCTACGGTTCCACCGTCGCGGTGCAGGCGCTGAAACAGACCAACTTCGACGTCGGCGCCGTCGTGACTCTCGGGTCGGCCGGGGTTGCAGACGGCACCACGGCGGGCCAGATCAACGCCACCCAAAAGTACGCGGTGCATGCAACCGGAGATAACCTCGCATGGATGGGAAAGGGTGGCGGGAAAGGCCTTGACCCCCGTGAGATTGACGGTTTCGAAGCGCTCAGCGCAGAGGCGTCGGTCGGCCCGGGTGGCGTGCTGTTGAAAGCCACGACGATGCACAGCCTTTACGCTGAGAAAGACTCCTGGCGCCCGTGGAACACAGACGGAACGGTTGGATACCTGTCGCAAGACTCCACTTCGCTCGGTGAATCTGGAACCGTCCTTGCAAGACCGGCGGAGAAGTGATGAGGAAGAAAGGATACTGGAAGCGAACCTTGGGGCGGGCATCGTCTCTCTTGCTCGTCGCGGTGTTCTCCCTTGGGATTGTCGGCTGTTCGGAAAGGGTGGCGATTATGAATGTTGAGGATTCAGCTGGGATGACTCGTGCTGAGGTTTCGGCGTTGTCTGCCGAGGAGCGCTTTGATCTTTACGGTGAGCGGTATGAGCGTGCCCGCGAGCTAATGACCGACGCGCAGTTGCAACTGTCGACGGGGTCTTGGAAGTGGCTGACGGGTGGGGTGGGAGGTCCGTGGAGTGGGCCTTCAGCTGCGTATCCGTTTCCAGGAGCTGACAGTCGGAATTCGTACTTCATTGATTTGACTCGCACTATTCACCCCGAAGGCGCGGTTGGAGCGCGTGAGGATGCGGTGCCGATGATCGAGTACTTCGAGTCGCAAGGGTGGGAGGCGTCGTTGATTGATGTTGAGGATCGGACGGGGTTGGGTCCGCACCGGTTTGAGGCTCGGGCGGTGACCGAGGATGGGTTCAGGATGGTCTATCAGGTGCAGGACAACGGTCAATACAACCTGTCGGTCATGAGCGGCTTGTTCTGGGCGGATCAGTCTGAGCTGTCGGATGATATCGATTACCGGATTCCGAAAGGTTCGTTCTTCCCTCCCGGGGAGGAATCAGTTCCTGGCGTGTACGTCGACTTCCCGAAGTGGAGTGACCCGAAGCTGAGGGGGCCGGACCAGGAGGGGAAGCGTGGCTGATCGAGAGCAAGCTGTATTCCCGAACTCCCGGAGGCCGCGACTCCTGCTCCCTCTTATGTTGGCGAGTGCTCTGTTGTTGCTCGGCACTGTTGGTTGTTCAGAAGGGATCAGTGGCCTCGCAAGCCTGGGGACGAAGGATTCGTCGGGGATGACTCGTGCTCAGGTTTTGGCGTTGTCTGCCGAGGAGCGCTTTGATCTTTACGGTGAGCGGTATGAGCGTGCCCGCGAGCTAATGACCGACGCGCAGTTGCAACTGTCGAGTGGTCCTTGGAAATGGCTCATAGGAGGAGCTGGTGGTCCTTTTGGTGGGCCTTCAGCTGCGTACCCGTTTCCTGGGGCTGACAGTCGGAATTCGTACTTCATTGATTTGACTCGCACTATTCACCCCGAAGGCGCGGTTGGAGCGCGTGAGGATGCGGTGCCGATGGTCGAGTATTTTGAGTCGCAGGGGTGGGAGGCTTCGCTGATTGATGTTGAGGATCAGACGGGGTTGGGGCCGCACCGGTTCGAAGCTCGGGCGGTGACTGAGGATGGGTTCAGGATGGTCTATCAGGTGCAGGACAACGGTCAGTACAACCTGTCGGTGCTGAGCGGCTTGTTCTGGGCAGACCGGTCAGAACTGATCCGCAGCATTAATCATCGGATTCCCCTGGATGAGTTCTTCCCTCCCGGGGAGGAATCAGTTCCTGGCGTGTACGTTGAGTTCCCGAAGTGGAGTGACCCTATGCTCTGGGGCCGAGGGCTCGAAGCCCAGCAGTGATCGCTCGCGCGGAGTGTGCGGGCGGTCACTGCTGGGCTCACAGTGGGCTGAAGTAGTCCGGGCCTAGGCGATCAGGCCAGACCGCTGCTCCTTCGGCACGAAGTTCCACGGCACACCGTCGCCGTCGTACCCGAGGTATGAACCTTGGATCTCGATCTGGTCGGCGAGATACTTCGCATCGTGCCAGACACCCCAGATGAAGGTGGATCCGCGGCTCGACTGCCATGGAAGACCGAGGAAGTAGACACCGGGCTCTGAAGAGACACCGCGCTGGTGGCGTGGGAGGCCCCGTTCGTCGAGCGCGTCGACCTGGAGCCAGGAATAGTCGCTCTTGAACCCCGTGGCCCACACGATCGATGTGATGCCGGCGTCAGCGATGTCGAGTTCCCGGATCGGGTCGACGGCGTCAGCGGGCAGCGGTCCGAGGACGTGGGCTTCCGGCTCCTCGGGAAGGTCGAGCCCGTTGCGAGTGATGTAGGCGTCCGCCGCCTCTAGCGTTGCCAGGTAGTTGCGGTCGCCGCGTTCAATGTTCGCGGCGAGGTCGCCGTCGAACGAGAGCGTTCCATTGGAGAAGCCGCTCGCGCGACCGACGAGCCTGATTCCGTCTGCCGCGAGATCGCGGAAATCGACGGTGTGCCCCCCGTCGGCACCGCTCACGGCGATGGTAACGTGCTCGGAACCCGCAGCCGGCGCGGCCGCCTGCCAGAGCCCGAGTGTGCCAAGCCACCAGACAAACGCGCGGCCGCGGTAGCGCTGCGGTGGCCGGTCGTGGGGTCCGACTGCCAGTGTGACGTCGCGGCCGGCGCGACGCAGCTCCGCGGCGATCTGTACACCGGAAGAGCCCGCGCCGACGACGAGAACGCCACCGGCAGGCAGCTGTTCTGGGTTGCGGTAGCTGCTCGAATGGATCTGGGTGAGGGGGGCGTCGTCAGGGACGAGGGGTGGGATCGCGGGGTTCTGGAACGCGCCGGTTGCCGCGACAACGTACCTCGAGGTGATGAAGCCGTCCGAGGTTGCCGCGGTGAATCCGGCCCCGTGTTCGTTGCGGCGCACCGAGGTCACGGTCACGCCAGTGCGAATGGGGGCGCAAAACGTCGCGGCGTAGGTTTCGAGGTAGTCTGCCACGCTGTCTTTGGGGGCGAACTCATCAGCCTCTACGCCGTCGAACGCCATGCTTGGGAACCGGTCGTGCCAGGCCGGGCCATTCGCAACGAGCGAGTCCCATCGAGCGGTGCGCCAGTTCTCGGCGACACGGTTCCGCTCAACAACGATGTGAGCGATTCCGCGCTGGGTGAGGTGCTCGCTCATGGCCACGCCGGCTTGGCCGCCGCCGACAACGAGGACCTCGGTGACCTCGGGTTCAGGGCTTGACATAGTTTCTCTCCGCTCGGGTAGATGTGTGGGGTGCGGAGCGCCCGGATCGGGGCGTAATCCCGTTCGGCTGCTCTCTGCCGGGTCGCGCGGACGGCGACCTTCGACGCACCTAGCAAATCGCAGGGATCCCGAGCGAAGCCAATACACATTCACGGAGCATTGAATCAAGAAAACAGATTCAACTACGTCCCATCATCGAAAAAACGCATGATTGGGCCGCTGTTTGGCAACATCACTGGATGGTTGCGCCCGCATCTTCGGCGAGCAAATCTGTGAGCGCTTGCTTCACGGCCTTTGCTCGCGCGGTCTGTTCGATCTGTGCGAGCGTCGCGATCGTGACGTCGAGGCCGCGCACGTCGCCACTGAGCTCGACGGTAGCAATGCGGTTGCCAGCGTAGGTCGCGTCAGTGCGAGGGCGCTGGTTGAGGATTGAGAACCCGAGCCCCATAGCGACGAACGACCGCACAGCCTCGTAGTTCTTCGTGCGGTAGCGGATCTCGGGGGCGACGCCCGCCGCTGCAAGCAGGCTGAGGAAATACTCGTTGCTGTCGGGCAGGTCGAGCAGCACAAACGGCTCGGCGCTGAGTTCTGCGAGTGAAACGGATGCGCGGCCGGCAAGCGGGTGCTCCGTGTGCAGAACCGCGTGCGGGGCCGCGTGCCCGACAACCTCCTGCGCCACGCCGTCGGCGCTGCTCAGCGCGTAGGTGATGGCAACCTCTGCCCGGCCACCTCGAAGGTCCGCGAGGTTTTGCTCGTAGTCACCCTCTCTGACGGAGACCGCGAGGCTCGGGTGGCGCTCCCTCAGGCGGTGTAGGAGGGGTGGGATCAGGAACGGGGTGAGCGTGTGGAAGCTCGCGATGGTGATTTCACCCGTGATGTCGTCACGATCTGCCTGGATCGTGTCGATCGTCTCCGACAGCATCCCGAAGAGACGTTGGGTATCGCGCAAGAGTGACTCCCCCGCAGGTGTGAGAATCAACCCTTTCGAGTGCTGCCGGATGAAGAGTGTTGCGCCCAGCGAGCGTTCGAGCTGGGCAACGGCCGTGGAGACGGCGGATTGGGCCACGTGGAGCTCCTGGCTCGCTGCCGTCATGTTCAGAGACTTCGCGCACGCCGCGAAATAGCTGAGCTGAGTGAGGGTGAGGGGAAAACGCTGCGCCATTGCGGGTCTCCTTGCTGCGTCGACGGGCTCGATCTGTTTTGCAGATACCCTATCTTTGTTTTGAGTATTTTACAGATACTCGGATTCTCTCGACAATTGGCTGGAGAACGAAGCACACCCCTACTCAACGAGGAGATCCTGTGACGGAACCCACGCACAAGCGCCTGCGGATGTTTAACACCAAAGAGACCTATCCGGAGCAGAATCTCGACAACGACCTCTGCCAAGCTGTGGTCGCAAACGGTGTGGTGTACCTCAGGGGGCAGATCGGGCAGGATCTCGAGACTCGAGAGTCCGTCGGCGTTGGCGACGTCGTCGCCCAGACTGAGCAGGCCATGTCGAACATAGACATGCTGCTTCGCGAGGCGGGCAGCAGTCTCGCTGACATCGTCAAGGTGACCGTCTACATCATCGACCCGCGCTACCGCGAAGACGTGTACCGCACCATGGGGAAGTGGCTCAAGGGCGTCTACCCGGTCTCGACAGGCATCGTCGTGCAGGCCCTCGCGCGCCCCGAGTGGCTCGTCGAGATCGACGCGACCGCCGTACTCTCTGAGGCGGACGCGGCGTGACGCTCTCACTGATCCTTCGCGACGCTGAGACTGGTGAGTTCGGCTCAGTCATCGCTTCGTCGTCTCCCGCGGTCGCAGCGCGCTGCGTCAACCTCGCCGACGGCGTGGGCGGCGCCCACTCGCAGAACGTGACCGACCCACGTCTCGGCCCGGCGCTGCTCGCTGAACTCCGCGCTGGCGCCAGTTCGCAGCAGGCACTCGACGCCGTCGTCTCGGCAGCAGACCCAGCAACCATCGACTTCCGGCAACTGCTCGTGCTCGACAGCGCGGGCCGGCCCGCAGTCTTTTCAGGGGGAAGGGCACTCGGTATTTTCGGCGCCGCCACCCGTGACAACGCGGTCGCCGGTGGCAACATGCTTGCCTCGCTGGAGGTGCTCGACGCGCTCGTCGACACTGCAGTGACGGCACAGGGACGGATCGAGGAGCGCCTGTTCGCCGCGCTTCAAGCCGCGCTCGCGGCTGGCGGCGAGGCGGGCCCGATTCATTCGGCAGGTCTCTCGGTCGTGAGTGATGCTGGATGGCGGGTGACCGACCTGCGCGTCGACTGGGACGACGCCCCGGTTGAGACGCTCGGCCGCATCTTGGCCGAGTGGCTGCCGCAGCGCGATGACTACACTCACCGCGGGCTCAACCCGGCCGTTGCGCCTTCGTACGGGGTGCCCGGTGATGAGTAACGCGCTGAAGGCAAAGATCGCCGCGGCTGTCGGAACCGTTGATAGAGAACTCATCGCGCTATCGAACCAGTTGCACGATGATCCCGAGCTCGGCTGGCAGGAGCACCGCTCGGCTGCAGCCGTCTCTGGCGTTCTCGAGGCCCACGGGTTTGAACTTGATCGTCGGTACCTTGGCCTTGAGACCGCGTTTCGTGCCGTGCGATTGCCGGAAAGCTCGGTGCGCTTTACCGTGGGCTTTCTCGCCGAGTACGACGCCCTTCCCGGGCTCGGGCACGCCTGTGGTCACAACCTCATCTCGGCGATGTCGGTTGGCGGGGCTATCGCGCTCGCCGCAGTGGCCGACGAACTCGGCATTGCGGTTGAGGTGATCGGCACTCCCGCGGAAGAGGGTGGGGGCGGCAAGATTGAGTTGCTGGAGCGCGGTGCATTCACCAACCTCAACCTTGCTCTGATGGCGCACCCAGCTCCGGTGGATGTTGCCGAGGCCGAGCCGTTCGCCGTGACACACTGGCACGTGCAGTACGACGGTCAGGCTGCACACGCGGCGGCCTACCCAGAGCGCGGCACGAACGCGAACGACGCCTTTCTTGTCGCGCAGCTCGCGATCGCATTGCTCAGACAGCAGCTCCCATCGAGCGTCCGGGTACACGGTGTGCAGACGTGTGGAGGGGAGGCCCCGAACGCGATCCCCGAGCGCACGGAGGGGCGGTGGTACGTACGTGCGGACACCACGGCCGAGCTCATCGCGCTTGAGGATCGCGTGCTGAAATGTTTTGAGGCTGGAGCGCTCGCGACAGGCGCGAAGCTCACCGTGACGCCCGAGAGCAAGCGTTACGCCGAGATGCGCACCGACGCCGAGGCGCTCGACTGGTACAGGAGAAATGCGCTCGCGCTCGGAAGAAGCTTTGACGCGAACCCCGCCGACGTCACCATGAATCGAGCATCGACCGACATGGGCAACGTCTCCCAAGTGGTGAATGCGATCCATCCATACATCGGGGTCGGCGGCACCGCGAGCAACCACCAGGCGGCCTTCGCCGACGCCTGCGTCGGCCAGGCAGCGGAGCGCACACTTCGGGATGGGGCGACAGCTCTTGCGTGGACCGCACTCGACGCGGCGCTATCCCGCACCCACACCAACTGACACCTTACGAAGAACAGGGAACCACTCATGACTCGCAGCTTTGCGGACTGGAAGACAGCCGCCGCGGCACTCACGTTCGACGGCCGCCCCTTCATCGACGGGACCCGCGTCGACGCACAATCGGGAGAAACGATCGTGAAACGTAACCCGGCGACGGGCGAGGTACTCTCACACGTGCACGCCTCTAACACGGACGATGTTGACCGTGCAGTCGCTTCTGCCCGCGCATCGTACGAAGCAGGGGTGTGGTCGCGCGCAGGCGCCGGGTTCAGGCGCGAACGCCTGCTCGAACTCGCACGCCTCATGGAGGAACGAGCGGACGACTTCGCGCTCTTCGACTCGCTAGAGATGGGGAAGCCGGTGCGAGAAGCCCGTGCCATCGATGCCCCCGGCTCAGCTGCGCTGTATCGCTTCTACGGGGAAGCGATCGAGAAGCTTGAGGATCTCGTGCCTGTCACCCCGCCCGGCTCAACGGCGCTCGTGACGCGAGAAGCACTCGGAGTCGTAGCGGTCATTGTGGCCTGGAACTACCCCCTCGAGATCGCAACGTGGAAGCTCGCACCCGCGCTCGCCGCAGGGAACTCGGTCGTCGTGAAGCCACCGGTCGAGGCCTCACACTCGACGCTGTTGCTCGCCGAGCTCGCGATCGAAGCAGGTATCCCCGCAGGCGTGCTCAACGTCGTTCCTGGCAGGGGATCGGTTGTCGGCACTGCCCTCGCGCTGCACGGCGACGTCGACATGCTCGCATTCACTGGGTCGACCGAGGTAGCCAAGCAGCTTCAGCAGTATGCCGGTCAGTCGAACATGAAACGCCTCGCGCTTGAAGCCGGTGGTAAGAGCTCGAACCTCGTGTTCGCTGACTGCGACGACCTCGAGCTCGCAGCTGAGAAGGCAGCGTTCGGCAGCTTCTATAACCAGGGTGAGGTGTGCTCCGCAAACTCACGCATCTTCGTCGAGCGGTCGGTCTACGACGCTTTCCTGGCGCTCTACGTCAAGGCGGCGAAGGCCTACGCGCCGGGCGACCCACTTGATCCAGAGTGCGGCACCGGGGCGCTGGTCTCAGAGTCCCATGCAGACAGCGTCTGGGCGACGATCGAGAACGCACGCCGCGATGGCAACATCGCCGCGGGCGGAGAACGCCCTGAGATCAACGGGTCCCGGGCGTTCATTACGCCGACAATTGTCACCGACGTCCCGGCTGACCACGAGGTGCATACCCGAGAGATCTTCGGCCCGGTCGCGGTTGTCACGCCGTTTGACTCCGAGGAAGAAGCAATCGCGCTCGCGAATGACACAGAGTACGGCCTTGCCGCCTCGCTCTGGACGGGCAGCCTGGCTCGGGCTCATCGGGTGTCGCAGCGTCTGGTTGCGGGGACAGTGTCGGTGAACACCGTCGACGCGCTCGGATTCACAACACCGTTCGGCGGTTTCAAGCAGTCGGGCTTCGGCCGCGACCTGTCGGTCCACGCCCTTGAGAACTACACAGACTACAAGACCACCTGGATGCAGTGGGGCTGAGGCGCCCCGTGATTCACACGCACCTTCCACCCTTCAAGGAGACACCCCATGAGTGACAAAACCCCAGAGTTGCGGTTTGTCGAGTTCATTCCCCACAAGGAACGACACGGCCATCCGGCAAGCCAGTTCCCGCTGTGGTTCAGCGTGAACATGATGCTGCTCACGACGCTCACCGGAGGCATCGGCGTGCTTGCCGGCCTCAACATGTTCTGGAGCGTCGTTGCTATCGTGATCGGCAACCTCGTCGGCGCGATGTTCGTGGCGGCGCACGCTGTGCAGGGCCCACGGCTTGGGATTCCGCAGATGATCCAGAGTCGCGCGCAGTTTGGCGTCTACGGTGCTGTGCTGCCGCTGATCGCCGTGTTCATCATGTACATCGGTTATTTCGCGAGCAACTCGGTGATCGCCGGTGACGCGATCGCGGCCGGTACACCGATCAACAAGACCTGGGGCATCGTCATCTCTGGCCTCATCATCCTCGTGATCACGTTCTACGGGCATGACCTCATCCACAAGATTGAGCGGTGGTTCGCGATTCTCCTCGCGATTGGCTTCATCGCCCTGACGATCGTGACGATGCAGCTCGGCTTGCCCGAGGGCGTGTGGAACGTTGGTGACTTCAACGGCAATGCGTTCCTGCTGCTCATCGGTGCGACCGCGACGTGGCAGCTGACGTTCGCCCCGTATGTTGCCGACTACTCGAGGTACCTGCCTGCGAACACGAAGGCGCGCCCGGTGTTTCTCTTCACCTACGGCGGGCTCGCCGTCAGCACGATTTGGCTCATGACCCTCGGCGCAGCGCTGACCACCATTTTCCCGACCTACGGTGATGCCCCGAGCGAGACGATTGCGAGCCTTTTCCCTGACGGGATGGCGCCGCTCATCTACCTCTTCATTGTGCTCGGCGTGATTGCGACGAACGTGTTCAACCTCTACGGGGCCTTTATGTCGCTCACGACGATTGTCGACACGTTCTCACGGGTCAAGGCGAAGCTCTCGGTTCGCGCGATCCTGCTGCTCGCGGTGTTTGTTATTGCGACAATCGTCGCGGTCGCAGCAAGCGACGACTTCATGACCTACTTCTCCAACCTGCTGCTCGTACTCGCCTACCTGCTCTTCCCGTGGACGACGATCAACCTTGTCGACTTCTACTTCGTGCGCAAGGGGCGCTACGTGGTGAAGGACATCTTCAACCCCGATGGGCAGTACGGGCGGTTCAACGCCCCAGCAATCGTGTCGTACGTCATCGCCATCATTGTGCAGGTCCCGTTCATGAGCACGGCGTTCTTCACGGGGCCGCTGTTCGAGGCACTCGGCGGAGTCGACATTGCGTGGATCATCGCGCTCACGCTCCCCGGAGTGATCTACTTCTTCCTGATGCGGCAGACTCGCCTCCGGGCCCACGAACTCGAGACCGACACGATCGACATCGAGGAAGCCATGGCAGCGCGTGAGTAACGTGCGTGCCATCTCAACAATTCATCGCAAACTAGCAACAAGAGAGAAATAGGTGCATCATGCAGGGCCTGAATGAAAAGGTTTACATCGTTACCGGCGGCGGGTCGGGGCTCGGCCGCGCTGCGTGCATTCGACTTGCCGCTGAGGGGTCGAAGCTTGGCGTGCTCGACCTCCGCCTGTCTGCAGCTGAAGCGGTCGCAGAAGAGATCAACGCGCAGTACCCCGGCGCTGCGCTGGCCATCGAGGGCGACGTCACGAATGCCGCTGCCGTCGAAGCTGCGGTTGCGTCGGCCGTCTCGCAATTCGGCGCACTGCACGGCATCGTGAACTGCGCTGGCATCGCGCTCGGCGAGGGCGGCGTTGTCGAGTGCAGCGAAGGCGCATGGGACAAGATGATGGATGTCAACGTGAAGAGCATCTTCCTCACCGGCAAGTACGGAATTCCCGAGATCCTGAAGGCTGGCGGTGGCTCGATCGTGAACATCGCTTCGGTGTTCGGCTTCGTCGTCAACAAGGACGAGTGCGCGTACGCTGCGTCGAAGGGTGCGGTCGTCAACCTCACCCGCCAGATGGCGTTGCAGCACGCAACCGACGGAATTCGCGTGAATGCGATCTGCCCCGCGGACGCTGACACCCCGCTCATCAGCGCGCTGCTCGGCAAGGAGGGCGACGAGCTCGTCGCCGCGAAGGCTGAGCTGGCCGAGCCGATTCCGATGGGCCACCTGACTCGCCCGGAGGACGTGGCGTCTGCGATCGCCTACCTGCTGTCGAGCGACTCGTCGTTCATCACCGGAGTCTCGCTTCCGGTCGACGGCGGTTTCCTCGTTCGTTAGAGCACGAAGCGAAGGCCGGGTCGTTGCCGTTGAGCGCCGACCCGGCCTTCGTGCGTTCACTCCGCTGCCGCAGCTCCTAAGCCCCGAACGACTCGCTCCACGCTCGCACCCTGGCGGCGCTCTCCTCGTCTGACAGGTCTTCGACCCGGGTCATGACCGACCAGCGAACCCCGAACGGGTCGCGGATACTCGCGAAGCGATCGCCCGACACGAAGTTCGTGAGCGGCTCGCGAAGCGTGGCCCCGGCGGCGAGGGCTCGCTCGACCACGGCGTCCGCGTCGCTGACGTACAGGCCAAGCGAGTAGCAGTCGTCATCGCCGGTTGGTGGGGCGACGAGCCGGTACTCGGGGGAGGGCTCGCCGAGCTGCAGGCGCCCGGCCTCGAAAGCGAGTTCGGCGTGCACGATGGCGCCGCCCATCTCGGTGACGTCGATCACCCGCGCGCCGAAGACGTCACGGTAGAACTCAATTGCCTCGCGGGCCCCCGGGATCGCGATGAACGGGGTCAGGCTGGTTGCGCCGTTGGGGCGGCCGTCAGTGGTGTGCTCGCCGTTCGCGGCGGGGAACTCGTTGGTGCTCATGCAGCAAGCGTAGGATCGCCGAGCCCTCGCCGGCTTGTACATTTGTGACAGGTGCCGTGCGAAAGGGGAGGGGCTGGTGGACATCGAGAACCGTAGGGGAGTGCTCTACCCCGAACGTCTCCCCGAGTTCCATCGGGTGCCAGCACCAGTCGAGGTGAGCGAGTGGGTCACCTGGTTCTGGGTTCCCGAGTGGCGGCTGCCAGACGGGGTAACCATCGCCCAGGAGATCCTGCCCTTTCCCGCATGCAACGTCGTCGTAGAGCCTGCCGCGGTGAGTCTCGTCGGGCCGCCGACGCGGCGTTCGAGCAGGGTGCTCGAAGGGGCTGGGTGGGCGGTGGGGGCGCTGCTCAGGCCGGCTGCGGTACCGGCGCTCGCGCCCGATCCTGCTCGGCTGCGTGACAGCGCGCTCGATCTCGCCGAGCCGGCACTGCTGAATGCCGTGACGGCCGCCATGACGGCGCCTGAGCAGCCGGGCGACGCGCGCCGGGGCGCGGCGGTCGCGGCGATGACGGAATGGCTTCGCGACACACTCCCGGAACCCGACGCCGACGGGCTGCTCGCGAACCGGCTCGCCGAGCTCCTCGCGAACCCCGCGATCACGCGCGTCGACGAGCTCGCGGCTGAGCTTCACACGTCGACGCGCACGCTGCAGCGGATTGCCGCGCGGTCGTTCGGGCTCTCATTGCACTCGATGATTCAGCGACGGCGACTCCAAGAAGCGGCAGAACAGCTGCGTGCGCACACGATAACCGAGACGGCTGAGGGCGTGGCCGCGGCGAACATCGCTGAGATCGCCGCGGCAACCGGCTACGCCGATCACGCGCACTTCACGCGCGACTTCAAAGCCGTGTTGGGGATGACCCCTCGGGAGTACCGATCCCGTGCGCGGGGAGCCTGAACTCCGCGGGCGGGAGCGCGGCCCCGGTCGCTGAGTCAGCGAGGATCCGGCCGACCGCGGGAGCGAACTTGTAGCCGTGGCCCGAAAAGCCGGCGGCGACGGTGAGCGGACCAACCGTGTCGAGCACGAATCGGCCTGACGCGGTCGAGGTGTAGGTGCAGCTCATCTCAACCCCGGTGTCGGGGTCGAGCCCCGGGAACCACTCGGAGACGTGCTCGCGCACCGCCGCCCGCACCTCGGGAGTGGGGGCGAAGGTGCGCTGGTCGGGGTCGACGACGTGGCCCACAGCGTGCAGGCCGACCTTGACGCCCTCGCCCGGGCTCGGCATGCCGTACACATTGCCGCCGCGCTCATCGAGCTGATCGGGCGTGAACATGTGGTTGAACGACGGCCAGACGTGCGCCGGGTCGCGCGGCGCAAAGTGCGCGGGGTGCTCCTCTGTGACGGTGAGCTCTGGCAGGTCGATGACGCCTTCGAGCAGCGGCTTCGACCAGGCGCCGGCGGCGACGATCGCGCTGCCCGCCTCGACGGTGCGCAGGGCGCCGTCGGCCCCCTCAACCTCGACGCGCACCCGCTCTGCCGACGCGTCGATGCCGCGCACGCGCGCCCGCCGCTCAATCGTCGCACCCGCGCTCACCGCGGCGGCCTCGAGCGCGTCGAGCGCGCGAGCGGCGTACCCGATGCCGGCCTGCCTGCCGAGCAGCACGGGGCCCGCGAACCGCATGCCTGCCCAGCGCGCCGTGGCCTCCGCCGGTGTGAGCAGCGCGACGTCGGCGCCGCGGGCGACAAGCGCCTCGTGCGCCGCGAGCACGACGGCCTCGTCGCCCTGGGTCACGAGCCCGTGCAGGCCGAGGAGCGGCTCGGGAGCCCCAGCTTCAAGCTCGCGCCAGAGCGCGAAGGCCTCGTCGAAGAGGTCGAGATAGAACCCCTCGTGGTACGCATTGTTGATGTTGCGCGTCGAGCCGTGCGAGGCGCCGCGCGAGTGGTGCGGGTCGAACTGCTCGATGAGATGGACGCGCTCGCCGCGCTTGGCGAGCTGCCAGGCCGCGGAGAGCCCCATGATGCCGCCGCCGACGATGATGTGGTCAGTCTGTGTGCCCATGCTCCGAGCGTATCTCGCCTTCGGGCTGGCCGTCTGACAGCTGCTCGGCTGACGCCAGCCCGTCTGAGGGCGAGTGCACGTGCACGCGCTCGCCCGCCGCGTTAAAGATGCTGATGACCTCGGCCGGGCCGGGCCCCGCCGCGCGCATGCGGTGCGGCACGATCGTGTCGAACTCCGCCGCCTCGCCGGGTAGTAGCGTGAGCTGCTGCTCGCCGAGCTCGAGGCTGAGTCGCCCCGAGAGCACGTAGAGCCACTCGTGGCCGTCGTGCACCTGTGGTTCGCGCACCGGGGCATCGGGCCTGTACGTGATCTTGAATGCGCGAACGGCTGACTCGGTCTTCGTGAGCGGGGCGATCGTCATGCCGCCCCTGGTGACCGGGGTACGGTGCACGCGCGGGTCTCGGTGTCGAGGGGCGAGGAGGTCGTCGACCCTGATCCCGAGCTGCCTCGTGAGCGGCAGCAGCAGTTCGAGGCTCGCCTGGCGCTTCCCCGACTCCAGGCGTGACAGCGTCGACACCGACATACCCGCCCGGCCCGCGAGGTCTTCCAGGGTCCAGTCGCGTGCCTGACGCGCGGCGCGAAGACGCGGGCCGAGTTGTTCGAGTTCTTCCACGGTTACCTCCCCGTCGTGAGGTGAAGCGGCTTGCTAATTTTGCAAGTCTGATTGCCATTATCGCACGTGATGCTGAACCATGGACGCATGGAAACCACACACTTCGACGCAATCGTCATCGGCGGAGGCGCCGCAGGCCTGAGCGCCGCACAGGCCCTCGGGCGCTCGCTCCGCCGCACCCTCGTCATCGACGCGGGTGAGCCGCGCAACCGCTTCGCGGGGCACATGCACAACGTCCTCGGCCTCGACGGCACGCCCCCGCTCGAATTGCTCGAGCGGGGGCGTGAGGAGGCACGCGCCTACGGCGTCGAGTTTCTGAGCGCGAGCGTCCGCGCCGTGCGCGAAAGCGGGAACGGGCTTGCGGTCGAGGCGACGCCTCATGGCGCCGGCGGCCCAACCACCCGCACCACCCTCACCGCCCGCGCCCTCATCGTGGCGACGGGCGTGACAGACCGACTGCCTGAGATCGCCGGCGTTGCCGAGCGCTGGGGCAGCTCGATCCTGCACTGCCCCTACTGCCACGGGTGGGAGGTGCGTGGCGGCCGACTCGGCGTGCTCGCGACCTCGCCAGCCTCGCTGCACCAGGTGAAGCTCATCAGGCAGTGGAGCGACGACGTCACCGTATTCTCGGCAGGGCTCGGGGAGCTCGACCCCGAGACCGAACGTGCACTCGTGGCCCGCGGCATGCGCGTCGAACGCGACCCGGTTGCCGCCGTAGGCACCGCCGCCACGGGCGAAATGCTCGTCACGACCGAGGGCGGCGCGTCACACAGCATCGACGCGATCTTCACCGCGAGCAGCCTGCAACCGCACGACGGCTTTCTGTCTGAGCTGGGCCTCGCGCGCACCGACTCGCCCGTCGGGAGCTTCATTGCCGTCGACATGATGGGCCGCACGAGCCACCCGCGCGTCTGGGCGGCAGGCAATGTCGTTGCGCCAATGGCTACCGTGCCGATGGCGATGGGCGCGGGGGCCGGGGCGGGCGGAGCCGCGAACTGGGCCCTCGTCGAAGAAGATTTCGCGCTCGCTATCGAAGCTTCGGAATCGGGGAACGCATGAGCGGGCACGAGCAGGATCCCGTCACCTTTTGGGAGGAACGCTACGGCGGGGAAGACCGCGTCTGGTCGGGGAAGGTCAACGCCTCGCTCGCCGCGGTCGTAGCCGAGCACGTCGGAGCGGCAACATCAGGATCGGCGGGGCCGGGACGTTCCCTCGACCTCGGCTGCGGCGAGGGCGGTGACGTGCTCTGGCTTGCCGAGCGCGGATGGGACGCGGCGGGAATCGACATCTCTTCGACGGCCGTTGCGCGCGCCCAGGAGGAGGCACAGGCCCGTGGGCTTCAAGCCCGGTTCGCCGCCGAAGATCTCGCCGAGTGGGCCGTGCGCGTGCTGGCTGCCGGTGGCGGCGCCGCTGCTGACCAGTTCGACCTCGTCACCGCGAGCTTTCTCCAGTCTCCCGTGCATCTGCCTCGCACCAACGTGCTGCGCGCCGCCGCGCTGAGCGTCGCGCCCGGCGGCCACCTCGTCGTGATCTCGCACGGGGCGCCGCCCGTTCGAGATGGGCAGGGGCCCGTCGTGCAACACGGACCGGGGCCTGACCACGAGGGGCACGCCCCGCACTCGTTCCCGACTCCAGAGAGCGAGCTCGATGATCTCGGCCTTGGTGCACCCAGCTGGGAAGTCGTGGTTGCGGAGACCCGAATCCGTGATGCGCTGACCGGCCGAGGCGAACGTGTGCTGAACAGCGACACGGTTATTGTCGCGAGACGTCTGACCTGAGCGATCCAAGGCTGACCCTATTGGAATTCAATTGATTGACGTAGCATGTGCCCAATCCATCATGGGGATGGCTGATTGATTGATACAAGGGAGTATTGCTCATGGTTGCTGTACACAATGAAGATTCTGTCCAATCACGACGCGGCTGGACGAAAGCACGCGCACTGCTCGCAGGCGGCCTTGTGCTCGGGGTCGGCGCGGCTGTCACGCTCGCCGCGTGGACCGACAACGAGTGGGTACGTGGCGTCTTTGGCACCGGAACGTTTGGCATCGAAGGCTCGACGGACGGGTCGGCGTTCAGCGACAACCCGACCTCTGGTGACCCCGCACAGCTGAGCTTTGCGGTCGGGGCAGACAACCTCGCGCCGGGGTCGGAGGTGTACGCCGGCTACGCGGTACGCCTCTCTCCGGGCTCGACCTACCAGGCTGACGTGACCGTCGCGCAGGACGTGAGCGACGCGATACCCGGCACCACCGCGAGCTACGTGTACACGACGAGCACGACCTGCGACGCTAGCGTCTTCGGGGCGGGCACCAACGCAAACGGGGCCACGTTCGAGCTCACGTCGCTCGCCGCACCGGCGTTCCTGTGCTTCCGGGTGGTCGCGGACGACACGCTTGCGCAGGGCGCAGACGGCTCGATCACCTGGACGTTCAGCGCTGAGTCTGGCGCGACACTCTAGCGATCATGGCTCTGCGAGACGGCCGGCGGTCGCATCGGAGAGGTCGAGACACGACCGGCACATTCACCAAGGTGCGTGCGCTCCTTGCGGGCGCCCTCGTCCTGGGGGTGGGTGGGAGCATGACGCTCGCGGCCTGGACCGACACCGAGACCGCCCAGGGCACCTTTGCCGCAAGCAAATTCGGGATCCAGGGGTCTACGGATGCGGCTGCGTTCGCCGACCATCCGGCATCCGCCCCCGCGGCGCTTTCCTTCGCGATGTCGCCGACTGCGATGTCGCCGGGCACGACAACGTACGCCCGGTTCGTCGTGCGAACGACCGCCGACACGACCGTGCCCGGCAGCGTCGCCCTCAGCGGCGCGACGGTCACCGGAACCGGGCTCGGTGCGTACCTAAAGTACGGGGTGCGCACCGTTCCCGCCGGGAGCCAGTGCACGTCGGCCACGTACGCAGCCGGGACGGTCGTCGTGGCAGCTGACAGCGCGCTCTCGACAGCAGCTGGCAACGCGCAGGCGCTCGCGGCGGCCGCGGGCGCACCAGTGACCTACTGCTTCGCGGTGACCCTGCCCGACGGCACCCCCAACGCGGCCCAGGGATTGACCGCGACCGCAACCTGGACATTCACGGGAACCTCGTCGAGCTAGCCGACGAGGCGGGTCGCGGAGTGCGAGCGCCGGCAGGCGGAAAGGAGGGCACACGGCATGACGAGAAACGGGCGACGCGTTCGTGGCGTCGCAGCGAACGCGCTGCTGAACATTGCGGCGCTCGGCGGGGCGCTCTGCATTATGCTCGTGCTCCTCGGGGCGCTCATGAACGTCTCTATCATCATGTTCAAGACCGGGTCGATGTCGCCCACGATCCCGGCCGGCTCCGCCGCGCTCGTCCGTGAGATCCCGGCGAGCGATGTTCGCGTGGGCGACGTGCTCACCGTCGACCGTCCGGGCCAGCTCCCGGTGACGCACCGCGTGACCAGCATCGAGGGGGCTGGCGAGACCCGGACGATCACCATGCGAGGCGACGCGAATGCGGCGGATGATCCGGCGCCGTACACGATCCACTCCGCGCGCCTCGTCGTGTTCTCGGTCCCGCACCTCGCGCGGCTGATCGTCTGGTTCTCGAACCCCGCGGTCCTCGGAGCCCTGACTGTCACAACCGCGACACTCGTCACGTGGGCCTTCTGGCCGAAGCCGCGGGCTGGGCGAAGGAGTGGCGCCCCGCCCGTCGGGCCCGATGCCGAGCGGTCGCGCCCGAGGCACGCAGCCCCCATGGCGAGTGTCGCCATCGTCACTGCAGCGCTTGCCCTCGGAGGTGCGGCTGGGCCACTCGGCGCTGATCCTGCCCTCGCCGTGGGCCTCGAACCTGACCCCGGCGAGAGCACGGTCCGGGCCGTTTCGGCGGGGAAAAACATTACGCTGACGTCGATTGGCGACCCCGTCGCAATGCGAACGATGCGGCCGGCGGTGCCGGTGCTGTGGCAGGTGGGGGTGCGGGTGCACTCGCCAGATCCCGGTGAGGTGTCGGTCACTCTCGAAGCTGCCGGGGCTGCCTCGCTCGGGCTCAGTCTCGACGTCCGCGAGTGCGACGCCGAGTGGGTGGCGGGCGCGTGCCCGGGAACAGAGACGGAGGTGTCGGGGGACGGCTTGATCGACCCCGTTGTCACCCCGCGCCTCGTGACTGTGCTCCCGAACGACAGCGAGCGCTGGTTCCTTATCGCGGCGACGGTTCCGCGCGTCGCCGCGGGGACAGTCACGCTCACCCTTCGGGCGGCGGGCGGTAGCGAGGTCGTGACCGCGGAACCCGGGCCGATGACGGCGCTGCCGGAGACCGGCGGGAGACCGCCCGCCTGGCTGCTTTCGGGCGGTGCGGTCGCGCTCGGCCTCGCCGCCGCTGCGACAGCCTCAGGCGTGACAGGGATTCGGCGACGGAGGGCCGCATTATGAGCTCGCGGCCCCGGTCGGTTCTGCGCCGAGCGCTTGCCGCGACTCTGCCACTCGCGCTGCTGCTTGGGCTGGCCCCGGGCGCGGACGAAACCGAGGCCGCGTGGGCGGATGCTGAGGCGGCACAGGGTTCATTCACCGCGCTGAAGGTGCCCACGCCGGTCAGCACGGCGGCGTGCGTCACGACCCCCGGACCTCTGGGGCTCTCGCCCACGGTCACCGTGAACTGGCGGGCGCCGGCAACCGCGACCGGGTATACGCTCACCCAGGCCGAGTTCGGCTACTCGACAGGCGGGCTCCTCTTGCCGCTCACCGCCGCGCTGCTCGGCAATGTGTCGACCTCAGGGACCCCGGCCGCCTACTCGACGGTCGCGAGCGGCGGACTCCTTGGGGGTCTGCTCGGCGGCACCTCCACTGTCGCCGTCCGCTTCATCGGTCCGGGCGGATGGCGATCCTCGTGGCTCGTCGCCACCGCGACGATGGGCCTCGCCGGCTTAAACCCGACCTGCACACTGAGTGAGGCCCCCAGCGCCTAGCGCATGGGGGCCTCACTCAGGTGTTGTTCCGTGTTCCTTGCTACGGGAGCAGGCGGTTCGGGCCGCGGAACAGGTACGTCGTCTCGCGGATCGAGGGCTGCTCAAGCATGAGCATGAGCACGCGGTTCAGGCCCATGCCGAACCCACCGTGCGACGGCATGCCGTAGCGGAAGAAGTCGAGGTAGAAGCCGAGCTCTGCCGGGTCCATCCCCTTGTCGCGGGCCTGCGCCTCAAGCACCTCAATGCGGTGCTCGCGCTGCGCGCCCGTCGAGATCTCGGTGCCGCGGTAGATGAGGTCGTAGCTCTTGGTGAGCTCGGGGTTCTCTTCGCTGCGCATGTGGTAGAACGGGCGGATCGAGACGTCGTAGTCCGTGATGAACACGAAGTCCGTGCCGAACGCTTCCTTGACGTGGGCAGCGATCTGGCGCTCGCCCTCAGGGTCCATGTCTGCGTCGGCGCGGGGAATCTCGTAGCCGCGCGCCTTCACGATCTCCTTCGCCTCAGCGAGGGGGATGCGCGGGAACGGGCGGGAGGGAACCTGCAGGTCGACGTTGAAGAGCTTCTGAATCTCTTCGCCGTGCTTCTCCTTCACCGCGGTGAGGCCCGCGACGATGAGCTCTTCGTGGATCTCCATGACGTCCTCGTGGGAGTCGATCCAGCTGAGCTCGGTGTCGATCGAGGTGAACTCGGTCGCGTGGCGCGAGGTGAACGAGTGGTCGGCGCGGAACGCTGGGCCGACCTCGAAGATGCCGCCGAAGCCGGCAGCCTGCGCCATCTGCTTGAAGAACTGGGGGCTCTGCGCGAGGAACGCCTTGCCCTCGAAGTACTCGACCTCGAAGAGCTCTGCGCGGGACTCCGACGCCGACGCCATGAGCTTCGGGGTCTGAATCTCGATGAAGCCGCGGTCGACCCAGACGTTACGCAGCGCGTGCAGGAAGGTCGTCTGCACCCGGAACACGAGGTTCTGCTCGGGGCGGCGGAGGTCAAGGAAGCGCCAGTCGAGACGAACATCGATGTTCGAGTCGTCGGCGACCGGGTTGTCGGGCAGCGCCTTCGTGACAACCTCGATGGTCTCGATCTGAATCTCGACGCCGCCGAGCTTCACGCGCTCGTTGTGCTGCAGCTCACCTTCAACGGTCACGAAGGTGCCGTGGGTGAGCTCGGAGATCGTGGTCGTGCGGGGCACGAGGATGTCGGAGCGCGGGTTCTCGGGGTCGGGCTCGCGAAGCACGCCGCCGTTGACGAGCTGCACTGCGCCCGACTCGTCGCGGAGCACGACAAACTGCACGTACCGCTGGTCGCGTACCTTCTCAACCCAGCCGGATACGCGTACGGGGCCGTCAACGCGTGCGGCCAGGTCCTTAATCAATACACGCTCAGTCACCCGGACAGTCTACTCCGTCGCGCCGGCGCCTCGGAGCGGCGTGCAACGGGCCGTTTCTGGCGGGCCGGCCGCGCCTCACCCGCCTCGCCCACTTCGAGCCGCCGTGCAGCGACCGATTCACCCGGGTTGCACCGATTCACCCGGGTTGCAGGCCGAAAAAGCGGGTGAAACGGTCACAAGCGGGTGCATCGGCCGCTGGAGGGCCGCGGCGGGGCAGGGCGGGCTAGGGGCAGAGTGGGCTGGGCCGGACCAGGGGGCGGCAGAGGGGGCGGCAGAGGGGGCGGCGGAGCGGGCGCCGCGGTGGGCCTAGAGGAGGTGGCCGCCGCCCGAGACCTTCATGCGCTCAACGAGCTTTTTCACGTCTTGCGCCCGATCCTTCGTCGTGACGAGCAGCACGTCGGCGGTGTCGACAACCACGACGTCCTCCATACCGACGAGCGCGACGAGGCGGTCGCTCTCGGAGACGACGATGCCGCTCGACGCGTCCGACAGCACCTGGGCGCCGTCGCCGAGCACGGCGAGGTCAGACGGGCGGCCCCGGGTGAGCAGGTTCGCGACGGAGGCGAAGTCTCCGACGTCGTCCCACTCGAAGTGTGCCGCGACGCACACCATCTTGCCGGCCGCGGCAGCGGGCTCTGCGACGGAGTAGTCGATCGCAATCTTCGGCAGCGTTGGCCACAGCCGCTCACGCACCTCAGCGCCCCGCTTCTTACCCCAGGAAGCCGCGATCTCGCGCAGCGCGTCGACGAGCTCGGGCTCAGACAGCGCCATCTGCTCAAGCAGCACCGAGGCCTTGGCGATGAACATGCCGGCGTTCCAGAGGTAGCCGCCCGCCTTGAGGTAGCCCTCGGCGGTCGCCGCGTCGGGCTTCTCGACGAACTCGGTGACGTCGTAGAGGTCGAACGGCGCGAGGTCGGTGCGGGCCTCGCCACACGAAATGTATCCGAAGCCGGTGGCGGCATGGGTCGGGTGGATCCCGATCGTCGCGATGTATCCCTGGTCGGCCGCGCGCACCGCCGTTGCGACCGCGCGACGGAACAGCACGTCACCGCGGATCACGTGGTCGGCGGCGAACGACCCAAGGATCGCGTCGGGGTCGCGCAGCTCAAGGATCGCGGCGGCGAGGCCGATCGCAGCCGACGAGTCCTTGGGCTCGCTCTCGGTCACGAGATTCTCCGGGAGGATGTCGGGAAGCTGCGCGAGCACGGACTCCCGGTGCGCATTTCCGGTGACGACCATCATCCGCTCGGGCGGAGCGAGCGGGGTGAGCCGCGTCCACGTCGCGGACAGCAGCGAATCGCCCGCGCCCGTGAGGTCGAGGAGAAACTTCGGCGCGTTCGCGCGGGAGAGCGGCCAGAGGCGCGACCCGACGCCGCCCGCGGGGATAACGCAGGTGAGGCGGTCGAGTGCGGGATTCGGAGAGGTCATGATGCCACCCTAATGAACGCAGATGGGCGGATGTGTAATGCCGACGCGCGACTATGTGTTCGAGACACCCCGAGAGAGTGCCATAATGGAAGTCGCAGAGAATTCTCAGCAATGTGGCGTGCCCGCATATCGGGTGCCTCCTCACAAGAATGTTGACTTTGCAGCGTGACGACCAAGGAGGAAGCTCGTGTCAGCCCTACCAGCTGAAGCCGCTCCAGCGGCGAAGAAGAAAGTCCAACGCGGCGGTACGCTTTACCGCGGCAACGAGGGCATGTGGTCCTGGGTGCTGCACCGCATCACCGGTGTTGCCATCTTCTTCTTCTTGCTTGTGCATGTGCTCGATACGGCGCTGATCCGTGTCAGCCCCGAGGCATACAACGCCGTCATGAGCGCCTACAAGACGCCGATCATGGGTCTCGGTGAGTCCGTGCTCGTTGCGGCGATCGTGTTCCACGCGTTCAACGGCCTGCGCATTATCCTCGTCGACTACTGGAGCAAGGGCGCCAAGTATCACAAGGTGATGTTCTGGGTCGTTATCGCCATGTGGGCTGTGACGATGGCGGGCTTCCTGCCGCGTCACCTGATGAACGTGTTCAGCCACTAAGCGAGGGCGGAGAATAATCATGGCTATGACAATTGACGCGCCCCGCGCGAAGAGCCCGGCGAAGAAGAACACCAACTGGGAGAAGTGGGGCTGGATCTACATGCGCGTGTCGGGCGTTCTGCTCGTCGTGCTCGTGTTCGGACACCTCTTCTCGAACCTGATGCTCGGCGACGGCATCAGCGCGATCGACTTCGGCTTTGTCGGCGGCAAGCTTGCGAACCCGTTCTGGAAGGTCTGGGACCTGCTGCTCCTGTGGCTGGCCCTCATTCACGGCGCCAACGGCATGCGGACGATTGTGAACGACTACGTCGTGCGCCCCGGCCTGAACAAGGTTCTGCGCACTCTCGTGTGGCTCTCCGCCGCACTCCTCATCCTCCTCGGAACGCTCGTGATCTTTACGTTTGATCCGTGCCCGGCCGGAGCCGACCCCGCGCTCGTAGCCTCCTTCTGCACGGTCAAGTAACTGCCGAGCACCACGAGACGTAAAGCATTCGGAAAGTAAGGAATCCAGTGACCACGAACACTCATGAGGGCGAAGACGTCACCGTGAAGGATGGCGTGACCTATCACCAGTTCGACGTTGTAATCGTCGGTGCTGGCGGTGCGGGCATGCGCGCGGCAATCGAGGCTGGCCCCAAGGCCAAGACCGCGGTTATCTCGAAGCTATACCCGACCCGTTCGCACACCGGTGCTGCCCAGGGTGGCATGGCGGCAGCACTCGCCAACGTTGAGGAAGACAACTGGGAGTGGCACACCTTTGACACTGTCAAGGGCGGCGACTACCTCGTTGACCAGGACGCGGCTGAGATTCTCGCGAAGGAAGCCATCGACGCGGTCATCGACCTCGAGAACATGGGCCTTCCGTTCAACCGTACGGCTGACGGTAAGATCGACCAGCGCCGCTTCGGTGGCCACACCCGCGACCACGGTAAGGCAGCGGTTCGCCGTGCCTGCTACGCCGCTGACCGCACGGGGCACATGATCCTTCAGACGCTGTTCCAGAACTGCGTGAAGCTCGGCATCAACTTCCACAACGAGTTCTACGTGCTCGACCTCGTGATGACGGGCGAGGGCAAGGATCGCAAGCCCGCGGGCGTCGTCGCCTACGAGCTCTCGACCGGCCAGCTCCACGTCTTCCAGGCGAAGTCGGTCGTGTTCGCGACCGGTGGCTTCGGCAAGATCTTCAAGACCACCTCGAACGCGCACACGCTCACGGGTGACGGCGTCGGCATCATCTGGCGCAAGGGCCTGCCGCTCGAGGACATGGAGTTCTACCAGTTCCACCCGACGGGACTTGCCGGCCTCGGCATCCTCCTCACCGAGGGTGCCCGCGGTGAGGGCGCGATTCTGCGTAACGCGAGCGGCGAGCGCTTCATGGAGCGCTACGCGCCCACGATTAAGGATCTCGCGCCCCGCGACATCGTCGCCCGATCGATGGTGCAGGAAGTGCTTGACGGCCGCGGCGCCGGCCCGAACAAGGACTACGTCTACCTCGATTGCACCCACCTGGGTGCCGAGGTGCTCGAGACGAAGCTCCCGGACATCACCGAGTTCGCGCGCACCTACCTCGGCGTCGACCCCGTCGTCGAGCCGGTTCCGGTCTTCCCGACGGCGCACTACGCGATGGGCGGCATCCCGACCAACGTTGACGCAGAGGTGCTCATGGACAACGACACCGTCGTTCCCGGGCTCTACGCCGCTGGCGAGTGCGCGTGCGTCTCGGTGCACGGCTCGAACCGTCTCGGCACGAACTCGCTGCTCGACATCAACGTGTTCGGCAAGCGCTCGGGTAACGCGGCGGCCGACTACGCGCAGACCGCGTCGTTTGTCGACCTCCCCGCTGACCCCGCGAAGGAGATTCGCGAGCTCGTTGAGGGCTTCCGCACCGGCACCGGCACCGAGCGCGTATCGGACATCCGCCGGGAGCTGCAGGAGGCCATGGACCGTGGCGCCCAGGTGTTCCGCACCGAAGAGTCGCTCACCGAGGTGCTCGGCGTGATCCACGACCTGCGCCTGCGCTACAAGAACGTCGGCGTGCAGGATCGCGGAATGCGGTACAACACCGACCTGCTTGAGGCGATTGAGCTCGGCTTCCTCCTCGACCTTGCGGAGGTGCTCACCTACACGGCGCGCAACCGCAAGGAGAGCCGTGGTGGCCACATGCGTGACGACTACCCGGATCGCGATGACGAGAACTACATGAAGCACACGATGGCCTACCTCACGGGCGACCCGCACTCGGCGAACCCTGAGGACCACATCCGCCTGGATTGGAAGCCGGTCACCGTGCTGAAGGACGAGCAGGGCGAGTTGCGCTACCCGCCACTGGAGAGGAAGTACTAACTATGAGTGCTGTCACCACTGAGGCACCCGGCTCGAACGCCGTTGAAGAGATCAAGCCGTTCAATGTCACCCTGCTGATTCGCCGCTTCGACCCCGAGTCGGGCCGCGACGCGTACTGGGAAGACTTTGACGTCGAGATGTACCCGACCGACCGCATCCTCGATGCGCTGCACAAGATCAAGTGGGACATGGACGGCACGCTGTCGTTCCGCCGCTCGTGCGCGCACGGCATCTGTGGTTCTGACGCGATGCGTATCAACGGCCGCAACCGCCTGGCCTGCAAGACGCTCGTGAAGGACCTCGACGTCACGAAGCCGATCTACGTTGAGGCGATCAAGGGCCTGCCCCTCGAGAAGGACCTCATCGTCGACATGGAGCCGTTCTTCGCATCGTTCCGCGAGGTGCAGCCGTTCCTCGTCGCGAACACTCCGGCCGAGCCCGGCAAGGAGCGCATCCAGGACATCGCTTCGCGCGAGCGCTTCGACGACACCACGAAGTGCATCCTCTGCGCCGCGTGCACCACGTCGTGCCCCGTCTTCTGGACCGACGGCCAGTACTTCGGCCCCGCGGCGATCGTGAACGCGCACCGCTTCATCTTCGACTCGCGTGACGACAACGCGCAGGTTCGCCTCGACATCCTGAACGACAAGGAAGGCGTGTGGCGCTGCCGCACCACCTTCAACTGCTCGGAGGCATGCCCCCGCGGCATCCAGGTCACCAAGGCTATTGCCGAGGTCAAGGCCGCGATCCGCACCGGCGTCACCGCCTAGCCAGACGCTGCAACGAAGAAGCCCCGCTGAGCACTGCTCAGCGGGGCTTTTCCTGTGACGGCAGCTGCTAAAGCACGGCAGCCGCTAGAGCGCTAGGCGCACGCCGCGCCCGCCGGGACCTCCCGCCACGGTGAGAAGTCGCCTGAGGGCACGACGAGCCGAATTTCCAAGAAGACATCTTCCAGGGTGAGACCGTGGAGGTCCTTCTCCCAAGCCGGAAGCTGAGTTGGGTCCGGCCCCTTCCACCAGTTTCCGAGGTGAGCAGACTCAGTGCGGGCGTAATACCCCTCTTTCGGGGCGCCGGCTGCCGGCGCAAGGGCTGGCTCCTCGGACGGCGTACCGTCCAGCGGCACCTCGGCTACGAGGAGCACGGGCTCACCGCCCGCCGCCGTAGCCCGTAGCTGCACAAACCCCTCACGGTTTGCCCACCCGCGCATCTTCGAGCTGAAGCACGCTTCGAGGGGCGTCACGGTGATTGACGGGTCTTCCTTGCCCAGCGGGGGCTTGACCGGGGGAGTGACTGGCGGTTTCACCGGTGGTGTCACAGGCGGAGTCACCGGTGGTGTGACAGGCGGCACCGCCTCGGTCGTCGCTGGCTCTTCGGGCAGCGGCGCGGGAGGCTGGGGTGTCGGCGCAACACTGTCGTCCAGGCCCGCACCATCTTCGACGCTGTCGTCATCGTTCTGGTTGGCCTGCCCGCGCTGCGCGGGTGGCGCCGGCGGCGACCCCTCATTCTCTCCTGCGGCCACTGACTGCTCAGAGGGAATGGGCTGATCGGAGACCGGGGGCGCCGCAGGCCCTCCAAGGGTGAGGGCGAGGGCTGTTGCGCCCGCGGCCGCTACGGCGAGCACGCTCGTGCCACCGATGACCAGCGCTGGGGCGCCTACGCTGGCGATGCCGCCGCCGACCCCGGCGCCAGCCCCGGCTCCACCGGTGCTCGCAATGCTGGCGCTCGCGCCGAGCGCACCTGCCCCGCCCGCGAGCCCGAGCTGCGAGACGAGCGCGCCCGCGCCAACACCGCCCAAGCTCACCCAAGCCAGCACGAGGCCGAGCTGGCGGTTGAGCGTCGTGTGTTCGGCCGCCGCAAGGGCGCACGATTCGCAGTCGTCGAGGTGCGCCTCGACCTCCCGGGTGAGCCGCGCGGTGAGCTTGCCACGCTGGTAGCGCTGCAGGTGCTCAAGCGTGAACCGGTGAGCCCCGTCGGCGAGCTCGCGGTTCACGTGCGCCTCGACCCACGCCGACTTCAGCGCGTCCTTCGCCCGCACGGCGAGCGCGGAGGTGCTGTTTGCCGAGAGCCCGAGGTGCTTCGCCGCCTCGCGCGGTGGGAGCCCCTCGACCTCCGTGTACCAAAGCACCGCCTGCCACCTCGGGGTCAGCGTCGCAAAGGCCTCGGTGACGGCGTTCAGATCGAACGCGTTGTCTTCCCACGGAGCCGTCTCGTGCAGGTCTGGGATGTCGGGGAGCTCGACGCCGCTCAGCTCGCCCGCGCGGAACCTGTCGGCTGCCGCTGACCGAACGACCTGGTACAGGTACGGGCGGAATGCCCCCTGCGGGCCGCGCCCGTCAAGCACGAGCTCAAAGACTCGCAGGTAGGCGTCTGAGACGACGTCTTCTGGGTCGAGCGAGGGCGCGATGTTGCGCGCCGCGGTGAGCCCGGCCTTCCGATGCCGTTCCCAGAGCGCGGCGAACGCCTCGGTGTCGCCTGCTCTGCTCACACCGAGTAGATCCTCGTCCGACATCGTGTCGTGCTGCCGGAATGCTTTTCTGCGCAAGAATTCCCCCTTAGACGCACCCAGTGCGCGCGTCGGCACATGAGTGCTGGCGCACACGATTCCCCAGAATCGGGCGCGCCCGTTAATCCCCCGCCAAACAGTATTCATGAACTTCCTGTGAATCTGCGAATCTCGTTACCCAAAAAAGATTTCTCAAACCGAGCGTCACGATTTGGCGCTTTGC
This sequence comes from Leucobacter komagatae, assembly GCF_006716085.1. NCBI lineage: Bacteria > Bacillati > Actinomycetota > Actinomycetes > Micrococcales > Microbacteriaceae > Leucobacter > Leucobacter komagatae. The sequence continues at coordinate 2,045,938 of NZ_VFON01000001.1, read as the reverse complement.
CCGTGTTACTAGATGCCCGGCTCCTGTCAGGAATCCCCCCAAGGAGCATCCGAGTGCCAGGAGCCGGGTCATATCGCGTGCGGGGGCACGCGATCGCAAAGGGGAGAATCGCATGATTTTGGGGAAGATTGGTGTGCGCCGTGCCGGGAAACAGGCGCGGCGCACGCTGGGGAAACTGGTCGCTGGCGGGCTGGCCGCCGTGCTGCTTGGCACGGCGGCTGTCGCGAGTAGCGGAGTCGTTCCGGCGATGGCAAGCGAGGGTGCTTCCATCATGCTCGCGAAGAAGATCAAGCAGGGCGACGGCGAGTACGCCGATGCCGTGCGCGACCTGCGGCCGGGAGACTCCGTGACCTACTGGGTCGAGTTCCGTGTGAACGACGCCGACGCCGACGCTCCGGTGCGTGTCACGGACGAACTACCCGCCGAGTTCGCTGGCTGGCAGATCAGCGGGCTCACCGCGGTCGTTGGCGGCAGCGCGACGGGCGTCACGCTGTCACTCCCCGGCATCACCGAGGGCCAGTCGCCGGAGGGGCCAGTCGGGGGGACCGTTGGTGAGACCGCGGCGGATCGCACGATCACCGTCGGCGTTGAGCGCCCCGTGCAGGCGGGCGCTTCGAACCCCGCGGGTCTCGGCATGTCCACGCGCGACACCGGTGTGCTCGAGTACACGCTCACGGTGCCCGAGGGCCTCGCCGCTGACGACCCGATGCTCAGGCGCGACCTGAAGAACACCGCGACCTTTACGGCGCGCGCGGGGGATCAGGAGCTTGGGGCAATGGACAGCGCGGTCATCGCGATCGACAACCCCATCAAGATCGACGTGGCGCCCGCGAAGACCTGGGCGCCCGAGGCGCAGGGATACCAGCCGGGCGCGCAGTCGACGCTGCGCATCAGCGGCACCCAGGCATCGAACGTGAACGCGAGCGAGCTCCGGCTGCAGGACCCCGCGAGCGCCGAGCTGGCGCCGGAGGGCGCAACCGAACTCCCCGCAGGGAACCCCTTCAACAGCGTTGACTTTAACGGCTTCACCGCCCCGACTGACCCGACGACAAACCTCCCGGCCGGCGTCACCTCGGCGACCGCTGAGGTCTACCGGTTTGCTGACGGAGCGTGGAACTGGGTGGCGTGGGACGCGTCGATCCCGAACAGCGACATCGCGGGCGTGCGCCTCGCCTACGCGGGTGATATCCCGCCCGGCACCGTCGCCGGTCAGTCATTCGCTGTGACGCAGCGCGCGACGCATCGCGCAAGCGGAGCGGAGCTTTCGGGTGGCTACAAGGTCACGAACGACGTGCGCGCGACCGTGGTCGCCCCGGGACAGGATCCTGTGTCGAAGGACGCCGAGGCGCCCTTCACCGTCTCTCCCCAGGTCATCGGTGTCGACGCGCAGAAGCGCTTCCACTCTCTACCCGACGGGGCGGAGACCGGGCAGCTGACCGGCGTGACGGCGGGCGACAGCGTTGGTGTCGTGCTTCGCGCGATCAACCGCGACCTGCCCGCGAGCACGGTGCTCGACTCGCTCACGATCGCCGAGCCCGCAGCCGGCTCCGACGATGTGTTCTTCGGCGAGGACCTGCGCTTTGATGGCTTCACCGCCGCCGATTCGGCCGCCGTGTGGCCCGCGGGCGCAACCGGTGCGACACTCACCTGGACCTACGCCGACGGCACGACCCAGCAGGTAACTTTGGGCGCCGGCGAGCAGCTACCAGCCCCGGCCTCGGGGAAGACCGTAGCGGGCTTCGAACTCACATTCACGGGCGCGATCGCGCCGGGCGCCTCAAGCGAAGTGCGGTACCAGCTCGGCTCGAGCTCGGCCGAGACCTTCGTGGCACCAGGCAAGCAGACGGCGAACCTGAAGAACGTCATCGAGGTTACGGGGGAGCGCGAGTCGCTCGAACCGCAGACGGCGACCTCGAGCGCGACCGTTGGCTACGTCGCGCCGCGCATCGACACGAAGATCACGAAGCGCGTCGGCCCGGGCGTCGTCGCGGTTGGCCAGGACGTTGTCGTGCAGCTCGACACCGAGGTGAAGACTGAGGGCGGGCGCACCAAGCCGACGGAGATCGTTGTCGAAGACTCGCTCACGGGCGACGGCACGTTCTGGGATGCGTTCGACGCGAAGCAGGTGCTCCCTCCGATCACGCGCCCCGCGAACAGCGGGGACCCGATCACGCAGGCAGACCTCACAATCCGCTACCAAGACGCTGACGGCGCATGGAAGACCCTCGCGAAGAACCCCGACGAGGCGACCCCGATCGACATCCCGGCTGGGGCGACCGGGATCCGGTTCGTGTACACGAACGCCGAGGGCTTCTCGCAGACGACCCTCGTGAAGCCGAACGTCTCTTTCACGGCGCGGCAGACACTGCGCAGCGATGAGAAGACGCCGACTGCGACCGACTTCGAGCACGCGGTGAAGTACGAGAACGTCGCGACCGTCACCGCGGAGGGGAAGCTCGACGACCGCGTCGTGACCGGAACAGATTCGAGCAAGGTGAACGTCAGCGTGCGACCGCGCCCCGGAACGGGGCCAGGCGTCGACGGCGCCCTGTGGGCGAACAAGGCGTGGGGCCACGGCTCGCTCACCTCGCAGTCAGGCGCGAAGACGTTCACGACCCAGTCGTGGGCGCTCACCGAGGGCAGCTACCCGACCGTGCTGCTGCAGGACCCAGCGGCTCCGACAGCGTCGGGCGCCGGCACGGTCTTCGAAGCGTTTGACCTGACCCGCATCCGGCCGATTCACTTCGCCGGGAACGACGGCGGCGCCGCACACGACCCCATGCTGCGCTGGGACACGGTCACCGCGGTCGAGCTCTGGAACGGGAGCGAGTGGGTTCCCGTCACCGCTCCCGACGGCGGCTGGATGAACGCGAAGGGCTTCGTCGGCTACACGCTCACCGCCGACGAGCGGGCGACGACGCTCGGCGTCCGCCTCGCGCTCGGAGAGAACCGCGAGGCGCGCGAGGCCGCGCACGCGGCCGAGGATCCTGATCTCACGGCGCCCGCGCCCGGAACCGGCGTAAGCATCTCTGGTGAGATCCGCGAATACGTGCTTGATTGGCAGCTGCGCGACCGCGCACGCACCGCCGACGGCTCCGTGAAGTGGGTGAAGGAGGCAGGCACCGCGTTCAACTGCGAGGGCGGTGGCGACGGGTGCGTCGACAACGTCTTCAGCGTCACGGCCGTCCCCGAGACCGGTCAGCCGGTGTCGGAGCGCGCGAATGACACGATCCAGATCCTTGACGGAGCGACGAACGTGACACTCACGAAGCGTGTGCAGCTGCTGCCCGAGGGCGACGCGTCGAAGAACGTCAAGATGGTGGCGCCGAACCCCGGCGAGGTCGCCCAGGCTGACTACCCGCGCGCGCGGTTCACGCTCACCGCGCGGAACTCGTCGACGGCTCCCGCCGAATCGCACGGCGGTATGCGGCTCGGGAAGATTCGCGTCACCGACACGGCGAACCCCGTGAGCGCCGACGACCTCGACATCGACGCGAGCCCGTTTGCGGGCCGCGACTTTGACGCGGAGGTCGCATCACAGGCGGGTAACCACTTCAACGAGTTCACGCTCACCGGAGTGAGCTTCGGAAAGCTTCCCGCTGCGATTAATACCGCCGAGAGCACGGTCGAACTGTGGAGCTACGACGGCACGCCAGCAGGAAAGACATCAGTGTGGACGCTGCAGCAGGTGCTTGACGCCGACGCCGCGTTCCTCGCCGAGCTCCCGAACGCGATCGGGATCGCGGCGACCTATTCGGGCACCGACCCCGCCAAAAACGGCAACCGCATCGAGGTCGGAGACGACCTGGTGATGCGCCTCGATGTGCAGCTCAGGGAGACCGAGCGGCTCTCGGGCAAGGCGGTGCGCGGTGGCGAGCTCGGCAGCGTCGTTGACGTGCCGAACGAGGCCGTCGTGCGCGGCTGGGACGCGGTCGTGGCCCCCGAAGCGCAGCCGACTAAGCGCGACGACGCGAACGTTGCGCTCGTGCAGGCGGCGGTTGCCGTCGGCCTGAAGAAGTCGGTCTCGGTCGTACACCCCGACCAGACGAACGACACCGTGTACGAGAGCGACCCCGGCGCCACCGTGCGGGTGGAGCTCACGGCCGACCCGCGCGGGTCGACGGCGCCCATCAACACGCTGAACATCCAGGATGCGACGCCCGCGTTCTGGGAGCGCTTCCAGCTCGTCTCGTTCGACACCCCTGCCCTGCCGACCGGCGCTGACCGCGTGCGGCTGCAGGTGCGGGTAGGCGACAAGTGGCTCAACTACGCCGACTTCTCGGGTGACGTGAGTGAGGTGCGTGGCGCCGCCGTCGTGTTCGACCGTGCCGACGGCACTGTCTTCCCGGCCGGCTCGCAGTCGTGGAACGCCTCGTGGGGCAGCACCAAGCTGTCGTTCTCAGTGAAGCTGCGGCCCGGGGCCGAGGTGAACTGGAAGTCAGACACTGTGAAGAACCGCGCAACCGTGACCGCGACGAACAACACGTACGGCGAAGCCGACGCGAACGACATCGACGATGTCAAGTTCTCGCCCGGTGAGAACGGCCTGCGCGTCGAGAAGCGCGCGCCGAACGACACGTCGACCCACCAGGTCGAGGCTCTCGCGAGCGCCCCGTGGAAGCTCGTGTTCACGAACATCGGCTCGAGCCTCCTGCCCATCACGCAGGTGACCGATGCGCTGCCCGAATCGCTCACGTGGGATGGCACCCAGCCGACCGTGACGAGCACTCCGGGCGCGAACGGTGCGAGCGGCCTGAGCGCTGCACCCACCGTGACCCTCTCTGATGACGGGCGCAACCTCGTCTTCGACTGGGGGAAGAACGCGCGCATGCAGCCTGGCGAAAAGGTCGAGATTTCCCTCGGCCTCATCATGGAGCCGCTCGCCGTTGGCGACCGCGCCGTGAACCGGGTGACCGTCGAGACGGGCGTTCCGCTCGCGGTGTGCGAGCAGCCGACTCAGCACGGCCAGGCGCCGACCGCGAGCGACGCACCAAACACCTGCTCGAACACGAACTACGTGCAGCCGCGCGTGGGAACCGTTGTCGGTGCGCGGAAGACGGTTAGCGGAGAGTCCGTTCCGACGCTCGGTGAGCAGCTCGTGACGGGCGCCCTCGACACGTCGACGGGCGAGGCGTGCGCGCCGGGGAACTACCTGCCCGTTGGGTCGGACTACACGCGCAGCCCCTGCGCGTCGTACACCGCGGTCGGCGCGACCGATTCGTGGAAGCTCGAGAACATCAACTCGGGAACGAGCCCGCTGTCGCGCATGACGATTGTCGATATGCTCCCGGCCCCGGGAGACGCGATGCTCGCAGGCGGCGGAACGCGCGGGAGCACGTTCGCGCCCGCACTCGCTGACCTCCAAGGCGTCAGGGTGACCGGGCTGCCGAAGGGCGCAAGCTACACGGCAGAGGTCACCACGAACGCTGCGGCCTGCGTCGGCAGCACACCCGGCAAGTCACTGTGGGGCGCCGACCCCGAGTGCGCCGACGCGACCGCGAACCCCGCGAACGTGTGGTCGCCGCTCGAGAGTTTCTCGGGTGACGCCGCCGACGTCACGGGCCTGCGGTTCAGGGTCGACATGACCGCGACGCCGCTGCAGCCAGGAGAGAAGGTGCTCGTCGAGTTCGAGACCGTGAACCGGGTGGTGGGCGGCTCCGCAGGCGCGCTGCGCCCGACGCTTGAGCAGTTCACCGACCCGCAGTTCGCGTGGAACCAGCACGGCGTCGTCGGCTGGGGAACGAACGGTGTGCGGGTGAACCTCCCAGCCGCCCCGCAGCGCGCGGGAGTGACCGTGAAGACCGGATCGCTCGAGGTCTCAAAGGTTGTGACGGGACTCGGCGCTGATCGCGCGCCCGAGAGCTTCACGATCGACCTCTCCTGCACCGTTCCGAGCGGTGCGGCGGGTGGGCCCGAGCGCGTGGCCCTCGACCTTGGCGAGCAGGCGAAGCTCACGGTGCCGCGCGACGGCTCGGTCACCGTATCCGGAATCCCGGTTGGCGCGAACTGCTCGGTGAGCGAGGCAGGCACGCTCGGCAGCTTCGGCGAGAACGTTCGCGCGATCGACCTCGGCGAAGGGGTCTTCCCGACCGCCGACGGCTTGAGCGCGGAGGTGCTCGTGCGCGAGCGCGCCGAGGCCGCGCCCGCGCAGGTGCGCTTCGTGAACGGCTACAAGCCGGTGAAGCCGGAGCCGCCCGTGAAGCCGAAGCCCCCGGTCGACCCGAAGACCCCCGTGAACCCGACGCCGCTTCCCGAGACCGGCGGAGCCGGCCTCGGCCTCTTCGGCATCGCGGCGGCGCTCGCGCTCGTGATCGGTGCGGGAGTTGCGGTCGCGGGCACCGTGCGCGGGAGGCGCCAGGCCGCCGGCGGATCCCGCTAGTTCCGTGGGCGCGCGGGCGGGGAAACGAATGCGTTCCCCGCCCGCGCTACACTCGCACACATGAACGCAACCCCGCAGCCCGGTGTCATCGCCCGCGGGATGAACCTCTGGCAGCGCATCCAGCGCACGCGGCCGTACCGGACTTTCTCGCACTTCACCGACGTCGGCGGCAGCGTGCTCTCCGGTGGCATGAGCTACCAGGCGCTCTTTGCGGTGTTCGCAGGCCTGGTCGTCGGGTTCAGCGTGTTCAGCATCGTGCTTCGGAACCAGCCGGAGCTGCTGACGACGATCATCGAGCAGATCAACGTCTTCGTGCCCGGGCTGCTTGGCGAGAGCAGTAAGGACGCGGCGGTGCCGGTCCAGTCACTCCTGGAAACCCGCGCGCTCGACTGGACAACGCTCGTCGCGGGCCTCTCGCTCGTGTGGGTCGCGATCAACTGGTTCACGGGTACCAGGCGCTCGATACGCATTATCTTCGGCCTCGAGGTCAAGGAATACCGCAACGCGGTGCTGCTCAAGGTGCGCGACTTCGCCCTCGCCGTCGGCTTCTTCCTCGCGATCATCATCTCGGCCGCGCTCGTCGTCGTGAGCTCGAACCTCACCGACATGCTGCTCGCCTGGCTCGGCGTGAGCGCCGACAACTGGTTCTTTGGCGGCCTCGGCACGGTCGTGCGCTACGGCGCGATGTACGTGTTCGACGTGTTCGTACTCATCGCGATCCACCGCTACCTCGCCGAAGTGCGCATCGGCTGGTGGAACCTCGTCACCGGCAGCATGGTCGGAGCCGCGGCCCTGTTCGTGCTCAAGCTGCTCGGCACGGCGCTGCTCGGCGGGGCGACGAGTAACCCCCTCCTCGCGCCGTTCGCGATCTTTGTCGGCCTGCTCCTGTGGTTCAACTTCATCTGCCGCGCGCTGCTGCTCACCTCGGCGTGGATCGCGACGGGGCTCGACCCGAAGCTCGGCACCCCGGAGGCGGGCCAACCGAGTGATGCCTTCCGGCTCCTCGAATAGGGGTGGCTCCGCGCCCAGCGATGATGCGGCAGAATAGAGGGGTGAGCGAGAACCAGGAACCTGCTGCGAAAACCTCTGTGCGCGTCGGCGTGATCGGGGGCGGCCAGCTCGCCCGAATGATGGTGCCGCCGGCGATCCACCTCGGGCTTGAGATTTCGGTTCTCGCGGAGACCGAGGGGATGAGCGCCGAGCGTGCCGCCGACATGGTCGGCGACTACCGCGACCCCGAGACCGTGTACGCGTTCGCGGAGACCGTCGACGTGGTGACCTTCGACCACGAGCACGTGCCCCACGACATCCTGAACGAGCTCGAGCGCCGTGGCAAAGCGGTTCACCCGCGGCCGCACGCGCTGCAGTACGCGCAAGACAAGATCCTGATGCGCGAGAAGCTCGCCGAGCTTGGCGTGCCGATCCCGGCCTGGGCCGCCGTCGCCGATGAGGCCGCGCTGCAAGCCTTCATCGATGAGAACGGCGGCCGCGCGGTCGTGAAGACCGCGCGCGGTGGCTACGACGGCAAGGGCGTGCGCGTCGTGTCGCAGGCCGACGAGGTGCGTGACTGGTTCGCCGCGCTCGCCGAGGACGCCCGCGGCGGCTTCCTGCTCGTCGAAGAGCTCGTCGACTTCACGCGCGAGCTCGCCCAGCTCATCGCGCGCCGCCCCTCGGGGGAGACCCGCGCATGGCCGCTCGTCGAGACGATTCAGCGTGACGGCGTGTGCGACGTCGTGCTCGCCCCCGCCCCGGTCTCTGACCCCGCGACGGCCGCCGAGGCCGCGCGGATCGGCGCTATCGTCGCCGAGGGCGTCGACGCGACGGGCGTGCTCGCCGTCGAGATGTTCGAGACGCGCGACGGCCGCGTGCTCGTGAACGAGCTCGCGATGCGCCCGCACAACTCGGGCCACTTCTCGATCGAGGGGTCGATCACGAGCCAGTTCGAGCAGCACCTGCGGGCCGTGACCGACCTGCCGCTCGGCGACCCCTCGATGGCCGCCCCGTTTGCCGTGATGGTGAACGTGCTCGGGGGGCCCGCGGAGGGCCCGATGCCCGTGCGCTACCCGACCGTGCTTGCGGCGCACCCGGCAGCGAAGATCCATAGCTACGGCAAGCTGCCGCGACCGGGCCGGAAGGTCGGCCACGTCACCGTCGTCGGCGACTCGCTTGAGGTCGCACGCGCCGAGGCGCGGGCCGCTGCCGACGGCTTCGCCTAGGAGGGGCTCGCTGGGCGGGGCTCCGGTCGCCTAGGCGTGGTTCGCCGCCCGGTACGATGGAAGCATGAGCGAATCTTCACCCCTCGTCGGCGTCATCATGGGATCCGATTCCGACTTCAACGTGATGGAAGACGCGGTGCTCATGCTCCGCGAGTTCGGCATCTCGCACGAGGTCGAGGTCGTGAGCGCGCACCGCACGCCAGACAAAATGGTGAGTTACGCCCGAGAAGCAGCAGACCGCGGCATCCGCGTCATCATCGCGGGCGCCGGGGGAGCCGCACACCTTCCGGGCATGGTTGCCTCGATGACCTCGCTCCCGGTCATTGGCGTGCCCGTACCGCTCGCCCGCCTCGACGGGATGGACTCGCTGCTGTCGATCGTGCAGATGCCCGGCGGCATCCCGGTTGCGACCGTCTCGATCGGCGGGGCGAAGAACGCGGGCATTCTCGCTGCTCGCATCCTCGCGACGAGTGACGACGCCCTCCGCGCCAAGCTCGACGAGTACGCCCAGGGCCTGACCGACATGGTGGCGGAGAAGAACGCGGCGCTGAAAGCCAGGGTCGCGGGGGAGTAGCCAGGGCGACGGCGTGGCCGGGGGCACGCGGCCTAGATGAGGGCGTGCGTCTCCCAGAGCTGCCAGGCGACCTGGTTCCACGAGTACGAGCGGCCACGGTCGGCCGCGTGAACGGTGAGGCGCTCGAGCTCGCTCGAACCGTCACCCGAGCTCGGGATGAAGAGGCGCGAGAGCGTCGTGATGAACCCGGCCGACTCGGCCTCAGAGAGCCCTGCGTCGAGTACGTGCTCGGCGTACGCCGCCTGGTCAGCGTGCAGCACGGGAACCCCCGCCATCAGAGCGGCGACAACCGTGTACCCTGTCGTCGCGAACGACTGCGGCTGCGCGAGGAGCGCCGCGCCAGACAGGATCGCTCCGACGTCGGCGAGGTCCTCAGCCGGAACAACCGTCACTCGGTCGCGAACCGCTGCCGAGAGGTTGCCGACGATGTCCGCCGCCTGCGGGTTGCCCTTCACGTGCTGCACGGGGTCGAGCCCGGAGATCACGACGAGGTGGGGCAGCGACGGGTCGGACTCGTAGGCGTCGAGCACCCACTGCAGCCGACCGAAGTCGTCAAGGTTCGCGGTCGTGGCAACGTAGCGCTCGGGCAGACCGAGCCGCTCGCGGCGCGCCTGCGCATCAGGGCCCGCGAGGAACGCTGACGGCGCGACCGGCGGAACAACCTGAACCGGAAGATCGTGCCCGTAGTGCTCCTGCAGCAGCGACGCGGTCGCGTGCGACGTCGTGATGAGGATGTCGGCGTGGCGAGCGGCGCGCTTCACAAACGAGCGGGTGAGCCGACCCTGTGCGGTCGTCAACAGATCGGGGTGCTCCCACGCGAGGCCGTTCGGAACCGAGACCGTCGTCTGCGTGCCGTCGTCCTCTGCGCGCGAGCGGAGCGGGATCATCGGGGTGATGGAGTGCGTCATCTCGCCGTCGAGCGGGCGCGCGGTCGTGCTTGACTGCCAGAGGATCGGCAGAGCGTTCGCGCCCATCGGAAGGTGCTCCGCGCTAATGCGCGGGGAGGCGAACACCGGGGGCGTTGAGCCGCGGGCAGACAGGAACCGGGCGCTGCAGCTGCGCGGCGCGGTCTCGGCTAGCGCGTTCGCGAGATCTTCAGCCGCGGCGAAGTGCACGCGGGCTTCCCAATCGGGAAAGGGCTCGGCGATGAGGCTGAGTGTTGCCATGCCGCCTCCGAACCGTTTGTGCCAATAACTCTGGACCCATAGCCATTCTAGGGGGCTGTGAATGTGCATTCTGCACGGCGCGCCCTGTGAGTTCTCGGAGTGCCTGATGGTTCTCCAAAGAGAGGTGAAGTAGCCTCTTTGCTATGCGTGTTCTGCTCACCGGCGGCGCCGGCTACATCGGCTCCCACACTGCCCTCGTGCTCCTTGAGCGCGGCCACGACGTCGTCGTGCTCGATGACTTTTCGAACAGCAGCCGCGAGGCGGTGCGCCGCGTCGAAGAACTCACGGGCCGCTCGATCCCGGTGATCGAAGCCGACCTGGCTGATCGAGCAGCGGCCGAGGCAGCGTTCGACGGGCTCGAGGTCGACGCGGTCGTGCACTTCGCAGGCCTCAAGGCCGTCGGGGAGTCGGTCGCGCAGCCGACTCGCTACTACCGCGTGAACATCGACTCGACGCTCAACCTGCTCGACCTCATGCGCGAGCGCGGCATCACCCGCCTCGTCTTCAGCTCGAGCGCGACGGTGTACGGCGACCCGCAGTACGTGCCGCAGGATGAGGAGCACCCGGCGGGCGTCGGACTCACGAACCCCTACGGCTGGTCGAAGGCCATGATCGAGCAGATCATCCGCGACACGCAGGTGTCGTGGCCAGAGCTTGAGGGCGTGCTGCTCCGTTACTTCAACCCAGTCGGCGCGCACCCCTCGGGGCGGATCGGCGAGGACCCCTCAGGGATCCCGAACAATCTCATGCCGTTCATCGCGCAGGTCGCGGTCGGCAAGCGCGAGCAGCTCAGCGTCTTCGGCGACAGTTACCCCACGCCCGACGGCACCGGGGTGCGCGACTACATCCACGTGATGGACCTCGCCGAGGGGCACGCGGCGGCGCTCGAGCGGATGAGCCCCGGCGTGACGACCTACAACCTCGGCTCCGGCAACGGTTCGAGCGTGCTCGACGTTGTGCGGGCGTTCGGAGAGGCCGCCGGCCGCGAGATCCCGTACGTTGTCGTCCCCGCGCGCGACGGCGACGTTGCTGAGACGGTTGCGAACCCGGCGAAGGCGAACCGCGAACTCGAGTGGCAGACGAGCCGCTCGCTCGCTGACGCCTGCAAGGACTCGTGGGCCTGGCAGTCTGCGAATCCCGACGGGTACGGTGCATGAGCGGAAGCCTCGATTACGACCTAGAACGGCCGATACGCACCCCTGACCTGTCGTCGCCGCCGCTCATGACGAAGCGTGCGAGGTGGCTCGTGGTGCTTGGCTTTCTGCTGCCGGGCAGCGCGCAGCTGCTCGCCGGCAACCGGAAACTCGGCAGGTTCGGGATCGGGGTGACGATCGGCGCGATCGTGCTCGCGGTCATCGCCCTCCTGGGGCTCACGTTCGCGCGCGCGGCGACGCTGTCCGTGCTCACGAACGGGCTGTTCCTGTTCGTGCTCCAGTGGCTCGTCGTCGGCGTTGGAATCATGTGGCTCGTGCTCGGCATCGACACGCTCAGGCTCACGAAGCTCGTGAAGGTCAAGCCGAAGTGGCGCGTGCCGGTCGCGATCCTCTCCGTGCTGCTCACGGTGCTCCCGGTCGCGGGCGCGGCCTGGGCCGCGACGCTCATCAACTCGGGTCGCGGTGCAATCGGCAGCATCTTCATCGGCGCACCGGCGGTCGCCCCGATCGACGGGCGCTACAACATCCTGCTGCTCGGAACCGACGCCGGCTCAGACCGTGAGGGGATGCGGCCCGACTCGATCTCGCTCGTGAGCGTCGACGCGAAGACGGGGCAGTCGGTGATCATCGGCCTGCCGCGCGAGCTCATCAACATGCCCTTCCCGGAAGAATCGCCGATGAGCTCGATCCACCCGAACGGCTTCGGCGTCGCGCCGAACTCGTTCGGCGACTGGGGCGGCTGCTACACGACCTGCTACCTCAACGCCGTGTACACCGAGGTCGAGGATTTCCCCGACATGTACGAGGGGCTCTACCCTGACGCAGCATCGAAGGGCTCCGAGCCCGGCATTGAGGCGACGAAGGACGCGGTGCAGGGTGCGACAGGCCTCGACCCCCAGTTCTACGTGCTGCTGAACATGGACGCGTTCTCGAACATCATCGACGCGCTCGGCGGGGTCACCGTCAACGTGCCAGAGCCGCTGCCGATCGGCGGCGGGATCGACGAGTACACGGGTGAGCTCGTGAACGTCGATGAGTGGATCGACCCGGGCGAGCAGCACCTCAACGGCTACTACGCCCAGTGGTTCGCTCGCTCGCGCTACGGCTCGGCGAACGGCGACTACGACCGGATGCAGCGCCAGCGCGACCTGCAGGCGGCCATCCTTGCCCAGATGAACCCGACGAACGTGTTGCTGCGCTTCCAAGAGATCGCCGCGGCCGGAACGCAGCTCGTGAAGACCGACATCCCAGACTCGATGCTCGGCCGCTTCGTAGACCTCGCGGGGAAGGCGCGCGGGCACGAGATCGTGAACGTCGAACTCGTGCCGCCCACAGTCGACCCTGAAGACCCCAACTACTCGGTGATTCGCGACCTCGTCGCGCAGGGCGTGGCTGCCGCCAGCCCGCAGCCCGAGGGCGACGCTCAGTGAGCGATCCCCTAGACTAGGTCGGGTTTCACGTGCAACGAAAGGGTGGTCATGCGGGTCACGGCAGTACTGGTCGCCTTCAACCGACGCGAATTGCTGGGTGAGGCGCTCGACGCGCTCGCCGCGCAGTCGCGCCCGGTCGACCGACTCGTCGTCGTTGACAACGCGTCGACAGACGGCTCCGCTGAGGTCGCCGAAGAGCGGCTCGCCGCGTGGGGCGAATGCGCGAGACTCATCAAGCTCGACAAGAACACCGGGGGCGCAGGAGGCTTCGCCGTCGGGATCGCCGCGGCCGTCGTTGACGAAGAGACCGACTGGGTCTGGGTCATGGACGACGACACCGTTCCGGGCCCCGACGCGCTCGCTGGCGCGCTCGAAACCCACGAGCGCTACCGCGCTTCCGGCCCCGACGACCTCGCGGTGATGGGGTCGCGCGTCGTCTGGACCGACGGCGAAGACCACCCCATGAACACGCCGAAGGCGAAGATCAAGGCTGACCGGGCTGAGCGCGACCGCGCGGCGGCGGCGGGCGGCATGGAGATCCGCTCCATCTCGTTCGTGTCAGCGTTTCTGCGGGCCGCGCGCGTACGCGAACTCGGGCTTCCGCTCGCCGACTACTTCCTGTGGAACGACGACTTCGAGTACTCGGCGCGGCTGCTCCGCGGTGCCCGCGGCATCTACACGCCGGCCTCCGTCGTCACGCACAAGACCGCGAAACGCGGCTCGAGCGACCAAGACCCCGGCCCCCGCTTCTTCTTCGAGGTGCGCAACAAGCTTTGGGTCTTCCGCAGATCTGATGCGCTCTACGGCTGGGAGAAGTTCCTGTACTTCGGCGCGAGCGTCAGGCGCTGGCTTCGCACGTTCAAGGCCTCGAGCGACCGCGCCCAGCTGCGAGACTGCCTGAAGCGCGGCTGGCGCGAGGGCACCCGCACGAACCCGCGGTCGACGCGCGATGTGCTGCGCGACACGGGCGTGCCCGTTGACGTGATGATCGAGATCGAGCGCCTCGAAAAGGTCGAGCGCCGCGCGTAGGGTGCGGCGGCTAGCGCCGCTGTTCGCGTGTCAAGAAGCCCCACATCCACTCAGCGGCGACCTCCGGTGACGGGAGGGGATCCTGCGCTAACCACGCCTCGATCACGCCGAGGAGCGCGCCGGAGGTGCCCGCGGCCTCGATATCGACCGGGAGGTCGGTGAGGCGGCGATTCTCGGGCGAGAGGAGGATCCCGGCGCGCACGAGCGCGAGGATCCGGGCGCGCACGCGCGCAACGACGAGCGCAGACCCGCTGGGCCCGAAGACGCCACGGTAGAGGTCTGCGTGCTCGGCGAAGTGGTGCATGAAGCGCACGAGCTCCGACGGCGGGCGAGTCAGGTCGGTGATGACGACGGGCTCGTCGGCGCGCGCCATGTCAGTCTCGAGCTGCTCGAGCGCGGAAGCAAGTAGCTCCTCGCGGCTCTCGTAGTGCTGGTAGAAGCTTGAACGGTTCACGCCCGCGCGCTCGATGATGTCTTTCACCGTGATGTCGGTGATGGGGCGGGCGGCGGCGAGGCTAACGATCGCTGCGCGGAGGAGCTCCTGGGTGTGTGCTGCGCGGGGATCCATGTCTTCGATTGTCGCAGGAATTACGCCCGGGATTGCGCTCGGGGTTCGCCGGGAACGAAACCCCTAGGTCTCCGACACGTGTTGGAGTAGTCTGAGGGTGCTCGTCCTTGCGCAGGGCAGGGACACCCAGCGAGGGAGGCCCCATGTCTACACTCACCGCACATAGCAGCATCGGCGACTGGCTCGATCACCCCGAGGGTGGCGCCGCGATCCGCGCCATGCTCGCCCAGTCAGGCGGCGGCGCCGACTCACTCACGCCCGTGCGCGCGCTGCCGCTGCAGCAGCTCGTCGCGCTCAGCCAGGGCCAGATGCCCCAGTCGGTCGTCGACGACCTCGTGCGCTCCGTGAACGGCGGCGAGATCCCGGAAGACGCCGAGGGTGGCGCGTGGCGCGAGAGGGTCACTGGCGGCCGCTTCGACGGCAAGACAGTCATCGTCACGGGCGCCGCGAGCGGCATCGGCCGCGCAACCGCGTCGCGCATCGTGCGCGAGGGCGGCCGAGTCGTCGCCGTCGATATCTCCGCCGAGAAGCTCGCGGAACTCGCCTCGGAGCTTGCCTCGGTTGCGCCGGAGGGGAGCGTCGTGCCGGTCGCGGGCGACGTGACCAAGCAGAGCGACATCGACAGGATTGTCGCGGCGGCGGGGGAGCGCATCGACGGGCTCGCGAACATCGCCGGCGTGAACGACGATTCCTCGCCGATTCACGAGACGAGCGACGAGATCTGGGATCGCGTCATCGGTATCAACCTCACCGGCGTCTTCAAGCTCACCCGCGCGGTCGTGCCGATGATGCGCGCGGCCGGGGCGGGATCGATCGTGAACATCTCGTCTGAGGCGGGCATCCGTGGCAACGCGTCGGGCAACGCCTACACCGCTTCGAAGCACGGCGTCATCGGGCTCACGAAGAGCGCGGCATTTATGTACGCGACAGAGGGGCTGCGCGTGAACGCCGTCGCGCCGGGCGGCGTGGCCACAGGGATCCCGTTCCCTGCGAACGTCTCAGCGTTCGGCAGCGGGCGGCTGAAGCCCTTCCAAGACGCGATCCCGTCGGTCGCGACGGCGGAGCAGCTCGCGGCGTCGATCACGTTCCTCTTGAGCGACGACGGCGTGAACATCAACGGCGCCATCCTCACCTCTGACGGCGGCTGGTCGGTGCAGTAGGGCGGCGCTGGGCGCGCGGTCGCTGACCTCTGCCGGGGCTGTGCCCCTAGCCCTCGTCGTCGGCCTGGAAGTGGAGGCCCTCGTCGAGGGTAAAGACCGCGCGCCCGTTCGTGAACTCCATGACGCGGGGCTCGAACTCGTCGAGGTTGCCAACGGGGCCGCTCTGCATGAAGCCCCACGGGCCCGTCGGGCCGCCGCTGCGCACGTAGGCCGCGAGGAAGTTGCCCCCGCTCAGGCCATACGTGACCGGGTCGACGCGGCCGCGTGGGATGTGGCTCGTGATGAGGCCGCGCTCGAACTCTTGGAAGACCCCGCGGACGCGGTCGCCGGTCTCGCGCTGGGGGCCGATGGGGGCACCGAACTTCTCGGGGTCGGCCGAGTAGAAGTCGTAAATCGACCCGGTCACCGGGAAGACCGTCTCGACGAGGTCTGGGTTCGACTGCAGCCGCACGAGGGCCTCGTTGATCGGGCCGTCGAACACCGTGCGCCCGCGCTCGAGCACGATGCCGCGAGAGCAGAGCTTGCGAACCTGGTTCGCGCTGTGGCTGACGATGAACATCGTCTTGCCCTGCTCTTGCAGCTCGAGCATGCGCCGCTCGCACTTCTTTCGGAACTCGGCGTCGCCGACGGAGAGCACCTCGTCGACGAGGAGCGTGTCGAGCTCGGTGTGCACAGCGACCGAGAAGCCGAGGCGCGCGTACATGCCCGACGAGTACCGCTTCACCTCGGTGTCAATGAAGTCACCGATCTCGGAGAACGCGAGGATGTCGTCGAATCGCTCGTCAGTCTCCTCGCGGCTCATCCCGAGGATCGCGGCGTTGAGGTAGACGTTCTCGCGCCCCGTCAGGTCGGGGTGGAAGCCGGCGCCAACCTCGAGCAGGCCGGCGACGCGGCCGCGAACGCGAACCCAGCCGCTGTCGGGGTCCATGACGCCAGACAGCAGCTTCAGCGTCGTCGACTTGCCCGAGCCGTTTCGGCCCATGAGCGCGACGGACTGGCCCTCGGGCACCTCGAAGCTCAAACCGTCGACCGCGTTGAAATGCGTCGAGAGTTCTTTGCGCTGGATCGCGGAGATGAAGGCCTGCTTGAACGAGTGCGCGTGCTTGATCTTGAAGCTCTTGCTCACGTTCTCGAAGGCGATGACCGGCCGGTTGTCTGGCTCAGAGGTTCTGGGCAAAGGACCCCTCCAACTTCCTAAAGGTGAACTGCCCGATGATGAGCGTGCCGAGCGCGATGACCGCGGCGATAGCGGTGTGGAGCAGAATGTCTGTGGGGCGGGCATCCGTGGGGGCGATGGGCACCCAGAATGCGGTGTGGAAGAGCTCGACGGCCGCCGTGACCGGATTCACCATGTAGAGGTTGTAGAGCCAGGCCGGGGCGTGCTTGTAGACGAGCTCCCAGGAGTACAGCACCGGCGATGCCCAGGTCGCGAACATCAGGATCAGGTCGACGAAGTTCTTCGCGTCGCGATACGCGACGTTGATCGCGCCGAAGAAGAACCCGAGGCCAAGGCCGAAGGTCAGGATGAGCAGGATGCCCGCGAGGAACGCTCCAACGGCGAGCCAGCCGAACGTCCAGCCGAAGATCAGCGTGACGACGAGCAGCAGAATCGCCTGCGGGAGGAAGTGGACGAGACCGACCCCCACCGCGGCGAGCGGGAAGAGCGCGCGCGGCAGGTAGATCTTCTTCACGAGCGACTTGTTATCGGTGATGGCACTCGTCGTATTGCGGAGCACCTCGCTGAACAGGTTGACCGCGACGATGCCTGAGAACAGGTAGATCGGGAAGAGCGTGATGTCTTTCCGGCCACCGAGCAGCACGCCAAGCACGAGGTAGTACATGAGGAACTGCGCGGCCGGCCGGATGTACGACCAGACCCAGCCGAGGGCGGAGCCGTGGTACCTCGTCGAGATGCCCTTCTTGAGCAGTAGCGAGAGGAGGTGGCGGTGCCGGAGCACCCCGAGTAGCCCCCGGTCGGCCCCCGGCTTGCGGAAGTCGGGATCGTTCAGAATCGCGTTTGCGCTCACACGGGAAGTCTACTGGCCCGGGCTGTGGCTTACCGAGATGTGGCGTGGAGCCTGCCAGGGGCGACGGCCCCGGTGAGAGGACGGGTCGGCGCTCTTGGAAGAGTTCATCGCGAGTAGGCTTGGAACCCTATGGAAACCGTGCCGGAGTTCTCGCTGCTGTTGCCCGTCTACGCGGGCGACGATCCCTCGTTTCTGCGCCTCGCGTTCTCAAGCAGCGTCAACGATCAGACCCTCCGCCCGAGCGAGGTCGTCATCGTGCAAGACGGCCCGGTTCCTGCGCCGCTCGCCGAGGAACTCGCCCGCATCGAGGCAGAGAGCCCGGTGCCGGTCCGTGTCGTGCGCCTCGCTGCGAACGGGGGGCTGACCGTTGCGTTGAACGCCGGGCTTGAAGCTGTTTCGTACCCGGTTGTGGCCAGGATGGACGCTGACGACGTCTCCGCGCCTGAGCGGTTCTCGAAGCAGTGGGCCCTGCTGAGCCGCGGGTATGACCTGGTCGGGACGGGCATGGTCGAGTTCGAGTCCGATCCTGATTCGCCGAGCGCGCAGCGCATTCCGCCCGTCGGCGCGGAGCGGATTCGGGAGCACGCGCGAACCCACAACCCCTTCAACCACCCGACGATGATGTACCGCGTCGCGGCCCTCGACAAGGTCGGGCGGTACCAGCCGTTCGGCAAGATGGAGGACTACTGGCTCGGGATCAGGCTCATCGATGCCGGCGCCCGGGTCGAGAACATCGCGGAGCCGCTCGTGAAGTACCGAGTGGGTGCCGGTGCTTTCGCCCGCCGCGGGGGCTGGCAGGAGGCAAAGACCGAGTGGGCCCTTCAGCGCGAGATGCTGCGGATGGGGTTCGTGACCCAGGGGCAGTACCTGCGCAACGTCGTCATCAAGGGCGTCTACCGGCTCATGCCGGCTTCGCTCAAGCGGGTGCTGTTCCGGCGGTTTGTCGGCTCGGGGTTGCCTGGGGACCAGCAGTAGGGGCCGCTTACTCCCAGGACATCGCCCGATGGGCGGCCTCGAGCAAGCGCGGCTCAAGCGCGGGCGCCATCGTCGCCGCGTAGGTACTCGTCAGGTGGTTGTCGTCAAGGTACACGAACACGTTGCCGATGATGGCTGGGCAGCTGTCAGCATTGCACAGCAGATCCGTCATATCAACCGTGGCGATGCCTGGTTGTGCCAGCACATCGGCTGGATTCTCTTGCGCAAGAGCCTTGCCGCGCGATACACCGCAGTCTTGGTTCGCGCCGACTGTCGTAGCAATCGTACGGTCGCCGTCGGCGAGGGCGTCAGCGCATTCGTATGCATTGAATGAGAAACGCGGGTTATCTCTGATGAGGACTACCGGGGTGCCGTTCTGTTGCATGGTCTCAAGTGCGGTCTCCATCCCGTCTGGCACATGCTCGGTTTCGCCGTAGTCTGTTGCTTCGCCCTCGTTTGCGACTGGGGACCGCGTGCCGACCGAAATGATGAGGTCTGGTTCGAGGGTTTCGATTTCGGAGAGAACATCGCTCAGCCATGCATTGCAGGACGCCGAGTGCCCGGGGTCACTCGACGACTCGGCGTCGATGAGCGCCAGCGCGCAGCCCCCTCGCAAGAACGAATAGGTCAGCCAGTTGTGAGCCAACGCGATCTCCTCGATTGGGGCGAGCCACTGCTCTGCGTGAGAGTCGCCGATCACAGCAACGGTCAGGTTCGGTTCTTCCACCGGAAGGTACGAACATGCGGTGCCGTGTTCCTCAAAAGACATCGCGAATTGGTCTTCACAGCGCTCGGGGAGAGCACCCCACTCCCCATCGAGTTCTCCCGCGAAGGGGATGGGAGGGACCCGGTCGGGAACGATTGCATTGGCTTCGGCGTCGAGAGCAGCGGCCCCTGGATGGGTGGCGGCAGGGTCCATCGAAGCTAGCTCCGCCCTCAGTGACCGCTCGTGTTGCTGCAGTGACCAATGCAGTGTCGCGGTTGGGCCTGCGACAAGCAACAGTGAAGCGGTGATGACCACTACGCCGCGCCAGATGTTCTTGTTCGTCCATGCTGCATAACGCAAGCGATCATCCACCAGCCAAGTGAGGCCCCGTGCAAGGAGCATGGAGAGCAGAATCACCGCGAGCCCTTCGAACACGGTGAGCGCCACACCGCGCTTCAACTGAAGCGAGAAGATGAGAATGGGCCAGTGCACGAGATAGAGGGCATACGCGTCTCGCCCGATCGAGATCACTGGCTTCGTAGCGAGTGCCCTGGTGACAAACGGTGGCTTCTCTCCGCCGGTGCCTGCCACGATGATCGCAGCGACGCTCAGAACAGGCCAGAGCGCAAGATACCCGGGAAAGCCGCCCTGGACATCGAGGAGCATGCCACAGGTCACCAGGGCGGTGATGCCGACCCAGCCCAGGGCCCCGCGTGCCCAACGCGGCACGCGGATCATTGGGATTGCCACGGCGAGCAGCGCCCCCGCTGCAAACTCCCACAAGCGTGCCCCTGTATCGAAGTACGCGAACTCTTGACGAGTCTGTGTCGTGATGACTGAGTAAGCGAACGAAGCAAGGAACACAGTGCCAAAAGCCGCTGTTGCCGAGCCGCGGATGCTCATCCGTGTGCGACTTGAGACGAAGCCAATAAGGAGAAACAGCAAAGGCCAGAGCAAGAACACTTGCCCTTGAACGGAGAGCGACCAGAAATGCTGGACGGGGCTCGCCGAGGCCTTGTCAGCGTAGTAGTCGGTCGAGTTGAACGCCAACAACCAGTTTTCTGAATAGAACAGCGAAGCGCCAATTTCTTTGAACAGGTCGGGAAGTCTGCTGCCAGGGAACAGGAAGAAACCCGTGATGAGTGTTGCAAGCAAGACAACCGCAGCAGGGGGCAGCAGGCGTTTGAACGTTCGCACCCATTGCCGCGCGATACCGAGTGGTTTGCCACGCTCGAGTCGGCGGACGAAGGATCCGGTGAGGAAAAACGCCGAAATCATTAAGAAAGCATCGACCCCACCGGACACCCGACCGACCCAGACATGGTAGGTAACGACCAGGAGAATGGCGACAGCGCGTAACCCGTCGATGTCGTGGCGGTACGGCTCTGCCGGAGCGGGCGGCGCGGGGAACTGCTGAATCTTCTTGACTGCAAACATAGACCCGGCAAGTCTAGTTGCACGAGATCAATGAGCCGTCGCGAAGAAGCGTGCTGACAAAGAGTTGGGAAGGGAGCGGCTTTGCCGCCCCAACGCCCTACTTCACTCGGTCAATCTGAGGGTTGAACCGGATACCCTCCCACAGCTTCCCGCGCATCTGTCGGCGAAGCTTCTTGTCAACGCCCCCACGTCGCATCCCGAGCACGACCTGTGCAGCAAACATCAAGAAGTGTGGCTTTGAGCGGTGATGCCACTGGTAGGAAGCCTGATTTCGGGCACCGTACCCGAACTTCCATGCGTTCTTCTCGTCGACCATGCCCCAGTTGACGCCCCTGTTCTCGCCCATGTCGTGCACGGTGATGCTGTCGAGGACCTGGATGCCTGGGGTGTCGCGAGAGATACGGATGGTGTACTCGGCGTCATCAAACCAGATGAAGTACTCCTTGTACGGCAGGCCGTGCTCTTCGAGTACCCATCGCGGGACGAGCACCGAGACAAACGAGCACTGGCTTACCATGACCGACTGTTGCCCCTTGACGAGGAGACGTCCCCAGTCCCACGTTGGGACGGGATTGTTCATCTCGCAGATGTTGCCGTCGGTGAAAACAACGACAGAGCACGCAAACGGGACCTTGGGCCCGAGCTCGCCTACGGCGTCGTCCAACCCGCTGACAAGCTTTTCGAGTGCCGACGCCTCGGGGTAGCCGTCGTCGTCCATGATCCAGACGAAGTCGTCTCCGAGCTCGTACCCCCGGCGCATACCGGAAGAGAATCCGCCTGCTCCGCCCGTGTTGGTATCGAGAGACACGATTTCGAGGGGCAGAGTCGACGTGAGCTGCGCGAGGAACTCGCCTGTTCCGTCTGTCGAGGCATTGTCCACGATCACGAGGTGGGACGGCGCCAACGACTGCGACTCGACCGCAGCAATGACCTTCTTGAGTTTCTCGAGACGGTTGAACGTCACGATAACTGCGGCTACACCTGCCATGATTTGAAGAGCTCCTTCATCCAGTGATGCGCTGACGGGAGCGCTGAGAATTCCTTGACGCGTGCGAGCTGCGAATTCCAGGCGGCTTCGCGTGCCGCGTCCGAAGCATCATATTGCGCAATGAGCTCGGTCGCTTGCTTGATAAACGGTCTTGCCTGGCGAGGCAACAGCTCGCGCCCGGCCACGATCGTTCGCTGTGACCCGACATCCGTCGAGATTACGGGAATCCCTGCGGCGATTGCCTCGAACGTTGTCAGTGTGATGCCCTCGTTGATCGAGGTGACGACAAGCACGTCGCTCTCCGCCAGCGTTGTTGCTACGGGAGTATCCTCAAAGCGCTGTTCAATCACACCGGAAAGCCCGAACTGTGAGATAAGGCCATCGACAATGCTCCGCATCTCGCCGTCACCGTGCAGAATCGCACGGAACGGAGTGCCGTTCTTACGCAGTTTGCGCACGAGCCCGAGAAACACGTCGGGTCGTTTTTGCCGAGACAGACGGCCGACGAACGCGATAGTGATGGGTTTCGATCGGTCCCGTGGGGCGAAGGTCCCCGTGGAATCGACAGTCAACGCAGTGAGCGGAGCGAGGGCAATCTTGCTCTCGTCGACTCCCTGAACCACGCTGAGCCACTCGACGAGCTGCGGGGAGATTACATGGTGGGTATCGATGTACTTGTCGAAATGCACTGATATACCGGGATAGCCGCCCGCAAGGTACTCAACGATGTGTAGTGAATCCATCACTCGAATGTCGGGCCTGTGCTGAGTAATCCAGGGCAGCATCTGGTAAAGATACTGCGAGTGGTGCAGTACGATGCCCTGGACGTTGAAGTTCTCGAGAAGTGCGTGAGCGAACGCCACGTCTATCTGGTGCTCGTGGTGGTTGAAGCTCAAGGTGATAACGACGCAGCCGTCAAGCTCCGGCCGATCAAGCCAGGGGTGAACCGAGTTCTGATCGGTGATGACGATCGGCAAGAAGCCAGCGTCTTTCGCGATCTGTACGGACTCAACCGCCCAGCGCTCAGCACCACCGGTCTGCAGCCAGTGCATTCCGATAAGTACTGCGGGGGCCGCGTCAGACGGCGACGCGGCCGGGTTCTTACCCCAGTCCTCGAACGCGCGAGTGAGAACTGACTGTTCCGGGTCACTCGAGTAGCGCACGATCGGCTCTGCCGATCGATGCTCGCGGCGCTTCATAAGGAACTCGCGGACATCGTCAAGCAGTACGGGGCCGCGTTTCTCGAGCTCGCGATACACGCGGCGTGGAATTGAGAACTGCTCGGGTGGGCGAGTGGTGGCCGGAGATGCATCTGGGTGCGCCAGTCGAACGGTGCGCACGACTTCTTCCGTACCGGCTGGGCTGCCAGTTGCCGTGCTCAACACTGACAGCTCCGCGAGCACTGCCGTTCCCTTGGCGTTACCTCCAGGGAGCGTCGATGCATCAGTCAGAGCCGGGATCTGCGTAATCTCGCCGACCGTGACGCTGACACGGAGACGTGCCCCGGGGTGCAGCAGGGCGTGGTAGCTCAGCGCCGCGTCGAGCTGGCGCCGCTGAGCGGTGTTGAGACCAGCGACTAGCGACTGAAATTCAGCTGGGCTTTGCGGTTCAAACGGCAACTGTGGAGCTGCGGTCATGCTATGCCTCGTTCCAGCTGGGTGACGCCGGGTTGCGGTTCTCGCGCTCCCGCCACTGTGTGATCTCGTCAGCCAGCGCAGCTGGCATCCCCGAAAGATCGAGGGTCTCTAGCAGAAGGTCTCCCGAAGCATACGCTGACACGATGGCGTCGATGACCATGGCTTCAGTGCCCCTTCGCTCAAGCCCGATTGTGTTCACGCCATGGATCCTGAGCGGGGAGCCGTAGGCCTTGACGTGCGGGGGGAGATCTCGAGAAACGGGTGTTCCCATCCCCACCATGCAACCTGAACCGATAAACACACGCTGGTGCACGGAAGCATTCATGCCGATGTTGGCTCGTGACCCGATCACACAGTGGCCCCCGATCGACACACCGGCAGACACAGTTGCGCCCTCCCCGATGAGCACGTCGTGTGCAAGGTAGGCCCTGTTGAGTATCCAGGCCCCCGCGCCGACGGACGTCTCGCGGTAACTTCCCTGGTGAATCACGGCGCCTTCGCGGATCACCGCGCCCGAACCTATACGCACGCCGGCATGAGCGATATCACCTGCCCAAGCCGCATTCTGTTCCTGGTCCGTCATCTCGGGCGGCGCGCCAATCTGAGCACCGGCGCCGATCCAGGCATTGTCTTCAACCACACAGGGGCCAAGGATCACGGCGCCTGGGCCAATAGTGACGTCTGCGCCAAGTTCAACACCGGGGCCAACGAAGGCGAGCGGGCTGATGCGTTCATCCACGGGCTAGGCCTTGGTTGAGACGAGAACGGTGGTCTCCGTCGAAGCAGCTTCAAGGGCCGCCTCGCAGACGCGCAACACTTGCAGTCCCTCTCGCAGCGTCACCGCTTCGGAGGGCTTACCAAGGATGCGGTCGCGGAACGCCTCGTGCTCGACCTTCAGCGGTTCGCGCTTCTCGAGCTGGAATCTGGTGACAGTGCCCTCGCTCACACCGCGGAACGATGTGACTGCCTCCCACTCCGTGGCCACAGTACC
This sequence comes from Leucobacter komagatae, assembly GCF_006716085.1. Classification (NCBI taxonomy): domain Bacteria; kingdom Bacillati; phylum Actinomycetota; class Actinomycetes; order Micrococcales; family Microbacteriaceae; genus Leucobacter; species Leucobacter komagatae. The sequence continues at coordinate 2,021,501 of NZ_VFON01000001.1, read as the reverse complement.
GTTCTCATAGAACGTGAGGTCACCAGTCAGAGTGTCTGCAACGAACGCGCCACGCTCACCTGTCACGATGGTGAGTCGCTCTTTGAATGGGGTAAGCCAATTCACCAGGTGGTTCGTCATCACGCCGTTGCTCAGCTTTGCCGAGATGCTGACCATGTCTTCATGCTCGCGCCCACTGCGGAACGTCGTCTGCGCAGATACGTGCTTGAAATCTGCGCGGGCAAGCCACGCTGTCAGGTCGACGTCGTGGCTGCCGAGATCCTTCATCACCCCAACGTCGGCGATACGGGCGGGGAAGGGCCCCTGGCGTCGGGTGTGGACCTGGTAGACCTCGCCGAGGTCACCACTGTCAAGCCGCTTGCGCAGGCTCATGAGCGCAGGGTTGAAGCGCTCGATGTGTCCGACGGCGCCGGTGAGCCCGCGTGACTCGAACGCTTCGACGAGACGCTCGCCAGCCTCGAGGGAGTGCGCAACTGGCTTCTCAATCAGCGCGTGAATCCCTGCTGCGGCCAGCTGTCCGCCGACCTCTTCGTGAAGATGCGTCGGAACGGCAACAACCGCCGCATCGATACCGTGCGCGATGAGATCCGCTACCGAAGAATAGAGCGGGAGTGGGCCCGCGACGCCGTGCGGGTCCCCGAGAGCGTCAGCAACCGCTACGAGTTCGAATCCCCGGACCTCCCGAGCGACGCGTGCGTGGTGGCGCCCCATCATCCCGAGGCCGATGACTCCGATCCTGATGCTCATGGATCTCCTTCGCAGGTGCGTTAGTGCGGAATGTACGGATCAATCGTATCTTGCGCCAACCGGGAGTTTGGTAGACTCGTCCGCCGTACCCATGTGCGCCGTAGGTTTGCTGCGCACTATTGACTGCGGAGAGGACTCAATGTCGCTCGTGAACCCGGATCTGCAGGGACTGGATCTCTCGGACTACGCCGTGCCAGGGCGCGGGAAGGGGCTTCTTGAAGTCTTCCGATGGCGGTATCTTTTGCGCCTGCTCGTGCGCAAAGAGACAGCGACTCGCTACCGCAACTCAGCGCTAGGTTGGCTGTGGTCGTACGTCCGCCCCGCGGCTCAGTTCGCTATCTTTTACGTCGTGCTTGGCATGTTCCTGCAGATGAACAAGGGCATCGATAACTTTGCCCTGTACCTATTCTCGGGCATTATCGTCGTCAATTTCTTTAGCGAAGGGTTTGCAAACGGGACCCGCACGCTAGTCGATAATGCGCACCTTGTGCGCAAGATCTTCCTGCCTCGGGAATTGTTCCCCGTCGCTGCGGTCATCGTTTCGTTTGTGCACTTCCTGCCGCAGATGGGCGTCCTACTTGTAGTGTGCGCATTCTTCGGGTGGGTGCCAAGCGTAATGTCGCTCCTAGCAATTCTGCTCGGCCTGCTTACGTTGCTCGTTTTCACCCTCGGCCTGGGGATGCTGTTCGGCTCGGTCAATGTTCCCTTCCGGGATGCCCAGAACTTTGTCGAACTCATCTTGCTTTTCGCGACCTGGGCTTCCCCGGTGCTCTACTCCTGGAAGATGGTTGCGCGTGTCGCACCCGAGTGGCTCCTGAACATCTACATGGTCAACCCGCTCACGAGCGTCGTGCAGTTGTTTCACTATGGCTTCTGGGCGCCCGTGACTGACGGTGCGTTTGAGTCAGAATTCCCAGCGGGCCTGTGGAGCTACGCAGGTATTGCGCTGCTTATCTCGGTCGTCGTCTTGGTTGTCGGGCAGAGCGTGTTCCGCGCTCTCGAGCCGAAGTTTGCGCAGGCCCTCTAAGTGAGTACGGATATGAAGAGCATTGATCACCGGCCTGCCGTAATCGTTGACGCGGTCACAAAGCGGTTCAGCTTGAAGCACACCCACTCGATGAAGGAAACGTTCATTGCGTGGACCAAGCGGAAGCAGCTGACCTCAGACTTTACGGCGCTCTCCGACATGAGCTTCGTCGTCCCTGAGGGTGAGTCCGTTGCCATCATGGGGTACAACGGCTCCGGCAAGTCGACGCTGCTTAAGCTGATGTCTGGCGTGCTCCGCCCCGACACAGGCAAAGTGCTCACGCGTGGGCACGTGGCTGGCCTTATCGAAGTGGGAGCGGGCTTCCACCCCGACCTGACCGGGCGTGAGAACGTGTACCTCAACGCCGCAATCCTCGGTATGCAGAAGGCTGAGATCGACGCAATCTTTGAGCAGATCGTTGACTTTGCCGAGATCCGTGAGTTTCTTGACCAAGAGGTCAAACACTATTCGTCGGGTATGTTCATGAGGCTCGCCTTCTCCGTGGCGATTCACGTGCGTCTCGATATCTTGCTGGTCGACGAGATTCTGTCAGTTGGCGACGCACCGTTCCGCGAGAAGTGCAAGCTCAAGTTCGAAGAGATGATCGCAGAACGCAAGACAATGGTTGTTGTGAGTCACGACATGGAGATGGTGCGTCAGCTGTGCTCGCGCGGCATAGTCATCAAGCGCGGCAAACTCCGGTTTGATGGGCCGATCGAAGAGGCCGTCGCCTATCTGGAGTCAGAGGCGTACCAGCTCGACGACTAGACGCTGCTGCAACTGAGGCCTGCCGCCCAGATTCCCTCCGGGCTGCAGACCTTTCTTCTAGTCGCAGTCGACGCGGTAGAGAGCTGCGTCTCCTTCGCGATCAATCTCCGTGACCACGGGTGACTGCGCGATATCGCTGAGGCCAGAGTACTTCTTATAGAGCTCGTCTTCACCGATGCTGTATCGCTCATCGCCGAAGTCCAGCATGTAACTTACTCCGAGCTCCCGAACGAGCGGGCACGCAGCCTCACCAAGCATCGAGAACTCCGCCGCCAACTCACCCGAGGAGATACTGTAGTTCCCGTTCAGATGAGCAAACAGCACTTCGCGCTGGGCGATCGCGAGCGCGAGGCCAGTCCCAGTCCAAGGATCCCCAGCAATGAGGGCGTCCGCTGGCACTTCGTCCGGCAGCCGTTCAAGAAGTGTGCGTTCATCCTCTGAAAGAAGCATCCCAGCCGGGTTATGGAGATCTTGTATCCAGCGCGTTTGAAGAGCCAAGCCTTGTCCACGAGCCCCGGTGAGGATCAGTGCAAATACTACTACGGCCCCGACAGCGGGGAGGTATTTGCGAGCTCGCTCCGAGACCCTCTCTGGATCGACGTTCTTCAGCCCAGCTGTGACGTAGTCAAGCAACTTCGCGCACGCGACCGCTGCAAGCGGAATCGCTCCGATGGGCAGCAGTGCGGCGAGCCTGTGCGCGTCGTTGTACCAGGCGCCTGTAATGGCGTCTCGAACGGAGCCGCTTAGGCCGCTAGCGACGACAAAAAGCCCAAGGGCAACGCCGTAGGAAAGAATCAACCACCGGTGTCGACGTGTGACTAGCAGTACTGCGACCCCACCTGCGACGAGCACTGTTAAGAACCAGGCGCGCGTATCGAGCATCTGAGCGTTCGAGATGCCGTTCACGAACGCTTGACCGACACTGTTGCCGAACTCTCGCTTGTTGTCCCCGGTCCGTACCCGCGACCAGATGATCACGTACAAGGTAATGACGGCGATAATTGTTCCGAGCCGAAGACTCTTTTGTAAGCGGCTCAGGCTGAGCTTCCGTACATCGTTTGCGGTCACAAGCAGCATTGGTACGGTGAACGCAGCGATACCAAAGAGTGCATTTGGATGAGCCAGCGTGGCAGCGCCAACCGCGCCAACCGCTGCGATCCAAAGGGAGACGAGCGGGGCTTGCGAGTGCGTTTGGCGGTGCCGCAAAGCGGGATAGATGAATCCAAGCGCAAACGGGATGAGCGCAGTAGACAGGAGATTCGGGTAGAGAACTCCCCACGCAAGGAGGAGGTAAGGAAACGCGGTGAAGTTCGCTGCCAGCACGGCTCCAAGAATGAGGTGGGCCGGCCGTTTGACAAAGAAGGGGCGACTGAAAAAGAGAATACCAACGGGCCAGATCCAGGAAGACGTAACGAGCGCGACGGCGTTTGTTGCAACAGGCACGCTCGCACCAACGATCTGCGCAACAAGCGCCACCGCGGAATGCCACAACGTGGGGTAGAAGGCTCCGTTTGTCCCCGGGGAGGAGAGATCCATGTGGAAGGGTGAGGGGTCGCCCGTAAGGAGAATCTCGGCTACCGCGTTGACATGGAAGACTCCGTCATACGTCTGAGAGATGTTCTCGGGCGAGCCGATAGCCTGAACGATTTCCACCCCGATGAGCAGCCCCGCAAGGATCACTGCCACGGCGACCCAGAGCGATGAGCGCAGGGTAAGCAGAGTGGAGGGAGGCTTCACGTGGCTGGTAATGAAGTAAAACGGAAGGCCAGCCAGTGCCAAGGCCACGGCTACGGCAGCAATAGGCAGAATCCCCCATGAAACCCCAAGCGCCGGGGCTCCTATCGAAGCAAGAGCGATGCTGGCGATCGAAGCTGCTACGGATCCGGCGACGAGTGTTAGACCGCGAAGCCGGAGTAGCCATGCGACCGGAAGGCCCGGAAGCGTCACCAGCGCGAGTGCGGCTACAACCGCTGGAAAAGCCTGAAACCAGTCAGACACTAGCCGTCCTTCGAATCGTCACGTTCGGTGAGGCGTGCTTCCATAAGGGCGACGGCACGCGCCAAATCTGTGACACGGGCATCGCTCCGAGCCTTCGCCCGGACAGTCATCACTGCAAAGACGAGCGCGGCAACGACCGAAAGGTACAGCAGAAGGTCTGCGCCCCGACCGATGCCAAAAAAATTCGCAATCATCGAGAGGAGTTGCGGGAAGAGAATTGCAGCGACAGCGGCAACAACGAAGAGAATGGCGACAATGCGTTTGATAGCAAGTGACTTCTCGCCCGGGAGCGAGCGCACCGCAAACGCAACGCTCGTAACGACGAGTGCGATGAGGAGAATCTGAAAGAGCATGCGCACCTACCTGATGATGAGGTCGACGAGAATGTTGACGGAGTTCAACAGTGACTGACCCTTCGCCTTCGAATAGTCTGTGTACAGGACTTCAACGGGCTGTTCTGCAAACGGGAGTTTTGTCTTACCGAGCTGAACGACGATCTCGGTCCCGTGTGCCATCCTGTCCTGACGAAGTTTGACTTGTCTGAGAGCGTCATCACGAATGACACGAAGCCCGTTGTGTGCGTCAGTGAGTTTTGTTCGGGTAGTGATGTTTGTCACCCAGACGGCGGTCTTCAGCACAATCTTCTTGAGCAATCCAGGCTTAGTGCGATCATCGAGGAATCGTGATCCGAACACGATAGCGAGATTGTCTGCTCGGGCGCGATCCACCATAGCGAGAGCATCTTCCACTCGGTGCTGGCCGTCGGCGTCGAAGGTGACGACGTAACGAGCCCCTTGTTCGAGTGCAAATTCAAATCCCGTCTGGAGGGCGGCGCCCTGGCCTAAGTTGATCGGGTGCCTGAGCAATCGTGCACCAGCGTAGCTCGCAATGCTGCCGGATCCGTCAGTTGAGCCGTCATCAATGCATACAACATGGGGAAACTCGGTCAACAGGCCCCGAATCACGCCTCCGATGACCTCCGCCTCGTTGTAGAGCGGGATGACGACCCATACGTCAGAGTTCCGATGCGCGCTTGGCGCGCTGTTTGCGGGGCCAGCGTTCATAGAGTCCATTGTGGCAGACGTAGCGTGGATACGCCCGCAGCTGAGGATCACTCTAACCTGTCACTCGTGCAATATGGAAGTTATGCTTGAGAGTTAGAGTCTGTCCGAGGGGAGCCCAATGAGAGCCGCGCGCATGAACCTGTTGCTTTGCGCTATTGCAACGATGGCCGCCTTTGGCGTCCTGCTCGGCGTAGTGAGCCCTATACCAGCCGCAGCAGCTGGCCCGTCAGACGGATTCGACGCGTCCAACATCATCGATGATGAGTTGTTCTATGACGGCAACGCGATGACGGCTTCTGAAGTTCAGACGTTTCTAAACCAGCGACTGCCGCAGTGCTGGCTTGGGCGGCCCGGATATGAAGTCGGCAAAGCGGTTACTTGGGGTGGAGTTCGCACGACCCTGGCTTCGAAGTGCACCAAAGATCTTGTTTCCCCAACTCAGAGCCGAGCCTCAAATGCGTATTGCTCGGCCTATATAGGGGGCGGTAACGAGACGGCGGCGCAGATCATTCAAAAGGTTGGGAAAGCCTGCGGCATCAGTCAGCGGGTCCTCTTGATCACGCTTGAAAAAGAGCAGAGTTTGATTAGCGACCCCTGGCCAAACAATGAGCAGTACTTTCGCGCCATGGGGTACGCGTGCCCTGACAGCGGGCCAGGCGGCACGGCAAATTGTGATCCAAAGCTCGGCGGTTTCTTCCAACAGGTGTATCGAGCTGCCTGGCAGCTCAAGGTATACCGAGCGTTCCCAAACAGTTACAGCTACAAGCCGTTTCAAAATAACTACATTCAGTGGCACCCTAACGCCAGTTGCGGTGGTTCAACTGTCAATATTCAGAACTGGGCCACGGCAGCCCTATACATCTACACGCCATACCGCCCCAACCAGGCTGCCCTGAATGCTGGCTGGGGAACAGGCGACGCCTGTTCAAGTTACGGAAATCGGAACTTCTACAACTTCTACACGTCGTGGTTTGGTTCCACGCGAGGATTCCGTGTGTCTGGCGATATCGCTACGTACTGGCGGGCGAATGGTGAGTCAAGTGGTGTTTACGGTGGTCCAACTGGACATTCCACTTACTACACGACGCGCTATCCGGCGGGGGTTTGGCTGCAGTACTTCTCAGGCGGCATCATCTCAACCGAGTTGAACACGGGCAAAACAGTCGGCATCCCATTTGGCCACGTCTTTAACTACTACAATTCTGAAGCCGGTGGCATTAGAGGTGAGCTCGGAGCTCCTGTATCGGAAGCGACTGCGTACGCGCCAAACGGTGGTGCCACGTTGCAGTTTTTTCAAGGCGGTCTTGTTATTGTCGCCAAGCGCGAAGACACCGTCAGTAGTGTGAACTACGGACCAGTTTACGATCTTTATAACAACTCAGCGGGCGGAATCTATGGGGAGCTTGGGTACCCGCTGGGAGCCTTGAAAAGCTACAGGGGCGGCAAACTGCAGCAATTCCAGGGTGGCGTCATCACCCAGGTTTCAGGCGCACCGTCACCGGTCTTCGTTGCCGGACCGTTCTATTCGCACTACAACTCCAAATCGGGCGGAATTTACGGGCGACTGGGGTTTCCCGTAGGCAGTGAGCGTACGCTTGGCGATGGTTCCTTTATCCAGGAATTCGAACGGGGATATCTCTACCGCAAGGGGTCAGGTGCAGTCGTGGAGGTTAGCGGAGAAGCATGGATCGCAGAGACGGTCGCCAATACGCAGGGGACGCCTCTGGGAAAGCCCACAGGTGCATCGGTCGTGCTTGTGGCGGACGGTGGAGCTACGCTAACGCAGTTTGAGCGTGGTGTCATCGTCGCCGAGCATCGGACCTCGAAAACTTCGTCTGTCTCGGGCGGCATATACGCGTATTACAACTCACAGGCCGCAGGTGGAGTCTACGGCGGGTACGGATACCCGGTCGCGAACCCGATTGTCTATTCCGCGAACGGCGGGGGGACTCTGCAGGTCTTCCGCAACGGCATTCTCTTTTCTGGGGCGAGTGCCGACACCGCGACAGGTATGCGGACGAATGGCGTAATCTTCCAACGTTATAACTCGAACGAAGGCGGAATCTATGGTTGGCTCGGGTGGCCAATTGGAGATGAGGTCGTCGGCGCTGGGGGTACCCGTTCTCAGAGCTTTCAGAACGGCAGGATTACAGCCGACGCCCGGGGAGTAACTCTAGCGCTCCCATACGCCACGAGCGACAACTACAGGGAGAACGCTACCAGCCTCGGCGCGCCGGCGGGCGGGACCCGAAAGTATGAAGTTGCTGGCGGCGCTTGGCTCAGCTTCTTCGACAAGGGCATCATCGTGGAGTCCCAGAAAGACGGCACCGCCGGAGCCATGCTGTACTCGAGCTCGTTGTACCAGCACTACAACGGCAAGGCAGGTGGAATTTACGGTTCGCTCGGACTCCCAACTGCTGATGAAACGACCGACAGCAGCGGCGCAAAGATCCAAGCTTTCCAGGAGGGCACGCTTCGCTCGTACAAGGGCGGTCCGGTTCGAGACTTCTCGCAGCCAGCCCTCAACAGGTATCTCGCCGCGGGGGCTGAGACAAGCGTGCTCGGAGCGCCCGCTGGAGACCAGAAGGCATACACCGCTAACGGCGGCGGAACTCTGCAGTTCTTCGCGAGGGGCCTCATCACCACGGAGAGTAAAACCAACACGACGGTGATGCTCCCGGAGGGACCGATCTACACCTACTACAACCAGGTTGCAGGAGGCATCTACGGCACGCTCGGATACCCGACTTCCGAGCAGACGACGGCCGGTGGCGTTACGACCCAGAAGTTCCAGAACGGAACACTGACGTACGCCAACGGAACCGTTACTCGGAGCTAGCCTCAGGCAAGAACTTTTTTGCCCCGCCCTCTACAACAACAGCTGGGACTCCTCGGAGCAGGCTGTAGGGCGGGGCGATTGTTCCTTCTTTGACGACTGCGCCAGCCGCGATCGCCGAGTGGTCACCGATCTCGGCGCCCATGAGCACGACAGCCTGAGCGCCAATATAGACGTTGCGGCCAATCACAACCGATCGTCGCTCGATGGGGGCTTCACCCTCCGACACGCATCGCGCCACCGTCGAATGGGTGTAGATGTGTGCGCCGGCGCTAATGTTGCAGTCCTGGCCGATGGTGAGTCCGCCGCTGCCATCGATTACGGTGAATGCGCCAATCCAGCACCCCGGAGCGATCTCGGGCTCGCCGAGAATCCAAGCGTGCGGATGGTAGGGGTTCGCAGGCAATCCGCCGTGCGCCTCAGTCTCGTTCACAGTGCTCCTCTGAACTCGCCGGTGGTAGGGTGGGTCGAGTTCGCGCGGCAGATCTAGATGCTCCCGCGGATGGATCGTAGTCCAGCTGAGAGGAAGCTTACATGTCGATTCGGTCACGCTCTGTGCTCGTTACTGGCGGTGCCGGGTTTATTGGAAGTCACCTGGTTGACCAGTTGATCAATGAGGGGGCCAGCAAGGTCGTTGTCGTCGACAACTTCTTCCTGGGCAACGAACATAACCTCGATGATGCCAAGAAGACCAGCGCAGATCTTGAGGTCGTTCGCCTTGACGCTTCGAACCTCTCGGCCATGCAGGACGTCGTCGACCAGCACGGTATTGAGACCGTCTTCGATCTCGCGACGATTCCGCTCCCGACCTCGCTCGCCTACCCCCACTTCACGATGCAGACCAACATCGGCATCACCAGCGCTTTCTGCGAGATCGCTCGTCGCGGCTCGATCGAGCGTCTCGTGCACTTCTCCAGCTCGGAAGCGTACGGTTCGGGTCGTTACGTTCCCATGGACGAAGACCACCCGCATGACGCGCTCACCCCTTACGCGGCGGCAAAGTCGGCGGAAGACCACATCATCCGTTCGTTCGTGAGCACTTTTGGCATTGACGCCACAATCGTGCGCCCGTTCAATAACTACGGCCCCCGACAGAACCCCGGTTCATACGCAGGCATCATCCCGATCGTCGTGCAGCGTGTGCTCGACGGTGAGCCGATCCTGATCCACGGTGATGGTGAGCAGTCGCGCGACTTCACCTTCGTCCGCGACACGGCACGTTTCGCGGTCCAGATTCACGATAACCCTGAGTGCCGCGGCAAGGAACTCAACGTCGCGACCGGTGTCGGCACCTCGATCAACACGCTCGTCACCAAGATGCTTGAGATCATGGGCAAGTCGAACCACCCGGTCGAGCACATTGCAGAGCGTCCGGGCGACGTTCGCCGTCACATGGCTGACGTGACGAAGCTCAAAGGCTTCTTCAACGATCAGCCTGAGGTTCTTAACCAGGACGCGCTCGCCGAGACGATCGCCTTCTACGAGAAGGTGCTCGGATGAGGCTCAACGTTCCGGATCTTGGCAGCGAAGAACTCGCTTCCATTGCGGAGGTGCTCGAGTCGGGTTACCTGACTCAGGGGCCGAAGGTCGCCGAGTTTGAGCGCCTCGTTGCTGAGCACGTGGGCGTTGAGCACGCGTTCGCGACGAGCTCCGCTACCACCGGTATTCACCTCGCGCTTCGTGCCGCGGGCGTTGAGCCCGGCGACGAAGTGATCGTGCCTGACTTCAGCTTCCCCGCGACCGCAAATGCGGTAATTCAGCAGGGCGCTATTCCGGTCTTCGTGGACATTAACCTTGCGACTTTCAACATGAACCCCGCGCTGATCGAGAGCAAGATCACCGAGAAGACTGCGGCGATCATGCCCGTGCACGCCTTTGGTCTGCCCGCGGACATGGATGCGATCAACGAGATCGCCGCGCGCCACAACCTGCCGGTTATCGAGGATGCGGCGTGCGCTCTTGGCGGCACCTTCAAGGGTCGCGAAGCAGGCTCGCTTGGTACCGCTGGCGTGTTCTCGTTCCACCCGCGCAAGATCATCACCACGGGTGAGGGCGGTCTGGTCTCCACGCAGAACGCCGAAATGGCCGAGCGTATTGCGGTGCTGCGCACCCACGGCGCAGTTCGCGGCTCGCACTTCATGTCGTTCGTCGAGGCGGGGTACAACTACCGCCTGAGCGATGTGCTCGGTGCCATCGGTGTAGTGCAGATGGGCAAGCTGCGCGACCTCGTCGCAAAGCGACAGGAATTGGCTGGCGTTTACAACCGTCTCCTGGCTGGCGTTCAGGGCGTGCAGACGCCGACCGTGCCCGCCGAGACCACGCACACCTACCAGTCTTACGTCGTGCTGCTCGACGCGAAGTACGACCGCAACGCAGTCATCGACGCGATGCGTGAGCGCGGTATTGAAACTACGCTTGGTACCTACTCGATGCACCTCCAGCCCTACTTTAGTGAGCGTTTCGGTATCGCTGATGAAGAGCTGCCGCAGGCGACGCGCGCCCACAGCTCGGCGCTCACGCTGCCGCTTTACCCCCAGCTCACCGAAGCCGAGATCGCATCGGTGTGCGAGACGCTCGGCGAGGTACTGGCAAGCCAGGGCTAATCACGCTGTGTTGAACAAGGTTCGGCGACGGCTCGACGGATTCAGCCAAAGATTCGTGGCGAAAGCTGCGTTTCGGGCTGCGACTCGTCGGGCCTCCGCCGGTCCGACGGGAAAGTGGGTCGTCGGCCCCGCCGAGATCGCAAACATGGTGCACTCGATCGCCAGTGGCGTTCCAGGAGTCTCATCGGCGATGAACGCGCCGCACCCGTTCTACGCAAATGCCTACGACTACGACCTCGTTGGACTCACCCAGGGGAGCCTGTTCCCGTCACTGAAGCGAGCCAAGCTTTTCGGCGAGCTCGTCGCGAATCACGCGGGAATCATCTACCTCGGGCAGAATGCTTTTCTCGGGGCGCAGGATGACTTCCGCGAATTCGAGTTTCGTTTCATCACGGAGCGAGGGCGTCACCTCGTAGTCATGTTTACGGGAAGCGATATTCGCTCACCAGAGGTCATGCGTGAAATCGAAGAGCGCACCGGCCGCCCGAACATTGCAACCTATCTCAGCGCCACCGCAGGATCAGCGGGTGGCCGTGAACACGAACGCGTGCTCAAAGTTACCGCCGATCGAGCGGTGCAATATGCCGATGCGATCGTCACCGCCTCTGTCGACCAAGCCGGTTATTTGCCACAGGGAACGGAACCGTTCCGGTACTTCTTCCCCGACGAAGACGTTGGCTCAGATCTGAGCAAGTTCGACTCGGGCAGCCCCCGCGTGGTGCTGCACGCGCCCTCATCACCGATTCTGAAGGGCACCCCGCTGGTTCGCGCTGCGGTCGATTCGCTCCGTGCTGAGGGGCTCGAGTTCGAATACGTTGAGCTCACCGGCGCGTCTCATGAGCAGGTTCAGGCAGAGCTTGAGCGGGCTCACATCGTGCTGAACCAGTTCTACGCGTACGTTCCCGGTGTGTTCGGAGTCGAAGCAATGGCCGCGGGAGCAGTCATGCTCACGAGTGCTGACGAAAACATCGAACCCGATTTGCCTCGAGGCTCGAATGAGGCCTGGGTGGTCACGCAGCACTTTGAAGTCGAGCGAAAGCTTCGCGAGTTGTTACTCGCAGACGCTGCTGATCTCAGTGCTCAGGCAGCTCGGGGGCAGAAATGGGTACGAGAGCACGCGGTGGCTTCTGTCTCGTCTCAGGCCATGCGTGAACTGCTGGATCGCATAGAAAATCGGTGATCGACTGAGGGTGTAGCGGCCTAGTCCGAGAGGGGATAGCAGAGAACCGCGCTATCCTCGTAACATCTTGACTATTACTGGAAGAGGCCAGAGTTCATGACTACTGAGTTCATCCCTGCTGCAAAACCCATTATTGGCGACGAAGAGCGCGCTGCTGTCGACCGCGTGCTGCGCTCCGGCATGATCGCTCAAGGCCCAGAGGTTGCGGCATTCGAGCGCGAGTTCGGCGATCACTTCGTCGCAGGCCGCACGGCCGTCGCCGTGAACTCGGGCACCAGTGGTCAGCACCTCGGTCTGCTTGCGGCAGGCGTGAAGCCGGACGACGAGGTCATCGTTCCCTCGTTCACCTTCGCGGCGACCGGTAACTCCGTTGCGCTCGCCGGTGCAACGCCGGTGTTCGTGGACATCGAGCCCACCTACTTCACGCTCGACCCTGAAGCCGTGCGTGCGGCTATCACCCCGCGCACCAAGGGCATCATGCCCGTGCACCTTTACGGTCACCCCTTCCTCGTCGACCAGATCGAGGCAATTGCCAAGGAGCACGGCCTCGCAATCTACGAGGATGCTGCGCAGGCGCACGGAGCGAGCTGGAACGGACGCAACGTCGGTACCATCGGCGACTTCGCCATGTTCAGCCTGTACCCGACCAAGAACATGACCTCGGGCGAGGGCGGCATGGTCACCTGCGCCACCGACGAGATCGCTCGCAACGTTCGCGTGCTTCGCAACCAGGGAATGGAAAAGCAGTACGAGAATGAGGTCATCGGCTTCAACGCGCGCATGACTGACATCCACGCTGCGATCGGCCGCGTCCAGCTCACGAAGGTGAACGCATGGACTGAGATCCGCAAGGCGAACGCTGCAGTCCTGACCGCGGGCCTCGAGGGACTCGACGGTGTTGTCGTCCCGACAGTGGCCCCCGGCGCAGTTCACGTCTACCACCAGTACACGATTCGCGTTGATGCCGCTGAGCGTGCGCGTATCCAGACCGCGCTGAAGGAAGAGCACGGCGTAGGTTCGGGTGTGTACTACCCCATTCCCAACCACCGACTTCCTTCACTGCAGCACTTCGCCCCAGGCCTTGAGCTGCCCGCGACCGAGAAGGCTGCCTCCGAGGTACTTTCCCTTCCGGTGCACCCGTCGCTGACCGCGGGTGACCTTGAACGCATCGTGAACGCGGTTGCTGCAGCAGTGACCGCAGGCGCCTAGCGCCTGCTGAGGTAGCGCGTGCGCTTCGCGATCCTCACTCGAATCTTCGAACCGGAGCCGAGTGCCGCCTCCTTCCGTCTCGCCGCGCTCGCTGAAACTATTTCAGCGAGCCGGCACGACGTCGAAGTGCTGACCGTAAAGCCAGTCGCTGGCCAGCACAGCAACGACGAAGCTCGGCCGTACAGGGTGCGGCGCCTCCCGGTGCTACGTGACTCAGCGGGGTACGTTCGCGGCTATGTCCAGTACATGAGCTTCGATATCCCGCTGTTCTTTCGTATCCTGTTTGGGCGAAAGCGGGACATGCTGGTTGTGGAGCCGCCTCCCACAACCGGCGTATTTGCCCGACTCGGGGCTGCGCTTCGCCGTACCCCGTACGCCTACTATGGAGCCGACATCTGGTCAGATGCCTCCGCTTCGACAGGGGCTCCCGGTTTCGTAGTGAAGACCGTGCGAGCGATGGAACGATTCGCGTTCACGGGTGCTCACGTGGTGCTCGCTGTGAACGATGGTGTCGCTGACAGGATTCGTGAAATCGCTCCGAAGGCCCACGTGGTAACGATCGGAAACGGCGTAAACACCAGGGTCTTCGCGCCCGGCGGAACTGAGCTCGGCGAAGGCACGTTCGCGGTTTACACCGGCACTGCTTCGGAGTGGCAAGGCGCCGACGTGTTTATCCGCGCCTTCGCTGAGGGCGACTTCGGTGATGCGAAGCTCGTGTTCCTCGGTCAGGGCAGCGCATGGAGCTCACTGAAGCAACTCGCTGATGAGCTCGGCGCTCCGGTCCGGTTCGTGGATTCAGTGCCGCCAGAACAAGCCGCGGCATGGCTGCGCGGGGCCGCAGTGAGCCTCGCGAGTATTGCCCCCGGTAGCGGATATGACTTTGCGTTCCCGACCAAGATGTTTGCATCTTGGGGATCCGGTACCCCGGTCATCTACGCCGGTCCCGGCCCCGCGCGCGCGGTGCTCAGCGAGAACCCGGTGCTCGGCATTGGAGTTGAACACGAGGTTGACGCCGTTCGTGCTGCGCTCGTGCAGCAGTTCGCTGTCACCCAGAGCCACACGGATGAGATTTCGTTGTGGGCTCAGCAGAACGTGTCGTTGTCCAGCGTCGCAGAGCGTGCGCTCGGCGCGATTATTGATACTCCGACTAAACTGAGGACTCGATAGTGAAGAGCATTTGGATCACCCTTAAGGAGCTCTTCAATGTACTCCCGAAGGGTGCTAAGCCCTTCTACATCTGGTACTCCATCGTGACGAGCTTGCTCGCGTTGCTCGATACTGCGGCCCTTGGTCTCATCATGCTGGTGATCACACCGCTCGTATCGGGCAAGCCTGTAACGATCCCGCTGCTGGGAGAGCTGCCGGAATCGGCAACGGTCTGGGTGGTTGTTGTGATCTGCGCGCTGTTCATCTTGAAGGGCGTCTTTGCGGTTTCGCTGCATTGGATTGCAACCCGTCGCTTCGCGAAGTACGAGTTGCAGGTGGGCAATACGCTCTTCCGGTCGTACATGCGCTCCGATTGGGAGAAGCGATCGCAGATGAGCACGGCCGAGGTTACTCGTATCGTGGATTCATCCATGGCGAATACGAACCTCGGCTTTATCCTGCCGATTTCGCAGGTTCCGGGCAACGCGCTGACATTCGTTTCGGTCTTGCTCGTACTGGTGATCGCGCAGCCGTTGACCGCGCTGATCGCGCTCGTGTACCTGTCATTTATTTCGATCATGATGCTGCTCGTCGTCGCTCGAAAGTCGAAGCTCGCGGGCACGCACAACCGTGTGTACGGCTATCGCGTCGCAACGATCATGACCGAGATGATTGATGCTCTCAAGGAAGTCACCCTTCGCGACAAGCTCGGAGAGATCGGCGAGGTTATCTCGGACACGCGTGTTGTGGCAACGCGGGCGCGAGCGAACATGTCGTTCCTCAACATCGTGCCCAAGTATGCGTTTGAGGCTTCGCTCATCGGCGGCTTCATCCTGATCGGTGGTGCGGCATACCTCATGGGTGGTGGCTCGGCAGCGATCGTTGCGGTTTCGCTTTTCGCGGCCTCTGGCTTCCGTATGATTCCGGCGATGAACGCGCTTCAGGGCGCTGTAACGTCCTCCGCAGCGAACGAGGTCTACGCCAAGGATGTGATTCGCGAGCTTCGCTTTGCAGAGTCTCAGGGCGAGGAAGTCGTTGTTGAAGACAAGGCTGCCCTGCCTGGTGAGCTTGAGTGTCTGGAGCTTCGCGATGTCACCTTCCGCTACCCGGGTGCCGACCGCAACGTGCTCGATGGCATTTCTATCGAGCTGCCGTTTGGGTCGACGCTCGCCATTGTTGGGCCTTCTGGCGCCGGGAAGTCGACGTTGATCGATCTGCTGCTCGGCCTGAGCACGCCCACCAGTGGAAGCATTAAGCTCGACGGCGCTCCTCTTGACGATGTCTTGAAGCAGTGGCGCAGCCGAGTGGGGTACGTGCCGCAGCGCGTAGCGCTGTTCGACGCGACCATTGCCCAAAACGTCGCTCTTACCTGGGGCTCTGACTACGAGCCGCAGCGCGTCATTGAGTCTCTGAACCGCGCACACCTGGGCGAGCTCGTCAGAAGGGACGGCGGAATCGAAGCCAAGAT
Source organism: Leucobacter komagatae (assembly GCF_006716085.1). Classification (NCBI taxonomy): domain Bacteria; kingdom Bacillati; phylum Actinomycetota; class Actinomycetes; order Micrococcales; family Microbacteriaceae; genus Leucobacter; species Leucobacter komagatae. Next base: position 2,005,455 of record NZ_VFON01000001.1, on the reverse strand, counting down.
CGGTGAGCGAGGCTCGTCCATCTCAGGCGGCCAGCAGCAACGCATGGGTATCGCACGCGCCCTCTACTCAGACCCCTTGATTATGGTCATGGACGAGGCGACGAGTGCCCTCGATACCGAAACCGAGGCCCGTGTCACCGAGTCAATGCGCAGCCTTCAGGGCGAGGTGACGTTCATTACTGTCGCCCACCGTCTCTCAACGATTCGTGATTACGACCAGGTGTGTTACCTGGATGGCGGCAAGATTTTGGGATGCGGCAGCTTCTACGAAGTTGTCGAGCAGGTCCCTGCATTCAAAGTCCAAGCCGAACTTGCGGGGTTGCTATGACATCAAAGCCCAGTCTGCTCATCGTTTCGTTCTCGGACATCGCTAATGATGCCCGAGTGAAGAAGCAGATCAACCTCTTCGCTGAGCATTTTAACGTGACCACTTGCGGTCGCGGGCCGGCCACTCGTGAGGATGTGGAACACATCCAGCTCGATGCCGTGGAGACCAAGGCAAAGGCGATTGCTCAGGCGATCCTGCTGCGCGCCCACATGTGGCCCGCAGCGTTTGCCTGTGAAGCCGAGGTGCGCCTTGCACGAAAGCTGCTCAAGGGTCAAAAGTTTGACGTCGCCATTGCCAACGACATCGAGAGCGTTGTCGTTGCGGCTGAGTGTGCGGGGTACGAGCACACGCTTTCAGATCTGCACGAATACTGGCCGGGACTGCACGACCAGAATCTTGCGTGGGTGAAGCTGCGCCGACCGTACTACCAGTGGATGATCCGTCGTTTCGCTGCGCAGGCTGGAGCCGCGATGACGGTTTCGCAGACCATCGCGCAGCGCTACCAAGACGAATTTGGCGTCACCTGCAGCGTCGTTCACAACGCAACTCCGAAGCACGAGCTCGAACCGCAGCCTGTTTCAGAACCGATTAGGGTTGTGCACTCTGGCGGAGCCCAGCCGAATCGTCGCCCTGAGGTGATGATGCGTGCCGTCGCGCGAAGCGCCGCTCCTATCACGATGGACATGTACCTGACCGGGCAGGGAACGGACTACGCTCAGTCGCTTCATGCCCTTGCAGATGAGCTCGGTGACCGCGTTCGTATTCTGCCGCCGAAGCCCTATGACGAGCTGATTGCTGCGTTGAACCAGTACGACGTGGGTATTCATATCCTGCCTGCCACGAACACGAACAACACGCTGGCGCTGCCGAACAAGCTATTCGACTACGTGCAGGCCAGGCTCGCGCTGGTTGTAGGCCCGACCCCAGACATGCAGATGCGCGTGGAAGAACACAGGGTCGGCGTCGTATCTGAAGGCTTTGACGAAGATGCAGTCGTGCGTGCGCTCGATTCGCTCACCCCCGAGGCCGTGCGAGGGTGGAAGGCAAACGCGCATCAGGCAGCAGAGGTCATGAACTCCGAGTACGAGATGCCGGTGCTTGAGCGTGCCGTCGAGCAGCTGCTTGGTGCCGCGCGTGGCTGAATGGCCGTTCGATGTTGATGTCGTAACGGCGGTTCACACCCCAACGCGGCCCGTCGAGCGAGCTGTGAGATCGGTTCTCGACCACACGAACGCTCGGTTTCGCGTGACCGTTGTCGCGCACAACACCGACCCAGCAGGGATCGCGGCTCGACTCGGCAATCTGCTTGAGGATCCACGAGTTCGTCTACTGACTCATGAAGACGAGTACCGCACTCCAGCAGGGCCGAAGAACGTTGGTCTTGCGGAAGCAACAGCGGAGTACGTTGCGATGCTCGATTCCGACGACACCCTTGAGCCGGGGGCACTCGACGCCTGGCTCGACGCAGCTCGCGGTATCAAGGGCGGAGCCGACGCGGTCATCGCGCCGACGACCACCGCGGCCGGCGCGATTCACCCGTCGCCGCCGGTGCGCTGGCACCGAATCAAGCCAGAGGCACCGAAGCAGCTCGACGCTCTCCGTGACAGGCTCGCGTACCGCGCGTCGCCGCTGGGGCTTATTGGGCGCGCGCGATTCTCGCATCTTCGATTTGCTGAGGGCATTCCGACCGGCGAAGATCAGCCGGTGACGGCAGAACTCTGGTTCACGCAGGGATCACGCGTGGTGTTTCCCGCGTATGCGCCCCGGTACCTCGAGCACCATGACCAGGAAGATCGTGTTACCGGAGTGACGCGCAGCGTCGCAGACGAATTTCTGTCTCTTGACCGCACTCTCGCGGAAGGCGCTCCCTGGGGCAGCGACGCCCGGGTCCGCACAGCTGTCGCGACGAAACTCATCCGGGTGCACCTCTTCGATGCGCTGCGTTCGAGGATCGCCTCGGGGTGGACCCCCGACAATGCGCGGGAGCTCGCGAGCGTGGCTGAGCGAATTGTCGCTTGGGGGCCGGGCTGCGTCGGGCTACTCGCAAAGACAGACGCGAAACTGCTCAACCTCGTGCGTGAGGCATCCGTTGAGACCGACGTGTTGCGATCGCAGCTCTCCAAGCGCCAACAGCTCCGAAGCTTGGACGCTGTGCTCGCGAGCAAGCTGCGGTTCACGCTGCACCCGCAGGCGCCGCTGCGGTACCACCTCGCGTCGCTGCTGATCGCCCGCCGCGTGCGTCGGCGATCAGCAGCGACCGCCTAGTCGCGGTCGAAGAGCTTCGCGTCGGGCGTCCACGTGTCATCGAGGAATCGCTGCGCGTAGATGCCCATCGGTTGCCCGCCACGAAGAATGAACTTGCGAACCTCTTCGGGGGTGGTTGCGCCGACGAACTCTTGGAAGCCCATGGGATGCTGAGCGTAGGCGCGTGCGGTGATGCGGCGCTCGATCGGGGTGAGCAGGCCGACGGCCCGCAGAACCGTCTTGATGCGGTCACGATTGCCCTGACTGACATTCGCGGCGGCAAAAGCTTCGAATGTGTTGATGCTTTCGCCAGTCGCGCGCGCGTACCTCGTGTTGACGTAAGCGCGATACCAATCGCGATCTTGCGCGACGCTGCGGTCGAAAGTTGCCCAGACGTCCAGCACTTCCCGGTCAAGCATCGGTAGCGCCCAGTCGTTCCCAAAGTGTTCGTACCCGCGCATCGAATTGTTGATGTACTTGGTCTGGCGCTCGATGATGTTCCAGTACTCCAAAACGTCCAAGCGGGCATCGGGAGAGCCGTCGTAGTTCATGCTGTCGAGGAACTCATTGAGCTTCGCCATGAATGGCTGTGATTTGAGGAGCGCGCGGGCATTCGGCTTGAGCGTGGCGTGGTGCCGCAGCAGAGTGTCAATGAGCTCGTGACGGCTGAGGGGCGCAGGGTTGGCAAGAATCTGCTCGTCGTGCATGTTTCCCACGACGGTGTGCCCTGGCAAGAACACGGCGTCGTCTGAGATGAGGCCGCGAGCCTGGAGCTGCTGAACCGGGTACCAGTCCTGAACATGGGGGAGTGAGGCACCCGCGTAGGCGTCACGAACGAATGCGCCGGCTGCGGGAGAAGCCCAGGCCTCACGTATCTCGGCATTGGTGTACTCGATGAACTCCCAACGCTGACCGAGCTTCGTCGCGACTTCTTCGCTGATGCCCACCTCGCGCGTGCGGCCGGCACCATAGGTGAAGTTCACGACGTTCCTGTGGCCGCGGTCGTGCATCGCTACGGCGAGGAGACGCGAGTCGAGACCGCCGCTGAGGGGGATTACGATCTGGCGGTCGCCAATTTCGGCAAACATGCGATCAAAGGCGCGGTCGAGCGCTTCCGTGAACACGCGGTCGAGTTCGGCTGCGTCGGTCCGCCCCGGCGCGCTGTGGGGCGCAAGACGGCGCACGCCCCAGCGGGTGGAGCCGTCAGCGGGCGCTACCATCCAGCCGCCGGGCTGAATCTGCTCGATACCAGCGAACAGAGTGTCCCGCCCGGTGACGTAGCCAAGGTTTGCGAACTCGGCAGCGAAATCGCGATCAACCGCAGGATCGCCAGCATGCTCCCGCGCGTAGTCGATGCTGTCGGTGATCACGCGGGCGCCGTCAGGGGAACTGGCGACGAACAGTGGCCAACTGCGGATCGGATCCTGCGCCGCAATGAAACCGGCCGGGGTCTCAAGCACCGCGCACCAGTGGCCTGCAATCTCGTCGAGCTGCGGGGCACTGTGCGTGGGTACCGCCGTCGCGAGCGCTGCTCCGAGCGCCTCGAGCGAATCCGGGTAGCCGCGCCAATGAAGCGTGCCCTCTGCGTGTTCGGTAGTGTGCCAAGCAGCGTGGGTGAGGTGCGCGTTCGTGTGCATGCTTCCATTCTGCCCTGTGCGCCAGGGAACAGCAGTCCACACAGGGTACGATTGGGACGTCTATTGCGCTGCTAGGCCGCGCGATGATCGCCAGATGCTCTGGTAACTGCGGTGGATGAGTCACGAGAAGGAATCCTCACATGCACGTTCTGATGTTGCCATCTTGGTACCCGACAGGCGCAGAGGTTTTTCACGGGAGTTTTTTCCGCGAGCAAGCAACAGCGCTCGCCGCAGCCGGGCACAAAGTTGGAGTCGTTGCGCTCGAAGCGATTTCCATCACCGCCCCCGGAGCCCTTGCGGCACTCAGGCTTCGCGTCTCACGTGCAACCGAGGGGCTCCCAGGAGAGCAGCTTGGGGTCTTTCGCTCGGTAGGCCTTCGGCCCATCCCGATGGCGCATCGCTTTAACGTTCGCGCGCTAGCGCGCCGCTGGGAACGCTTGTTTCTCGCGTACGTGCGCGAATGCGGCATGCCGGATGTTCTGCACGCTCATGCGATGAATCCCGGAGGGATTGCCGCTGCTCGTATCGCGAAAAAGTACGACATTCCGTTCGTGGTGACTGAGCATCGCCCGGACTCTGCGATCGCAGAGTTGGGATCGCAGTCGCTCGCCAAAGTGCTGTTTGCGGCGGCCATTCACGCGAAGCGTCGCATTGCGGTCTCGCCTGCCTTCGCCGAATCGCTTTCGGTAGCTTACGACGGTCAGAAATGGGATGTGATCCCGAACATGTTGCCACGGCAGTTCGAATCTTACGAGCCTGCGAAGCCGGCAGCAGAGCCGTTCGTCTTCGGGCACGTGTCTAACCTGCACCCGTACAAACGAGTGGGGCTACTGCTTGACGCCTTCGCCGCTGCCTTCGGTGATGCTCGGGACGTTCGTCTTCGGATCGCGGGGGATTCAGAGTACCTGGCAGAGCATCGCGAACACGCTGAGCGCCTCGGGCTCGGAAACGTTGAATTTGTCGGTGCAGTTTCGCGTGCAGACATCGCGGCCGAGTTTTCGAACTACCACGCGTTTGTCATGCCGAGCGCAGCAGAATCATTTGGCGTGGTGTTCTGGGAGGCGCTCGCGTGTGGTGTCCCGCTAATTGCGACAGCGACCGACGGGGGCCGTTATGCTGTGCGGCCAGACACCGGCCTGCTGGTGGGCATCGACGACCAAACGGAACTGCAGAATGCGCTTCTGCGGATGCGCAACGAGGGGGATCAGTATGATCGTGGGCAGCTTCGCGCAGTGAGCATGAATGAGTGCGGTCAAAGCGAGTTCGTGCGAATGTACACCGAGGTGTACAACGCGGCTATGACAGAGGAACAGTAAATGCCGAAGATGATCTTCCACGTGCCGTACCCCCTGAACCCGGCGGCTACCTCAGCGAGCGGCATTCGCCCGGTGCAGATGCGTCGCGCGTTCGAAACCGAGGGATACGAGGTGGTAGAAGTCTCTGGCGACGCGAAAGCGCGGCGGGCTCAGATTCGTGACCTCAAGAAGCGCATTGCTGCCGGTGAAGACTTCGAATTCGTGTATTCGGAGGCCTCCACAAAGCCGACCGCAATGGCTGAGTCACACAGCCTTCCGCTGCACCCGTTCATGGACATCAGCTTCCTGAGCTACTGCAAGAAACACGAAGTTCCGGTTGGAGTGTTCTACCGAGATATCTACTGGGACAGCCCCAAATATCTTGAGACCGTTCCACGGCCGGTTGCCGCTGTGACTCGTGCGCTCTACCGGCACGACCTGAAGCGCTACAGGACTGCCGTGAGTAAGATCTTCGTGCCGTCCATGCGGATGGCTGCAGTTATGCCGCATACCGAGGTTGCGCAGTGCGTCGCGCTTCCTCCGGGATCCCCCGCAACAGAATCTGCGACACCGGATGCGGGGATGTCGCTGCTCTACGTTGGTGGCACCGGAAGCTACTACCGCATGGAGCAGTCGATTACGGGCGTCGAGGCTGCCGCTGGCGCACGATTGACTATCTGCACTCGCGAGAACGAGTGGGCGGCTGCGAGGGAGAGCTACAGTGCCGTGCTGGGCAGTTCGACCTCGGTGGTGCATGTTTCTGGGGCTGACCTCGAACCGCTGTACGAGGATGCGCACCTGGGCATGTTGTTCATGGAGCCGATTGGTTACCGTGAGTTTGCCGCGCCGATGAAGCTCTACGAATACCTGGGCCACGGTAAGCCGATCATCGCAACTGAAGGATCACTCGCGGGGAACTTTGTTGTGGAGCACGGTGTCGGATGGGCTCTGCCCTATACCGCCGAGGCTCTTACCGAGCTCCTCCTCGAACTGCAGGAGAACCCGGAGAAGTATGAAGCAGTGCGGGCAAATGCGCTGCGGGTTCGCGAGTCCCACACCTGGGAGGCGCGGGCGCGCCAGGCAGCGGCAGCACTGGTGGCCTAGGCCCCGGGCGCTCTGTCACCGCGGCGACCTGAGAAATACAGAGGGCGCTTCACCTACTGGTGAAGCGCCCTCTGCATTGCGGTCGCGGGCGTTATGCGCCGATGCTCTCCACGATGGCAGCTACAGCTGCTGCTGCTGCGTGGCCCTCGCCATACGGGGTGGCGTCGGTGGGCGCCGGAGCCGGGCGAGTGATCGCTGCGGCGATCTCCTCAGGAGTGTTTGCGAGAACGTTCCAGCCGAGTTCGACGGTCTCAACCCACTCGGTTTCGTGGCGCACGGTCGTGCAAGGCACGCGGAGGAGGAATGCCTCCTTCTGGAGTCCGCCCGAATCGGTTATGACGCCGGCGCTCGAGAGCACTGCGGCGATGAGTTCGGGGTAAGCGAGCGGGTCGCGGGTGGTGAGCGAACCGGCCTCGAGCGAAATTCCGTGCTCCTCCGCCTTGGCGCGAACACGGGGGTGCGCGAGCAGTACGACGGGCTTGTCTGCCTGTGAGAGGGCGCTTACGACCTCGCGGAGGCGCTCGGGCTCGTTGGTGTTCTCTGCGCGGTGGATAGTCGCGACGTAGAACTCGCCCTTGGCGAACTCGTCGGTGACAGCGTTCGGCTTCTGCTCGGCGAGTACCGCATCGCGCACCTGGTAGAGCACGTCGGTCATGACGTCGCCTACGAGCACGGCGCGGTCGGTGATGCCCTCGTTCGCGAGGTGCTGCATTGCAACATCGGTGGGGGCAAGGCACAGATCCGCAGCGTGGTCGGTGAGCACGCGGTTGTGCTCCTCCGGCATCGCGCGGTTGAACGAGCGCAGGCCTGCCTCGAGGTGGGCGACAGGGAAGTGCAGCTTCACTGCGCTGACTGCGGCTGCGAGCGTTGAGTTGGTGTCGCCGTAGACGAGTACGCAATCGGGCTGGAAACGTTCGAGAACCTCGTCCATCTGGGCGAGCATGCTGCCGGTCTGCACGCCGTGCGAGCCAGATCCAACGCCAAGATGCGCGTCAGGCTCGGGAATGCCGAGATCGCGGAAGAACACGTCAGAGAGCATGGGGTCATAGTGCTGACCGGTATGCACAATCACGTGTTCGTGCCCCGCTGCCGTGATCGCATGAGCGATCGGCGCGAGCTTTACAAACTGGGGGCGTGCGCCCACGACACTCATGATCTTCACCCCACCAGTCTAAGGCGAAGCAATGCGAGGCTACTATTGATGAATGCGGGTTCTAGCTGTCACGCCTTGGTTTCCCACTCCATCGCACCCTGTATCGGGGGTCTTTACGCTGCGGGATGCCGAGCTGCTTGCGACGGATCACGAGGTCACCGTGCTGCACCTCTGCCGACCCGACTGGCTGGAACCAGCACCCGACCAGATCTCGGGAGTTCGAGTCGAGCGCATCCCGTTCGCAATTACAAAGCCCGGCACCTTCCTCGCGGCGCGACGCCGGATGCGAGAGCTCTTGAAAGAACACGACCTGCTTCATACAATGGCGTTTCCTGCGCTTTTGCTTGCGGCAGTTTCAGGGATTCGGGCGCCCTGGGTTCATACGGAGCACTTCTCGACCCTCGTGACGCCGCCAGCAAATGCGGTTGCTGCGTTCGGGAGGCGAATGCTGATGCGAGCGTTCAAGCGGCCGGGGACGGTTGTCGCGGTGAGTAGCTCGCTCGCCGACGCGATTGCTCCGTTCCGTGAAGTGCCGGCTCCCGTCATTGGCAATAGGGTTGAGTTTCCTCAGGCTGGCGTGCTCCACCGAGGCGGTGGCAGTGATGAACTGGCGCTTGTCGCAGTTGGCGGCCTCGTCTCCCGTAAGGGGCCACTGATCGCCGTTGAAGCACTCAAAGAACTCAGGGACTCGGGAACTGCTGCAACGCTCACCTGGATCGGTGACGGAGAAGAGCGAGACGCGGTCGTCGCTCGGGTCTGTGAACTGGGGCTCGTGGATGCCGTAACGCTGACTGGTGCGCTTGCTCCGGAACTCGTATCTGAATACCTCACCGCATCGGACGTATTTGTGCTTCCCGTTGAAACTGAGACATTTGGTGTTGCGATCGCAGAAGCGCTCGCGCACGGTGTTCCTGTTGTCGCAACGGGCACCGGTGGCCACGAGGAGTTCTTGCCGGCCCGAGCCTCGCGTTTGGTGGCCCAGCGTGAGTCGGGGGCGGTCGCGCGGGCCGTCGCCGAACTGATGTCGGATCCTGAGCGCTGGGATGCCACCGAGGTTCAGGCGTATGCGGCACAACGCTTCTCGGAAGCGAGCCGAAAGGAAGCCTACGAGGCGACCTACCGAGAAGCCGTTCAGCGCAAGAGGTGACCAGCGGCGTAGACTGTTGACGTGAAGATTGCAGTAGTCGCTACCGGAAAGATCGGGCTCCCGCTCGCAACGCAGTTCGCGTCGATGGGCCATGAAGTCGTCGGCGTTGACGTGAATCAGGCTCTCGTCGACGTTATTAACACCGGCGTTGAGCCCTTCCCCGGCGAAGCTGGCATGGCTGAGAAGCTCGCTGAGCAGGTGCCGAGCGGCAAGCTCCGCGCGACGACCAACTATGCTGACGCCATCCCCGGCGCTGACGCAGTCGTGATTGTTGTGCCGCTGCTCGTGGACGAAGAGACCTGGCAGCCTGACTTCAAGTGGATGGACGCCGCGACTTCGTCGCTGGCTGAGCACCTCACGCCTGGCACGCTGATCTCCTACGAGACGACGCTGCCCGTGGGAACCACGCGCACCCGGTGGAAGCCGCTCATCGAGCAGGTCTCCGGCCTCACCGAAGGCGAAGACTTCCACCTCGTGTTCTCGCCTGAACGAGTGCTCACGGGTCGTGTCTACGCGGACCTCAAGAAGTACCCGAAGCTCGTTGGCGGTCTCAGTGAGGCCGGCACCAAGCGGGCTATCGAGTTCTACGAGTCGGTGCTCACGTTCGATGAGCGCACCGATCTGCCCCGCCCGAACGGCGTCTGGGACATGGGTACCGCTGAGGCTGCCGAAATGGCAAAGCTTGCAGAGACCACCTACCGTGATGTCAACATCGGCCTCGCGAACCAGTTCGCGCGCTTTGCTGACACCGCCGGAATCGACGTGTACAAGGTTATTGAGGCGTGCAACTCGCAGCCCTTCAGCCACATTCACCGCCCCGGCATTGCTGTCGGCGGACACTGCATCCCCGTCTACCCGCGTCTCTACCTTTCGACCGACCCCGACGCAGACATCGTGCGTACCGCGCGTAACTACAACGCAACGATGCCTGAGTACGTGGTGACCCGGGTCGAGCAGACCATCGGTGACCTCGCAGGCCAGCGAGTCGTTGTGCTTGGTGCAGCGTACCGAGGCGGCGTGAAGGAGACTGCCGTTTCGGGTGTGTTCCCGACCGTCGAGGCGCTTATCGCTCGAGGCGCAGTGGTGACGGTTCACGATCCGGTGTTCTCCGATGAGGAGCTCGCTGGTTACGGATTTACCGTGCACAAGCTTGGTGACGCAGTTGACGTTGCAATCCTGCAGGCTGATCACGCGGAGTACCGTGAGCTTGGCCCCGCCGACTTCCCGGAGATCAAGCTCTTCGCAGACGGCCGTAACTTCACCGATCCGGCTGCCTGGAAGGGCGTTCCCCGCGTAGTCATTGGGGCCTAATATCCAAGCTTCGGACAGTACGGATAACCGCAAGGCCCGAGGTGTGAACCCAGACTCTCTTTTGCGAAGAGTCTGGTCAAACGGGGTATTCCGATACCTCTTTGTTGGCGGAGCGTGCTTCCTGGCAGACCTCGGTCTGCTGTGGATCATGCACGCCCTACTCGGGGTGCCGCTGGTCATTGCGACCCCGGTCGCGTTCCTGCTTTCGTTTGCGATTACGTATTTCTCGCAGCGCTATTTCGCGTTCCAATCTGAATCGACGCTTGCTCCAAGCGTCGCCCGATACACGGCTCTCGTGGCTTTCAACACGGTAGCGACGACTGGTATCGTTTGGGCCGCAGATGAGCTGGGCTGGAGCTGGATCGTAGGCAAAGTCATTAGTGTTGGTGTGACAACGGTGTGGAACTTCTTTGCCTACAGGTACTGGGTGTTCGCCGCGAAAAACGACGGAGAAGTGCATGTATAAGGGCGCATCAATCGCGGCAGTAGTGCCTGCGTATAAAGAAGAGAAGATGATCGCTACGGTCATTGAGACGATGCCTGAGTTCGTCGACCACATCGTTATCGTCGATGACTGCAGTCCCGACGCAACGAGTGACGTTGTCCGTTCGATCGACGACCCCCGAGTCACCTTGATTCGTCATGAAGAGAACCAGGGCGTTGGCGGTGCGATCATCACGGCGCACAAGGCCGCAATGGAGCTTGGTGCCGACGTCAACGTCGTCATGGCTGGTGACGCGCAGATGGACCCGGACTACCTGCCCCAGCTCCTTGACCCGGTCACTGACGGCGGCTTCGGTTTCTCTAAGGCGAACCGCTTCTTCGCGCCGGAGTCATTCGAAGGAATGCCTGGATACCGTGTATTCGGGAATATCGTGCTGTCCTTCTTTACGAAGGTCTCTTCTGGGTATTACCACCTCTTCGACCCCCAGAACGGCTACACGGCCGTGCGTACCGAGGTGCTGAAGCGCTTGCCGCTCGACCGCATTGCGAAGCGCTACAGCTTTGAAAACGATCTCCTGATTCACCTGAATATTGCGCAGGTGCCTGCCGTGGACGTGCCGATTCCGGCTGTATACGGCGACGAGGTTTCGAGTATTCGACTGAGCAAGGTCGTGCCAGAGCTCCTGCACCGTTTGACGGTCGGGTACTGGAGCCGAATTTGGTACCGGTACGTGCTGTGGTCGTTCTCTCCGATCGCGTTCATGCTCTTCCTGGGGCTGCTGCTGTTCGTTGTTGGCCTTGGAATCAGCGTCTGGGTGATGTTCCAGATCGCGGGCTCAGTTGTCGCCACCGCCGCAACAGTGATGCTGGCTGCGCTACCGCTGATGATCGGTACGCAGCTGCTCATCAGCGCGATGCAACTTGATATTCAAGCGACCCCAGACCAGCCCAATTTGGCGAAGTTCGAGCGTGAAGGCGAAGGTGCGTGACCGTGGGAATGCAGGGCGTTGATAGCAGGGAAGATTTCCTCACCCGATTTACCGCGCGTCGCGCGGATCTGCTGACGTGGGCCGTGGTGCTCGGCAGCTTTGTCGTGGGCTATGCAGGGTACGTCTACCGCTCGGTGTTCTTCTACCCGGATTCGCGGTACTACCTGGCAATGGCGTACCTGTTCGGTGGAGAGTCTCCCGAGGACGCTCGCCTGCTCACCGAGCAGGCGCTTGTCGGCTACGACATCCCAGTTCCGGACACCGATCTGCTGTTCGGCTGGGGCCTCGTGCAGCCCCGAGTGATTCTGCCGCTGCTCGCAGCGATCCCTGTGCGACTGTTCGGCCCCTACGGACTTGTCGGCGTCGTGCTCGTGATCAACATCGTGATGACAATCGTGTTTACGATGATTCTGAAGCGTCGCTTCGGCAACGGTGCGGCCATCGCGGTCACGCTGCTCATCAACACGAGCCACTACCTGCAGGCGTTCAAGGGCGGGGCACTCACAGAGTCGCTGTCTGCGCTGTGGACCGCGCTGAGCTTGATCCTCGCCTGGAAGTGGATTCAGAGCCGCAACAAGTGGGCACTTACCGGCCTTGCGGCCACGGTGATCGGTTCGGCGTTTACCAGGCAGGCAACTTTCATCGTTGCCGGCGCCTTCGTCGTTGCGTGGATCTTGGGTTCCATCAAGGAACGTAAGAACAGCGCATGGATGTGGCCTGCGATCGTGACCGCAGTGACGGCACTCGCGGCTCAGGTGTTCCAAACGATCGTGTTCCCAACGTTCTCTCAAGCCGGGCAGTACATGCGCATGACTGAGACCGACAATATGCTCGATGCGATTCTCGCTACACCCACGATGGTCGCGGGGATTCTCGTTGATGAGACTGCGACATTCCTGCGCCAGGATGTCTCGTTGCTGGTCTTTATCTTGCTCGCCATCGCTGCGATGGTGATCTTCTGGCGTCGCGAAGAATCGCACCTGCTCTTGGGTGCGGTACTTGGAGTCGCGCTGTACAACATCACCAATGGCAACGCCACCCAGTTCAGGTACGCCGTTCCGGGCCTCGTGTTCTACGCACTCGCCGTTGGCCTGCTTGTTGCGTACGCTGCCGGTACGATCAGCGCTAAGAAGGCAGAGTTTCCAGCCGTTAAGGCAGCCTCGAAAGACGAGACGGCAGCACAAGAAGCGGTACCTGCGAACTAGAGCTTTGCCGCGAGCTGCGTCATAAGATCACGTGAGGCGTCTTCCTGATAGTGAATCGGGTGGGCGCCCCACTTGTGATTGAGGGTCGAAAACAGCAGCTCGGGCTTTGGCTCGATCATGTTGAAACCAAGCCCGCTGAGGTGCTCGTAGTAGGGGGCGTAGCGGGCATTCCACTCCTCGGAGCTTGCGCCGTAGTCTCCCTGGACGCTCCCGCCCTCGACCGCTTCTGAGGCGTAGATCGCCTTGACGAGGTGGGTTTTCTCCCATGCCTCTGCTGTTACGAGCTCGGCCTTCACCGCGGCTGCCGCCGCCTTGAATCGCTCAAAGTGCGCGGGGTCGCCGAGGTGGAGCCTGCGGCGTCGGAGAATGCTGTCGCCGGTGAGCCAGCCCGAAGCGGAGAGCTCGGCACTGAGCGTTGCATAGCGCTTCGGCCAATACTCGATGACGCCGAGGCGGTCATCGACGATATCCAGTAGCACAACGTCGGCGCTCGGTGCTTGCTCTTTGATCTGGGACAGCAGCGACGAGTGAAAATCTTCGCGGAGCATTCGGCGCTGGAACGGGGAGCTCAACCTGTCCACGGGTGGCGCCCATGCTGCTGGGGAGTTCGCGCTCACCCAGGCCTGACGCGCGGTGTAGTGCGCGGGAGTGAATACCTCAGGTACGAGCCCGACGGCATCGCGCGATACGCAAGAACCAAAAATTGCAACATTGAGCGCCATAATGCGTGAGTCTAGCGGCTAAACAGGACGGCCTTATCTTCCCTGAGGCTGGGGCCGTGAGCCTCCCATAGACTAGAGGCATGGATCTTCTCGTAGTTGGCTCCGGTTTCTTCGGCCTCACTATTGCCGAACGCGCCGCGAGCGCAGGCAAGAAGGTGGTCGTCATCGACCGCCGCGACCACATCGGAGGGAACGCCTACTCCGAGGCTGAACCAGAGACCGGCATTGAGGTGCACCGCTACGGGGCGCACCTTTTCCACACCTCCAATGAGACCGTGTGGGAGTACGTGAATCGCTTTACCGAGTTCACGAGCTACGTGCACAAGGTGTACTCGAACTTTAGGGGCGAGGTTTACCCGCTGCCGATCAACCTTGGCACGATCAACCAGTTCTTCCGTGCCGCCTACAGCCCCGACGAAGCCCGGGAGCTGATCGCTGAGCAGGCCGGTGAGTTCGACACGAAAAGCGCACAGAACCTCGAGGAGAAAGGGATCTCGCTCATCGGGCGCCCGCTCTACGAGGCCTTCATCCGCGACTACACCTCGAAGCAGTGGCAGACCCCCACGACGGAGCTTCCCGCCGAGGTCATCAGTCGCCTTCCCGTGCGCTACAACTACGACAACCGCTACTTCAGCGACACCCACGAGGGTCTGCCCGTCAAGGGGTACACCGCGTGGCTCGAAAACATGGCGGACCACCCGAACATTGAGGTTCGCCTGAACACCGATTTCTTCGATGAGTCGCAGCCGCTGAACAAGGCGGCCGTTGTCGGCAAGGTGCCCGTCGTCTACACGGGCCCGGTCGACCGCTACTTCGACTACGCGGAGGGCGAGCTCGGGTGGCGCACTCTCGATTTCGAGCAGCAGGTGCTTCCCGTCGGTGACTTCCAAGGTACGAGCGTCATGAACTACGCGGGGTCGGATGTGCCGTACACCCGCATCCACGAGTTCCGTCACTTCCACCCTGAGCGGGAGTACCCGACGGATAAGACCGTCATTATGCATGAGTACTCGCGCTTCGCGACCCGCGACGATGAGCCCTACTACCCCGTGAACACCCCTGAAGATCGCGAGCGCCTACTCAAGTACCGTGAGCTCACCGAGCAGGAGCCGCAGGTCTTCTTCGGCGGTCGCCTCGGCACCTACCAGTACCTAGACATGCACATGGCGATCGGCTCGGCCCTCTCCATGTGGAACAACAAGCTCGACGGCAACATCTAACCTCGCGCCTAGGCAAAGAGCTGGGCCCATCCCTGTGGGGGTGGGCCGCAGCTCTTTCTTGTGGTGGCTACTCCTCGAGCGGCACCTGCACGGTGCGCGTCGCGGGTCGCTGCGGTTCACGTCCGCCAGCACGATCGAGCTCGGCCTCGCGTGTGCGCCAAGATTGGTATCCGGGCTCATCACGAAGGGCTCGCTCGATTTCTTCGGGCGTTGCCCGGAGCTTTGGGTCGAACTTCAGGTACGCGCGGGTCTCCCGGGCGACGAGGCCCGACAAGATGAGTAGGCCGATGAGGTTCGGGATGGCCATGAGCCCGTTCATCATGTCCGAGAACGACCACGCGATGTCGAGCTGGGTGGTTGCACCAACGAACACGATGAGCGAGAAGACCACGCGGAACGGGATCGCGATCTTTCGGCCGAAGATGCGCACGATGTTTCGCTCGCCGTAGTAGGCCCAGCCGAGGATCGTCGAGAAGGCGAACATCACGAGCCCGATTGTTACGACCCAGTGGCCCCACTCGCCCGGGAGGCCGTGCGAGAACGCCTGACCGGTCATGAGGGCAGGGGAGAGCTGCTCGTTCGTCGCAGGGTCAACCTGCGAGTACGTGCCCGTCGTGACGATGACAAGGCCGGTCATGGTGACCACGATGATGGTGTCGATGAACGTCTGCGTCATTGAGACGAGACCCTGGCGAACCGGGTGGCTCGTTTGCGCTGCCGCTGCTGCGATGGCGGCTGAGCCCATGCCCGACTCGTTGGAGAAGATGCCGCGTGCGAATCCGTACTGCACCGCGATGATGAACACGGAGCCGGCGAACCCGCCAGCGGCCGCCGTACCGGTGAACGCGTCATGGAAGATGGTCGCGAGGGCCGCGGGCACCTCGCCGATGTTCGCGCCGAGGATGTAGAGTGCCGCGACGACGTAGAACACGATCATGATTGGCACGAAGCCGGCGGTGACCTTGCCGATCGACTTGATGCCGCCGACGAGCACGACGAGCGCGAACGCGGTGAGGACGAGGCCCGTCACCCAGACGGGAACGCTGAACGAATGCTCGACGTTCGCGGCGATTGAGTTCGACTGGGTGAGGTTGCCGATCCCGAAGCAGGCGAAGACCGCGAACACCGTGAACGACCAGCCGAGAATCTTACCGAGCGGCCCGCGGATGCCCTTCTCAAGGTAGTACTGGGGCCCACCGTTGCGCTCACCCTTCGCGTCCGCCTGCCGGTATCGTACCCCGAGGAATGCCTCGGTGTACTTCGAAGCCATGCCAAGCAAGCCCGTAATCCACATCCAGAAGAGCGCGCCTGGCCCCCCGATCCCGATCGCGGTCGCGACGCCCACGATGTTGCCCGTGCCGACCGTGGCAGCGAGCGCTGTCGTGAGCGCCTGGAACTGCGAGATGTCACCCTGGGCGCCGGGATCCTTGCGTCGGAGAAGGCCGAGGTTCAGCGCGGCCCCGAGCCTGAGGAACTGGATGCCGCCGAGCCTGATGGTCAGGTACAAGCCGGTGAGGAACAGGAGTGGGATGAGGACGAATGGCCCCCAGATCACTCCGCCGATCGTGTCGAGTATCTCTTGCAGTGTGTTCGTCATAGAGGACCGTCATCTTTCGCGTCGTTGCGTAGTAGTCGGACAGAGAATTGGAATTCAACAGGATCCAACATAGCAACCCGCCTCAGTGTGCAGGAGCAGCGTTGAGGATGCGAACAATTGACCTGGCGAGCTGACCGCCGAGGAAAGGCTATTCAGAGACCGGCATCGGTGCCCTAAAGCCGGTGTTGAGCACAACGCCAAGCTTCTCGCCGAGGGCGGGCGCGAGCGAGCGCGAGTAGCTGCCCGAGAGGTGGTCCATGTCGTAGTAGACAGGAAGGCCCCCGATGATGCCGGAACAGGTCCCATCAACGCAGAAGTACTCCGTGAGGTCGACGCTGTGTAGGCGCGGCGTGTCGAGCAGTTCGACCGCGGCGACCTGAGGGTCCGCCGGGAGAACCTCGGACTGCGGGGCGGTGCAGGCGAGTGCCTTGTCACCGTTCTGCGCGGCACAGCTTGCCCCAAGCCGGGTTCCAGCTGAGGGCACGTCCCGAATGACAACAACTTCGGAACCCGCGTCAGCCCACGCCTGCAGCGTTGTGGACATGCCGTCGGCGAGCTGTTCGGGTTGTGAACGACCCGAGCCGTCGTCGACGCCCTCGGTCGACGCAAAGTTTGAGACGATCACAAGATCGGGTTGATCTGCGAGAATCCGCTCAGAGACCTCGCTGACCCATGAGGCGCAAGACTCCTGCTTCGCCGGGTCGGTCGGCTCACCGAAGGCGGTTACGAGTGGCGTAGGAACCGTCGGGCATCCGCCCTGCATCGTCGCCCGCACGTCCCAACCGTTCCCTCGTGCGATATCGAAGACCGCCGCCTTCCAATGCTCTGCGTGCGAATCTCCCACGAGCCACACCGTGTAGGGCCGGCTGCCCGGGGAAGCGGCGGCATCAGGGAACGAGCACTCAACGTAAGAGGGCTTGCCCTGCGCCAGAATCTGACGGTCTTCGGAGACCGTGGCACACTCTGGAGCGACGGTCTTCCAGGGGGCGTCCGACTCCGCACCAGCCGGGAACAACGCAGGCCCAAACGGTTCTTCACAGTTGTTGCCTGGTGAGAGTGCCTCGGCGGCGAAGCACCCCGACCCCACGGCCGCGTCGATGCGTGCTGCTTCGCGTGCCTCGATGGCCGAAGCGGCGTAGGTGACACCCCCGGCCATGAGCGCAACACTCGCCACCGACGCGAGAGTTGCTACGAGGGTTCGGCGAGGTCGCGCGCCAGCGAAGAGCTTAGTTCTGCCCGGGTCCTCAACAAAACGCTTGGTGAGCATTGCGAGCACGAGGCTGAGTGCAAGCATGACGAGTTTGTCGAGCGTCCCGACATCTCGCGCGAGAGCGAACGGCATGATGACGATAACGGGCCAGTGCCACAGATACAGCGAGTAGGAGATATCGCCGAGGTACCTTACCGGGCGCCAGTCCGCCACTCGCGCGGGGCTCCATCGGGGTATCTCTGGCCCCAGCGCGATTACCAGTGCGGTACCGACGACTGGGACGAGCGCCCAGGGCCCCGGGAACGCAGTTGCCTCTGAGAACGTCGCGGCAGAGAAGAGGATCATCGAGTACCCGACGAGTTGCAGCACACCGCGCAGCGCCAGTGTCCGGGAACGAACGAACCACTCGCTGAGTGCTGGCATGAGGGTGGCGATGAGCGCACCGACCATGAACTCCCAAGCACGGCCAAACGTGTTGAAGTACGAAGCCGAGGGGTTGGTGCTCGTCTGCCAGAGCGAGAAAGCGAGTGAGGCCGCCGCGAGTACCAGAATAGCGAGAGCGAGGTAGGCCCGTCGCCCCGCGATCCGGCCAGAAAACTTGCGGGCAAGTAGCCACCCTAGAAGTAGGAGTGTGAGCGGCCACAGCAGGTAGAACTGTTCCTCGACGGACAATGACCAGTAGTGCTGCGCGGGCGTTGCCACTTGTCCGCGATCCGAGTAGTTCACGGCAGACGCCGTGAGCATCCAGTTCTCAAAGTAGGCCGCGGACGCGAAGACCTCGCGCGCGATCCGAGCCCATCGCTCGGCCGGAATCCACACGAGCGTCGCAGCGAGCGTCACCACGCCGACAAGCAGCGCAGCCGGCAGGAGCCTACGCGCCCGCCGAGCGTAGAACTTGGGGAGCGAGACCGTGCCTGAGTGGCGAATCTCGCCGAGAAGGTGGGCAGTGATGAGGAACCCTGAAATTACAAAGAAGACGTCGACTCCGACAAAGCCACCGGTGAGGCGGGTAGGCCACAAGTGATTTGCGACGACAAGGGCGACGGCCCCGGCGCGCAGCGCTTGAATGTCGCCCCGCACCTTCGACCGGGATGGCGCCAAGGGCTCCTTGGCCGGTGCTGAAGTCGTGCTCACCGAATCAATCTATCAGCGCGCGAAAAGCAGTTCCTTAGAACGAGACAGTGCTCAGAGGGGCGCCGCCCACCTACTCCACGTCGAGCTTGCCCGCCGCCCGCCATACCGCGATAGCGAGCTCGGGCACCGAGTCTGCGATCTCGCGGAGCAGCTCGAATTCGACGCGATCAGCGTTGGCGCGGTGAGTGTCAGCGTCGGGGCCTGAAGTTTGGGCAGCGAGCCTGGCGAGCCCGTACTCCGCGAGCTGTCCGCGGTCTTCCAGCAGCTCATCGCGCAGCGCGGCGACGACGAAGTCGTCGAGCTCGGGGACCTCCTCGTACGCAACGGCAGGATCCTGGCCGCCGCGCACCCGATACTCGAGAATGGTCTCGCGTTCGAGGCGGGCGTCGGCCCGCAGCTTGTGCAGGCGCTCAGAGCTGAGGTTCACGGGGCCAATTCTACCAAGCCCCGCAAAGGCCCAACCCGCCGGAAGGCCCAACCCGCCGGAAAGCCCAAGCGGCCCAACCGGCGCCACTACCGCCCGGTGACGGCCGGCGCGTGGTCGCGCGGAATCGGCACCTGCCGCCACGGCACGCGCTGCGGCTCGGCGTCGAGCGACGGCAGTTCGAAGTCGAACCGCGACTTCACCGCGAGCAAGATGAGCAGCAGCCAGCCGCTCTCAATAAGCATCCGGCTCTCCGCGAACGACTGCACGACGAGCGCGACCATCAGCAGGAAGGGCCAGAGCGCGCTCGTTGCGTAGGGGAGCGGGGGGCCGAAGCCGCGCCGCGGCTGGTCAACGGCGCGGAACCAGACGCGCCAGAGCGTGAGCGCGACGAGCGGCACGAAGATCAGCAGGCCGATGAGGCCGAGCTGCAGCCAGACGTCGAGCCACGCGTTGTGCGCGCTCATGACGGGGATGCCGCCCTGCACGTCGAGCGACTTGTAGGGCTCAACCCAGGGCGCCCAGTAGCTGATCCAGCCCCAGCCGAACCACGGCCGCTGCTGCGCGAGGCTGATCACGCCATCCCAGGTGTCGACGCGGCCCGTGAGGTCGCTGCTCTTGCCGAGCAGCGAGAAGATCCACGAGCGCGCGAACACCGCCAGCCCGGCGAGCAGCGCGAGCACGGCGGCGCCGGTGATGTAGACCGGAACGCGCCCCACCGGCCCCGAACGGCGGGCCCACAGCGCGAACGCGAGCGCGATAACGACGGCCACGAGCGCGACCGTGACGGTCGCGGAGCGGGTGAGCGCGAGCGTCGCGAGCGACATCGCGACCCAGAACCAGCCGGCGAAGCGCGTGACGAGCTTCGCGCGCAGCTGGATGGTGAAAATGATGAGGCCGATGAGGCCGATGAACCCGAGGAGGGTCGAACTCCCGACGAGGCCCTGGATGGGCCCGCCCTCGAACAGGAGGTCGCGGCTCCAGTACAGGAGTTTCGGGGGTTTCTCCTGCTGCTCTGGGGTGAGCTCGATCCACCACGGCAGCAGCGGCTTCCGCAGGAACAGTGACACCCACATCTCGAACACGAACGAGAGCCCGATGACGTACCGAAGCGCGGTGCCGAGGGTGCGCAGCACCTCGTGCCAGGTGAGGATGAACGCGAGCGCGACCGCGACAAGCGTGGTGAGTAGCTGCGCGACGACGCCGAGCACGCTCTCGAGCCGGTACTGCGACCACAGGATCGACAGCGTCGCGAGCGCGAGGAAGAGATAGATCGGCGCGGGGAGCCGGTACCAGCGGAACCGCTCTGGTCGCATCCGCAGAAACATGATTCCACCGACCGCCGCGATGACGACCGCGAGGGCGATGAAGGCCGGCCATCCGACGAGGTTGCGTACGCCGTTGCTGGCGAGTGTGAAGACAAACACGACGATCGCGTACGCGCTCACCCCGAGTCTTGTCTTGCTGTTGGCCATACCCGGTATGGTAGAGCATCCAGGTACTACAGGGAGCATGGTGCTGATCTTCATCGAGAACACCCCGCGTGCGTACGCGTGGGGCTCAACGGACGCACTGCCCGCGATGCTGGGTCACGAGCCGACGGGCGAGCCGCAGGCGGAGCTGTGGCTCGGCGATCACCCGGGTAGCCCGGCGAGCGTCGCGAAGGCGACGCCGGTGCCGCACACGCTGATCGAGCTGATCGAGCAGGATCCGGAGCGTTACGGCGTGAACGGCGGCCCGCTGCCGTTTCTCCTCAAGGTGCTCGCGATCGGGGCTCCGCTGTCGCTGCAGGTGCACCCGAACGAGGCGCAGGCCGCGGAGGGCTTCGCGGCGGAGAACGCCGCCGGCGTGCCCGTTGACGCGCCGAACCGGAACTACCGCGACCCGAACCACAAGCCCGAGCTGCTCGTCGCGCTGAGCGAGGTGACCGCGCTCAGCGGGTTCCGCTCGCTCGCTGACACCGTGATGGATCTGCGGGCGCTCGCCGCGGCCGCGCCGCTCGGCGGCGGGATCCTTTGGGAGGCCGCTGACCGCCTGGTCGGCGCGGAACCGGAGGCGGCCCGCGAGGCGTTCATGCGGTGGGCGTTCTCGGGCGGAGCCGATGTTGAGGAGGCGCAGCGCGCGGTCGTCGACGCGATCGGCGTAGGATCGCAGCCCGCCGTCCACCCCGACCGACTCGAGTGCCTGCGGGGGCTCGCCCAGCACTACCCCGGTGACCCCGGGGTGCTCGTGTCGCTGCTGCTGCATCACGTACGGCTCGCACCGGGCGAGGCCGTCTACCTCGGCGCCCGCCAGCTCCACGCGTACCTCGGTGGGATCGCCGTTGAGGTGATGGCTGCGTCTGACAACGTGCTCCGCGCTGGTCTCACGCAGAAGCACATCGATATCCCCGAGATGCTGCGGATCCTGCACTTCAGCGAGCTCGGAGAGCCGCGCATGCGCGGGGAGCGCGTCGCGGCGGGGCTCTGCGCCTGGCGGCCCGGGGTGCCAGACTTCACGCTCTTCAGGGCGCGGGTGGAGAACGAAGACGACCTGGGGGCTGGCGGCGCGTTCAGCGACGCCGAGCTGCTGGGCGGGGAGCGCCTCGAGGGCGCTGCCGCCGAGGTCGTCGTTGAAGCCCCCGCACCGGTCGTGCTCATCGTGACGGCGGGCCGCGTGCTCGTGTCGCGACCCGAGTCAGAGCTCGCGGAGATGGCAAACGTCGCCCGCGGGCAGTCGCTGTACGTGTCGGCCGGTGAGCCGATCCACCTCACCGGCAGCGGAGAGGTGTTCCTCGCCACCATTGGCGAGTAGCGGCGGCCCAGCCGTCGAAACTGCCCCGATAAACGCGGTCGGCCCGGGCAATGCCCGGGCCGACCGTCGTGCTCGTGGTGCAGTGCGCCGCTTGACGCTTACTCCGAGAGCAGCGCCTGGATGCGGCGAACGCCCTCGACAATGGCCTCGTCGCCCAGTGCGTAGCTGAAGCGGAGGTACCCCGACGGGCCGAACGCCTCGCCGGGCACCGCGGCAACCTCGGCCTCGGAGAGGATGAGGTCGGCGAGCTCGAGCGAGGTCGTCGGCGTCACGCCGCGGATCTCGCGGCCGAGCGCCGCGGTCACGTCGACGTAGGCGTAGAACGCGCCCTCGGGCATCGGGCAGTGGAAGCCCGGAACCTTGTTGAGCTCGGCGACGATGAGGCCGCGGCGGCGCTCGAACGCCTGGCGCATCTCCTCGATCGGCTCCTGCGGGCCGTCGAGCGCGGCGGCCGCAGCGATCTGCGCGATGTTGTTGATGTTCGAGGTCATGTGCGACTGGAGGTTCGCGGCGCCCTTCACGAGGTCTGCCGGGCCGATGAACCAACCAATGCGCCAGCCGGTCATCGCGTAGGTCTTCGCGACGCCGTTCACGAGGATCGTGTTGTCGGCGAGCGCGGGGACGGCCTCGACGATCGAGATCGCGCGGACCCCGTCGTAGGTGAGGTTCTGGTAGATCTCGTCAGAGACGACGATGAGGTTGTTCGCGAGGGCCCACTCGCCGATCGCCTTCGTCTCCTCGGGCGTGTAAACGGCGCCCGTCGGGTTCGAGGGCGAGCAGAAGAGCAGCGCCTTGGTGCGGTCGGTGCGGGCGGCCTCGAGCTGCTCGACGGTGACCTTGTAGCCCTGGTCGGCGCCGGCGAAGACCTCGACGGCTGTGCCGTCAGCGAGCTTGATCTCTTCGGAGTAGCTCGTCCAGTACGGCGCGGGGAGGATGACCTCGTCGCCCGGATCAAGGATCGTCTGGAAAGCCGAGTAGACGGCGTGCTTGCCACCGTTGGTGACGATCACCTGTGCGGGGGTGATGTCGAGGCCCGAGTCACGCTTCGTCTTGCGGACAATGGCCTCGCGCAGCGCGGGGAGGCCGACGGCCGGCGTGTACCGGAAGTTCTTGGGGTCGTCGAGCGCCTTGCGTGCGGCCTCGACGATGTGCTCTGGGGTGGCGAAATCAGGCTCGCCTGCGGCAAAGCTGATGACGGGGCGGCCTTCGGCTTGGAGAGCCTTTGCCTTCGAGTCAACCTTGAGCGTGGCTGACTCTGCGATAGCGGCGATCTTCTTTGACAAACGGTTGGTTTCGGTCACGCGATAAGCCTACTCCTGCGCGCATGCCGGCGCGCGTTCGCGGGGAGGAAACGGTGCCGCGCCACACCCGACACGCAGGCTGCACCAAACTCAGTTCGACAAGGGCCACGGGATCGCGTACAGTAATAGCTAGGCATTGACTTCTGCCATTATCGGTTGTGCCCAAAAGCACAGTTTGTAAGGCGGGGTCTCACCTTTTAGGGTGGTGGCGCAATTGGTAGCGCAACGGTCTCCAAAACCGTAGGTTGCAGGTTCGAGTCCTGTCCGCCCTGCCACGCCTGGTCGTTAGGCCAGGGCACTGAAAGGACAACCGATGAGTAGCACTGAGCTCGCTGAGAACGGCGGCAACGTCGAGCCAGCGAAGAAGGATGACCGCAAGCGCGGCTTCTTCGGTCGAATCATCCTGTTCATTCAGCAAGTCTTTTCAGAGCTGAAGAAGGTCGTTACCCCGACTCGCAAAGAGCTCGTTCGGTTCACCCTCGTCGTACTGGCCTTCGTGGTCGTCATGATGGCGCTGGTGTGGGTACTCGACAAGCTCTTCGGCTTCGTCACCCTCTTCGTCTTCGGCACGCCACTTCGCTAAGCCCAGACGATCCATACCCGCAACGAACGAGAAGGCACGACTGAGATGACGTCCGAGAACAGCACCACACCCGAGTCAGAGCTCGACGCGGCGCTTGACGCGCTGGCGAACGTTGCCGACCCCGAGGTCGACGCGGCAGTCGAAGACGCACTCGACATCGATTCGGTCGATGAGGCCGAGGCCGCAGCGAACGCAATCGTCGACGAAGAGTCGACTGAAGAGGGCGAGGCGGCAGAGTCCGCTGAAGACCCCTACAAGGCTTTCAAGAAGGACCTGCGCCGCCGCCCGGGCAAGTGGTTTGTTATCCACACCTACGCCGGCTACGAGCGCAAGGTGAAGTCGAACCTCTGGAACCGTCGCGAGGTCATGGGCGCCGTAGATGACATCTACGAGATCCAGGTCCCGATGGAAGAGGTCATGGAGGTCAAGAACGGCCAGCGCAAGATGGTGACCCGCGTGCGGATCCCCGGCTACGTGCTCGTCCGCATGAACCTCACCGAGAGCACCTGGTCTGTCGTGCGTCACACGCCCGGCGTGACCGGCTTCGTCGGTAACGCTCACAACCCCGTGCCGCTGCGCATCAACGAGGCCTTCGAGATGCTGAAGAGCACCGTCGAGCTCGAGCCCGCAGCGACCGCAAAGGGCAAGGCCCCCGCGACTGCCGTGGCGATGGGCCAGGTCGAGATCGACTTCGAGATCGGCGAGACCATCACCATTAAGTCGGGCTCGTTCGAGGGCCTTCCCGGCACGATCAGCGAGATCAACCCGGCCGCCGGCAAGCTCACCGTTCTGGTGTCGCTGTTCGAGCGTGAGACTCCGGTCGAGCTTGGCTTCGACCAGGTCACGAAGATGGTCTAGCCCTGGCTACTCAAGCATCACCCGCTAAAACGCGCGTCGCCCTCTGGGACAACGCGCGTTTTGCGCTTATTGTGCTCGTCGTGATCGGCCACCTGATCTCGACGGTGCGCACCGACACCGAGCTCGGTTTCGGGTTGTACGCGTACATCTACCTGTTTCACATGCCCGCGATGATTGCGCTCTCCGGGCTGTTTTCGAAGCCGGAGGTGACTCCGAAGGCGATAGCCTCGACCGTGCAGTTGCTCGTCGTCTGGGGCGCCTGGGAAGGCATTTGGGCGCTGCTGCACGGCGTCGTCGAGGGCAAGAAACTCAGTCAGAGCTTCCTGGTGAGCCCTGCCTGGACGCTGTGGTTCCTGGTGACGCTTGCGACGATGCGGATCCTGCTTCCCTACATCGCGAGATTTAGGCACCCGCTCGCGCTCGCGACGGGGCTCGCGCTCATCGCCCCGCTGCTCCCCGCCATTGGCGTGAACTTCTCGGCTGCCCGTACGCTCGCGTTCCTGCCCTTCTTTGTCGGCGCGTGGCTCGCGCGCGAGCGGGGCTGGCTCTCGGGGGCCTGGTTTGAGCGGCCGTCGCGCGGGCTTCGCGTTAGCGCCTGGGCGCTCCTCGCGGGCGTCGCCGCGGCGATCGCTGCCGTAGCGCTGCTTCCGGGCGGGTTCCGCGGGTTCTGGCGCATCGATCGGTGGCTCACGCACCGCGACAGCTACGCTTGGATGTTCGCGAAGGCGCCGATCGGCGGCTGGAATGCGAACGACGCCGGCGGCTGGTTTGGGCTCGCCGCGAGCGGGATCCTGGTCGGCGCGATCCTCATCGCTCTCGCAGCGGCGATGACGTTCGCCCTGCTCGTGGTGATCTCGAGGAAGCACTCGATCGCGACAGTGTGGGGCGCACGCACCCTCTACGTCTACCTGCTGCACGGGGTCGTCGTGTGGGCGCTGCGCGAGTCGGGCGTCGTCGATTCGATCGGGGCCCTCGGCTGGCTCGGCATCGTGCTGCTTACGGCGATCGCCGCAGGTATCGCAGTGCTGCTCTCTACCAAGCCGGTCTCGGTGGTCTTCCGGCCGATCGTCGAACCGAAGCTCGACTGGATGTTTGGGCGAAGCGAAGCCCCGACCCGCTAGCGCGCGGGGAACCCGTCGAGCCCGACCCGCATGCCGAGCTGAAACCTGCGGCTCACGCCCAGGCGGCGCTGGAGCGCCTGCGCGCGCCGCTGCACGGTGCGGACGCTGACACCGAGCGCGCGGGCGATGCTCGAGTCCGTGAGGCCGAGCAGCAGTTGGTCGAGCAGTTCAAGCTCCTCGTGCGAAAACCCGTCGCCGAGCCTGCCCGGGAGCGCGTGCGCCTGCGGCAGCGCGTGGGCCCACGCGCTCTCGAACACCACCATGAGGTAGTCGACGAGCGCGGGGTGCGTCGCATGGATCGCGAGGACAGCGTCGCTCTCCGCGTTCTCCGCGCTCGTCGGAACGGCGAGGAGGGCCTCGGCACCGTCGCGCACGACGAGGTGCATCGAGGCGAGCTCCGAGAAGCGCAGCGCGTCCTCTGAGGGAGTGCCGTCTTCGGTCGGCGAGAGCACCCGCCTGACACGTACCGGGCTCGCCGCGCGCAGCGGTGGCAGCGCATCCCAGTGCGCGAATGCCGCTGCCGGTGCGGCGCCCAGCACGTCGAGCGTCTGCTTCGCCTGCGCGCCGAGCGCGACAAACAGCGTGCGGAGCTCCGCGGACGAGCGAACCTCGCTGCCGAGCGTCAGCGGATTCTCATCCCGCGGCCCGGGTGCCTCGCTGGCCTCCCGAAGCAGCGCCTCAAGGCGACTGGTGAGTTGTGCAACGTTCACGGTGCGCTGTCCTTCCGGGGCCCCGAGCGCTGCGTCGCGCCACCACGGGTGCGCCCCTGCCTCCATTCTAGGCAGTTGCGGCCGCAACTCGCCCGTGGCGCACCCCCGCCAAGAGGTGACGTGTTTCCGACCTTGGCGGGTCTTCTGACCCTGTGCCACACTGACCGCAGGGTAAGTCTTCGCAGCCTCGGCGTACGGCCGGGGCGATGCTTTGGCGCGCCCGAATCGAGGCAGGGAGGCCGCGGCGCTGCCGCGCGCAATCGTGCGCAGTACGACAGGAAAGAAGGACATAATGACAGAACGAACGATGCGGCGGGGAGCGACGATGCTCCTCGGCATCGCGGTCTGCGCGGGGCTCGCCTTTACGGCGCCGGCCGCCGCGCTCGGTACGACGGGCGAGACAGAGGCGCCCGCCGACGAGACGGCACCGGCGTATATCTCGGGGCTGCTCAACCCGAACGGTGACGGCGAAGACTCAGCGCTCCCGCCGCTCTCGGCGAACCCCGAGACGCTGCGCGTCGAGGCGACCGACGAGCTGGAGGCGCCCAACCGCCCCTCGATGCAGGCGGGCTCCGAGAAACAGCGGGCTCAGGGCGCGCGTGCGGCGAAGGCCGAGTGCACGAAGGCCGACTTCGCCGCTGCGTCTGGCAAGGCGCTCACAGACCTCATCGCCGCGAGCAGCACCGACTGCATCAACACGCTGTTCTCGGTGACGGGGAGCCAGGCCGCCCAGGTCTTCTCCGAAGCCAAGATGGTGAGCGCCGCGAACGCGCTGCGCACGATCTCGGAGACCTACCCGGGCAACAACTCGACCTCTGCGGCGCAGTTCGTGCTGTTCCTGCGCGCGGGCTACTACGTGCAGTACTACAACTCGGCGAGCGTACCGGCGTACGGGAACGCGCTCCGCACCGCAATGACCGGTGCACTCGACACCTTCTTTGCGAACCCGCACTCGAAGGACGTCTCTGACGCGAACGGCGAGACGCTCTCCGAGGCCGTCACGCTGATCGACAGCGCAGAGCTGAACGACCGGTACCTGTTCGTGGTGAAGCACCTGCTCACCGATTACAAGGCGAGCTACGACTCGTCGTGGTGGATGCTGAACGCCGTGAACGCGAGCTACACCGTGCTCTTCCGCGGGCACCAGGTTCCCGCGTTCGTGACCGCGGTCGCGGCCGACCCGTCGATCCTGCAGACGCTCCGCAACTTCACCGTCACGAACGCTGGCCTCCTGCAGACGCCGCGCGCGTACCTCGTGACGAACGCTGGCCGCGAGCTCGGCCGGTTCCTCGGCGATCCGCAGGTGAAGGCCGCAGCGAAGCCACACGTCAAGGCGATCCTCGACGGCAACTCGCTCGACGGCCCAGGGTCGGCGCTTTGGGTCGCCGTCGCCACGATGGCCGACTGGTACGACCGCGACAACTGCAGCTACTACGGCATCTGCAACCTGCAAGAGCAGATCGAGGCATTCGTGCTTCCCGTCTCGCACGTTTGCAGCCCGAGCATCACCATCCGGGCGCAGGAGATGACGCAGGGCCAGCTCACCGAGAGCTGTAACAGCCTGCTCGCGCAGGACGCGTATTTCCACGCCGTCGCGAAGGATCCGGGCCCCGTCCCAGGCGACATCAACACGAACATCGAGGTCGTCGTCTTCGACTCGAGCGACGACTATCAGTCGTACGCCGGCACCCTGTTCGACATCGACACCAACAACGGCGGCATGTACCTCGAGGGCGACCCGTCGCAGGCGAACAACCAGGCGCGATTCATTGCGTACGAAGCCGAGTGGCTGCGCCCCGCGTTCGCGATCTGGAACCTGAACCACGAGTACACCCACTACCTCGACGGCCGCTTCAACATGCACGGCGACTTCGGTGAGAACATGCTCACCCCGACCATCTGGTGGGTTGAGGGCTTCGCCGAGTACATCTCGTACCATTACCGCGGCCTCGCGTACACCGAGGCGCAGAACCTCGCCGCGGCTGGCACGTACAAGCTCAGCGAGCTGTTCGATACGACGTACGACCACGGCACCGACCGCATCTACAGGTGGGGCTACCTCGCGGTGAGCTTCATGCTCAACAAGCACCCAGCAGAGATGCAGACCGTGCTCGGTCACTACCGCTCGGGCGACTGGAACGCGGCCCGCGCCTACCTGAAGAACAGCATCGGCACGTCGTACGACGCCGAGTTCGCCGGGTACCTCGCCGAGTGCGCCGCAGGCAACTGCGGGGTCGAGCTCGGCGGCGAGCAGCCCGAGACCAACACGCCCCCGACCGCGGCGTTCACCGCGGCTATCGAAGGCCTGAAGGTCACGCTGACCGACGGGTCGACGGACGCCGACGGCTCGATCGCGAGTTGGGCGTGGGATCTCGGCAACGGCGAGACCTCGACCGAGCAGAGCCCGGTCGTGACCTATGCCGCCGCTGGTGAGTTCACGGTGAAGCTCACCGTGACCGACAACAATGGTGCGACGGCTTCGGCGACCCGCAAGGTGACCGTCGTTGGCGATGAAGAGACCGGGCCGGGAACCGGCGGGGAGAACACCTGGGAGATCCCCGTCTGCGATGACCCCGATACCCGGTCGCTCGGCCAGGTGTGCGGTCGGATGGAGCGCTCGGGTGGCGAGGGCGACTCCGACTACCTCATGGTCTGGGTTCCCGAGGGCACGCCCCGCCTCACGATCACCGCGGGCGGCGGCACCGGCAACGCTGACCTCTACGTCGGCAGCGGCGGCTGGGCCAGCCAGAACAACCACCAGGGTCGCTCGACGAACGCTGGCAACAACGAGCAGGTCGTGCTCGACTGGCCGGCTTCGGGGTGGAACTACGTCACCCTCTACGGTGCCGAGGCGTTCGACAATGTCAGCGTTGTCGCTCATTACTGAGCGCCGGTAACCGCGGCTCAGGGCCGCTAACCGCGGCCTCGCCGCAGCAAACAGGTCGCGGTGCGCGTGCCCCTACGGGGTCACGGGCACCGCGATCTGCTGCGTTTGATGGCTATCGTGGCCGGCGAGGTACTCACCGATGCAGACGCCGAGGTGGAACCGGCCCTTCGCGCCGAGCGCGTGCTGGATCGCCTGCACCTGCCGCTGCACCGTACGCTCGCTCACACCGAGGGAGCGGGCGATGCTCGCATCCGTCCTGCCGAGCACGAGGTACTGCAGCAGCTGCACCTGCTCGGGGGAGAGAACCGCCTGCGCGTCGAGCCTCGGCGCTGAGACGGGAAGGGCGCGGGCCCACACCGCGTCGAACAGCCCGCAGAGGTACTCGACCGTCGCCGGGTGCGTCGTGTGAAAGCCGAGGGGGCTGACGTTTGGGTAGCCCTTCGCGATGACGAGCGCCTCGCAGCGGTCGCGAATGACGAGGCGCGAGGGCACAAGGTCGGAGACACGGGCCTCTTCGCCC